>FR902142.1 GCA_000437895.1 Clostridium sp. CAG:914 | reverse complement strand
AAGACATTATCATAAATTAATCATAATTTTATTAATTATTAAAAAGTGATTGGTTGCTTTTTCTTTTACTTTGTAGTATAGTTGATTGTGAGTGTGAGTAGAATATGTTATGTAATATTAGAATGGAGAAAATATGATATATAAACATAAATTTTTAGTAGGAATAAATTCAGTAAATAAAAAATTTAAAATGAAAAATAAAGCTATATTAGAATGTCTTGAGAATACGGCATCTTTACATTCTATTGATATTAATCAAGGTATTGAAGAAATATATAAAAATAAATTAACATGGGTTTTAGTGGAGTGGAATTTGGAAATTTTAGAAAGACCTAAGTATAATGATGAAATAGAAGTCAGAACATGGGCTAAGTATTCTAATTCAAAATTTGCATATAAAGATTTTGAAATATATATTAATGGTAAGAAGTGTGTTAATGCAACATCAAAGTGGATTGTTATTAACCTTTTGACTAAACAAATTGTACCTGTTACAAAGGAATATGTGGATATATATTCTCCTGAACAAAAAGAGGCTATAAAAGTTTCAGAACTTGGAAGAATAGAAGAAGAAGAAAATTTTGATATAAGTAAAAAAGTAGAGATTAGAAAAAGTGATATGGATATTAATGGTCATATGCATAATTTAAATTATCTTGATTTGATTGCAGAGTTGATGGATTTTGATGAGGAATTTGATAAATTTAGAATTATATATAAGAAAGAAATTAAATATGGTCAAGATGTTTGTGTTTTAAGAAAAGATAAAGTTGATAGTATACAATTTTTGATTAAGGATAAAGATAATGTTGTACATTCAATTATTGAATGTAAAAAATAATGTATAAGTTGCTTATTTTCTTTATATGATATATAATCTTATTAATGTTTTGAGAGGTGTTATATATGGAGAGAATTCAAAAGGTTATTTCTAATTTGGGATATGCTTCTAGAAGAGAAGCTGAAAAATTAATTTTAGATGGTAAGGTTAAAGTTAATGGAGAGATTGTTCGTGAATTAGGTACTAAAGTTACTAAGAAAGATGTTATTACTGTTTGTGGTGATGTTTTAGATAAAAATAAGAATTATGAGTATTATATTTTGAATAAACCAAGGGGTGTTATATCTTCTGTAAGTGATCCTTGTGGTAGAAGAACGGTTGTTGATTTAATTGAAACTGATGCAAGAATATATCCAATTGGTAGACTGGATTATGATACGACAGGGGTTCTTTTACTTACTAATGATGGGGAACTTGCTAATAAGTTAATGCATCCATCTAGTAACATTGAAAAAACATATGTTGTTAAAGTTGATGGTCTTGTTACGGGAAAAGATATTAAAACTTTACGTAATGGTGTTATTATTAATGGAAACAAGACTTATCCAGCTAAAGTAAAATTAAAGAGTTATAATAAAAAAACGGATAAATCTATTGTTGTATTAACTATTCATGAGGGTAAGAATCATCAAGTAAAGAATATGTTTAAAGTATTGGGATATGATGTTTTAAAACTTAAAAGGGAAAAATATGCTGATTTAGGTTTGGTAGGATTACGTGTAGGTGAATATCGTAAGCTTACTAATAAAGAAGTTAGTGTTCTTTATTCAAAAATAAAAACAACAAAGTAGTTTAATAATTACTTTGTTGTTTTTTCTTTTTTTCTATCTTTTTCTTTATCTATTTTTCTATATTCATTTAGTGCAGATATTTGTGCTATCAAGGTTGTTAGTATAGCAATAAATATTATTTTAAAATCTAGTTTTGGTATGTATGTTAATATTAAACTAGTAAATAATAGAGCTGTTTTTATTTTTCCATTCATTGTAGATTTTGGTTTATTATTTTTTGCTTCTGATTGTAGATTAATGTAACTTATCGCAAATTCTAAAAGTAAATTTATGAGCAATATAGGGTATTTGGCAATTGATGGGATAATTAATCCTATTACAAATATTTTGTCACATACACAGTCTAATTTAATTCCAAATTCTGATATACAGTTATATTTTCTGGCTATTTTTCCATCAAACAAGTCAGTTAAGGCAAATATTATTAATTCGATTATAGCTAATTTAATATTATTTGATAATAGGGTTGGTATTATAATAATAGGCGATATTCCTCTTGTTAGTGTTAACAAATTTGGTATTTGTTTTTTTATACTTTTTTCTTTTTTGGTATTTTCTATTTCTTTTTTTATGTCATTCAAGAAATTGGTTATAATTTTTTTCATGTGCCTCCTACTTTTATTTTAAATCTTTATATGATACTTTTCCTACTAATGTCATAGGCAAGGAATCAACGTAGACGAATTCTTTTGGAATGGCGTATGATGCTAGGTTTTTCTTTAGGTGTTTATTTATACTTTTTTTGATTTCAAATGTAGGTTTTAATCCTTCATTTAGGACAATAAAGCATTTTCCTACTTCTCCTTTATATGGATGAGGTATGCCTATTACAGCTGCCATGTATATACTTTCGTGTTGTTTTAGTATTTCTTCAATATAACTTGGGTATACATTATAACCGTTTGTTATATACATTCTTTTGATTCTGGATTTGAAATATAATAATCCATCTTTATCGATACAACCTACATCTCCTGTATGTAACCATATTTTTCCATCTGTGTGTTTTATTAATGTGTTAGCTGTTTCTTCTGGTTCATTTAAATATCCTAACATAACGTTTGGTCCTATTATACATATTTCTCCATCTTCATCTATTCCTAATTCTTTATGTGTCTCTGGATTGATTATTTTATATGTGCAGTTTGGAAAAGGAATACCAATAATATCTTTTTTGTTTTCCATTCCTTCTGGTGATAGACAACAAGCACCAGCACATTCTGTAAGGCCATATCCGCATCTTAAGTCTGTTTTGGAACCATGGGCTTTAAGAAAAGCATTTACTTTTTTCTTGTTTTCAGTTGTTATGGCATCTCCACCACATACGGCTAGTGTAAGACATGTTAAATCTTTTTTATTTAACTTTGTTTTAGTTAGCGCATCATATAATGATGGTACTCCGGCAATAACGTTAGGTTTATATTTTTTTATTATTTTTCCAAATTTTTTTATGTCAAATTTTGGTACTAAAATAATTCGCATACCATTATATAGTGGAGTATGTGTACTAATTCCTATACCAAAGGCGTGAAAATTAGGTAGTATTGTAAGAAAAGAATTGCCAGGTTTCATAGTATCTGACATATATCTACTTTGAATAGCACCAGCATTGAATGATAGATTTGATAACATAATTCCTTTTGGTTTACCAGTTGTTCCACCACTATAAAGTATTATGGCTAAATCTTTAGCATCTCTTTTAATATAATATTCTTCATTATAGTAAGTTCCGGCTTTTATAAATTTGTCCCACGTTAATACTTTATCATCTTTTGATACTTCTTTTCTGCCTTTAAATAGCCAGTAAGCACAATCTATGATTAGTCCCATTGATTTTGTGGCAGAAGTGACAATTACTTTTTCTATTTTAGTGTTTTCTATTACACTCATTACCTTGAAGTAAGTTATATCTATGGTTAAAATGATTTTACTTTTAGATTTGTTTAGATAAAATTCTATTTCTTTTTCACTAGATAGTGGATGTATCATGTTAGCAACGGCACCAACCATATTTATGGCATAGAACATTATTACAGATTCTGGAGTGTTTGGCATACATATAGTAACAACGTCATCTTCTTTTATTCCTAATCTTTTAAGTGATTTAGCACATTTTTTTATTTCATCAATTAATTCTTTATAAGTGAATTGGACGTTGTAGTAGTCAATTGCTACATTGTTTGGGTACATGGTAGCTGATAACATAACAGCATCTATTAATGAACCAGTATCATATTTGATTTTATCTGGTGTTTTTGTATAGAATTGTTTCCATTTGTTTTTTTTATTATAAAATAAGTTTCTTATTTTCTTATATAATTGAACAATCATTTAATCATCTCCTGTACTAACTAATTATATAATATTGTATAGAAAATATCAATAAAAATCATTATTATATATATTACTCTATAATAATATTTTAATGACATAATTATAATTTTATGTTACAATAATATTACATAAAAAATCTGATTATTTTTATGTTGTTGGAATGGGAGTGATTGTGTGAGAGTTATTTTTATAAAAGACTTAAAGGGAAAAGGTAAAATTAATGAAATAAAAGAGGTATCTGATGGATATGCTACTAATTTTTTGATTAAGAATGGGTATGCTGTTAAATATACTAAAGAAAGTAGTAAAAGACTTGATACAGATATTAAAAATAATGAAATGAGGGAAAGTAATTTAAAAGATTCTGCTTTAAAGTTAAAAGATAAATTAGAGAAAGAAAAAATAGTTTATGATGTATCAAGTGGTGTTGGTGGTAAAGTTTTTGGGACTATATCTTCTAAACAAATTGTTGATAGTGTTAATAAACTTGGATATAATATTTTAAAGAAACAAGTTAAATTGGATATGCCAATTAATACTTTGGGATGTCATTTAGTAAAAATAGAATTATATAAGGGAGTTATTGCTGAATTAGAAATTGAATTAAAAAGTAAGTAGGTGAACTTAATGAATAATAAAGGATTACCAAATAATATAGATGCTGAAAAAGGTATTATTGGTTCTATGTTTTGGTCTTATTCTTCTTTACAAAAGGGTTGTGAAGAGGTATATAAGGAAGCATTTTATTTAGATAAGAATGCTAAAATATTTGAGGTTATTAAAGATTTATATGATCGAAAAGAGCCTGTTGATATAAATACGGTAACGACAGCTCTTGTTGATAGGAAGTTGTTAAATCAAGTTGGTGGTGTAGAATATTTATCAGAAATAACAGATAGTGTTTCTACTGGTGCTAATATTGAATATTATATATCAACAGTATTAGAAAAATATACTTTGAGAAAAATGATTGAAGTATCTACTGAAATTATTAAGAATGCTAATCAAGATGAGGTGGATGTTTCTTCTTTGGTAGAACTTGCTGAAAAAGAGATATTGAATGTGTCTAAGACAAGAAGAACTACTGAATTTAGAAATATTAGAGATGTTTTAGATAAGACACAAAAAGATTTGGATATGTTAGTTAAAAATAAGGGTAAAATTACTGGATTAACTACAGGGTTAAAAGATTTAGATTACGTTACAGAAGGTTTGCATCCTACGCAACTTATAATAATTGCAGCTCGTCCCGCTGTTGGTAAAACGGCATTTGCTTTAAATATTGCTGTTAATGCTGCTAAGACTACTAAGAAAAATATTGCTGTGTTTTCCTTAGAAATGCCTGCTGAACAGTTGGTACTTCGTATGATAAGCTCATTGGGACAAATAGATAATAAGAAATTGCAAACTGGTAGACTTGAAAATGAAGATTATCGTAGACTTAATGAAGCTATGGCAATTTTGGCTGATACTAATATTTATTTTCATGATGCTGGTGGAATAACGGCTAGTGAAATTCAGGCTAAATGTAGAAGATTATCAGCACAAGGTGAGGGACTTGGCTTGGTTATTATTGACTATTTGCAGTTGATTGAATCATCTAATAGGTATGCTGGCGCAAGACAACAGGAAGTGTCTGAAATATCAAGAAAGTTAAAAACTATGGCATTAGAATTAGAGGTGCCCGTAATTGCTTTGTCACAATTATCAAGAAGTGTTGAAAAAAGAGAAGAAAAGAAACCGGTTCTTAGTGATTTGAGAGAATCTGGTGCTATAGAGCAGGATGCTGATATAGTTGCTGCTCTTCATGCTCCAGAGGTGTCTTCTGATGTTCCTAACGATGATAGTATTCCTTCAGCTATACAGTTAATAATACTTAAACATCGTAATGGTCCTACGGCAGTTATTGATATGTTATTTAAGAAAAAAACTTCAACTTTTTTATCTCTTAAAAAGGATGGTGGAACTAGTGAAAAATAAATGGACTATAGGGCTAGTATTAATTACTATTGTTTTGTCTTTGTCTGTTATATTACTTGGTAATAACATTAAATTTATTAAGAATAATCCTAAGGAAGTTTATGCTGTTTATTTGGATGGTAAAAAGATAGGGGTTGTATCTTCTGTTGATGATTTTAATGGATATATAAATGAACAAGAGAATAAATTGAAAGAAAAATATAATGTGGATACTATATATACTCCTAAGGGTGTTGAGATTAAAAAGACAATTACTTATGATGATAAGATTGATTCTAATGAGAAAATATATAGAGATTTGGTAGATACTAAGAATTTTACTATAAAAGGTATAGAGGTAACTATTACTTATTCTAAGGAAGAAGAAAAAGATCCTTTAGTAATAAATGTGTTAAATAAAGATATATTTGATGAGGCTATATTAAAATTAATTAAAGCTTTTGTTGATGAAGAAGTTTATGATAAATTTATGACATCTAGTCAAGAAGAGATTGTTGATGTTGGTGAGATTATTGAAAGTATTTATATTAAAGAAAAAGTAACTTATAGGGAAGATTATATTTCAACAGATGAAAAGATATTTGTTAATGCAGATGATTTAACTAAATATTTATTATATGGTACTACTAAGGAACAAGATACTTATGTTGTTAAATATGGAGATACTATTGCTGATGTTGCTATGGCTAATAAACTTAATACTCAGGAATTTTTAATTGCTAATACAAATTTTACTAGTGAAAATAATTTACTTTATGAGGGTCAAGTTGTTAATGTTGGGTTAATTAATCCTGTTTTGTCTATAGTGGTTGAAAAACATGGTGTTGCTTTTGAAGTTCATAAGTATGCTACGGATATTAAGTATGATAGTGATTTGGTTGTGGGATATTCTTATGTTGAGCGAGATGGAGAAGATGGTCTTGATAAAGTTACTAGAAAATATCAATATATAAATGGTCAGTTAGTGGATGTTGCTTTGGTAGGTTCTATTGAAATTAAACCTTCTCTTAGTCAAATTTTAGTTAAAGGAGATAAATATATTCCTTATGTTGCTGATTTGTCATATTGGGCTTGGCCTACATCTAAACCTTATACTATTTCTTCAGGTTATGGTTATAGATGGGGATCTTTTCATGATGCTATAGATATATATGTTGGTCATGGTTCTGCTATTTATGCTGCTAATAATGGGACTGTGGAGTCAATTGGAACAGGATGTGTTGTTGGGGACTTAAATTGTAATGGTAAGGCTGGTAATAATGTTATAATTAATCATAATGTTAGAGGCTATTATACGGTATATATGCATATGGATAAAGTTTATGTTAGACCTGGTCAAACGGTATCTAGAGGTCAAAAAATAGGAACGATGGGTAATACGGGTAATGTTTATCCTATACCTGCTTATGGTTCTAATTCTGTAGCTGGTACACACTTACATTTTGGAGTATGGATAGGTAGTCCACCTTATGGAGGGGGGTATCACGTGAACCCTTATAGTTTATACTGATGAAAATAGAGGTTTTATCATCTGGTAGTAAAGGTAATACTACATATATAGAAACAGATAAATCTAAGATATTAATTGATGCAGGTAATAGCGCTAAATATATAATTAGTAAATTAGAAAGTATTGGGGTATCTACTGATAAGTTGGATGCTATACTACTTACACATACTCATTCTGATCATATTAATGGACTTAAAGTTTTACAGAAAAAAACTAGTGCTATTATTTATATGACAGAGCCTATGCATGATAATTTAGATTATATTATTAATTATAAGTTTATAGAAGAGGGTAGAATTACTATTAATGATTTAGTGATAGATGTTATAAGTACTAGTCATGATGCTAAGGGTTCTGTTGGTTATGTGCTTAGTAATAATGGTAAATCTTTAGTATATATAACAGATACGGGATATATTAATAAAAAGTATTTTGATTTGTTAGAAAATAAAGATGTATATATAATGGAAAGTAATCATGATGTTGAATTACTTAATAATGGACCTTATCCTTTTGAACTTAGGCAAAGAATTTTATCGGATAAGGGACATTTGTCTAATTATGATTCAGCTAAATATTTAACTAAATTTATAGGTGTTAAGACTAAGTATATATTTTTGGCACATTTATCTGAAGAAAATAATACTAAGGAATTAGCTTTAAATACATTAAAGGATAGACTTGTAAAAGAAAATAAAAGTGTGAAAAATATTATTGTTACAGAACAAAATAAAGAGACAGAGTTAATTATGATATAGCTCTGTTTTTTTGTGTAATATTTTTTTAAATTAGTTAGTAAAAAATATATTATTGTGTTATACTAAATATGGTGATATTTAATGAGTAGAGAAGTAGTGAGAAAGAGAAAGAAAAAAAGAAAGTTAAAGGTTAAAAGATTAGTTATTGTTTTAATTATATTTATATTGTTAATAGTTGGCTTAATTAAGATTATATCTAAAACAAAAGATGTATTAATAACTAATACTTATTATATGGCTTCTAATACTAATAATGTTTTGTTATATTCATATGATGAAGAAAATGAGACTTTGAATGATGTTGATAAAATTGTTAGGGGTAGTGAGGTTACTTCAAATGATAAAATAAAAGTTATTAATGATTTAGAATATTTAAAAATAAAGTATAATGATAAGGAATACTACGTTTTAAATGATAATGTTGTTAAGAATAAAAAAGATGTTGTTTTAGAGAAAGAAAAGTATGTTAGAACTTCTGTTACGGTATATGAAAATAATGAAGATGCAAAGATTGAATCTTTTATTAAGAAGGGAAATAAGTTAGATATATTAGATTATGATAAGATAGATGATAATGGATTTGTTAATATGTATAAAATAAAAATAGATGATATATCAGGTTGGGTATATTCTAAGTATTTAGTTGATACTTTGGAAGAGGCTAAGGAAGTTTATAATGAAAATGGTGTATATGATACTCATAAAGATAGAAAATATTCTAGAGAATTATATGGTGGTAAGGCTAGTTCATTAGATTATTATCCTTATAATAAACCTAATTTTAATGATAATAAGTTGTTGGAGAAAGCTAATGCAATATATTTAAATGGTAGTGTTATTAAGAATGTTGATACATATATTGATTTGGCTAAGAATACTGGTATTAATGCTATGGTTGTTGATATTAAGGATGGTGTTCTTGCTTATGATTCGAATGTGGCACGTGAATATTCTCCTACGGCGTATAAAAACGCTATAAATAGTTTTAGTGATTATCAAAATGCTATAAAGAAAATTAAAGATGCTGGTTTTTATGTTATAGGTAGGATTGTTGTATTTAATGATTCACATTATGGGAAAGATCATCCGGAGGATTGTATTGTTTCTGGTTCTTCGAGTAGGTTGTGGCCATCAGCTTATAGTAGAGGGGCTTGGGAGTATAATGTTAATTTGGCACTTGAAGCTGCTAGAGAAATGAAATTTAATGAGATACAATTTGATTATGTTAGGTTTCCTGAAGATGCTTATAAGATGTCTACTTCTGGTGGTACTGATTTTAAAAATAAATATGATGAGGAAAAGGCTGAAGCTATTCAAAACTTTTTGTTCTATGCTGCAGATCAAATACATAAGGCTAATGTTTATTTTTCAGTAGATGTTTTTGGAGAGTGTTCTAATACTTATGTTACTGCTTATGGTCAATATTGGCCTGCTATATCAAATATTGTTGATGTAATTAGTGCTATGCCATATACTGATCATTTTGATAATAATCCCGTTAGATGGAATAATCCATATCAAACAATGAATAATTGGGGTAAAACGGCTGCTGCAAGGCAAAAAGAAATTCCTACACCAGCTATTGCAAGAACATGGATTACGGCTTATGATACGCCACATTGGAATCCTACCGTTGTTTATGATGCAAGTAAAATTGCAGATCAAATAAGAGGTCTTAATGATGCTGGGCTTAATGGTGGAGTAATGACTTGGAATGTTCGTAGTAGTGTTAATAAATATAATCAAATTAAGTCGGCTTTTACTAATGATTAGGAGGTAATAATGATTGAAGTAAATAATATTAAATATGATATTGTTAAAAATTATAGAGATGCTTTTGATAAAGATGAATTTATTGAAAAGTGTACGGATTATTTTAATGATTATGATTATATTGTTGGAGATATTGCATATGGTAAACTTAGATTAAAAGGATTTTATGATGAAAAAAATAAGAAAGTAAAAGATTTAAACAACTATAAATACTTAGATAATTATTTAAAAAATAATTGTGCTGTTGATTGTAAATATTTTGTTTTAAAAAGGAGAAATAATGAAAGTAAAAATAAATAATGAAGATGTGGAATTGCCTGTTGATGACAATCCTATATATGAAACAGATGCTGATAATAGAGATTTAGAAGATACTATGGAATATAAATTTGGAGAATTAAGCGATGAATAGATTAAATGAATGTGATAAATTTTTAAAGCAAATGGCTTATATTTCAAAAAATACCTCTTTAACAAGTTCAAATATATATTCATATTTGGTAAGAATAGGTGTGCCACAAGAATATAGAGATATTGACTTATCTAATATATTTCCATATTGGATTAATCATTTTCAAAATGAACCAAATATTAATGTTTATGTTGATCCTAAATGGCCATACTTTTGTCAATTTGTTAATTTAAATAATGCCGATATTGAATTATGTGATGGAATTAAAATGTATATACCTGTTAATCCATAATTTGTGTATGATTGTGCTAATGAACTATTTGAATTCATGGCAAGAAATAATATTTATAATGTATCAAAAATTGGAAAACATCCTAGATTTGATAATATAGTTTTAAGGATATATAATAAAAAGGATGCTAGTAGAATCCAATATTTTATTGATAATAATGAATTAATTCAAAGAAACTTATTGCCACCTAATCCTTTTGCAATTATAAAAAATAATATAGCTTATGCAATGGATGATAAAATGAGCTTTAATAGTGAGTTATCTTTATTAATACTAAAATATATTGATTATAAAAAACAATGTCAAATGTTAGATACAGTTGGAATTGAAGATTTTAAAGAGTTTTTGAGAAATTATTATATAAATACTTATATAACAGGAAAAAATATTCAAGAACTTAATTTTAAAGAACCTCAAAGAATTGTTAACGAAGAACAAATATTAGAATTACTGCTTATATCTTTAGATGAAAATGCAACATTTGCAGATTATATGAATCATGTAGATAGTTGTAATGATTTTATGTATAAAAAAGGATTGATTGATGATGTCAACAATCTAAAAAATAAAGATAATGATTTTGATAGAGTTGAAATGTTTTTAGAAGAATTTATAATGCAAATGTCAGTACAAGAAAATTTTAATTTTAATGATGTTTTATCTAAAATAAATAGATATATAAATAATCCTAATTCAATAACTATTGCTAATAATAATATTATGTATATGGTAAATAAATATTTATCACCTGTATTGATAAAAAAATTTTTTATTTAAGAAGTGGTGGTAGTTTAGCAAAGTATATTGAGTATGTTTTAAATAAATATGATAAACAGAGTAAAGTTCTTTCTGATGTTATTCATGTAATGAATTCTAAATATGATTTTGAGAGGACTGTAGGTTCTTTAAAGGGTGCAAATTTTGGTTATTTTACTTATGTTACTAGAGATGGTAATTGTAGGAATAAAATGATAGATACTTTTGATAAAAATAATGAAGTATCTCATGTTATACGGATGTATTTAATTAGCAAGGGATATAATAATATTGATGAACTTGATAATATTTATCAAGAATACGCTTATAATGTTTTAAATACTGATAGAAAAAAGGAATTGACGGTTTAAAAAAGTCTTAAAATTACGTAAATTGTAATTTTAAGACTTTTTATATAGATTAATTAATTTAACTTTTTGACACTTATAAATTTTACTTGATTTGATATATAGTTAGGATTATCATAAGTTATATTTTTGTCGGTAAGTTCTGTCGATAGATATTTTTTATTATCATCACTAAATACAGTTATGGTATTTTGGGCTATTTCGTTTAAAAGAATTGCTCCGATGGCGTAAGCACCACTAGATAGACCTACACCTAGGCCTAGTTCTTTAGATAATTTTCTACTCATATTTATAGCATCATCATCTTCAATTGAGAAAACGCCATCAATTAATTTTTGATCTACGATTGATGGAATAAAATCATCGGCTATGCCACTTATTTTGCTATGTCCTGATATTTCTTTTCCTGATAGTATAGGCATATTACTTGGTTCAACACAATACGTTTTAATGTTTTTGTTATATTCTTTTAGTCTTTTGGCTATACCAGTAAAAGTTCCTCCAGAGCCTATTCCTGCTACAAAAGAATTGATGTTATTTCCTAGAGATTTTATTATTTCTTCTCCTGTTGTGTAATAGTGGGCATTTACATTATCTATATTTTCAAATTGTTTTGTTTCATAAGCATTATGTTCTTTAGCAAATTTTTGACTATTTCTGATTGCTATGTTAAAGGCATCATGTTCATCATTATTTATATGTAGAATTGCTCCATAAAGTTCTAATAGTTTTTTTCTTTCTTCAGAAACGAATTCTGGCATGAATATATGAACTTCATGTCCTAGTAATGTACCTATGGCTGCAATACCTAATCCGAAGTTACCACTTGTTGCTTCAACAATAGGTTGATTTTCTTTTAGTTGGTTATTCTCTATGGCTTTTTTTATTATATAGTAAGCTGGTCTATCTTTAATACTTCCGGTTAGATTATAGCTTTCTAATTTGGCATAGAATTTTTTTAATTTATTTTTGTATATGTAAGTTATTTCTACTATTGGGGTATTTCCTATTGGTAATTCTTGTAATTTCATATTTATCCCTCTTATATATATTCTATAGTATTAATATGAATTATGTTATAAAAAATGTTAGAAAGTTAAAAAGTTTACATTTATGTGTAAAGATGATTTTATTGTTAAAAAAATAATTAAGATATTGTTAAAAAATAAATTGTGTGGTATTATGTTAATATAATGATAGGAGGGAGTTATTTTGAGTAATAAGAAATTGATTGGTACTATTATTGGAGTTATTGCTTTTGCTGCTTTGATTTCTGGGGCAACTTTTGCTTGGTTAACTTATGCCGTTAATGTAACTGGTGGTACTTATAACGGTGCTTCAACTAATTTTGTTGTTAATTACACTAAAGGGACAGATATTTCTGATGTACCTATATTGACATCGCCTACGGTTAGTACTGCTAGGAGTTTAGTTGTTAGTGCAAATAAAACTTCTACTTCAGTTGATGGAACACTAAGTATTAAATTAACTACTACATCAAGTGATATACTGACTACTTCTGGTGCAATTAAATATAAGGCTTGTCAAGGAGAATGTGCAGATTTAACTTCAAATGTAGGAACAGTTACTGCATCTGGAACAGTTGAGATTTTTAGTGGTGCGTTACAGTCATCTGCTACTAGCTATTATGTATATTTTTGGATAGATGCGGCAACATTTTCTAACGATCATGTTGGAAAAACTTATTCTGGTTATATAAGTGCAGAAGCACAGCAAACACAATCATAGGAGGTAATAATGAATAATGATACAAAAAAAATAATTATATCAATAATTGTAGTGACTTTGATAGTAGTATTAGTTGGTGGTGCAACATTTGCTTATTGGTCTTGGTCAAGTAGTGATGCTCAAAAAACAAATGTTACATTTACAGTAGAAGATTTGAGTTCTAGTATGTATTGCGATGTTACAATATCTGGTACTGGAGTATCTACTGGTGTTGCTACGGCTAGTAATTTACAGCCAGTAGCCAATTGTGCAGATGATGCTTTGGCAACAGCAGGAAAGATAATTAAAAATGATGTCGTTTTAAAATGTAAGAATGGAACGACAAGAGATGCTACTGCTTCATTAAATCTTAATGTAACTACATTTACTTTAAGAGATAGTGCTTATCAACCTGAATCAGGTGATCTTTCTAGTTTAAAATGGATTACTACTTCTGGTAGTGGAGTAACTAATGCTAGTACATGTGATTCTATGGCTACTAGCAGTGGTGGAACATTTTCTGGGTTGACGTTTACTTCTGGTGCTACTACAGCAAATAATTTGCCATTTGAATTAAAGAAGGGTACTTCAGCTGCAATAACTCAAGTTGTTCCTGCTGGTACAACAACAGAGACAACTTATACTTGGCATTTATATACTTGGTTAGATGATAGTTATACACATACAAATGTTGGTACTGTTAATTCTGATCCAATGCAAGGGTTATCTTTCAAAATGCAGTGGTCTGGTACTATTGCTCAGTCTTAAAATATTGATAATATAAGAACTAATAAAAAAATATTAGTTCTTTTCTTTTTGACATTTATTTTATTTATAATGTTATATACTTTGTTTGGGTGGATAAAGTGGGTTATATAGAGATAATTTTTGTTTTAAATTATTTAATTAATATTCTTGTTATTTATAGTAGTGCTATAATTCTAAATAGAATATTATCTGTTAAGAAGGTATTATTATCTGGATTTATTGGACTTATACCTACGGTTATATACTTATTTTGTGATTATTTGATAATTAATCTTTTACTTGTTATCATTACTTCTTTATTTATGTCAATAATTTCTTTTGGTTATAAAAATATAGTATATACATTAAAGAATGCTTTTTATATGTATACATCAAGTATATTTCTGGGTGGTTTATTATATTTGGTTGATGTGAATTTTAATAATTTTTATTTTAATATATTGGTAATATCTTTGATTGCTCCTTTGATATTGTTATTATATGTAAAAAGTACTATTAAGATTCAAAATACTTATTCTAATTATTATACAGTTAGCATATATTTTAAGGAAGAAGTTGTTACTTGTTTGGCTTTTTTAGATACAGGTAATAAGTTAATATCTCCTTATGATGGAAGTCCAATAATTTTGCTTGATAAAAGGTTAGTTAAAAATCACTATAAAAAACTGCTTGTTCCTTGTCACAGTATTAATGGTAATTCAATGCTTAAATGTGTAAAGCCTATATATATTAATATTGATAAAGTGGGAAAGAGGACGAAATTATTAGTAGGGTTGATTGATGAAGTTAAAATTGATGGAGTAGATTGTATATTAAATAGTAGATTATTAGAAAGGATATAATATGATAAAAAGAATATTTGAGTATATTATTAATAAGTTTAGTACTGTTTTGTTTGTTGGTAGTACAGATATATTGCCAGAGCCACTTAGTAAAGAGAAGGAAAATTACTATGTTTTAAGAAGTATGGATGGAGATGTTGAAGCTAGAAATATATTGATTGAACACAATTTAAGACTTGTTGTTTTTTTAGCTAAGAAATATGATAATACTAATACTGATTTGGAGGATTTGGTTTCTATAGGAACTATAGGACTTATTAAGGGGGTTAATACTTATAAATTGGATAAGAATATTAAATTAGCTACTTATGCTTCTAGATGTATAGATAATGAAATATTAATGTATTTGAGAAAGACTAAAAGAAGAAAGGGAGAAGTTAGTTTTGAGGATAATTTAAGTTTTGATGCTGATGGAAATGAACTTCATTTGGAAGATGTATTAGGAACAGATGCGGATATTGTTACTAAAAGATTGGATGATGAATTAGATATTAGCATTATGACTGAGGAGATAAAAAAATTAAATAAAAGAGATAGGGAAATAATTGAACTTAGATATGGTTTAAATGGAAAAAAAGAAACGACACAGAAGGATGTAGCAACATTGTTGGGGATAAGTCAGTCATATATATCTAGGATTGAAAAGAAAGTTATAAAGAAGCTTCAGAGTATTATTAAAATATAAAAAGATTACTTTGTTAAGTAATCTAATAGTAGAGTTATCTCTGCGTTATTGTAAATTATGTCATATATGATGTCAATTATGTGCATTTTTAAATTGCTTTTATGGATTAATTCGTGTATTGATTTAAGTGTATAGAGTCCTTCGATGGTCGTATTGTTTATATAGTATTCTATATCTTTTTTTGATTTTTTTTCACCATATAATTTTCCTAATGAATAATTTCTACTTTTGGTAGAATTACACGTTAGGAGTAAGTCTCCAAGACCTGCATATGTAAGTATGGTCTTTTTATTACCACCCATGGAATAAATTAGATTCATGACATCATTTAATGATTTAGTTATAAACATACATTTGGTAGATTCTGGTAGAGATAATCCATCTAACATTCCACTAGCAATGGCAATAACATTTTTAATTGCTCCATACATTTCTGTTCCAAATATATCTTTAGTTGGTACTAATTTTAAGTATTTGTTTTGTAATGCTTTTATTATTAATTTTTCAGTAGCATTATTTTTGGTAGCTAGGGTTAGACCCATTGGAACGTGAGTAACCATATCTATGGCAAAAGTTCCTCCGGAAATAACAGCAATTTTTTTTGTTTTTATGGCTTTATTTACTATGCTACTTACAAATAATAGACTTCCTTGCTCAATTCCTTTACTAGCTATACATATATGTTGACTTTTTTTTATGATAGGTGTTAGTTGTGAGACAACATTATTAACAAATTTAACAGGTATAGCAATAACTATTAAATTAGATCCTTTGATTGCCTCTTGCATATCTGTAGTAAATTTGATGTTTTTATTTACTTTAAAATTGGGTAGAACTCTTTTGTTGGTTCTTTCTTTTTCTAATTCATTTTTTTCTTCTTCAAGAATAGTCCACATGGTTATATCACAATTATTTAAACTAAACATTTCTGATAGTGCTAGTCCATATGCTCCACAACCTAAGATAGTTATTTTCATTATTCCTCCATTTTTATGATATCGTGAATTTTAACATTAAAATAATTACTTGGTGTTTCTATTACAGTGTATACATTTTTTTTTGGTAATATAATTCTATTTTTAGGTAAATTTTTATAAAAATATAAAACTTTATAATTTTTGTCACACATAATTACATCAATGTTAGATTTCATAAAAAAAGTATGAATGCTATTACATTTATTAAAAAATATGGCATGGTCAATCTTTTTTTTAAACATAAAACCTTTTAATCTTTCTAGAAATCTTTTACATTCATAGATATCAATATATTTATTATTTATTATTAATTTCATAATACGATTATAACAAAAATTTTATGAAAAATCTACGAAAAATACTATTTATATATAAATTTGCTTTTTTTATGAATATTTTTTATGTAAAGGGATAAAATAAAATTAGCAATTGGTATTGACAATTGCTAATAATGGTGGTAATATTATAAATGTAACAGAAAGAAAGGATGTGATAGATATGTTACCAAGCAAAATTTTCTTTGATAATTTCTTTGATGATTTTGAACCATCTAATAGAAAATTACACGAAATGATGAGATGTGACATTTTTGAGGAAGGAAATGATTATGTCATTGAAGTGGAAACTCCAGGTTTTGACAAAAAAGATATTAAAATAGAATTAGACGATGGATATTTGAGAGTTTCAGCTGAAAAGAGTGAGGATGAAAAGAATTCTAAGAAGAAGTATTATAGAAGAGAAAGACATTCTTACACTAAATGCGAAAGACAATTCTATGTTGGAGATGTATCTGATAGTGATATAAAAGCTGAGTTTAGAAATGGAGTTTTAAGACTTTCAGTTCCTAAGAGTGAAGAGAAAAAGGAACAAAAGAAACTTATCAATATAGACTAGTTAGAAATAACTAGTTTTTTAGAAAGGAAGTACACATGAAGAAAAAAGAGTTTAAGACTGAGTCAAAAAAGTTAATGGAATTAATGATTAATTCTATATATACTAATAAAGAGATATTTTTAAGGGAAATTATTTCTAATGCTAGTGATGCTATTGATAAATTATATTATAATTCATTAGTTGATGATAATATTAAAGTTAACCATAAGGATTTGGAAATAAATATTGCTATAGATAAGGACGCTCGTACTTTAACTATATCTGATAATGGTATAGGTATGACTTTTGATGAATTAGAGAATAATTTGGGTACAATTGCTAAAAGTGGATCATTTGATTTTAAGAAAAATAATGAACATAAGAAAGATATAGACATTATTGGTCAATTTGGTGTTGGTTTTTATTCGGCTTTTATGGTTAGTAAAAAAGTTGAGGTAATTAGTAAGGCATATGGTAGTGAAGAAAGTTATAAGTGGTCTTCTTCTGGTGTAGATGGCTATAGTATTGTTAAATGTGATAAAGATACTTATGGTACTGATGTTATTCTATATCTTAAGGATGATGTGGATGAAGAGGAATATAGTGAATACTTAGATAGTTATAAGATTAGATATTTAATTAAGAAGTATTCTGATTATATTACTTATCCAATTAAGATGGAAGTTGAAAGACAAGAACTTAAGAAAAAGAAAAAAGATACGGATAAGGATGAATATGAGACTGTTAAGAAGATTGAAGTTATTAATAGTTTAGTACCTATTTGGAAGAGAAATAAGAGTAAGATAAAAGATGAAGAATATGATACTTTCTATTCAGATAAGTTTAATGATTATGAGAAACCTTTAACACATATTCATGTATCTGCTGAAGGGCTTGTTACATATAATTCAATATTATATATTCCTTCACATGCACCATATGATTATTACACTAAAGAATATGAAAAAGGACTTCAATTATATTCTAATGGTGTTCTTATTATGGAAAAATGTTCTGATTTATTACCTGATTATTTTAGTTTTGTAAAGGGTGTTGTTGATTCACCTGATTTACCTTTAAATATATCAAGAGAAACTTTACAACAGAGTAGAAATTTGAAAACTATTGCTACAAGTGTTGAGAAGAAAATTAAGTCAAGTTTAAAGGATATGCTTGATAATGATAGAGAAAAGTATGATAGTTTTTATAAATCTTTTGGTATGCAATTAAAGTTTGGTGTCTATAATAATTATGGAATGGATAAAGATAAAGTATCTGATTTATTGTTGTTTTACTCTTCAAAAGATAAAAAGTATGTAACGCTTGATGAATATGTTTCACGTATGAAAGAGGGACAGAAAGAAATATATTATGCTTGTGGTGAAACTATTGATAAGATAGAGTTATTACCTCAAGTAGAAGCTGTTTTGGATAAAGGATATGAAGTTCTATATTTAACTGAATATGTTGATGAATTTGCTCTTCAAACTTTAATGGAATATAAAGAGAAGAAGTTCATGAATGTTTGTACTAATGCTCTTGATTTAGATACAGAAGAAGAAAAAGAGCAGATAAAGAAGGAAAATGAAGAATTTAAAGATATGTTAAATATTATGAAAGAGGCTATTCCTGAGGTTAAAGAGGTAAGATTTACTAATAAATTAAAAGGACATCCGGTATGTTTAACAAGTGAGGGTGGTATTAGTGTTGAGATGGAAAAAGTAATTAATGCTATGCCAACAGATGAAAAAATTCAAGCAACATTAGTGCTTGAAATAAATAAAGATCATGATATAGTTAAAAAGATTAAAGAATTATATACTAATGATAAAGAAGCATTAAAATCATATAGTAAAATATTATATAGTCAAGCTAGGTTAATAGAAGGACTTTCTATAGAAAATCCTACAGAAATAAGTAATTTAGTTTGTGAATTTTTATCTAAGTAAAAAGGTATCCATAAATGGATGCCTTTTTTAACTTTCTATTAAACCTAAGTCGGTAATAAATTTTTCTAATTTTTTATTTTCTTGTAATTTTGACATTATTTCCATAGTATCGTCTAGTGTCATATCATTTGAGTTAATACTGTTTGTTAAATCAGGTGTAGTTATTTCTTCATTACTTTTTGTATAATTTATTGTAAATTCATAGGTTGAATTTGTTGGTGTGTCATAGTAATTAATCGTCATACTATTATCTGAAGTAATAATATATCCTTTGTATGTGTTTTTTTCTTCATCTATGTATTCATAGCTATATTTGTTTCCTTCTTTAGTTATTTTTATGGATTCATTTTCTGCAAGTAATTCGGCACTAATGAATTCAGATTTGTTTAGGCAAAGAATAAATTTATTTGCTTGAGAACTTGTTGTTTCATTTCTTTCGTTTTCTAATTCTTGGATTACTTCTTCTTTTGTTTTATTTGAAATATTTGCATAAGATATAATAAATTTATCATTAGATATTAATTCATTATAGATATTTTTTAAGAATGTTTCATCAATATTTAATGTTATTTTTGTTACATTACTATTATTAATTTTAACACTTTCTTTAGTAATATTTTCATCAGTTAATGAATTTATAATAGCATCTTTATATGCTGTTAATAATATTTTGTATTCTTCTTTTGAAGTTACATCTATATTATTTTCTTCCTCTGTTTCTAAAAGGATATATTTATCATATAAATCATTTGATTTTAAATAAAAATTGTTGTTTTTTAATATTGCATCTATATCTAGAATACTTTCTTCTTCATATAAAACATTTATGTTTGATATTATAGTGTTAGTATTTGTATTTATACTAGCTTTTCCATTTATTGTAAGACTATTTATTACATTAAATATTTTTGCTGTTTCTGTATCAGTTGTTTGTAAATTAGTTTTTATTGAATAATTAGTATTATCATTTATGTTAGTTATTTTTTCTTCTGCTTTAGTATAAGTTGTATTTAAGAATTCTGTTAGTAATTTTTTTGGTGTATTGTACATAAAGAAATAATAATAAATACCAGCCCCTATTGCAAGTAGTAGGATTATTATTAATAATATAATTCCTATTTTACTTTTCTTTTTCTTTGTGTTTTTACTTTCTTCAGGATTTTCTAAGTTACTTATGTTATTTAGTGCATTATAGTTAGGTGCTAATGTGGGCATTTCTTTATTTTCTATATTGATTGAAGTATTAGTTTGATTATTGGTAGGTGGTATATTTATGTTATTATTTATTCCAATATTTTCATTTGCAAATGTGTTATTTGTTGGTATACTACTTTCGTTTATAGTGTTTGGTGTATTTATAGGGGTAGGAACTATATTTTCTACAGGTTTTTCAATGTGTTGATTTTGTGTTGTATTATATGTTCCTATAGTATTATTTTGTCCTAGTATAGTTTGATTTACATTATTATTTACATTATTTCTTTGCACTTGTTCGGGATTATTTACATATTGAGTTGAATTTATATTTAGAGTGTTATTACCATTTTGTGGTGTATTTGGTGTAGTTCCGTTGTTTATTACATTATTGTTTAATTGTTCATTATTCATATTTACATCTCCTTTATTCTACATAATTTTATCATATTACTAAATATTTTTCAATTTAATTTGTGATTTTTGTTAATTTCTTTGACATGTCTATTATAATTTGATATAATAAAGACGTAATACATAAATACATAGGTTTTATTTTTTTATAATAAAGGAGTGGAAAATTATGATAGAATTATCAGGATTTTATGGTAATCAACTAATTGAATTACTAAGGTATATTGAAAAAGATTTTATTAAACAAGGCAATGAAATGCAGGAAATTACTGAAAAATTAGAATTACAAGGAAATGTAATACGTTCTAAAAGTAGTAGACGACAAGCAAATAAATGCTATAAATTATCTGATTTATTTTCCGAGTATTTACACTATATTGGCTTAGAAATATTAGATAATAAATATTTACCAACTGATAAAGAAAAACTTAAAAATTTAATATACCTTTTAAGTTTTTCTCTTAAAGTCAGTAGCAGAATTCGTAGTTATAAGAATCATTATTCGGTTCATGGAATTGCAAGCATTAAGAATTATAACAAAATGGCTGAAATAAAAGTTAACTTTGATAGAGACTGTTGTTTTTCTGATGTCCTTGATGAGACCGATAAAAGAATAAAAAATGTAATAAAAATACTGAAAAAAAATCTGAAAAAAAATGAAAAACTAAAAGATGAAACAATTAGCAATAATTCGAAAGATAATAATTTAGATAATATTAGAAATGTGTTTTTCGAATTAGAAAAACTAAGGAAAGATACTATTAATCATATTTATCTTGTTGCAGTATCTGAGGATAATGACAATTATAATGTATTATCTATTATAGGAGATTATAAAAATCATTATGATTTCATAATAAGTCAACTGTCATCTAAAGAAAGAAAAAAAATTGATCATGAAAAGTATTCTACTTCCTCAATTATTGAAAGTGCTAATCTTGAGATTATATCTAATATGATGATTAAAAAACACATTTATAATCAAGAGCATAAGGATGAATATTTAAAATTAAATACTTGCTTGATGAGTGCAGAAATGATAATTGCAGTTTTCAATAAAATGTTGACTCAAATAAAAAAAGAAACAATAGTAGACACTCGTTATTTACAAATTAATTTTATAAGAGCAATCTTTCCTAAGTTGAAAGATAGGGAAATATATAAGGAAGATGATTTATTAACATATGAAATAGCTGTAAACATTTGTAGAGATTATTTAGGAGTCGAACCTTGCTTTAAAAATGAAGATTTTATTATTCCTAATGATAAACAACTTCAAGAGCCAAAAAAGCATAGATAACATTATAGTAAATACGGAAATATTCATTTTAGTTAGTATAGAAGCACTTATGTTTTTAAAAACGGATTTATTAAGGTAAAGTGAAAAGTTAAATTTCACTTTACTAAGTCAATTTTGTAGAAGAAAAGTCGGCTCAATAAAATCCGGTGTGGAGTAAAATTTACATAG
>FR902141.1:26278-57468 GCA_000437895.1 Clostridium sp. CAG:914 | reverse complement strand
CGTAGCCAAGCGGTAAGGCACCACACTTTGACTGTGGCATTCGCTAGTTCGAGTCTAGCCGAGGCAACCAGCTATGTTCCGTTAGCTCAGTCGGTAGAGCATTTGACTTTTAATCAAAGGGTCTGGAGTTCGAATCTCCAACGGGACACCATTTAAAGAAATTAACTAGGTACTACCTAGTTTTTTTTGTTGACAAACAAGAATTAATATGTTAATATACTTAAACACAAGGAGGGGAATATAATGGAACAAATACAAAAAAACAGAAAAAAAGCCAATTATACTTTAATAAGAGTTTGTTCTTTTGTAACAGCATTAGGTTTAACAATAGCAGCTCCATTTTTTATAAAAGGAAAAACATCAAAAGGCAAAATATATTATCCTACTAAAATTACAACTACTAAAATAGACTTTAATGACTACTATAGTTTGATAAATACAAACGAAACCGAAATGTATGATAAAGAACAAAAAGAAAACCATATCACACTAAAAGTTATAGAACATGGTAAAGAAACTTATACAATTAACGGAAAAAGCAACAAAACAGATAAAATAAGTTATTATGAATTTCAATCATTATTTGAAACAGAAGAAGAATTAAGAAATTCAATAATAGCTATTTATAACAGATATGGTAACCTTGATGAAGATGTATTAAGTAACCACCTAGGAGCTTATCTAATAAAACGTGAAGAAATTGAAACTGAAGAAATAAAAGACGGAATAAGTGTTGAATATACATTTGAAACAACTGAAAAAGAATCTAAAGTATTACCATATTCAAAGCAAGAAGTTAAAAATAAACAAATAGTAGCTACCGCTATAACAGGTGTAATTACTTTAGGAGGAGCTACAATAATAAGTATAAATACAAGAAGAAAAAGCAATAAAAGAACTAGAAATGAACAATAATCTAGTTCTTTTATATTTTAAAACTTCCATCTTCAAATAAAATAATTTCTTTTTCTTCAAATGTAATAGCTGTAATTTTTAAATCATCAGTACCTATCATAATGTCAACATGTCCTCTTGACTTATTATATCCAATAGTTTCTAATTGTTCATCACTAAGATCAGAAGAACCATCTATGCATTCCTTAAATCCCATACCAACAGCAATATGACAAGAAGCATTTTCATCATATAATGTTTCAAAAAACAACATATTAGAATTTGCTATTTTACTATTTTTATCAACTAAAGCAATTTCTCCTAACATAGAAGATTCTGAATCAACAGATAAAATATTACCAAGTTCTTCCCTACCAACACTAGCATCATATTTAACAACCTTACCATCACAAAACTCTAAACAAATATCTTTTATTAGAACTCCCGAATGTACCAAAGGCAGTGAAGAATATACAATCCCATTAGTTTCAAACTTATTAGGAGTAGTAAACACTTCTTCCGTAGGAAGATTAACAATAAGTTCTCTACCACCAATTAAACTACTACCACCACACCATAAAGCTCTCTTATCTAAATTAACTGTTAAATTAGTACCAAGACTATTAGTATAATGTAACTCTTTTATTTTCAAATCATTAAGTTTACAACACTGTTCTCTATTTAATTTCATTTTTTCTTCCCAAGATTTTAAAGGATTTTTTGTATTAATCAAACATATATCAAAAATAACATCCCACAATTTTTCTAAAGACAAAACATCATTTGGAAATAATAATTTACTCCATGCCTCTGTAGCCACAGCAGCTATACACCAATCTATTTGATTATTTTCTTGTTTTTCCCTATACAACTTTCTTGTCTTTAAAGAATAAACAGAAGCAAATTTTAACTTTTCTGTTTTTATATCCCCCATACTATTAGGATTAGCATCAACCAAAAACAAAAAAGCCCCATTTTTCTCTGCATACTTATCATGTATACTTTTATTCCAAAACATACATTTTTTAATATCATCTTCATCATAATATTTAAGCAATGTATGCTTAATTTCATCATCATAATAATCAAAATATATATCACGAACTCTTAACTCCATAGCCACTTTTGTTAAAACTCTAACAAAAGGAAAAGACTCTATTGGAGCACTAATAACAAGAGGTTCTCCCTCTTTAATACAAAGTCCCTTTTTTAATAGCAATTCTGCATATTTATAATATTTTTCTTCCATATAATCCTCCATTTATCAAAAAAACACCATCAGGTGTTATTTTCTAGATACATATTTGCCATCTTTTGTAGATACTATAATTTCTTCATCTTGCTCAATAAATAATGGCACTTTTACCAAATAACCAGTCTCTATTATTGCATCTTTAGTAGCATTCGTAGCCGTATTTCCCTTTACAGCTGGCTCCGTTTGAATAATTTTAAAATCAATCTTTTCAGGAAGTTCTATACCCAACATTTCATTTTCATAAAAATAAAGTATTACTTCCAAACCTTCCTTTAAAAATTTTACTTCATTACTAATCTGACTCTTATCAATTTCAACTTGTTCATAAGTATTCATATTCATAAAACTATACATATTTCCATCATTATATAAATATTGCATTTTAATCTTATCAACATGAGCTGTTGGAACCTTTATACCAGAATTAAATGTTTGTTCAACAATAGAACCAGTTCTTAAATTTTTCAATTTTGTTTTAACTATTGCAGCACCCTTACCTGGTTTAACATGTTGAAACTCTAATACCTGATAAAGATTGCCTTCATAAGTAATAGTTAATCCTGTTTTAAAATCATTAGTATTTATCATTTTTACCTCCTAGTATAACTTATTTTTTTTCTTTATGATTAGTATTTTTTCTACATTTAGGACAATATTTATTTAATTCTAAACGTTCTGTAGTATTCTTTTTATTCTTACTAACATTATAGTTTTGACTCTTACATTCTTCACAAACCAAAGCAACCAAAACTCTATTTTCATTTTTCTTAGCCATTTTATTTCCTCCTTCAAAAAAACATCAAATGTATTATATCAACAAATAATATCAAAATCAAGAAAAATACATACTTTTTGTCCATTTACTATCTATATATATCAAAGAAACTATTAACTACCCTAGAAGAAATTCTCTTCGTAACTTGGCTTGTATAATTTGCATCAGGTAAAGAAACATCTGGAGATACAACGACCAAAGACATTATAGGATTATCACCAGGAGCATAACCAACAAAACTTGTTGATATAGTCTCCGTATCCACAACCCCATCATTATCCGTATCTAAGAAACTCTGACTAGTTCCTGTTTTTCCAGCCGAATTAGTATAATTCCCCATATAACCATAACCAATACCATTATTTATAACTTGATTAAATCCATATCTAACCCTATCAATATACTTCTTCTCCACATCAACAACTCCCAATATTGTTTTTTCTCTAGCGTATATTAAATCACCAAGTAAAGTATCAGGATTACTAGAAGGTGAATATACTTCTTTAAGCAAATAAGGTTCCAATCTAACACCACCATTAGCCAAAGTAGAAATGTACTGCGATAATTGAATTGGCGTATAAGTATCATACTGACCTATAGCATAATCAAGTAAATGACCAGAAAGTTTAGACTTACCACTATAACCCAAAGATTCAACAGGTAAATCTATTCCTGTTTTAACCCCAAGACCAAAAGAAGCATACATACTACGATATTTAGAAAAAGCATCGTCACTTATTTTTAAAGGCTTATCATACTGGTAATTACCATTGCCTACCTTAATAGCAATTTTATACTGATAAACATTAGAAGAATAAGCCAAAGCATAAACATCATCAATAAGACCCATTGTACGCCAAGAACACTTCAAAGGCGTATTTTTAATTTTAATACATTCATCCATTAATTTTGTTCCTATATCTATGGCATTATATTTATAACCAACCAATATTGAAGCTCCCTTTACAACACTACCAGGAGTTACAGGCAAAGTCACAATACCAGGAGTATAATCAACAACATAATACTTTCCATCATCACCTTTTCTTACCTGTTTACCAGACATAGCCAATATCTCTCCAGTTTGAGGATTAGAAACAACAACAAAAGATCTATTATAATAACCAGTATTAGCCTCATACTTAGTATTCAAAACCTCTTCCGTCAAAATACTCTCCAATCTCTTTTGAAGTTCAATATCGATAGTTAAAACAATATCATTACCCCTTTTTCCTTCACTAACCAAAGAATAAGTATTGTTATCTCCTACCTTATATATAGCCTTTGTACCCTTCAAATAATTTTCATATTGATATTCCAAATAACTAATACCTACCCTATCATCTAAAGAATAACCAAGTTCTAAATAATGATTAGCAAGTTCTTTAGGTATACCTTGTTTATCAGAAGAAACATTACCAAGTATAGACTTAAAAGTATCCCCATATAAATATATTCTTTCCCAATCAAGTTTTGTATTAAAACCAGACAAAGAATCAATATTCTCAGATATATAAGCATATTCCTCTTCTTTAACATCTTTATTCTTTATGATTTTTTCAGCATAAGAATAACCTTTATTCATCAAATAATACATATAAGCAGCCTCTTTATTAACACTACTTACTTCTTCATCACTAATCTTAGTCAAAGCTATTTTCTTTATATCATCCAAAGACTTCTTTCTACCATTTTCATTTTTTCGTTCTTTATCACTAACTCTCTCATTAACATCATCAATATGTTCAATATAAAAAAATTCCCTTAACATACTATCAGTTACTTTACTATAATCTATCTCCAATTTAGTACTAATTAAATATGCCAACTCCACTTCTCTTTCTGAAGTGACATCTTTATCCTTTTTATAATAAATAGTCTTTACAGCCTTATTATCTACAAGCAAATTATAATTTCTATCATATATTCTACCCCTAGGAGCAGAAGATGAAGTAATTGTTCTCTGAGTAGCATTAACAAGTAAATCACTATATTTATCATGTTCTATAATAGTTAACTGCATAAGTCTAAAATACACTATAATAGCCAATAAAACAATTATAACACTTAATAATTTATATCTCTTAACAGTTATTTCCTCCAAATTTTTACTACCAATATCCTTCTTATTAATACGATAATATGATGTATTTTTTTTAACAACTTTTTTTCTACTATAACTACAATTAACATATTTATGCTTTAAAATACTCATATTATCATCCTTTCATTATTATTATAGCATATTTTCCAAAATCTATCATACTTTTAACTAGATACATAATAATATTATAAAAAAGAAAGGAATAAAAAATGAACATACTATTAATAAGCAAATATATAAACAAATTAACTAAAGATGACATAAAAACATTTGCATATAACAAAGGAATACCCATAGAAGAATATGAAATAGATATCGTATATTCTTACATTAAAAAATATTATAAAGAATTTCTACAAGGTAATGACACACTAATATTAAATAATCTTAAAAAAGAAATAAGTGAAAATACATATAACCATATTATTAATCTATATAAAGAATATAAAAGAAAACTTACCTAATTATCATTGATAAAGCGAATATATATTGGTTATAATCTTACCAAAATTGGTAAAAAGTAGGTACAAACAACAAATTTTAAAAAATATTTACTATAATAAACTTAACTTAAGGAGAGATAATATGACATTAGGTGAAAAAATCAGAAATTTAAGAAACAACAATAACATATCACAAGACAAATTAGCTAAAATGTTAAATATTAATAGAAATAATCTATCTAGAATTGAAACAGATAAATCTGTCCCAACATCAGATATATTATATAATCTAGCCAAAATATTTAATATTAGCATAGACTCACTACTTGAAATAAATAAAACTGAAGAAAACAATTTACAAAAAAAGGAAAAATTATCTAAAATAACAAAATATTGCAATAGCTTATCATTACAAGAATTAGACTTTATAATAAAAATAATAAAATCTATGCAACTATAAATATCAAAATAAAATACGTATTGTATTTTATTTTTATTATTTAACCCTATTAATTTAAACAAATATTACACTATAATCATACAATAGTACCATAATAATACACATTTTTTCAGTTGACTATAAAAAACTAATGCTTTATAATTAAAATAGACTAGGAAGTGTTATATGCAAACAAAATATCAAGAAGAATTAATAAATATTATAAACAAAACGCTAGATGCCCATGATGATACTATTACCTCAAATAACAGAACTAAACAAGAATTAGATATTAATCTATATCTATTATTAATAGAATTAAATGGCAAAGAATATAAAGGAAAAATAGATAAAAAAGAAGCTTTAATTATTGATGATTTTCTAAGACTATTAAACAATTATAAAGTACAAATAGAATTAAAAAGAACACCCGAGCACTTAGAAGAACAAGTAGAAAAAATAAAAGAATTATATTACAATAACACTGCCATACTAAATAACTATTTATCTAGTAGCATAACATTAGAAAACATTTTAACAACTGGTAGTAAAAATGATATAGATGAACTAATAATAGATATAACAAGGAAAAAAAACAACAAACAAAAATATATTGCTAACATAGATAACAAAAGACAAAAAATACTAGAATTAATAAAAGAAGGAGAAAATATATATGTTAAAGAAGGCTATATTATAATAGATAGTATTACTTTAACTATTGAAGAATTTAAAGAAATATTTTCTTATTTACTAAATATTGATAACTTTGAATCAAAATATACCAATCCAAAACTAAAAAATGCACAATTATGTATATATATGGATATTATAAGTAATATCAATAATAAAACCATATCATCAAAAAGAATAAGTAAAATACTAATTCAACTATTACTACAAGAACTAAGTAAATTAGAAATCTATACAGATGAAAATACTGACAGTAGTCACTTTATTATAGAAAATATAAAATTAAACGATTTATCAAAAGAAGAAACATCTAATGATAAATCTTCAAAAATTATTATCAACAATAAAAATATATATATATCTAATGAATATCTAATAAATAAAATATTATCTCTATTTAAAGAAGGAAAATACTATTTTACGGAAGATATGTTTGTTATTGACGGAGATAAAAATGATTTTAAAGGAAAAATACCTATTAGCCAAATGATTTCATACCTAACACATCTTTTAGTCACAACAATAAAATCAGAAAAAAAACAAAACTATAGTAAATAATTACTATAGTTTTTATTAAACACATGTACGAAATAAAGTTGACAATATCTATTTCCTATGATAGATTATATATAGAAAATAACAAATATATGAAAGAGTGATTATATATAATGGATTCAATTGAAGAAATAAAAGGCATTGGTAAAAAAACAAAAGAATTATTTAATAAACTAGGAATTTACACCAAAAATGATTTAATACATTATTACCCATATAGATATGAAATATTAAAAAGAACCAATATAGAAGAAATATATACTACAAATAAAATAATAATAGATGGACGCATTATATCTGATGCTCTTTTAGTATATCTAAGTAAAAATTTAAAAAGGATTACATTTAAAATAGATATTGATAATAATATTCTAAACGTTATTATTTATAACAGAATATATCTATTAAATGAATTAAAAACAAATAAAGAAATAACAGTAATAGGAAAATATGATATAAATAAAAAAGCCATCATAGCTAGTGACATAAGATTTGAAAAATTAAGTGATACACCCAAAATAGAAAGCATCTACCACAAAACACCTGGATTAACACAAAAAATTATATCCAAAAGTATACTAAATCTATTAGAAGAAAACAATAATATTCCAGATTATATACCAGAATATTTATCAGATAAATATAATTTTATTAGCAAAAAAGAAGCTATACATGAAGTACATATACCAAGCACTATATTAAATCTAAAAAAAGCAAGACAAAGACTAAAATACGAAGAACTATTTATGTATTTACTAAAAATAAATTATTTAAAAGAAAAAATAACTGAAAATGAAAAAGCTATAAGTAGAAATATAAATGATAATGAAATACAAAACTTTATTAACAATTTACCATTTACATTAACCAAAGATCAACATCAAAGTATAAATGAAATAATTAATGATTTAAAAAGCAAAAAAAGAATGAATAGATTATTACAAGGAGATGTTGGAAGTGGCAAAACAATCGTTGCATTCGTGTCAACATACGCTAACTTTTTAAGTGGATACCAAACTGCCTTAATGGTCCCAACTGAAATATTAGCAACACAACACTATAACGAAGCATTTGAGCTATTTTCTAAGTATAATATTACAGTTGAATTATTAACTTCATCAACAAACAAAAATAAAAAGAAAGACATTTTAAACAAATTATTAACTGGCGAAATAGATTTACTAATAGGAACACAAAGTTTAATACAAGAAGATGTAAAGTTTAAAAATTTAGGCCTAGTAATTACAGATGAACAACATAGATTTGGTGTCAATCAAAGAAATGCCTTTAAAAACAAAGGTATAACACCAGATATATTATCAATGAGTGCTACACCTATTCCAAGAACATATGCTCTAACTATATATGGTGATATGGAAATATCATCCATAAAAACAAAACCAGCTAATAGAAAAGAAGTTATTACATATTTTAAATTAGAAAATGAAATAATAGACGTATTAACACTTATGAAACAAGAACTAGACAAAAAACATCAAATATATGTAGTAGCTCCAATGATTGAAGAAGATGAAAGTAACGTTGAAAATGTAAACGATTTAGAAAATAAAATAAATAGAGCATTTAGTAAAATAGCCAAAACAGCATCTATCCATGGAGGAATGTCTTCCATAGAAAAACAAAATATAATGAAAAAATACGAAAGTGGTGAAATAAATATATTAATCTCTACAACAGTCATAGAAGTTGGAGTTAATGTAAGTAATGCCAGTATGATTGTAATTTGGGATGCTAATATGTTTGGACTATCTACCCTACACCAATTACGAGGTAGAGTTGGAAGAAGTAACATTCAAAGTTACTGTATATTAATAGCCAAAGAAAATTGTGAAAGATTAAAAATGTTAGAAAAATGTAATGATGGATTTGAAATAAGCGAATATGACTTCAAAAACAGAGGTGAAGGAGATCTTTTTGGAATAAGACAACATGGAGACACAGGACTAATAATTTCCAATATAAGTAAAGACTATGAAATGTTATTAAAAGTAAAAGATGACATTAAAGAATTTATTGAAATATATAAAACCAATAAAGAAAAATATAACGATATCTATAACGAATTAACCAAGATTGACACAGTTGACTAATTTTTTCAAAAAATATATTGCATAAAAATAAAAAATATATTACAATAATATTGTCATAAGATAACAAAGTATCTTATGAACAACCTTTTTACACTCTCTACGAATATATGTAGGAGTGTCAACCAAAACCCCCTGAAGCTAAGGCGAGAGCCTTAGCATTTTTTTATATTTTACACTATTCAAAAACTATATAAAATATTAAGACTTTGTTCTCTTCAGGGGGCCCGCCCTTTTATTCGTTATATGTATTAATTCCTTTTAAAAACGGCCTTTTAGAGCCGTTATATTTTTGTAATAACCTTTAAAAATTGGTATTTATTAGTCTATTGGTACCTAAATGGTACCTAAAAAGCTATTTTTACTTGAACATTTCTCTTGCAATTGTAAGCCAATATCCATGTATAAAGTGTTCATTAAAATTATCGTTTTCAAATGGTATATTTAGTTTATCAGATAATTCTTTGGCCTTATTATAGTAATCATCATATATTTTTTTATCTATATAAAGTTTTCCACCGAAACCAGTAAAGATATGATTATATTTTTCATTTTCATAGTCAGTTTCATATTTAGATTCTAAATTCATAGCAATTGGAAAGTATTTATATAATAAATCATCTTCTTCATCAATATATATTATTTTATTTTTTCCATCTTTTCTAAGGAAAAATACTCCACCTGCTCCACTCATCCTGTTACCGGTTTCATACAGCATTAAGTCAGATTCATTATATTCATTACATATATCATTCAAATCATACTCATATTCAATATATTCTTGCTCTTTTTCTAAATTCTTAATTATATCATCCAAATACAACATATTCATTCACCTTTATATAATTATACCACATTTTATTGCTTATTTAATTTAAATAGACAATATGCAAAAACAAAAAAAAATGATAATGCGACATTTATATTATAAACTCTTTCTTGTTTAAAAAAGTATAAGTGTCACATATCATTTTTAATAATTATATTCATTAATCATTTTTTCAATACGATTTTCTCTATCAATTCCATTCTCATCTTGCTGTACTGTTATTTTATCTATCAATGAATTGGTATCTACTGAATAAACAGAAAATCCTTCATTATTAGATACTATATATTTGTTATTATCTATTATTTTTCTACCAAAATCTGACCTAGATAATTTATCTTTTTTATCAACAGCCTTTAAAAATGGATTATATGCATTTTCAGATAGGTTTAATTGTGACCAAATTACGTCAAATTCATATGGTTTATTAACTTGATCATTCCAACAATATTTTCCAAATCTACCTGGTCTAAATTCTTTATATTTTAAATAATAATATCTCCAATCAAACAACGAATTTTGTTCACACTTTTCAATGTAATCGTTAATCATTGAATTCAAGTAATCATCATTAAAATTATTATTTAACATCAATAGTTTGCAAAGCGTGATCTTTAAATTTTGAGATTTTTTAGGATCTGAATGAAACAAATTAGAGTATGAAGTTGGTTCAACTGAACCTAATTGATATCTCCAGCTATTTTCACCAACAGAATAATTATCTATGGTTAATAATGCCATACCAACTTTACCATAGTCACATGCAAATAAATTCTTAAATCTGTTAAACAAATTATAGTTTTCCAAACCAATAATTGATATTTGTCCATAAAGTAATTTATGATCTTCCAATTCGAATAAATTGTTTGATAATTCAGGATTTTGATTAGTCCATAATAATTTTTCTTTTTCTTCGCTAAGCTGTCTTGCATTAAAATTAAGACCTAAAGAATCGTTTATTTCACCTTTTAAAACAATGCTATCAACTTGTTTCAGAATTGCTGGTATTCTATTACCACCTGTTCTAGCTGTACTATTACTTATTTCATATTCTGAATTATTAATTAAATTATTAACTATTCTAATTCTACGCTTAAAATCTTTTTCTGCTATCGCATCAATGTTGATACAATATATTAAGAACGCGTAGAATAAAATAAACCTTGATAATGGGAATTGTCTTCTTTTCGAATTTTCTACCATTTGACCATAGTTCTGCAATATATCCTCAAAAAGGTTTTTATTCTTATCAAGTATAATTTTCCCATTTTCGTGAATATCAGATATGTATTTACCAAAAAAGTTATCTATTCCAATTTTTTTACTTATATTTACCCAGCAATCAAAATATTTTACAAGCAAATCTACATTTTCAACAAAATCATCATCTTGTGCTGAAAAATACTCTTTTATTAATTCTATTTCATCTAAATTTTTGCCAGATGGTGTATCATCATTTTTATAACATATAACATCACAAACAAATCTAAAATAATGCAAAAATGAATTATCTATAGAATTGTATTCATCTTTAAATTGCCATAATAAATCAGTCCAGTTTTTATCTATTTTATTAATTATTTCCATATAATCAATTACTGAATTTTCTTTAAACTCATATTCTAATTCCGCTTTAAAATTTTCAAATAATGATAATGGCTTTCCTCTTGAATTCATTTTAATATATAATTCATCAGTAAGGCCCATGTCATGAATCGGTAAAAAGAAGAATTGAATTGATGAATCAATTTTATTCCATATATCATTGATATTATAAAATTTATCTCTTATGTCATCTATCATTGTCAACATTGAACTAATTGTTGGATCTTTTTTCCATTCCCAAGGAAACCATGATTGATTTATGATTTCCTCTGATACAGTTTTTTTCGTAAAAGTTGGATCAAATTCAATTAATTTTTCACAAAAATCACGTGCACTATATCGTGTTTCATAACTAAACTTTGTCAAAAATGAATATTCTTCCTTACTTATTTTTTCCTTTTTTGCAACATACCAATATAAAAGGAACAATGTTGTTAGTCTTTGTTGACCGTCTAATGGTGTAAGAATGCAATCTTTTTCAGTATCGATATTTCCATATATAAAATCTAATTTGATTGGTTTAACAGTTATTGCATCATATAATGCGCCCAAAAATCTTTGTCTTACCCTCTTAATATCAGGATCCATTCTTCCTTGTGCATAATCTCTTTGAATAATTGGAATTACTATTTTTGAAATTCTAATATTTTCTCCATCAATAGAAAATGTATTATCAAATATTTCCTTAAAACTAAATGATTTAGTCATTGCTATTCACATCACTTTCTATCACTATTTCCTGATTATTAAGATACTCTCTTAAAGTGGAATTTATATGATTAATATACTCAATCATATCATTGTATGACCAGAAGTGGAGGCTATTTCCACCGGACTTGCTATAATATTTCAAAAAAACCATTTTAGTACAAAAAGGTATATACATTCCTTTTTTATCCATTTCAATAACTTTATTTCTTTTTACATCAAATGTGGAGTTACTTAAAGCTGCATTATCAATAGAATTAAGTAATGCTAAATTTGCTATTGAATTTCTGTTACTATTCGTTTTAGTTAAAATATTACATATAATTGCTTGCAATTCATTAAATTCATCAGCATTTAAATTTGCCTTATTAATAGCTTTTTCTATTCTTTCAATTAACTCTATATTATCTGAATCTACTTCTTTTATTGAACTCAAATGAAGAGTTAACCATTCTTTCCATGCATCGATGGTTTTCATACCTTCGGATTGCTGTGCATGAATATGTTCTAAACTCCAAACATTTTTTCCGTTTTCTCTAAATTTAAATTTACTAAATGGAAACCATTGAGTTTCCTCACCATTTTTTCTAACAGATTCAACATTAAAGAGCAAAAGTAACCTTTGAATGTCACTCTTATCCTTTTCTTTTTCATAATCCAATTCGCCATAATTCTTATCAATTTTTATGCTTTCCTTAATCTCACTATTAATATAATTTAAAAATTCATCTTTTGTTTTTCCAACAGATTTATTATATAATTCTTGCAATGTTAAATGTTCAGATGAAATAAGGTATCCAATTTTATGGTAAAATTCATGATTTTCAAACCAATCAAATAAAGTCAAATATGTATGCTGAATTTCATTCCATATTTCTTTTAAGCTCTTTTCTTTTTTCATATTATCTATTGCAAAAAATGTATAATACTTTTCTCTAGTATTAGCTGGTCTACCTGCCAACAAATCAAGAACTAAATCTATTCGAGTTTGATAATCAGAAGCTCCCTGATTTGTAAGAAAATACCAAAAATCATCATTTCGCAATTCTTTTTCTATATTATCCCATTGTAATGAAATTTCTTCTTGTCTTTCCTTATTCATTTCTTTATTCAATGAATTACTTAAAAACATAGCTTTAACTAATTCAGAACTTGTTAATGGTATCTTTCCAATATTTAATCGTGTAAATAATGGTATTGAATCTGTATCATCATCAACCTCATACCAAATTACCTTTACTCTTTCTTTAAAGATTTTAGGAAATGAAGGCAAATCTTCTTGATGGCCATTAGAAAACCAATCACTAATTGTTTCATATGCCTCTGCCATGTACCAATAGTCTATATTGTCATTTTTTTTAGTAATGTCTATATCGTTTAGATATTCTTTTGACTTTGGCCTTGTTTCATAGTCAATAGAAAATTTAGGTCCTGGAAAATATGATATATTTTGATGAATATATTGATATATCAAGAAAATTGTTGTCAGTCTTTGTTGGCCATCTATTAATTCATAAATATCATTTTCTCTTTTTACTACTACTGGCTGTAAACAATAATTATTATTTTCATTTTGTTTTATGTCTTCCAATAATCTAATGACTTCATCCTTTGACCATCTATAACCACGTTGATAAGACTTTACTAAAAATTTACCTTCTATTTCACCAACAAGTTTAGTGCCCAATTTTATATTTTCACTCATTTTTATCCTCCAATTATTAATTATTTATTCCATAATTAGTTTAATACTACATTATTATTATAACATATCTTTTATATAAATTGCTGTGAATAAAACAAAAATAATTTTTTTATTTATGCCACATAAAATCATACATTCTTATTGTTTGTAGTTTATCTTTTTGAAATCTTTCATCGTCTATACTTATTAATATCTTCTCAACATCTTTTAGAATAAGATCTATAGTGTTATTAAAATCTTTTTCATTAAACCAACGATACATTGCTTTAATTACATTTTTAGCTTTATAGTATTCATCTAATTTTATCTGTGGATCCATTTTCATATACATTGAATCTTTTTTCTTAAAAAAGCCATGATAATCAGATAATGCTTCATTAATTTTCGGTGATACTTCTGTCATCTTCTTAAATACACTAATAGCATTATAGTGTTTTAAAAATTCTTTGCTTTTACACGTATAATAAGTGTTATATAACTCAAAATACAGTCCATAAACAGAGTTTATAATCCTTTTTTTATCCTCATAGTATTGACATATAGCTGTCACCAATCCTACTATTACCCCACATCCTAAATTGGCAATTATGTTAATACTTAAATCATTACTTACACCACACAATCGGAAAATATGCAATAAAGGAATTAGTATTATTCCCATTATAATTAAAATTATTATAATCTTTCTTGATTCTTTCATATGAAACCTCCTGATTAGTTAATATTATACCATAAATAACTTGACTTTTTTCTTATTAAGAGTGATAAATACAATAACCAAAAGGAGGTATTATGATTAATAATGTTATTCTTGCCGGTCATTTTAAAGGTTTTAGCGATAATAATAAGTTACTATTAAAAATGGAAAACTTAGAGAATCACCAAATAATCAAAATTGATATAGCAAATGGCCTGAAGGATAAGATTGCAAATTTCATTAAAGAAAATGATTTTGTAGGTATTAAAGGCTATATAGAACTTGATAATATTCATAATATAATTATTATTGCCACTAAAATCACTTTTTTATCAAACAAACAAAAAGTCTAACAGTATTTGTGAAGTTGTAAGATATAAGTAGACACAAAAAAGATTGTGCCTACTTTTCTTTTGGTATAATTAAGATAAGGAGATGATTTTATGGGAAGACCAAAAGGTGAAAAAAATAAAACACATACAAAAGAAGAAAAAATAAAATATGTGAAAATGATGCTTGAAGATGGATATTCAGCGATGAAGATAGAAAAAGAATATGGAGTATCACATTCGTTAACAGATAGATGGAAAAGAAAATATTTAGAATTTGGTGAAGAATCATTAGAAAGGCAGAAGAAACCAGGTAATCCATTATGCAAATATTCTAACAAGAAAAATTTATCAAAAGAAGAACAATTAGAATATGAAAATATGAAATTAAGAATTGAGAATGAATTATTAAAAAAAGGATACCTAATGAAAGGAGATGGTACGATTGTAAAATTCACGAAATAACTCAAATAAAATTTGAAATAATAGAATTATTAAGTAAAGAATATAATACTAAATCATTATGCTTACTAATGAAAGTATCTCGCTCCGGTTATTATAAATGGTTAAAAAATAAAGATATATTAAATAAATATGAAATTAATAGAAAAGATTTAGGAGAATTGATTATTGAAATTCATAAAAAGAAACCAAGTTATGGATATCACAGAATTAATGCAATTATAAAACGCGAAATAGGATGGATTGTATCAGACAATTTAGTACATAAAGTATGCAAAATATTAAAAATCAAATCAAAAGCTAAGCATTATAAATATAAGCCATCAGGAGAAGAATCTATAAAATATAAAAATATAATTTCAGGCAATTGGAATACATCTAGACCATTTGAAAAAATAGTTTCTGATACAACTACGATAGGATTTAGAGGTAAAACTTATGATTGGACATTTTATTTAGATGTTTTTAATAATGAAATAGTTGGATATAATGTAAGAGAAACCATGCATGGTAATGGCATTCTAAATCATAGAAAAGCATTAAATAATATGTTAGAAAACAAAATAAAAAGAGGATATAAAAACTTTGATACTATTGTTCACACAGATCAAGGTTCAGTATATTCCTCAGTGTCATTTAACAATATGTTTAATTCTTATAATGTTACTCGCTCTATGTCTAGAGCTGGTACACCAACAGACAATCCAGTTATAGAGTCTAAAAATGGCTGGATGAAAAAGGAAATGCATATTGATTTTGACAAAAATAATTATACCACAGTTCAAGAGTTTATAGATGATATTGTATATGACAATAATTATTATAGACCATCATTTGCTTTAAATTATAAAACCCCAATTGAGTACAGAACTCAACTAGGATTTAAATAAATATCTTTTTACTGTCTACTTTCTATTGACAAGTTCAATTTTCTAGACTTTTTTTATTCATCATCCAAATTATTTTTTTTCATTGTATCTTTTATTAAATCTATATCATTTTTATCTAACATAAAATGTTCTATAATTTTTTCATCAGTCCATTCTTTAGAAAAATCCATCATAGGTATATATGAAAAGACACTTTTTGTTACTTGCATTGTTCCTTTACCAAAATATAAAAGTGTTCTAAAGAAATCTGTTTCCATATATTTTTTACAATTTTCACACTCTTTACTGTCTGTAAATGGTCCTATCATTAAAAATGTTTCTGTACAAATTTCACCAGGAGCACCAACTATAGCTTGAGGAGGAATTATAGCATTTGTTGAATATGATGTTGTAAAAAACAATTTATATTTATCAATATATTCTTCTCCTCTTTTAACTATAGCTTTATCAAAATAAGCTGTTGTTCTTTTGGCCCCACCTTTAATACCTTTTACTCCATATACTTTTACTTTACCATCTGTATAGTCATCACTCATATTATACTCTTTATATTTTTCAGGATTATTATAAACATCTTTTCTAACTCCAAATGGTTGTGTCGAAGAAACAAATTGACTAAATGAATTCTCTAAGTTTAATTTACTCATTAACGATAATACACTCGTATCTCTTATAACATAATCAGAAAATTCGTTTCCTAGATAATGCTCGACTTTTACAACAGTACCATTATTTTTAGTAAATTCATGATATACTGGTCCATCATAATTTCTATTCCATAAAAAATAACATATTCCTCCATCTATATGTACATTTGAAAAACATACTCTTGCGTCTTCAAAATCAAACATTTTTTCAAGTCTATGATCCTTTATCATTTCACTTCTGAAATTATTTAGACCTCGGCCACCGACCATCCATTTTGAAGGCATAATCATTGAAATGTATTCTGGATTAATTTGTTTAGCAAAATCAACAAATTGATTATATACTGGAACGGCACTATCATCTGATGCACCAGATCCGTCACCTCTCTGATATGGAGGATTACCAACTATTGCGTTAAAATTCATGATATCGCCTTCTTTCTTCCAATATTTAGTTTTATTCACTTCTTTTGCATATTCTACTAAGTTATTTTCAATATTGTTTTCTAATTCTTTATCATAGATAACATTTGTATTAACATCCTTATAACCTTTTAAAGTTCTTTCAGTAATCGATTTAGCCATCGATGTTTTACACAAAACAAATATATTATCATCTAATATTTCATTCCAAATTGCTTCTTCCATTTCATCTGTTAATTTTTTTGAATCAACATTAAGACATTTATGTCGATAAATACTATAAGTTATATATAATGGATAAAGCCCCGATTTAGAATTGATTTCTAAAATTTTAGGATTGTCACCTGTATAAACTGAAGTTGTTATATCGCCTTTCGAAATATACTTTGGATCTTCCAAAGAAACTAATGTAAAAATTCCATTATTTTCAACTTTCTCAAAAAAATTAAATCCGCCAATACAATCTCCTAAATGTTGATTTACCGTTTTCCAAGGAGTTAAAACAGTTTCTTTATCTGGATTTCTAAATGAAGAAAAAATATTTGCTATTTCAAGTACTCTGTCTGTTGGAGATAAAGTATCTGCATATTTTGCAGTATTTCTTATTTTTCTTCCCGCTTCAATAAATATATCTTCTTCATAATATTGAGAAAATTCCTTGAATTTATCTTTTGTGACTCCTTTTGGCATAAATTCATTCCATGATATATCATCAACAATTTCAGTTAAATTATGTATTGTTATATCCTCGCTATCTTTTATATTAGCACCATATATTAATAATGGTATTCTTATCGATATTGCCCGTAATATTGATATAGCAGTACTTGCATTTTTTCTTTTCTCTTTTAATCTTTCGATTTCAGCTTTTTCTTCATCAGTTAATTCTCTTTTTGGCTTCTTTTCTAGTTTCTTTAATTTTTCATATTCTTCGTTATCAAAACCTTGCTTATTTACATCTATTTTTTCTATTTTTTTAGAAGGTTTAGATGCACCTACTATTTCCCTTAAATCTTTAAATTTTTCTAAGGCATCTTCATCTAATTTAAATATATTATCGTTATAAATGTATCTATCATCAAATCCGTTAGACACTACTCTTTCAGCATAAGCCTTTTTTAATTGTCCCATCATAGAATCAACACTATATTCTATCATTCTTGATCCATCAATCGAAATTACTGGACAAAAATTTAAAAATTTTCCTAATAAAACCTTATCGGGAGTTTCTCCTACTTTTATTGATAATCTTGTAGCTGCTGCAACCATTTTTAAAGATCTGTCTGGTGCGAAATCAAATACATAACATTTTTCTTTTTTCTTTCCTCCAATGTTTGCAGGACTTTGAACTCTAAATATTGTTTGTAAATAAGATGATGCTGCTGTTGAATTTGACCCTGATAACATAAATACTGCAGTCCATGGTTTAACAGTAACTCCAGTAGTTAATTTTCCGCATGATAGTGTTATTGAATATGTTTCTTCTGGATTATCACCAATTCTTTTTTTAACTTCTTCTAAAGCATCTTTATATTGAATTTCTTCATCTCCATCACCAGCAATGTTAATTATCTCAAATTGCCCAGAACCAAATACAGAATGTTCATTTAATAATTTACTTAATGCTCTAGCTTCTTTAACTCCAGGAACCATCCATAATGAATGTCTAAAATACTCTCTATATGATAATTTAGAATATGGATAATTACTTTTTCTATCTTCAGTACAAATTAAATCTAAAAATTTCTTTACATCGTTCTCATGAACAAATTTACCAATTAACGAAGAATCTAAAACTTCTTTACCATCTTTAGATACATCTCCAGTCCATACTTTAAAAAATTCTTTAAAATTAAAAGCTTTATCATAAACAGCTTCATATCCCGGCATATATTTATTTAAATCATAAGTATAAATTTTCATTTCAGGTAAATCTTCGTATGGATTAGGATCCCCATAATGCTCTATATTCCATTTTACCTTAGATTCTTGTTCCATAATATAATCCCAAGTATAAATTTCATCCTCATCATAGTCGTCTAACAAATTAAATGCTGTTCCAGATAATTCTAGAATTTTTGTTTCATAATTATTATCTAATTTAATTACACCTTCTAGAGTTGTTACACCTTTATCTGTTTTTGTACCTTCATGTGCTTCATCAACAATTACAAAATCCCAGTTAGTATTAAAAACTAGCTCATTCTTTTTATATTTTCCTCCAGCTTCTTCTGATCCTCTTAAATCTTGAATAGACGCAAAATAAACAAAAGGTTTGTTACCTGAAATTAAATTTTCCAACGTTTCTCCCTTTTTCTTAGAACCATATTTATAATCATTATTTATGAAAATTTTGTTAAAATCTTCATACCATCCTTCGTCTACTACAGGTCTATGGGTTAAAATTATTGTTTTTTTAAACTCACTACGTTTTATTACTTCTAATGCACTTAATGTTTTTCCAAATCTCATTTTAGCATTCCATAGCATTCTATTACTTTTTTGAAATTGAGCTATTGTTTTCTTTATTGCTTTTTCTTGTTCAGGTCTGAAGGATATAGGATCTGGAATATAATTTTTTTCATTTTCGTTTAAAGATTTACGTCCTTCAATAACCGCATTTATAGCATTTATTGCTACATCTAAATTAACAATAAACCATTCATTTTGTTTTCTATCAGTATCAAAATAATATTTTTTATAGCCTGATCTCAACAATACTTCATGTACGGATTTATCACTAAATGAATTATTATTAACATCTACAGCAAGAGCAGTATACAATAAGTCATAAACTATTCCAGCAGTTGCTGTATAATCATTAATTCTTTTTTTTGCAGCATCATTTAATTCTTGTGAATTAGGAATTATTTCTTTTTTATCTTTATCAGTATGTAACGTTGCTTCTCCAATTTTTAATTTTCCTTTATGTTCTTCATCATTTATTCTAAAAATATATATAAGTTTATAGCTAAATGCGGGATCAAAATTATACATTATATCATCCATTATATTTTCTTCCTTCCTATCAAATTTATAAATTTATTAGGTCTATTTGTCTTCCAATTCATTATTTTGGAATAAACTCCGTTATGTTTATGAATATTATTTTTTTCACATCCAATACATTTTTCAGCCAAAGTTTCTTCTCCACCAAATAAGTTTAATTGCGAGCATATTTTTTTCTCATTTTTACAGCTATATGGAACCACAAAATTTATTCCATCCATTTGCCAAACATTCCATGAAACAATCATTCCTATTTCCTTTATTAATTCTACAGATGGTTTTGTACCAAATTTGTTTTTAAAATTATCAGCATATGTATAAAGAATATTTTCTCTTGCTAATAATACATTATCGCCTTGCCAATCAAACCCATAAGAACTTTTAATAATTCTTTTTGAATATTCAATCCATTCTTCTTTATTATCACAATTTTCATTTAAAACCCTAAATTTTCTATCAATTATTCCTATTCGTTCTTTTATATTAATTGCAAGTCCTGTCACTGTATCATATCTGCTAATTAGATATGGTGCCTCACCACATGAGACTTCTAATCTTAACAAATCTATATATTCTTGCCAATCTTTTCCTTGAGAAAATTCAATTTTTTCTTCTGTTGCTTTCCAAGAATTATCTTTATCAATATTAAAAATATTTTTATATCCAAACCATTCTTCGTCAATAATATTATTTTGTTTATTACATATCCATGATGGTGTAAAAACTTCCGCCTTATCTCTAATTCTTTTGTTTTGTTCTTCTTTTGTTTTTCTAACTCTTGGTTTTATTAATTCACCATATTTCTCAGTTATTTTTTCAGAAGTAATATAGTCCTTTTCAAAGAACCCTGGTCCATGAGAAGAATAATTATCAGTCCCCCATAAAATATTCTTATTTGTCGTTCTATCTTTTAACAGTATATCTAATAATTCTTTATCAAAAGATAGTATATTATCTTCCTTTATATCAACCAATTCTCTAAACACAATTTCACCTCTCGATAAGTCACTATTATTATAACATGATTTTGTCCTTTTTTAACATTTTTGAGCTGAATTTAATTAGTATAATTTTATCTTTCCAAAAAACTCACGGAAAATTTATAATTGTGTGAATATCGGTGGGCTGTGGGTGTAGAAAAAAATATTATTTCTAATTATTTACTCCCCGGGGGATCTATTATTTCTAATAATTGTTCTCTAGTTATTAATCCTTTTTCAGCTTGATGGTGATGATACGTACATAATGTTATTAAATTATCACTATCTAATCTTTTTGAGTAGTCAATATTTATTGGAATTATATGATGAATTTGTAAATTGTTATATGTATATATGTTGTTCTTTAAACATACTTGACAGAGATATTTATCTCTCAGACTGTTGACAAATAAGCAAAATTTAATGCTTATTTGTTTTTTTTTGATAAAAATATTAAAAATTTAGTAAAAATCATAGATGTTAACTATGATGTAGTGCAAATTTCTTTAAGTTCATACATGCATATAGTAAAGTCAGTTATCGATGGACTTTTTCTATGCCACGAAAATAAGTTTTGGTTAAACCAAACTTTGTCTTTCCATCTGCAAAACTCTTTCTATATGCTGTGGCCTTTGCCTATTTTACCTAATAATATTATATCATTTTTCCAATAAAAAAGTAAGGTTATGTAAGCTTATAATTCGGTAAAACAATAAGCAACCTTACTGATATAATTATATTACTTTTTTTTAAAAAAGTAAAGACCATTGACTTTGTCAACAGTCTGATAAGATTTACATCTTCTTAATTATTACAAATTATTAACCAATTATATTCTAATATTATTATTAAAAGAATAATAATGTTGCAATTATTATCATTAACATATCACCTATTATGAAAGTAATTTTATATATATTATGTTTTTTTTCAGTTATTATTTCTAAGCAATATAAAAAAGTAATAGTATATGAAATAATAGCAAGTATTCCGATAATACATAGCAAAAATTTAGATTGTTTAATTGATAATATTGTTAAAACTATACTAATCAATGAAAACAAGATGGATGCATTTTTTATCATCCCATTATGTTTTTGATTAGCATATATTTTTTCTTTTTCTTTTTCTTCTGACTTTTGTTTAATTTTTTCGCTAATAACATCACTTACTAGTGGTGCAGCCGAACCTGCCGCCCCAATAATACCAGCAATTAGTTTTTTTGGAATTTTCATATAATTACCTCCATATAAAAATATTATATCATATTTTCTCCATTTCCCTTTTTAGAAAGATTACTATTTTTATCTTTTTCTTACAGTTATAATTATACCACGAATAAAAGGATTTTCATCTCTTTAATTTTCTAACAGATATTTTTATTTTATTGTTAAAACAATATCTTCTAAATATAAACTATCATAATAATTATTATTTTCTAATATTCCAATCCATTCATCAATATTAGACTTAACATTATTATCAGACTTTCTATATATTATTCTAAGTATCATACCAATTGCAGGCATTTGATCAATTAATTCATTCCACTTATTTAATACCTTAACATCATTAACAGCTTCTATTAAAGCTTTAATTGCATAAAAAGCTTCTTGATACTCTCCACCATTAATCAAACTTCTAGCAGTATTAATATATTTTATTCTACTATAACCATCTAACAATAATGAATTGTAAAGATTATTGTAATAATATTCATAAGTTTGTCTAGGTAAATATTTTGAAAAATGATTTTCAAAATGTTCTACCTCAAAACAAACATAATCTTTACCTTCCTCAGATAACATATATTTTTTTAAATCTTCTGCTGGTATTAGTTCAATCAATTTTTGAATTGTTAATTCATTTTTAATAATTCGTGGCTTTAACTCTATTTCATTATATTCTTTATTTTTAATTGCTAATAAAACTGCATATTCATGTTTACATGGAAAATCACAAGGACAAGTACAACTATAATCCATAAATTCATCTTCTGAATCAAAATCTATTTCAACTACGTATCTTTCTCTTCCATCAATTTTAGAAATAAATCTATTACCATCTCTTACAACAGAAACTATATTACCTTTATCGTAATAATCTTTTCCTCTACTTTTAATTTGATACTCAAAATCGTCTATATAATCATCAATTATTTCGCATAATTCATTATGTTGTAATAATCTAGGGATATAATAATGTTCACATTCGCAATCATCACAATTGCATTCTTCACAACTGCAAGATTCTGAATTATTAATTAATTTTTGTTCTTCTTCTGTTAATTCAAATGAATCTTTTCCCATCACATCACTTAATGTTTTATTTTTAATTTCTTCAAATAATTCTTTAGTGTTAATTTCCATTGTATCACCTTCTTTTTTTATATTTATTCATTATTACTTTTATGTTGATTACAGTATCTATGAGCTATTTGTGCATTCTCCAAAACTGTTAACCCACCTTTTGAATATGGAATAATATGATCAACATGAGCATCATCATAATTTAATATTCTTTGTCCACATAATTTACATGTTGGATCTTCATTATATAATTGTGATTTTATTGAATCCGGAAAACATCTTGGATTATCTGTTTCAATATCTTGTTTCATTATATCTTCCATTATATCAAGCCACATTCTAAATCTTCTATTTACCATATCAGTATTACTTGTTTTAAATTCAATTGCATTTATAAAATCCGGATTATTGATCATTAAATCATACATTCTGTCTCTAATTTCATCGGCATGTCTAATTAATTGTTCTTTATCATATCTTGAAAAACTATACATTTGAATATCATATAATGCCATATTAATTCTAGTTTTAGCCCAAATATAATTATTAGTTCCTTCTTCTTTCATCATTCTTCTAAATGCGTTTTCTCCAAACACAGAATAAATTGATGAAATTGTATCTTTAAAGATTTGTCTGTATTCTGAAATTTGTTCATCATCCATATTTCTAAATCTTTTAATATGCTTATTACAGAATTGTTTCATACTAGGTTTATAGTTTAAATATGTTTTCTCATAAAAAGCAAAGAATCTTAAAATCATTCCTTTATATAACATTCTGTTCTTAAAGTTTGGTTTATTAACAATTTTATCAAATAATTCATTACCCTCTAATTCCTTTAAAAGATTCATGTATTTACCACGATAAACTGTGTTACGTATTTCATCTTCATTTAATGGTGTAGATCCAGTATTTAATCTTTCAAATATTTCAAATTTTATATCATCGTTTGATTCCTTTTTTATTACAAATGATCTAATTGCTGTATTTAATATTTTTTCTTGTTGTTCATTTGATAAATCACTAAATGATTTTCTGTTTAATTCTGTCATAACATTTAAACTAGTTAATTTAAATGGTTTATCATCATAAAGGTTTTTACCTTGAACAAATGAAATAATAGATGTTAATCTTTGTTGACCATCGATAACACTCCAACTGCCATCTTCTTCTTCTGCAAAATATACAATTGGTAGCGGTATATCGAGCAAAATAGATTCAATTAATCTACTTGCAACTTGAGGTTTCATTACATATTTTCTTTGATAATCAGGTTGTAAAATTAATTTTTGTCTTGTAAATTTCATATATAAAGATTCAATAGTTGGATCTACTTTATCAATAACTAACTTACGATCAAATTGTTCTCCTGCTTCATCTGAATCATCTAATGCTTCAATGTCATCCCTCAAAATTGTATTATTTTTTATTTCTTCAATTAATTCATTTTCAGTAATTAAATTCTTTTCTTCCATGCTTTCCACATCCTCATTTTTATTATACCATAACTTTTATTTTTTTCCGATATTTTAGGCATTAAAAAAAAGTTAAGTGAAATTATCACCTAACCCTCTTTAGAAACTGTATTTTCATACGATTGAAAACGAACATCTATAAACTCCCGAGTTTGACATTTACAAGTACTTAGCAACTTTACAGGCAATACCCAATTTCTTGCTTATGTAATAAAAAATACTTGTTAATATTATATATGGTAAATAAGAGGTAAATATTTTTGATAACTTTAAGATTATTAACTTATTTTTTATTTATTATAAAATTTCATCAATTAAATGGTATAATATTGAAAGGTGAAATAGACAGAATTGAAATAATTAATTGCCTTACTTATGAAATAAATAGATATAGTACTACAAATGAATATGGTGCAAAAGATATAATCGAAGATAAGGATTTCTATATTCCATTTGCTAAAGTTGATCTATTAACAAAAACTTATGAAAAGAAAGATGTTATTTGGGTTGATAATACTACTGAGATACCAACTGAACATATTGACTTATAATTAAATAATATTTATATACTTCGTCTATAAACATATAATTTGTACATCATCTATTTGTCCACTTTAATAATTCCTATACATGGTAAACCAAACCATATTATTTTCTTAATTATCGAAATCACCTCGCAAAAAAGAAGTTAAACATCAATAACTTCTTCACATAATTAATTATTACTATTTTTTAAAATTTCTAGAGTTTTTTCATCTCTATTCCCATTATAAAATTTATCAATAATTTCTTTAAAAATTAGACTATCTGGAATTGCGTATTCAAATAAAGTCATAGAAGATTTTAATTTCAAATTATCTGGATATCCAAATATATTATCTATATTATCATCTAACTTTAAAAGTTCTTTACAGATTTCATACATATTATTTTTTAAATAGTCATTATTCATATATTGTTTAGCTTCTTCTACTCCAGTTAATCCATAAAACTCTGATTTAGAACTATAACCTAATCCTTTTAATTGTGGAAATATATACCACATCCAATGACTTCTCTTATGGCCATATTTAATTTCCATTAAAGCAACTGGATAATATAATTCATGTGGTTCTATGAATCTTTCTATATTGTAATTCATTTTATTATTATTTCCTCAAATTTGTTTGCTAAATCTATTAAGTAATCTCTTTTAATTAATGTTTCTTTCCATTCTTTTGGAAAAGAATCATATCCATATAATATTCCAGCCATTGATCCAGCTATTGCTGCAACCGTGTCAGTATCATTACCCATATTAATTGCTTCTAATATTGTATCTTCATAATTGCTATGAACTAATACACACCACATTGCAGCTTCTAATGTATCAACAACATATCCTCTAGATGATATATCATCGAAATGATATTTATTAATTTCTTCATTTAATATTCTATTATATTTTTCTCTAGCATAATCACTGTAAAAACTATAATCCAATTCTTTTATTTTGTTATATGCTTCTTTTTTATCTAAACCCGCTAATAAAAGCATTACATATCTTACATATATATAACAACCAAGTCTACTTATCTCATGAGCATGAGTTAATGATGATACTTCGTTAGTTAATTTAATTACTTCATCGTCCTTAAGATTTTTGTAATAAGAATATAATGCTACAGGCAAAATTCTCATAAGAGAACCATTACCATTATCAAATTCATCCTTAAGACCACACTCTAAAGGTTCAACTCCTTTTGACCAATTAATAATTGATTGAATGCAAGTTCTTCCAGCATCAAATTGTTCATCAGTAGCAGTGAATTTTGCTTCTTTTAGCCAATCATAAAAATTATGCATTATATCATCATAATTAAAATCATTATTTTTTATAAATGATTCAATTAAACAAACTTCCATCGTTGTATCATCACTCCAGCAACCTGCCGGTACATTATGTGATCCATATCCAATCATTTTAGTTACTGGATGTTTTTGCAACTTTTCTCTTATTAGAAATTCTGTGGGAACTCCCATTGCATCACCAATAGCATGGCCTATTATTCCATCTATACATTTACTCATATTTTCCCTCTATTCTTCTATAATCCAAATATCCTCATTCACTATGGTAGGATTCTTACCTTTTGCATAAAACACATCATCATACCAAATGTCAAAATTAATATTTGTAATCTCTTTTTTTATTTTATAACTGTTACTATTCCACAATTCAAGTTGGTATATTTTTTTATTTCGTATTATAAATAATTCATAAGAAGATAAATCACTTAAAGATAAATATGGTTGAATATAAGGATACTCTAAATATTTACCTTTTTTATCTTTTCTAAATTCTTCTGTTTTATTCGTACTAGTTCTATAAGTTTTTCCACATTCAAACTTATCAGCTATATCATAGTTTACAATTACTGCATGAGGATGCTCTTTAATAAATTCATTCATATTATTAATCATCATTTCATTCACTCCTATCATTCATTAATTTTATTAAATATATTTATATCAATTTCATCAGATTTTAATTTCGTATCTAAACAACAACTAAACATTATTTCTAAATTTGGATTGTTAATTCGAATACTTTCTAATATATCTTCTATTTGAGAAAATTGTATATTTTCACCTATATAGAATACACAAAAGATTTTAAATGAATAATTCCAATTAGTTTCAAATTTATCTATTTCCTGTGCTTTTATATTATAATGCTTATATTTCCACAGTCCAGATTTATAAAAATAATTATATAAATCATTAAAGCTAATTATCATAATTGCATTTTTCAAAGAATTATTTAAAATTTCAACAATTTGATTTTCGTTTCTATTAGAATCATTAATAATTATGGCATCTGCTTTTTCATATCTATTGAATGATATTTGAATTATTGTTTCATCATAATCATTGGAAATGATATACATATTTTCACCTCTCGAAAACAATTATAATACAAACTTTGTTAAAATACAATGTAAATTACACTTGACTTTACAAATTAAATGTGCTATTATAATTTTCGAAAAGGAGATATTAAAAAATGATCATTAATAATATAGCCAATTTAAGAAAAAAGAAAAATATGACTCAACAAGAATTAGCTAATGAAATAAATATTTCGAGACAAACTCTTATTTCAATAGAAGATAATAAGAGTAATATTTCATTAGAATTAGCATTCAAATTTGCTGATTACTTTCAACTTAGTATTGAAGATATTTTTATAGATAAGGAGAAGTATATGTTTAGTAAAAAATTATCTGCCATAGATAAAATTAAAGAAGAATATGGTAAAAACACTATTATCATTAAAGACAACCTTGTTTTCAGATGTAGCACTGAAGTTTTAGAAATAGGGCCTAAATGTATTCTATCATATGAATTACCTGCTTATGGGCAAATGAAAAAATTTGTAATTGTTAATGATAAAGTTTACGAATTAATTCCTACTAGAGATTATGAAAATAGAAATGATAGAGTTTTACATAAAGTAGGAAATCAAGTTGATATAGACTATTCAAAAATCAATTTTGATGAAACAACAGCACATAATTATAAAGACATTTAAAATTTTATAAATTCTGGAAAATATCCAGAATTTTTTCATATTTCCATATCTTTGCTTTTTGAATTAACTGGTGTTAGTATAGATATATAGACACGAAATTTCGAACGATGTGATATAATATCAAATCAAGAAAAGAGGTGTGTCTATATATCTATACTAACACCACTAATATTAAAATTATTAAGAATGTTTTTTGTTTGTTGTTTGATTCCAATAAATTTATTTTATCATTTCCATCTAGTAATTCTTCTATAGATATTTCTAATACTTCACATACTTTTTTAAAAATTGAAATATCTGGAATTGAATTTCCACATTCCCATTTTGATACTGCTTTAAAACTTACACCAACAAGATCACTAAATTGTTGTTGAGTTAATTTTTTTTCTTTCCTTTTTTGTTTAATATACTGTCCAATTTTTTTGTTATACATTTTAAAAACAAACTTCTTTATAACATATATGATATGATCATTATACAATATTCGTAATCAAAATTGAATAATACTTCACTTATTAATTATACATTTTGGATTTATGTCAAGTTTTTAGGTGCATTTTTTCGAACAATATTATTTGGCCGTATTTAAATTTATTAAAATTTTTCTATTGGCAATGGGACCACAGCCATCTTTCATTACTTGATTGCAATTAACTCAATTTATTTTTGTAATAACTCATATTTTATTTTATCTACTTCCGATGTATTTCTACTATATCTTCCACGAATAGAACTATCATGTTTCCCAGTTTTAAAAACTAAACCATTGATTCCATCTGCTTGATATTTCTTTCTCCAAGTTTTTAATAATCTTAAATCAATATTATATACCAAATACTTATTTGCTTTAATAATTTATAATAAATAAACTATTCATTTAATATTTTTTCTTTTTAGGTCTGCCTCTTCTTATTTTAATTTTAAAATATAAAAAGTAGATTAGAGTGCTTTTTTGTATGCTTTTATCATATCACTTCAAAAACGAATGGTTTTTCTCATAGACCTATATAGCCAATTACTGGCAGGCACCATTTGGTGTCTCTTATCAAGAAATGGTTCACCAACAACATAAAATCCAACTTCTCTCATTCATAAATCAGAAGCTTCTTTTAGCACTCTTTTATTCGCTTGTCTATGTTTTAAATCCATACTATATTTAAATTACTTAATTATAGATTAAAATCTCTTTTTTAATTCAATATATAGGATTATAGGCAAAAATATGATATTATTAATATTGAGGTGAATGAGTATAAAAAATATAGAATTAGTAATATCAGAAGGTATTAAAAATGGAAAATGGATTTATATTTCATATAAAAACAACCAAAACGAAATAACATATTATTGGATTGCCATTAAAGACATTGATCTTAAAAAAAGAATTTTATATGTTTCAATTTTTAATGATCAAAAATCACTTAATAGTTTAGATGCAATTATTAAATTTGATAATATTCTTTCTGCAAAATTACTTGAATTTACAACATACGAAACTCCTATAGCGTTAATTAATAAGATTGAAAAAAATCATGAAGATGCCAAATGGTTAAAATATGAATCATTTAATAATAATATTTTAAGATATTATCTTAAATGTAACGAATTAGATAATGACCCTTTTCAAAAAGACACATTTTTAATATCTGGGATAGATAAAGATGTTCTATTAAAAAAGAAACAAATAGTTTTAAATGAAGAACAAGAAAAACAAGTTTTAAATTATATTAAGAATTATGATGAAAAAAAGCTGTACGACGAAATTAATTATCTTGTTCTTTCATTCTTGTCTATAGATGATAATAATAAAAAATATATTGTTTTATATTATGATGTAAGATTTAATCCATCGAACAAAAAACTTTCAATTAATGACATACCAAGAGTTAATCAGAGTTTCTTAATAAAGGATAAAAGACATTCTTTAAGTTCGTATATAGATATAGATCCTCAAGAATTTACAAATAATATTGCTAATCATCTGGATCAATATTTAAACGAATATACAGAATTAATTAGAGTAAATCTTAGAGACGGTGAAATAATTAACCAATTACCTGAATTTTTAATTCTACAAAGAAACATCAGTGCTATTTTAGCCCCTACTTATAACACTATTGAAGAAAAGATTGAAAATGGTAATCTTGATTATCCATTAAAAGCATTCTTTGGCAATACAAATAGATTTGGAACCAAAAGAAAAGAACCATCAATCGTCATATATGATAATAAAGTTAATATAGATCAAATGAGAGTTATATATAATAGTATGAAATACCCCA
>FR902141.1:0-26258 GCA_000437895.1 Clostridium sp. CAG:914 | reverse complement strand
ATACCCCATTACATACGTACAAGGTCCCCCAGGAACTGGAAAAACTCAAACTATCCTAAATGTTATATTAAGTGCATTCTTCAATTCAAGAACTACACTTATATGTTCATCAAATAATAAACCCATAAATGGGATATTAGAAAAATTAAAGTTTTCATATAAAGAAGATGATGATGTGCCTTTTCCATATATAAGGTTAGGAAACCGTAGTGAAGTTGCTAAATCTACCTTAAGAATATTAGATTTATACTGTTTTGAATCAAAAATGGAACCAGACGAAGAAAAAATAAATAAAATTAAAAATAAAACAACTGAAGAAAATAAGAATCTTCTTGTTTATTTAGAAACATACGAAAACAAGAAGGAATTAAAATCAAGAATTGAAAGTGCCCAAAAATTGCTCGACTCAATCAACAATCCTTCTAACCATTTATATCAAAACGTCAAAAAACAAATTGAAATTTTAACAAACGAATACAAACAAATACCTATTATATCAAATCAAGATGTTTTAAAACTTGTAACATCTGTATCAGAAGATAGAAGATTCAAACAATATATGTATTTTGAATCAATTAAATATATAAAAAAACTTAAAGCACCCCGTTATTCTGAATTAATAAACATATGCAAGATTAAAGATGATAACGACAGAATTACTGCTTTTAATAAATGGTGTACTAACGATGATAATATTAAATTATTAGAGAATGTATTTCCGATAATTATTACAACAAATATTTCATCAGCAAGGTTAGGAACTGCCAATCACACATTTGATTTAGTAATAATGGATGAAGCCGGTCAATGCAATTGTGCCACTGCCCTACTTCCCATCGCAAGAGCAAAACAACTATTATTAGTTGGAGATACAAATCAATTAAAACCTGTTGTTGTACTAGAAGATATTATTAATGATTATTTAAAAAAAGAATACTTAATATCAAACGATTATGATTATAGTAAATATTCAATATTAGACGTTATGAGGAAACACGATAATATTTCAAAAGATATTATGCTTACTTACCATTATAGATGTGGAAAGAAAATAATAGATTTTTCAAACAAACGCTTCTATAATGGTAAATTAAATCTTGAATACTTATCTGATGAAGGAAATCTATACCTACTTAACGTTAAAAACATTAATTCTAAATTAAGAAACGAAAACTATGAAGAAGCCAAAGCAATAATAGACTACATTAAAAGAAATGAATTAAAAGATACTGCTATTATCACTCCATTTAAAAATCAACAAATTCTAATTAATTCTATGCTAAAGGAAAATAATATTAATGATATAACTTGTGGTACAATTCACCAAGTTCAAGGTGCCGAAAAAAATACAATTATTATTTCATCATCAATATCCCCAAAAACTAGCAAGAAAACATTTGACTGGATTAAAAATAATTCTGAAATCACAAATGTCGCTGTAACAAGAGCAAAAAAGAACCTGATAGTCGTATCAGATGTAGAAGCATTAGACAAGTTATCAACAGACAAAAAAGATGATTTATATAATTTAGTTAAATATGTTGCAGACAATGGACAATCAGAAGTGTTACCAAACGAATCATATACTATTCAAATCGGTAATTCAAACGGAAGCAAATCAGAAGATATGTTTTTCCAAACATTATCACATTTTTGTAGTGTTAACAACATATTCCAAGCAAAAAGAAATGTTAAGTTAAATTATATGTTCCCAAATGACCCTATTATTGCAAAATCAAGATTAGAATTTGATATTGTTTTATATCAGATAGAAGGTATTAATTTAATTCCTAAAATCGCAATTGAGTTACAAGGTGGAGAACATTTTGGCAATATAGATAGAGAAAAATGTGATGCAAGAAAATCACAAATATGTAAAGAAAAAGGTATCGCTCTTTTAGAAATACCCAATTCATTTGCAAAATCATATGAAACTATTAAAGAACTAATACTGACTAGTTGCGGACAAAAATTTGAACAATTAGAATTGTTTTAAAAAAAATTTAATCCGACCGAAAACATAGCCCCTAGAAAAATCTAGGGGGTTGTCTACAATATAACAATAAAATTCAATTTGCATTTTTGAAAAGAACCAGATTCATAACTATAATATCATTCTTTTATCATATTATTCCTTTATCTACTAGCATATCAATAATAATGTCTGTTTATTTTCCATTTAATCTTTCAAAAGACAATTCACTTTTTAAAAAGTTAAGAATCACTTCATATTCTTTAACATTATTTATTACTTATATATTTATATCTCTTTACCATAATAGTTTACTAAAACCTTTTCTCTATTAGGAAACTCTTCAAAATCTGTTTTAATATAATTAAATCTTTATTTACTACTAAACATTTATAATTATCCATATTTTTCTTCTTAATATGTGCTATCACCTAGTATGATAGTCTTCTTTTTCATAAAAATTTATACTTTTAAAATATTTTTCTAATTTATCTTCCCTATTATTTCTTCAATTATTTATTATATAAATTTTTCTTATTAATTATTAAATATTTCTAATATTTTAAAATATACTACTATAATCTTATCATTATCTTTTAAATCATTTCTTTTATATATATTTTTTATATCTTTATAAAGTTTCACTTCTTCATAAGTAAATTCCACAAACATTTTAAAGTTATCTTCTTTATCAACTATTAATGCTTGATATTCCTTTGGTTTATATTTTCTATTACCTGAATATTCTGGATACCAATCTATTGTTTTAAAATTTCTTATACCTCTCATTATCTCACTTAAATCATTATCATTAAACTTATATATTAAAGCATTTTCATATTTAGAATATATTTTATTTCTAAATCTACTAATAGGAACCTTTTGATTTTCTAAATCTTTCATTCCAATAAATAATAAATATTTTTGAACTCTTTTAAGATATTCTAATTCTTGACTACTATAATACTTTTCCTCATCTTTTGATATATTAAAAGATTGTGGTGAATAATAAAGTGCTTCCACTACTTCTTCAAAAGAATGAGCATGACCATGACCAACAACCGTTTTTTTAATTAATTTACCATTATCTTTTTCTTCTATAATATGTTTAGATGTAAAAGAATAATAAAATCCTACAGAAGTAATATCTCCTAAAGCATCAGAAAGTTTTGAATATACATTTAAATTATGCTTTTCTTTTTTACTATCAAAATATACATATTCTAAAGTTTGCCTTTCACTATCCCAAAATGGAGTTGGTAAATTATTTTTCTTAAATTTATTATATCTTTTAACAAATTCATTATATTCAAATTCCTTCATATAAATTATCACCCTTTTTTTATTTATTTTCTATTTGTTTAGTTTTATCTACATATCTATAATCTAACACTTTATCTTTTAGATTATCTTAAATGTATAAACAATTTTTTATTGGTTTTGCATTTTTACTTGGGATAAATTCAATTATCCTAAACATTCCCTCTATTTCTTAATAATTTAACTTTATCTCCTAACTCTAAATACATTATATCAATTATATTTGAAATGTAAACTATTCTATAAAAAAACTATTATTATATTAAATAAAAAGTATATTCATAAAACTCCATAGAAAACACCATTTGACAAAAATAGCATATCAACAACTCTGTTGATACACATATAACACAATATGACAAACATATGTAAAATTTATTATTCAAAATTGACTTCTTCTTTTATCAAGTGATATTATTATATTTGCGCGCTATAAGATAGGATGGAACATAATGAATAAAAAACAAGAAATATTAAAAAATATTTGTAAAAAAAATAAAGGAAAATTAGAAAGTATATCAAGAAGTGAATCTCAAGTTACAAAAGAAATTTCAGAATTAGAAAATACTATTATTGATATTAAAAACTTTAAACTTAGTATTATAAAAATTATCTTAACAAGACTTCTATTAGTAACAACTATAAATTTATTAGTAATGATATATGTATATATAAGTAAAGGAAATAATTACTTAACATTTAACAAAATGATCTCTGTAAATATACTTTTATTAATAATATATTTACCCGACACTTTAATTCATATAAAAAATAAAATACTTATCAAAAAAAATAATTCTTTACACAATTTAGAAAATACATTAATTGAAAAGAAACATCATCTAACAAAATTAAAGAAAGAAAAACAGACTATACACAATAATATTATAGCTATAGAAAGAAATAAAATTAATATTCAAGAAAATTGGAATAAATATAATGCTATAAATTATTTAGCAAAATAATAGTTATTTATCTATAATTATGATATTATAGTTTTGGTGATATTATGGAATTAACAAGAAAAAACTGGTCAAAAAACGATATCAATACTTTTAATTTATATTTAGAATCATTAAAAAATGAAAATAAAATTGAATGGACTAAAAGAATAGTAAATACTAATATGAAAGTATTAGCCATTAAAACACCTATTCTAAAAAAAATAGCTAATGAAATATACAAAGGTAATTACATAGAATTTCTTTCTTTTATGCCACTTGATTATTATGAAAGCACAATAATTATTGCTAATATTATTAACAAGATTAAAAATAACAAAAAATATTATCTAGATATTTATAGTAGGAAAATAGACAATTGGGCTTCTTGTGATGTACTTAATTTTAATAATGTCAATAAAGAAGAATACTATAATATTTCTTTAGAATATATAAAATCAAAAGAAACATTTGTAAGAAGAATAGGAATTAAAATATTATTTTCTTTTGTTAAAGATTGTAATTATACAGATAAAATTTTTGCCATTTTAGATAAAATATATAATGAAAATGAATACTATGTAAATATGATTATGGCCTGGTTACTATGTGAATTATTTATTTATCAAAGAGAAAAAACTCTTAATTATTTAAAAGATAGTAAATTAAATTCCTTTGTCATCAATAAAGCTATATCAAAATGTAGAGATAGTTATAGAATAAATAATAAAGATAAACAATTATTACTTAATTACAAGAGGTAAATATGAACATTAATAATATCAAAAATACTAAATTTCTTAAAAAAATGAAAATTAAAGAGTTAGAAGATTTATCAAATGACATCAGAGAATTTATTATTGATAATGTTAGTAATACAGGTGGTCACTTATCATCAAACTTAGGTATTGTTGACTTAACAATTGCCATACATAAAGTTTTTGATGCTGACAAAGATAAAATATTATTTGATGTATCACACCAATGCTATACTCATAAAATTCTTACAGGTAGATCTTCCTTATTTAACACACTAAGACAAACAAATGGTCTCTCAGGATTCCAAAAAATGAGTGAATCTAAATATGACAACTATGAAGCAGGACATTCTTCTACTTCACTAGGAACTGCTCTAGGTATGGCAATTAGTCGCGATATGAATAATCAAAACTATGATATTATTGCTATAATCGGAGATGGTTCTATAGGAAATGGATTAGCTTATGAAGCAATGAATCAAATTGGTGATACCAAAAAGAAAGTAATTATTATTTTAAATGACAATGAAATGAGTATTTCTAAAAATGTTGGAGCAATACACAATAGTTTAGATAGAATAAGAGCAAACAATGGATACAATAATGCTAAAAAAAGCACAAAAAGAGTATTAAAAAACATTCCCATTATAGGTAAAACAATAAATAATGGAATTACTAATATAAAAAAATCTTTTAAAAAATTATATTTAAAAGATGGATACTTTTTTGAAGAATTAGGTATAAAATATTATGGTCCAATAAACGGACATGATTACCACGAATTATTAACATATTTAAATATGGCCAAAAAAGAGAAAGAACCTGTTTTAATACACGTTATTACGGAAAAAGGAAAAGGATACAAACCAGCTTTTTCTGACAAAACAGGATTATGGCACGGAGTTGGACCTTTTGATAAAAAGACAGGAAAACCAAAAAAAGAATATACTCTACCAACATGGAGTGAAGTTATAAGTAATCACTTAATTAATTTAACAAAAAAAGATAAAGACATCGTGGCTATCACTCCAGCCATGGAAGTAGGTAGTAAACTTACTAAGTTTAAAGAACTATTTCCAAATAATTTTATTGATGCAGGAATGGCCGAAGAACATGCCCTACTATTAGCTAATGGATTAGCACTTAATGGAAAAATACCTTTTATATCCGTTTATTCCACATTTTTACAAAGAGGATATGACGAAATAATACATGATATAGCCAGAATGAATAGTCATGTTATTATAGGTATAGACAGAGCTGGTATTGTTGGAGAAGATGGTGATACACATCAAGGAATATATGATAATACATTCCTACTACCTATTCCAAATATTGTAATATCTTGTCCCAAAGACAGTATTGAAGCTGGTAATCTTTTGTATACAGCATATTTATCAAATAAACCATTTGTTATAAGATACTCCAAAGAAAGATTAGAATACAAAAAAGAAAAATATCAAATAATACCAATTGGCTCATGGTCAATACTAGAAAAAGGAAAAAAATATGTTATAATAACTTATGGAGACTTTATAAATAGAGCATATCAAATAAGAAAAAAACTTTTAGAAAATAACATTGACATAGGTATAGTAAATGCTAGATATATAAAACCAATTGATACAAAAATGTTTTCAAATATAAGAAAACAATATACCCATATCTTTGTATATGAAGAATCTGCTATCATTAATTCACTAGGAGCATACTTAGTAAACGTATGTAATAATAATAACTATAATGGAACTATAAAAACATTTGGCATTGAAGATAAATATGTTACACATGGAAACAAAGAAGATATTATTAAAAGCCTCAAATTAGATTATATAAGTGTATATAAAGAAATTTTGAAAGGAATAACTAATAATGGACAATAAAACAATTGAACTTATCAACAAAGTAAAAAAAATAATTGAAAACAACATAAAAAATAATAATAATCAAGAATTTTATATAGAAGAACAATACTATAGTGATTTTGATGATGGTTTCTTAGATATAAATAGACTTAGACTATTAGGATTATTAGATAATATTTGTATATATTTAAATGTAACATATACATATATAGAAGACAAAGAAAAATACTCTTATTACATATTTAAACCACATAAAAAAGTATTAAAAAAAAGTATGGTTAATTCTTTATGTCATCAGCATAAATAATAGAATTATCACCATACTTTTTTCTTATTTCATCAATTGTTTTTTGAACTTTAACATTGTTTTTTTTATTATTATTAACATTAAACAAATCCAATTGTTCTATATATGTCTCTGAAAGATTTGCAACACCAACAGCTAATCCCCTCACCTTTTTATCTTCATCTACCCATAATTTATCAAACAAAGTAACAGCATAATTATATATATCTATATCACTAGAAATATAATTATTCAAACTAACTTGTTTACTAACTTTAGAAAAATCATTATATTTAATACCAATATGAACCAAGGAAGCATACATATTTTTCTCACGTAACTTCTTACCAGTTTGCATTGATAAGTCCTTTATGACTTTATATATTTTTTCTTTATCACCATAATCATAAGGTAATACTTCTGAAGTAGATATACTCTTAGGCAATCCATAATCTGACTCCACTTTAGAATTATCTATACCATTAGCATATTCAAACATTTTTATACCCATACTTTTAAAATATATCTTTAACATATTCTCATCACTATGTGCCAAATCATATATTGTATTTATATTAAGATTTCTTAATTTCTTAGAATATGACTTTCCTATCATAAATAAATTTTCAATATCTAACGGCCACATCTTCTTTTCAATTTCATCATAAAAAAGAGTATGAACTTTATCTGGCTTTTCAAAATCAGAAGCCATTTTTGCTAACAATTTATTATTACCAACACCAACATTTACAGTAAACCCAAATTTCTTTTTTATATCTTCTTTTATAGTATATGCCAATTTAACAGGATCCCTAAACCCAGAAATTTCTATAAAACACTCATCAATTGAATATCTTTCTATATCATCAGAATAAGATTTTAAATAATTATACATCATATCTGAATAATATTTATATATCTTAGTATTAGGAGAATATACTTCCAAATATGGACATTTTCTCTTAGCATAGTAAATAGGTTCTCCAGTTATAACTCCCCTACTTTTACATAGATTACTCTTAGCAAGAACAATTCCCTTCCTTTTACTCTCATCACCACCAATAACAGCATATCTATCTCGAATATCTATCCTACTTCCTTGTCTTAACATATAACAAGCAGTCCAAGACAAAAAAGCATTATTAACATCAACATGTAATACTATTCGATCCATATACATCACCCATTTTAATTATAGCAAATAATTGTTCAATTTAAAACAAAAAATATTTATTGTAAAAATCATAAATATATACTACAATATAACTATTCAAAAGGAGGAATCATGAAAAAAATTGGTATCATTTTTGCAATGGAAGAAGAAATAAATGCTTTTAAAGAACATATTCATATAGATAAAGAAAAAAACATATTTGATTTACATTTCTACGAAGGATATTCTAACAATAACCAATGTATCTTCACAGTAAGCGGAGTTGGAAAAGTTAATTCTGCAAGAACTTGCCAAATATTAATTGACCATTATAAAGTAGATATAGCAATAAATGTTGGTGTAGCTGGTGGTATTAATAGCACACTTAAAGTTGGAGATATAATTATTGGAGAAAAATTAGTTCAACATGATTTTGATATCACTGCATTTAATCATAAACTAGGTTATATCCCAAATGTTGGAATATATATAAATTCTGATAATCATCTAGTAAATTTATCAAAAAAAATATTAAAAAATAATAACTACACTTTTTACACAGGAACAATTGCCTCTGGTGATATATTTTGTACAGATAAAAAACAAAGTAATAAAATAGCCAATGAATTTGAAGCTTTATGTGTAGAAATGGAAGGAGCTTCCATTGCACAAGTTTGTCATCTATGCCATATTCCATTTCTAGTCATAAGATGTATCTCTGATGTACCAAATAATAATAATATTATTACCTATGAAGAATTTTTAGATATAAGTTCCCAAAAAATAGCACTTGTTCTTAAAAAAATAATAGAAGAAGTATAATCTAGTCCCCCTATTAACAGTTGTAAATACCCAAATAGTATGTTATAATTTTAAAGAAAAAAATTAAAAAGAAAGGACATTTTTGTATGATAACACGATTAGAAAATATAGAAAAAAAATATAATGAAATTACTGAACAATTAACTCATGAAGATGTTATATCAGACATAAAAAAAATGACTTCATTATCTAAAGAACAAAGAGCCTTAAGTGAAACAGTAGAAATATATCATAAATATTTACAAATACTAGAAGATATTAATACTGCAAAAGAGATGGAAAAAGATCATGATATGATAGAATTTGCTCATGAAGAATTAGAAAGATTACATAATTTAAAAGAAGAAACAGAAAAAAAACTAGAAATTTTATTACTTCCACACGACCCTAACGACGAAAAAAATGTTATCGTTGAAATAAGAGGAGCCGCTGGAGGAGACGAAGCCAATATCTTTGCTGGTGACCTATTTGATATGTATACTCATTATGCTAACAATCAAGGCTTTAAAATAGAAGTATTAAACTCAATACCTGGTAGTGCTGGAGGATATGCCCAAATAGAATTTATGGTAAAAGGAGAAGGAGCATATTCCAAATTAAAATATGAAAGTGGTGCTCACCGAGTACAAAGAGTACCAGAAACAGAATCACAAGGAAGAGTACATACATCAACCTCAACAGTTCTAGTAATGCCAGAAGCTGAAGAATTTGATTATGAACTAGATGAAAGTGAAGTTAGAATAGATATAACTAGAAGTAGTGGATGTGGTGGACAAGGAGTAAATACAACTGATTCTGCCGTTAGATTAACTCATATTCCTACAGGTATCATGGTATACTCACAAACAGAAAGAAGTCAAATAAAAAACAAAGAAATGGCCTTTAAAATTTTAAAAACCAGATTATATGATCTAAAACTTAGAGAGCAAGAAGAAAAAAATGCCCAAGAAAGACGTAACAAAATAGGAACTGGCGATAGAAGTGAAAAAATAAGAACATATAACTATCCACAAAATAGAGTAACAGATCACAGAATTGGTTTTACTTCTATGAATCTAGATAGAATAATGGCTGGAGATCTTGGTATAATTATTGAAGCTCTTATAACAGAAAATCAAAGAATAGAACTAGAAAACAATGAATAAAAACGATTATTATAAAAAACTAAATAAACACAATATAGACCCAAAAAAATTAGATTATATCATTAAATATAAAGGAACAAATTCTTTAGATGAAGATATAAATAGATTAATTAATAATGAACCAATTCAATATATTATAGGCAATCAAGATTTCATGGGTAATATAATAAAAGTAGACAAAAGAGTCTTAATACCAAGATTTGAGACAGAACTCCTAGTAGATAAAACTATAAAATATGCCAGAAAAATATTCCATAAAAAAATAGATATTTTAGATATTGGAACAGGTTCTGGATGTATAGCAATTAGTTTAAAAAAAGAGTTAAATGCCAACATTACAGGTATTGATATATCTTCTGAAGCACTAGATCTTGCCAAAGAAAATGCTGCATTAAACAATGTTGAAATTAATTTCTATAGAAGTGATTTATTTACTAATATTAATAACACTTTTGATATTATTATCAGTAATCCACCATATATCAGTTATACAGAAGATATTATGGATATAGTCAAAAATAACGAACCACACAAAGCCCTATTTGCAGACAATAATGGATTATACTTTTATGAAGAAATTTTAAAAAATATCAGTAGTTATTTAAATGAAACATATCTAATTGCCTTTGAAATTGGTTACAAACAATACCAAGACATCGAAAATATAATAAAAAAATATTTACCAAACTCCTATATAAAATTAGAACAAGATTACTCTCAAAAAGATAGATTTATATTTATATCAAATACTATTTTAAATTAAAGATGTACTATTTGCATCTTTTTTGTTTAAAAAAATTAACTACACCTCATAATTATACTAGAAAGGAATAATCAACATGAAAAAACTAGTATACTATACCTTGGTAGTTCTAATTATCATAAATATTGTTAATATAACAAATAATAATGAAATTATCCCCAATGAATCTATCAGAATGAGAGTAATACCAAATAGTAATAATACAGAAGATGTATATATTAAAAACAAAGTTAAAGAATATTTAGAAAAAGATGTTTTAAATATGATAAGTAAAACAAACAATATAGATGATGTACGAGAAATAATCAACAACAATTTAAATAATATTGATAATAATATAAATAATATATTTTCAAACAATAATTATAAAATGGATTACAATATTAACTTTGGATACAACTATTTTCCAACAAAACAATTTAAAGGACATACATATGAAGAAGGATATTATGAATCACTTGTCGTATCTATTGGTGAAGCAAAAGGAGATAATTGGTGGTGCGTTATGTTTCCTAATTTATGCTTAATTGAAAAGAATGATAATCACCAATATAAGTCTATTATTCATAAAATAATAAAAGATATATTCTAAAATAGTTAAAAACCTAATATTATTAATTAGGTGATTTTGTGAATTCTTATATTATTATTCTACTTATAGCTATTAGCCTAAGTATGGATGCATTTTCTTTATCATTAGCTTTTGGTATGCAAGGAATAAATCAAAAAAAGAAATTATTTATGTCCATTACCGTAGGTATATATCACTTTATTATGCCTCTAATTGGAGTATATTTTGGAAATTTTATTATAAAAAATATCCCCCTAGATATTAATATTATCTCCTCCATAATACTAATATTTATAGGTATAGAATTAATCATATCTGGATTTAAAAAAGATGATAGTAAACTTACCACTTCGATTACAGGAATACTACTATTTGGACTTACAGTTAGCTTAGACGCCCTAAGCGTAGGAATCGGATTATCAGCCATCAACAATATCTATATAATAGATTCTCTAACATTCTCAATATGTGCTTTTATTTTTACATTCACAGGATTAGAAATTGGCAATATAATTAACAACAAAATTGGCGAATACTCTAAATTACTCGGAGGCATTGTTCTCACTTTATTAGGAATTATAATATATTTTAATTAGCATAAACATAAATAACTTTCAACATAGTTATTTTTTCTTTTAATAACTACTGACAATCAAATATTATTTTGTTATAATTATACCAGGTGGTAACAAATGAAAAAGAATAAAAAGAATAGAGAAAAAAAGCCAATGAAAGATTGGGAAAAAAAATTTATCTTTTTTAATATATTAACTATTTTTATAATATGTTCAATATATTCTTATAAATTAATTCATTACTATAGATTAGAACATAAACAATCTTTTTTAACTACAAATAATTTATATGAAACCCTAAAAAATAAACCTATTACATATAATAATAGTGGACTATACAAAATAGATAATAATTACTATTATAAAGGAAAAGTAACTGATAACTACCTATATTATTCTGCAAGATTATGGAGAATTATTAGTTTTAATGATAATGGTATAAAACTAATCACTGAAGATACACAAACATCTATGGTATGGTCAACAGAAAATAATTATAAAAATTCTTATATATATAACTGGCTAAACATAACAGACAAAGAACATTCTGGAATATTTTTAAATTCCTTAAATAACTATAAAAATTATCTTATTAAACATTCATGGTGCACAGATATAGTTACTAAAGATAATCAAACATGTAACGATACATTAAATGATTATGTAGGCCTTATCTCCATAGAAGAATATTTAAAAGCAGGTGGAATTGAATCTTATCTAAATAATAATAATTACTTTTGGACAATTAATGCCAGTGAAAATAATGTATGGTATATTTTTGATAAAGGTGGCATAAATGATGAAACAAATGATGATACCGGTTATCACAGCTATGGCGTAAAACCAAGCATCGTTTTAGATATTAATACCCCATTATATAAAGGAGATGGAACAAAAGATAATCCATATATCATTGAAAATGACAATAGTGTTATATTAAATCACAAAAATATTGGAAGTTATATTAAATATAATGATAATTTATTTAGAATAATTGAAAAAAATGATGATTATATAAAATTAACCCTAGCATATCATTTAGAAGACACAAAAGTAAACTATAACAATATTAATCAATACTTAAATAATGTACTATTAAATAAATTAGAAAAAAACAATCTAGTAAAATGTCCTTTCTATGGAGGTAACTACAACAAAGATAACAATTATGATTACAAGGAAATATATAATAAAAAAGAATACTCTTATATTGGATTACCAAGTGTAACAGAATTATTTATAACAGATGATAGTGATATATGGTTAAGTAATTATAATAACAATTCACTTATATATACTACTAATACTTTAGGAAGACTATTTTTAGATAACAAAGATAATTTACACTATTTAAAACCAAGTATATGTATAAAAAGTAATATTACCATAACAAGTGGTTCTGGTACTAGTACCGACCCTTATCTCTTGGAGGAGTAAATATGAAGTTTATAACAAAGTTATTTATTATATTAGATATTATTATTGTATTTTGCTTTTTATTAGTATATGGTCCATACGATAAAGCAAGAGTCTTTTGGATAACAACTTCCATGAATACTATGAATCATAAATACTTAGCACACATCTTCTACTCAGATGATACCATAGAAAAAGTCATGAATAGTAATTACTATATATTACTTGAAGAAAGTACTAACGTTAATGACATAACTATAGGAACAATAGAAACAGATAATTATAGCTCAATATATGAAAAACAAATATTAGATAGAGAAGAAGATGAATTATATAAACTAATCGAATTTAAATATAAAGAATTTAATTGTTATCTAGTAGCTATATATGATCCAAAAAGAGTACATACTGCCGTAGCTAGTAATAATCTAAATAGAGGACAAATACTTACAGAAATTGCCAAAGAAAACGACGCTATCGTAGCCATAAATGGTGGAGGTTACAGTTGGGCTGATGGTTATCCAGAAGGATTAATAGTACAAAATGGTAATGTTATATATGCAAGAAGCAATAATGGATATGCAAGTGCCGCCATAAACGAAGATGGAATACTTATATCAGGAGAACTATCAGTAAAAGATTTAAAAGAAAAGAAAATAAAAGAAGCTCTAAGTTTTGGACCAGCACTAATAGTAAATGGTAATCCAATCAAAATTGTTGGTACCGGAGGATCAGGAATGAACCCAAGAACTGTAATAGCACAAAGAAAAGATGGCATCATACTATTTCTCGTAGTAAATGGATATGGACAAGACCTATCGTTTAAAGGAAGAGGTGGTGTATATCTAAATGATTTATTAATAATTTTACAAAGATATGGCGCATATAATGCCATAAATATGGATGGAGGATCATCAACAACCTTAGTTATTAATAACAAGTTAATAAATTCTCCATGTGAACCATTAAAAGAAGGACAAGACTTTATAAGAACAGCCTGGATATTAAAATAAACTGTTCTTTTTTTCATGTATCCTCATATAATAAATTGAAAGGACGGAAAACAATGGAAACACTTAAAGTAGGAACTAAATCAAATCCTAATTCAGTAGCAGGAGCACTAGCAAATGTTTTTAGAGAAAAAAACAGTGTAGAAATCCAAGCTATTGGAGCTGGTGCATTAAATCAAGCTATAAAAGCAATAGCTATAGCAAGAGGATTTGTAGCACCATCTGGTAAAAATCTAGTATGTATACCAGCTTTTACAGATATAGTAATAGATGGTGACGAAAGAACAGCTATAAAGTTAATCGTAGAGGCAAAATAAGCCTCTTTTTTATATACAAATTTATTTTAAATTTAACAATATACATGATATAATAATTATAGGTGGAACAATGAAAAATATATATGGAATAACTTATAATGAATTAGAAAACTATTTTATCAACATTAATGACAAAAAATATAGAGCAACTCAACTATATGAATTTTTATATAAGAAAAAAATTACTGACCTAACACAAATGCCCAATATACCAAATAAAATAAAAGAAAAATTATTGGAAGACTTTGACTTTTCTTTTATAAAATTAGTATTAAAACAAGAAGATGTTAACGTTAAAAAGTACCTTTTTGAACTAAAAGATCATAAAAGAATAGAATCTGTTCTAATGTATCATGACTATGGCATAAGCATCTGTGTCTCTAGTCAAGTTGGATGTAATATGGGCTGTGCTTTTTGTGAAAGTGGAAGATTAAAAAAAGAAAGAAATCTTGAAACATATGAAATAGTAGAACAAATACTATTAATTGAAGAAGACATAAAACAAAGAATATCACATGTCGTTGTAATGGGAATAGGAGAACCATTTGATAATTACGAAAATGTCATGAATTTTATAAGAATAATTAATCATCCAAAAGGATTAGACATAGGATCAAGACACATTACCGTATCTACTTGTGGTATAGTTCCAAAAATTGAAACATTTATGAATGATTTCAACCAAGTAAATCTAGCTATATCACTACATGCTCCAAATGACAAAATAAGAAATAAAATAATGCCAATAAGTAAAGCATATAAATTAGAAGAGTTACTAAATGTCTTAAAAAAATATGTAGCAAAAACAAATAGAAGAGTAACTTTCGAATACATTATGTTAGAAGGAATAAATGATACTAAAGAATGTGCTATAGAATTAGCAAACATTCTAAAAGGTATGAATTGTTATGTAAATTTAATTCCATACAATGAAACAGAAAATATTGAATTCAAACGCACAAAAAAGATGCAAATATTAACATTTTATGATATACTTAAGAAGAATGGAATCAATGTAACAATAAGAAAAGAGTTTGGTGGAAAAGTTGACGCTGCCTGCGGACAACTAAGAGCTAACCACCAACATGATTAGGAGGAAGTATGCAAACATTTTATTTTACAGATCCCGGAAAAGTTAGAGATCATAACGAAGATAATGTTATAATATTAAATAATACAAATAATGAATTTGTTCTAGCCGTAGCTGATGGAATGGGAGGACATAAAGCTGGAGAAATAGCATCAAAAATTGCTATAGATACCATAACAAATAACTTTGAATCAATAGAAAGCCTTGGCAAAAAAGAAGATGCCATAGAATGGATAAGAAATACAGTACAAGATATTAATCATAAAATATTTGAATATACTGACAAAAATCAAGAAAGCAAAGGAATGGGAACAACGTTAGTAATAGCGATCAAAACAGATGATTATATATTATATGGAAATATAGGCGATAGTTCAGGATTTGTCATCAAAAATGAACAGTTACACAAAGTAACAAAAGACCATACATTAGTAAATTTACTCGTATCAACAGGAGAACTAACTGAAGAAGAAGCAAAATACCATCCAAGAAAAAATGTATTAATGCGAGCTCTCGGAGCCAATAACCCAATTGACATAGATATTTTTGATGTTGATACATCTGTAAAAGGATTATTTTTATGCAGTGATGGATTAACAAATATGCTAACTAATGAACAAATAGAAAAAGTTCTAAACAGCAAATTATCTATCGAAGAAGTCGTTTTAAAATTAATAAATAAAGCAAATATGCGTGGAGGACACGACAACATATCAATTGCATATTTAAAAAAAGAAAGTGGTGAAATATAATGCTAACAAAGGGGCAAAAGATTAATGACAGATATGAAATCATTAAAACAATTGGCGAAGGTGGAATGGCTAACGTATATCTAGCAAATGACACTATACTAGATAGAAAAGTTGCAATAAAAGTATTACGTGGAGACCTATCTAATGATGAAAAATTTATTAGAAGATTTCAAAGAGAAGCCTTATCCGTATCTAATCTATCACATCCAAATATAGTAGAAGTATATGATGTAGGAGAAGAAGACGGACAATACTATATTGTAATGGAATATATAGAAGGAAAAACATTAAAACAATTACTAAAGAAAAGAGAAACATTAACTTTACCAGAAGTAATTGACATTATGCTACAATTGACTGACGGATTAGCACATGCTCATGAATCATATATCATACACAGAGATATAAAACCACAAAATATAATGATTCTAGATAATGGTTTAGTGAAAATAACTGACTTTGGAATAGCAATGGCTCTAAATGCAACACAATTAACACAAACAAATTCAGTAATGGGAAGTGTACACTACCTACCACCAGAACAAGCCAATGGAAAAAGTGCAACCGTAAAAAGTGATATATATTCATTAGGTATATTAATGTATGAATTAATAACTGGTTCAGTACCATTTAAAGGAGATAATGCCGTTGAAATAGCACTAAAACACATGAAAGAAAAAATACCAAGCATAAGAAAACAAAATCCTACTATACCACAAAGTGTTGAAAACATAGTAATTAAAGCAACAGCAAAAAACCCAAGAAATAGATATGATAGTGTAAAAGAAATGCACGACGATTTAGAGGTATGTATGGAAAAAGAAAATGCTAAAAAAGTAACATTTGAATATCCTGAAAATGATATAGATGATTCTGAACCAATAACAAAGAAAAAAGAAAAAAACAAAATAGAAAAACCAAATGTAGAGTATACAGAAAAGAAAGAAGAAAGTATTGAAGAAGATATCTTAGAAACACCTAAAAAAAGAAATACTGTAATACTACTATTAACAGGAATTGTACTATTCCTACTAATTATTGCAGGTATATTTTGGCTATCATCAACCAAAGAAGTAAAAGATGTAATTGTACCTAATGTCGTAGGTAAAGAAACAGAAAAAGCTATAAAAGAACTAGAAAAATTAGGGTTTAAATATACCATTGAATCAAAAGAAAGTGACACTGTAGCAGAAGGGTTAGTAATAAGAACAAATCCAAAAGCAGGAAGCACAAGAAAAAAAGGAGATACTATAACAATAATAGAATCACTTGGTGGTGAATATCACTACTTAGAAGATTACACAGGAAAAGATTATACAGAAATAAAAGCAAAATTAGAATTAATAGGAGTTAATGTAAATATAGAAAAAAAAGATGTAGAAAATAAAGACGAATATAAAGGAAAAGAACAAAATATAATAGACCAAAAACCAATCTACAATAAAGATGAAAAGAAAGTATTAGAAAAAGGAGATACAGTTACACTATACATCCCAAATATTGTAAATGAATATCCAGATATGATTGCTGAAAATTGGAGTCTAAGTGATGTAATGTCATTTGCTGAAGAATATAAAATTAATGTAAGTGTATTAGATAAAAACGGAACAATCATCCCTAACGATAAATTAAATGATTTCTTATCAGCAAGCATCATAGAACAATCAAGGCCACCTAAAGACACTATTATTGAAGGAATAACATTAAAAGTCAAAATATTAGCAACATATGAATTAGAATCATCATCAAGTAGTGATGAAGAAACAGAATAACGGACGTGATTTATGAAAGGTATAATTATTAAAAATATAAGTAATACATACTTAGTTGAAGCAAACGAAAAAAAATATAATTGTCTACCAAGAGGAAAACTAAGACTAACAAAATCCACACCTCTAGTAGGAGATCATGTAATATTTGATGAAAAAAATAATTATATCTTAGAAATATTAGAAAGAAAAAACAAATTAATAAGACCCCTTGTATCAAATATAGATTATGCTGTAATAGTAACATCAGTAAAAGAACCAACACTTGATACAGTCCTATTAGACAGAATACTAACAATAGTCTCTTATAATAATATAGAACCAATTATATACTTAACAAAACTTGATTTAATGAACAACGAAGAGACAGAAGATATACAAAGATATATTAATTATTATAACAAAATCGGATACATCGTAATCACTGATAAAGATACATTAATAAATAAAATTAAAAACAAAACTGTTGTCTTTACAGGACAAAGTGGAGCTGGAAAATCAACACTACTAAATAAAATAGATTCCACACTAGAATTAAAAACAAACGAAATATCAAAACACCTCGGAAGAGGAAAACACACAACAAGACATACAGAACTATTTAAAACAAATAATTGTTACATTGTAGACACTCCAGGATTCTCAAAAATCGACTTTATAGATATGACAAAGGAAGATATTAGAGATAACATGAAAGAAATGTTTAATAATTTAGAATATTGTAAATATAGAGATTGTATGCATTATAAAGAAGAAGGATGCCATGTAATAGAATTAGTAAAAAGGAATGAAATATTACCATCAAGATATAATAACTATATAAGTTTTATTAAGGAGAAAATAAATGATTAAAGTATCAACTTCTATACTAACATGTAATAACAGAATACAAGCAACAGAAGAACTAAACAAAACAAATACAGACTATATACACATAGACTACATGGACGGAATATTCGTAGACAATAAAGAATTCACTATAGAAGAAATTAAAACACTATCAAAAATTTCTACAAAAAAATTAGATATACACATAATGGCTGAAAACCCAGAACCAATAATACAAGAATTAAAAGGTTTAAATATTGAATATATCACAATACATTATGAAATAAATAAACCATTAAACAAAATAATAAATTTAATACATAATCAAGGTTATAAATGTGGTATATCGATAAAACCAAAAACAAATCCAAAAAACATTATAGAATATTTAGAAAAAATAGATTTAGTATTAATAATGAGCGTAGAGCCAGGAAAAGGCGGACAAAAATTTATACCAGATGTTCTAAACAAAATAAAAGAATTAAAACAAAATAATTTAATAATAGAAATAGACGGTGGAATTAATGATACAAATATAGAAGAATTAAAAAATATTGTAGATATAGTAGTCGTAGGAAGTTATATAACCAACAGTAGTGACTATAATAAGCAAATAAACAACTTGAAAAATTAGTTGTTTTTTTTAGTGTTTAAATTATGAAAAAACAGAACATTATATACATAGAATTATATGAAAGGAGCTAATATGATAAGTAATTTTAACGAAGAAGCACAAGAAATATTAGTAAATGCTAAAATAGAAATGCAAGAATTAAAGCACCCATACGTAGGAACAGAACATCTCTTATTAGCAATACTAAATTCAAATACAAATTTAAATAAAAAACTAAAAGAATACAACCTAACATACAATTCATTTAAAAAAGAACTAATAAATATCATAGGAAAAGGAACAAAAAAAAGTGAATTCTTTCTATACACTCCACTATTAAAAAAAGTTCTAGAAAATGCCATCATGGATAGTAAAGATAATAATAATGGTCTAGTAACAACAGAACACTTATTCCAAGCAATATTAGAATTAGGAGAAGGAATAGCAATAAGAATACTAATAGGTATGGATATAGATATAGAAGAAATATATGATAATTGTAGTATAAAATTACTTAATAAAAAAGGAAAAAAAGAAACAACTTCCATACTAGAAAGTATCGGAGAAAATCTTACAGAAAAAGCAAAAAACAATCAAACAGATCCAGTAATAGACAGAGAAGAAGAAATAAATCAAATTATTGAAATACTTTGTCGTAGATGCAAAAATAATCCTTTATTAATTGGTCTAGCTGGCGTAGGCAAAACGGCAATTGTAGAAGAACTATCAAGATTAATCATAGAAAATAAAGTACCAAATAACCTAAAAGGAAAAAAAATAATATCCTTGGATATGGCAAGTGCAGTAGCTGGAACAAAATATCGTGGAGAATTTGAAGAAAGAATGAAAAAAATAATAACAGAAATAGAAAATGACAACAATATAATTCTATTTATAGATGAAATACATACAATAGTAAAAGCAGGAGGAGCTGAAGGTGCAATAGACGCCTCTAACATATTAAAACCAGCACTTGCAAGAGGAAAAATAAGATGTATTGGAGCTACAACTAATGAAGAATACAAAAAATATATAGAAAAAGACACAGCATTAGATAGAAGATTTCAAAAAATAGAAATTAAAGAACCAACACTAGAACAAACAAAAAACATACTTACCAAAATCAAACCAATATACGAACAATATCACAATGTTAAAATAAGTGACGAAATAATAAATGCAATAATAGAATTATCTGAAAAATATATATACAATAGAAATAGACCAGATAAAGACATTGATATTTTAGACGAAGTATGTTCAAAAACAAGCATAAAAAAAGATAACAACACTTCAACCATAGAAAACAACCTAGAATTAATACAAAAAAACAAGAAAAATGCTATAAAAGAAAAAAATTACGAAAAAGCATTAAGTTATAAAATAGAAGAAAATAACAATAATAAGATACTGCAAAAAAAAGCTAAAGAAGTTACTTTATTAGACTTAGCAAAAGTAGTAAATCAAAAAACAAATATTCCAATATATGAAATTATAAAAGAAGATACAAAAATAATTAACAACATAAAAATCACATTATCAAATAATATCATCGGACAAGATAAAGTAATAAATAGTCTAATAGACATAACAAAAAGAATAAAATTAGGATACAAAGATAACTCTTGTTATTCACTAATGTTTACAGGTCCAACAGGTGTAGGTAAAACAAAATTAGCTGAAACCTTTGCCAAATTATTAGTAAAAGATAATATAATAAAACTAGATATGAGCGAATATTCTGATTCAACATCAATAACAAAAATTATAGGTTCAAGCCCAGGATATATAGGATATGACGATAACAAATATATCCTAAATACAATTAAAGATAAACCAAATTCAGTTATTATATTAGATGAAATAGATAAATGTCACCCAAAAGTATTAAATTTATTTTATCAAATATTGGATGATGGAAAAATAAAAGATGCCAAAGGAAATACCATCTATTTTAATAACACAGTAATAATAATGACAACAAATATTGGACATGAAAAAAATACAATAGGATTCAATACACAAAATAGCAAACAATTAACAGAATTAAAAGAAGAATTTAATATATCATTAATAAATAGAATTGATAATATAATTTCATTTAATACATTAACCAAAGATAACATAATAGAAATTATAAATATACATATTAAAAAATTAAAAGAAAAATATAAAAATATAAACATAACAATAGAAAACAACATTAAAGAAGAGATATTAGAATTATCTAATTATGAATTATTTGGAGCAAGAAAAATAGAAAAGATAATAAAAAATAATATTGAAAATATAATTATAGATAAAATCATCAATAATATACATGACATAACAATTTCTAGTATCCTAATAAAAGAATAAATGATATAATATAAATTGGTGATATTATGAATTATCATAAAATTTGCAAAGAAATATTAACAAATTTAAATTATACTCCAAAAATACTACTACATAGTTGTTGTGCCCCTTGTAGCAGTCAAGTCATCACATTACTAACAGAATACTTTGACATAACTATATTATATTATAATCCAAATATATATCCAAAAGATGAATATATTAAAAGAAAAGAAGAACAAATAAAATTAATAAATGAAATAGAGCATAAAAATAAAATAGATATTATAGACTGTGACTACGAAAATAACATATATGAAAATACAATCAAAGGCTTAGAAAATGAACCAGAAGGTGGAAAAAGATGTCAACAATGTTTTATCTTAAGATTGGAAAAAACAGCACAAATAGCAAAAAAATTAAACTATAATTATTTTTCAACAACTCTAACTGTATCTCCTCATAAAAACTCAACAATAATAAACAATATAGGATATGAACTAGAAAAAAAATATAATATAAAATGGTTACCCTCAGATTACAAAAAAGAAGAAGGATATAAAAAATCTATTGAACTATCTAAAAAATACAACTTATACAGACAAGACTACTGTGGTTGCAAATACTCAGTAAGAAAAGAAACACAAGAAAAAAATAACTATTCTTGAGGGGAATAGTTATTTTATTTTTCTAAAGTAAAGAAACTAAACATTTCATATCCTAAAAAGACACAACTTGCTAAAAAGAACAAAATAGCAACTACCATAACAAACTTATTATTCATAAATCCTTGCATAGCAGAATTTTTAGGCTGAACAATACTTTTTACTTCCTGAATAGGTGCTCCCTGAAAAGTAACATTATCATCAGTTCCAAATTCTCTAACCGTCTCCAAATTTTGTTCACTAACAGAAATATTTCCTTTATTAACTTTATATTCTTCCTTTAAAGCTCCTAACAAATTCGTTTCTTTAGAAGCATCAAAGAAAACATTATTATTCAAAACTGAAGACGTTGTAGTAGACTGAACATTACCATTAACAGGAGACATAACTTGTGTCGCTTCCACATCATTAGGAATATTATTATTTAAAACACTAACAGTTGAAGAAGAAGTTTGTTGAACCCCAACATTATTATCAACTGTTTTAACATTATTATCTAACACAACAGGATTGATTATATTTTCAGTAGTAACATCATTTAGAGCAGAAGAAACAATAGTATTACCAACAGATTGACCACCTAAAGAAGAAGGATTAGGAACAGCGACAGTTTCCGTAGCCAAAACGTTAGGAGTAGAAACATTCAAATTGTTTGATTCAGGCAAAACATTACTATCCACTTTTGGTTCCTCAAAAATAACACTACTATCACTAAAAATAGAATCTGTATCTTTTATAGATGTAAACTTATCACTATAATAATTAATAGCTTTAGTAGCTATATCCTTTTTAATCGTTGCAACATATGTCTCTTTTACATTAATTCTTTGACCATCAACCACTTTAAAATTCGTAAATTTTACATCATCAAGAGATGAATAATCAACAGATCTCTTAATAAGATTTTTGACAAAATTATCTAATTTAAATTTCTCATTAGCATCAGTTATATTAACAAAAGAAGAATTAATAACCTTTGAAACAAAAATATTTGCATTTTCTTCATCCCTAGAAATAGTATAAACAGCATAATCATTACCATCTAAAGAAATATAAGTAATAATCTTAGCATCCCTATTTATCTCATGTTCATCTATAATTTTAATAATATTATTCATAGTTCCTCCTTATCATCATAGAACTCTCTAGCATAAAAATTATAACATAAAAAAAGCTAATAAACAATAGTTTTTATAAAATTGAACATATTAAACATTTTATTTACATTAAGTTAATAATTAAATCTATGATTTTTCATTTAATTTTTTAACTCTAATTAAAGTTTTTTCATTTACTTTCTTATTCTCTTTGATTTTTTTATTAAGAAAAACTATTTTTGCTTGATTATTAACCATTACCTTTCTTAAAGTATTTATCTTTTTCAAATAATAATTATAATTAGGCAATTGTTCTTTATATAAAGAAAACTTAGAAATATATTCATCCCTCAAACTATCAATATCACTAATTGTAGAAGAAATATATTTATACATATCATCCATCTCATTAATAGAATAATTTAATTTATCAATATAATCATCAGCAGTATAAACAATTTCTGTCTTCTTCGTAGAAGCGATAGACTTACGTAAATTAGAAACCGTCTTCTTAGTCAAAGAAGTTTGTAAAGAAATACTAGGAAACAATCCCTTAAAAGGAGACAAAGCAAACAAACCAATCAACTTAATTCCATTTAAAAGTAAACTACCAAAACCAGACAAATTATAACGAACAGACTCATAAGAAGAAATATTACCTACTTTAGAACTAATTTCCTTTAATAATTCTTCCTGCTTACTATATATAAATTCACACCTAGAGACAATATTTTCTTTATTAAAAATATCATTTTGATATTTTTTAAAGTCAATATTAGCATCTTCTAATTCCTTAATTTTTTCCTCACTTTTTTCTTCTAATAAAGCACATTGCTCTTTAACTTCCTCTAATATAGAATATAAATATTTGTAAGTATCTAAAACTTTATAATCTTTTACTAAATTCCTTCTATCTTCTAAATTACAAAGTTCTCCAAACAGTAAAATCTTATCCAACAAATTCTTATCATCCATATCTAAAATATTTTCAAAATAATAATTTTCTTTATATATATTATATCGCTTATTTAGCTTATTTAACTTATCAAGTAATTGTTTAACCTTTTTCAAATAGTCATTACACTCCTGAAGCAAAGAAGAATCTATATCAAATTTACTCAAAACGTATAATTCACTATTTAAAACTTCTAACTTATTAATTTCATCAATAAAGTTCTTCCTTATCCCTATCAAAATATCTTTTTTTAATTCTTTTATATCTGTCAAAGAAGAAACATAATTAAAATTATAAAAAGATTTATTCTTAAAATCATCATAATCATTTCTTTTTATTTTGCTCTGAGAAACGTTTATTTTTTTACTTTGTATATTAATATGCTTAGTTCTGTCATCCTCAAGCATTTTTTTACCATTAAAACTTTTATCATCTTTATCGTTAAAAGTTATATTATTACTTTTATCTTTATTAGTGGTTTTTATTAAATCCTCAATACCCTTCCCAAACAACATCAAAGGAACAAGTATAATTTTCTTAAAAAAACCAGTATTTTTTTCCAATTTATTGTCTTCATCATTTTTATTTTTTTTATGCTTAAATTTAGCAATTAACTTAATTCTATCACTGAACCTACTCTTTCCCTGTTTACTCATAAGATCACACTCAAAAAAATTATAACATTATATAAAAAAATAGTAAAGAAAAAGACTAGAAAATTAAATTTTCATAACCGCATGTATTTTAAAAAATGAAATGCACAATTTATATATAAAAAACAAATACTTTTTGTTTTAACTATTTTAAAAAATTACTATTATACTATTAAAAAAAGTAATAAACAGATAAAAAATTTCGGTTTTACTCCGAAATTTTTATTACCTATAAAAGTATAATATTGATAATAAGAAAAGATTATTCATTAATTTCCCAATTAGCAGTATAGTTTAAATTACCTGTAGTATTACTATCTATTGTTACTTCTAATTCTGGAATATCACCATTGCTTCCTGTCCACCCAATAAATGTATAACCTTCCTTCTCAGGGTTATTTAAAGTATATGGTAATATTTCTTCCACATATTTTGTTATGTTTTGTTCTAATAAATTCCCACCATCTAAATTATACGTTATTGCGTATTTAGTACTTGTTTCAATTGGAAATTCTATATCATTACATAAAATTTTTCTTTTAATTAAAAATATATCAATATCATCTATATCATCATCTAGATTAA
>FR902140.1:1797-54939 GCA_000437895.1 Clostridium sp. CAG:914 | reverse complement strand
TCAAGCATTTTTTTGTATTTTTTTCGTTTTTTTACATTTTTTTTTGCTTTTAGTAAAGTAATTTTCTTTTGAAAAATCTAACCTCTTTTTTTGAGGTTAGATTTATATTAGACTTTAAACTTTTAATTTTACATATATTATGGCACGATTTTAAAGGCAATTCCCAATTTTTATTTTTACACCTTTCTTATTTGTTTCTATTATATTTCATTGCATCTGTAGGAAAATCTTTTTTTGTATCTAAAAGAGTTCCATTTAATTTTTGATTATACATTTCATTTGCGAATGCTCTAATGGCATTAACTATTTTATCTGCTATTTCTCTACTGATAGCATATCTTTTACACTCTTCATCTGTAATATTAACAGATTTTAAGTGAAATTCAAAGAAAATATCGGCTAAATCTTTTCCTTCTTCTATTTTCTTTAAGACAAATGGGTGATTTCTTAATTCTGGAATAATTCTTGGATCATCCATATCAATATTTTTTTCACTTTGGTATTTTATAAAAGTAGTAGATGAGTGAACTTTATCTATCATATTAACTATTTTAGATTCAATATCAACTCTATTTTCATAGTTATTCAATATCTTTCTGAGATCTAATACATTATCAAATCTATTGGATAAATAATCAATAGCTAAATTTGTTACTCTTCTTATTTCCTCATCAGAAACTCCTTCAAACTTAGTTATGTCTCCAGTAATTGCTTCTGGCAAATCATGACACATTATGTAATCATTAATTTTATTATAATCTATATTATCAGGAAAATATTTTTTTAAAATTCTTGCAATCAATAACAAATCTAATATATGATTTTTAACATCTTCAAGCCTTTTACGTTCTATTTGCCAAAGTAAAGGACCTGTTCTTTCTGTATCCCCTAATATATCAAAAACCATAAATAATTTTACAGCTTTAGCAAAACTATATTCCATTTTTTTCCTTCTTTCTAATTAAAATATAAAACTTGATACTTTCGTACCAAGTTTATCTTAATGAACACATTGGTTCGACTAAATCTTAATGGCAGGGGATGAGAGAATCGAACTCCCAACAGTGGTTTTGGAGACCATTATTATACCATTTAACTAATCCCCTATGATAATTGCGACAAATTGATAATATCATATTTTACATACTTTGTAAACATTTTTGAAATATTTTTTTAAATTAACCAAAAAAAGAAAGACTATATGCTTTCTTTAACAAGCTTTTATTTATTTTTACTTATATTTAAGTATTTTCTTAATATATTATCTAATTCTTTTTGATCTATTGGTTTTGATAAGTATCCAACAAATCCTTCGCGTAAATACATTTCTTTAGAACCTTCTATTGCATTTGCTGTAAGTACAATAACTGGTGTTTCAAATCCTTCAGCTCTTTTCTTTAAGTTATATAGTGTTTGAATACCATCCATATCAGGCATCATGTGGTCTAAAAATATTAAATCAAATTTATGATTTTTAGTTATGTTTAAACATTCTAATCCACTATTAACACATGTTACTTTAAGTTTGTAAGCTTTTAAAAGTTTTTCTGCAACTTTTAGATTGAGAGCATTATCATCTACGAGCAATATTTCGTAGTTGCTACCATCAAATCTTTCGTGTACATCCTTTTTGGTTATCTCATAGTCTTTTATATCACCAAGTTGCTTCTTATCTACAATAGTTTGTTCTATTTCTACGGTAAATGTTGATCCTTTTTGGTATGTACTTTCAAAGCTTATTTTACCATTCATCAAATTTAGTAATTGTTTAGTTATTACAAGTCCAAGACCTGTTCCTTCAATATTTTTATTTCCTTGATCTAATCTTTCAAATTTTTTAAATAATTTGTCATAGTCACTTTTCTTTATACCTATACCCGTATCAATTACTTTAAATGTTAATAAAACTTTATTTCCAACTATTTTTGAATCTATGTTTAAAGTTATTGACCCTTTTTTAGTATACTTGACGGCATTAGTTAGTAAATTAAGAAGTATTTGATGTACTTTTACTTTATCTCCCATTATTTTACTTGGAATATTTCCTTTAACTGTAACATTAAATTTGATTGGTTTTTCTGATAATGATACTTTAACTATGTTAGATAATTCTCCGATCACTTCTCCTAGATTATATGGCTCATTAATTAAGACCATTTTGCCTTCTTCTACTTTGGTTATATCTAATATATTATTAATTATTTCTAGCAATATTTCACCAGCTTGATTAATATTTTTTACATCTTCATACATGGTATTAGAAATATTGCTTTCTAAAATAGATTCTGATAGTCCAATAATAACATTTAGCGGTGTTCTTATTTCATGTGATACGCTTGCAAGAAAATCTGTTTTTGCTTTATTAGCGGCTTCTGCTTTTTCTTTTAATATATTTAATTCTTGAATATATTTTATGTCAGGATTCTCTAATGTAAAATATATGAAGATAGTTACTAAACTTACTCCACTGCTTAAAAGTAGGACATTGGGAATAAATACCTGTAGGGCAAAAGAACTTAGAAATAATATTATAGATATTAATATAGACCAATTTTTATCTGAAGAGAGTTTTCTTGATGTATATAGTAGAGATAATAGTAAGAAAATACATTCTATTGTAACAATAATATATAAGTAAGTTATTGAATTTCCATAATAGTGCATACTTGTAGATGAAAATCCACTATTTATGAATAACATTAGTATAATTAGTATTATGTTAAATATAGTAAAAATTTTACTAAAAATATTTTTATGAAATAGGTCACGTAAATTATCATATTTTTTATCTGTCTTACTTAACATTACGTAGGCAAAAAATACTATAGACCAAAGTAATAACATTACAAAATATACTTTAGATAAAATATTTGTTATAGTAACCGTTAAGTTATTATAGCTAGCATAAATATTAGCTATATCGCAAGTTAAAACTAGTGTTGATAAGACAAGTAATCCTTTGTATATTTTACTTTCTAAGAAATTATATTTTCTTTTTAAGAAGTAAATTAATTGTAGTATGACTATGTAAACCAAATTACATATTTGTATTGACATTTCATACATAAACTACCTACGTCCAGTAACTGATGCAAATGAAGAGGCTACTTTTTTGAAACTTTCAACAATTTTTGGATCAAATTTTCTTCCTGCATCCATTTCAATCAATGAATTTATCTTATCATAATCTAGAGGAATTATACTGTTAACTAAGTTGTTATATTCTATACATATATTGACAATGTGTGATGATAATGGTATTTGATTCATGCTTAAAGCTAGTGGAAAGCCTTTTCCATCATATCTTTCATTTGCACATTTTGCTATTTCTGATGCATATTTGCTATCAACTTTGTAATTAGTTTTTGACAATACATTTTTTATTATATAGCTACCATTTATAGGTGTTTTTTCTAGTAAATTTCTATCTTCTTTACTTAGCATTCCTTTTTTATTTAATATTGTATATGGTACGGTATATCTACCTATATCATAGTACATTGATGAATATGCAATTTTTTCTATAATAGAACTTGTTAAATTATATTCTGGATAGTCTACGGATACTTGTAAGGCAAGAATTCTAGCATATTCATATATTTTTTTCATATTGTTATTGTTATCTATTTCATATGATGTAATAATTGAGTCTATTACTGCTTTTAATTCTCTATGTTGTTCTAAAACCATTTGGTTTACTAGATTATTTGAACGATATAGATTAATTAAATTATCAATTCTATGTTTAACAACTTGAACATTGAAAGGTTTTTCTAGCATATCAGCTATTCCATAACTATAAGCTTTATCTCTTGTTGCTTTATCATAATTACCACTTATAATTATAACGGGTATTTTATTAAAATAATTATTGTCTTCTAGATAAGCCAAAACACTAAATCCGTCTAGTTCTGGCATAATTAAGTCTAGGAATATACAAGATACTCCTTTATTTTCTTCCAATAAGGAAATGGCTTCTTTTCCATTGTTAGCTATAATTACATCATAGTCTTTAATGAATATTTTTTTTAATAAATTGCAAGTTATATTATCATCATCTGTAATTAATATTGTTGGTTTTTTGTTTTCTACTAGATATACCATATTATCATTAACTGACTTACTGAGTTCTGGAAATTCTTTTGTCAATGTAGCTAATATGCCATTTATATAATCTTTTTTATTGTTAATATCATTTCCGTCATTAGTTAAGTTATATATTTTAAATATTGCAAATGATACGGCATCTACTATCTTATTTAATTTTGCTTCTAAGTGATTATCTACATTTAATTCTTTATCATCGCTTATTTTAACGATTTCATTTGTTAATACTATAATGCTTTTTTTATTATTTTCCTCATATAATGAGAGAATATCACAATAATTTTTATATGTGCCATTAATTAGCTTTCTGTATTTGTTGAAAACAACGCCACAGCCTTGATTTTTAAGATTCTCTAATAGTTGAATATTGAATTTTTCAATAAAGTTATTTAGGTCATCCTCATGGATATAATTAGTACAATTATTGGTAAATTCTATAAAGCTTTCTTTTTTTATTAATTCTAATTTTCCATTATTTACATTAAGAGTACTTACACTATCTAGGGTAATGTCCACTATAGTTATTTGCTTAAAATTGTTAAATATGCTCTTTTCTACTATATCTTTGTAAATATCCATATTTTACCCTCTATTCTTGTAATTTAAAAGCAATCCATATACTTTATTACATTCAGATATTAATGAATCAAAATTATTATTTATATAAGTAGTATTATTTTCTTTTCCTGCTAGTTCATGTTGATAAAACATTTCTCCTAATGATGTAAAGCCAAGCATTCTACAATTGCTTTTTAAAGCGTGTACTAATATTGTGTAGTTATTGATATCATTATTTTGTCTGTAAGCATTTACTTTTTGCATTTCTTGTGGAAAACTATTACAAAAATCTAATAATATTTCGTTATAAGTTTCAGCATCAGATGTATTTTGAATTCCTATTTCGGTGTCCACACCGTTTGCTTTTAAATATTCTATTTTGGCGTTATCCATATACTCACCCTCCTATTATAAGTATAAATTATTTCAGATTAAATTGCAACTAATATTTATGTGTTAAAATACAAATATACCTAATTACAATTTTAATAAATTCTATATGACTTTATTGTGTAATTAGGTATATTTTTGATTGTGTTTGTTATTCTTTTATTGTATCTTCTTTTTTCTTGGTATTATTAGTTTGGCTAATTCCATAGTGTTCTCTAACTTTTTCTTTTATTTCCTCAAATAGTGCTTTATTTTCTTTTAATAATATTTTTACATTTTCTTTTCCTTGGGCTAATTTTTCTCCTTTGTATGCGTACCATGCACCACTCTTATCTATAATACCGGCATCAGCCGCTAAATCTATAACTTCTCCTTCTTGGCTTACTCCTTCACCATACATTATATCAACAGTAGCTGTTTTAAATGGAGGAGCAACTTTATTTTTAACAACTTTTATTGTTGTTTTATTGCCTATTACATCTGTTCCTTGTTTAATTTGTTCTCCTCTTCTTATGTCTAATCTAACTGAAGCATAATACTTAAGCGCTTTACCTCCTGGTGTTGTTTCTGGATTGCCAAACATTACTCCCACTTTTTCTCTTAATTGGTTGATGAATATTACTATTGTATTTGTTTTATTTATTGAACCTGATAATTTTCTTAGGGCTTGTGACATTAATCTTGCTTGAAGGCCAACGTGGCTATCACCCATCTCTCCATCTATTTCTGCTTGTGGTACTAGTGCTGCTACTGAGTCTATTACAACAATATTAACGGCTTCACTTTTTACTAGTGCATCACAAATTTCTAATGCTTGTTCTCCTGTATCAGGTTGTGATAATAGTAATTCATTTACATCAACACCTAAATTCTTTGCATATACTGGATCCAGTGAATGTTCAGCATCTATAAATGCTGCTCTTCCACCTTCTTTTTGTACTTCAGCAATTGCATGCAAAGCAAATGTCGTTTTTCCTGATGATTCTGGTCCATATATTTCAATAATTCTACCCTTTGGATATCCTCCTGCCCCAAGTGCAATATCTAATGATAATGAGCCACTTGAACAAACATCTATCTTTCTCTCTTCGTGACTTCCTAATTTCATTATAGAACCTTTTCCAAATTGTTTCTCTATATCTGCTAATACTTGTGCCAACGCCTTATCTTTTTCTACTGATTTTGTCATATTTCTGTATCCTCCCTTAAAGTATATATTGATTATATATTAGTTTTTTATATTTGTCAATATTTTTTGCAAACATTAGTTTGAAAAAAACTGTAACTTTCGTTTTACAGTTTTTCATTTTCTGATATATTAATTATCTATTTCTTTAAGTAAATCATAAGTTATTATATCATTTGATATATTTATAATTTCATCGGCATATTCTACTCTTTTAGTTATATATTCGTTATTAATTACTTCATTGGCAATTGGATATATATCGCCATTTCTAGAATTATAATATATTTTACTTGTCAAGTATGAACCATTATTAAATACTATAGTATTATCACCGTCTTTAATATTCATAATGTCATTTCCAAGTGCGTACTTAGAACTGATTCCTAACATATTTCCTAAAGTTGGAAGAACATCTATCATACCCATTGGTGTATTTATTTCTTTGTTCTTTATATCTTTACTCCATATGATAAATGGTACTTTTCTATTTAATTCATATTCGTAATTAGTAACTTCATGATAATTTTCATCATCACTATTTAATACTTTATCTGTATATGGATCATAATTATACATGTATTCATAATCTTTTTTACTTAATCTTGCATCATGGTCTCCATATATAACTATTATTGTGTTATCTAAAATTCCTTCTTTATCTAGTTCTTCAATAAATTTTCCTATGCATTTATCCATATAATTAACCGATTTAATATATTTACCAATTGTTGTATCTTCTAGATATGGTCTTGTTATATATTGTCCTCCTACGGTAATACTTTTGCTAACTTTATATTCACTATATTCATTAACTTTTGCCCATGGTGTATGATTAGTTAGAGTAATTAATGTTCCATAAAACAACTCATGATTATCATTAATTTCTTTAATCATTGGAACGGCTTGTTTAAAAAATGACCCATCTGATAATCCTAAGCCATATTCTTCATCAATAATAAATGATGATTTAGAATAAAATTTATCATAGCCTAGATTTTTATGCATTACATCTCTATTCCAGAAATTTCCTTCATTGCCATGCATGCTGAAAACATAATAATCTTTCTCTTTTAGTAATTTTTGAATAGTTTCATATTTATTATTGTAGTAGTTTACAAATACAGTACCGTTTAGGGATGGCATAAGTGATGTGGAATAGGTAAATTCTGTATCACTGCTGGTACCTACTCCTACTTGAGCATAAAAGTTGCTAAAATATAATCCTTCACTTGCTAATCTATTTAAATTAGGTGTTACACTTTCACCTTCAAATGACATATCCATAGTAAAGGATTGTAAACTTTCTGCGTGAATGGCAATTACATTTTTTCCTTCAAAAATATCTGTGTAATCGTTAGTGGTATATATTTTTTCTTTACTATAGAAATCTTTTACTTTTTTTAGTGCTGCATCATGTCCAAATAAATTATTAAATTCTGGTCTTATGCTTTGGATTAAATCATCAAATTGATATATATATATACCAAAGTTATCTACGACAGAACTTCTATTCCATAATTTTGTTAACTTTGACCAAGAATTGTATGGTGGAATAATAATTCCTATTAATAATAGTGCTAATGAAGAATATACTACTATTAATTTATCTTTTTTCTTACTTTTATATGTTGACTTTTTTTTATTAACTAAATATATTAACATTATAGTTTGCCATAAAAATAACATATCTTTAGGTTTTAATATTAATTCAAATACTGCATCTCCTACTTCTGTAATAAATGTAGATGTAGCTAGTAATGAGGCAGAAGCAAACGAATCATAATATGTATAATATATAGAATTAATTATACATATTGCCACCAAGATAATTGACCATATAATATAATATATATTTCTTTTTTTATTATTTTTTATAAACATTGATATGAATCCTAAAAATAGAAGAAAACTAAGTTCTATTAATAGTCCTTTAATGCTTATAGTACCTATTGTATATAATTTAAGTACGATTGCATTTATATAATTAGATAAAATAAAGAATACAAGCATTTTATCTATATTAATGTTATGTGTATTAAATAATTTATTTTTAAACTTCATAAATTGCCCTTCTTTCTTTATGTAATTATATCATAATGTGGGTTTATTTACAAAATAATTAAAATTTGTTATAATGTGTTTGGTGAAAAAAATGAAGTATTTAGAAAAGATAAAGGATTTATTAAAGAAGATATATAATGATTATGTAAAGAAGTATGGTTACATATTCTTAATATTTTTACCTTTGTTATTAATGGATATTATTATTCGTTCTTTTGGAAATGGTACTAATTTGTATAAAGTTTGGAACATTATACCGAATTTATTTACTATTACTTGGGCTTGTTTATTTATAGGAATTAGTTTGTCTTTGAAAAGTAAAATAGGTAAATGGGTTTATCTTAGTGTTAATATATTATTTTTGATAATGTTTCTAACTAATGGTATTTATTATTCTACGACACATAATTTCTTTGATTTTATATTACTGGAATCTGCTAGTGAAGGGGCTCCATATATGATGGATTGTATAAAGAATTGTAATATATGGATTTATATATGGTTTGTGATTATTATTTTTACTATATATATAGGATTTAAAAAGATACCTAAGAAAGATAATTTTAATTATAAAAATGTAATTATTGTTGTTCTTGTTTTTTTACTTATACACTTATTATTACCTAATTTATATGGTTCTGCTAATTCTAGTTTAGAATGGAATACATGGCAAAATCCTAGAAATATATATAAGAATTTTAATGATGCTAATAAAAGTATGAGTATTACTGGATTATATGAATATACTATTAGAAATTTCTATATAACTTTTTTGCAGACTGAGGAGGAAGAAACAAGTGAAGACTATGAATTTCTAATGGAGGCTTTTTCTGTTAATAACAATGAAGTAAATAAATATACTGGTATATTTAAAAATAAGAATTTAATATTTGTTCAATTAGAGGGTATAGATGATTGGTTGTTAACAGAAAAGGATATGCCAACTTTGTATGGTATGTTAAACAATTCTTTTGTATTTCAAAATCATTATTCTTATTATAATGGTGGTGGGTCAACTTTTAATTCTGAATTTGCTGTTAATACTGGTTTTATAACGCCATTATCTTATACTCAAAATGCTTATTCGTTTAATAAAAATAGTTTTCCTTATTCAATGGCTAATATGTTTAAAAATCAAGACTATGTTGTTAATGCTTTTCATATGAATAGTGGTGAATATTATTCAAGGCAAACGAATTATACTAATTGGGGATATGATAAATACTATGGTTTACTTGATATAAATGATTATAAAGATAAATCTTATACTTTAGATAGGGAATTAATTAATGATGTTACTTTTCAAGAGAGGATGTTTCCTAAAGATAGTAAATTTGTGGATTATATAATTACTTACTCTAATCATTTACCTTTTACTAATACGAAAGGGGTATGTAAATTGTTATATGATATGGAGATGGACTTAGATGACACTGTTGATATGGGTGAAGAATCAAGTTCTATGTTTGTTCAGTTAACAGAAGAGGAGTGTATTAGGAAACAAGCTCATGAAACTGATTATATGATGGAATTATTACTTAAAAAACTTACTGAATTAAATTTAATTGATGATACTGTTATTGTGGTATTTACTGATCATTATTTATATACTGTTGAAGACAAGACAATACTTGATAAATATAAGAATACTTCTAATAATCTTATAAATAAAACACCTTTCTTTATATGGCAAAATAATATGAAAAGGACTAATATTAAAGAAGTAACTTCACAGTTAAATATATTACCTACAACATTAAATTTATTTGGAATTAACTATAATCCTAATTATTATATTGGTAGTGATGCGTTAAGTCAAAATTATAAAGGAATTGTTTTCTTTAGTGATTACTCTTGGTATGATGGAAATATTTATGTTGAAAATGGTGTTATTGCTAATAATAAGAGTTCTTCTCAAGAATATTTGGACGAAAAGAATTATTATATTCACTATTTAACAAAGAAAAATGATTTGGCTCTTAAATATAATGTATTTAAAAAGAGTACTTAATTAAAAATAAAACTGATAATTTAATTTTTATCAGTTTTATTTATATCATCTATTGTTACTTTACTATTATGTGGAACGGGTTTCCATCCGACATCTTTAAATAAAGCAATATATGTAGTATATCTACCTACTATGTCAAATATTGGCCAAGTTAAACTCCATAAAATAATTTTATGTAATGGTATTTTCTTTATTCTTTTTCTTTCCATAAATAGTACATAGTAGTACATGCCAATATTTTCTATATATGCTCCAATTCTATAAAAAAGTCTTGCCCATACTGCCACTAGGAAAGATGCCCATATGGCATTCCATCCTGTTGGGATATTTATTTTTATATTGAAAAAATGACGAAGTATTTTAGCAAGATATGTTCCTCCTGAAAATAGATTTACATTAGATAATCCTTGACTATAACAATAACACGATCTAAATATTAGTGTTACTATAATCCAGCGAGTTATATTAATAACATTTGTAGGTAAAAGATGCATAAATGTATCATACATAACAAATCTATCTTTAATACTTATAAATATTTTTTTATACCATGGGTATTTTTTTTCTTCTTTACTCCACTTTACTTTGACATATTTTTTACCAAAAAATATATTTCTGAATAATTTGAAACCTGATTCTTTAAAGTTAATTAGTAAACCTTTTGACCAACGTAATTTTTGATTATATGCAACTTTATAATTAGGTGTTTGTTCATCATAGAACTCAGCTTCATCTTGATAACTTATTCTGTATCCTTGACTAACAGCATCTGCTGTAAGACCTCTATCCTCAGTTAATGATGTATAATGCCATCCATTAGATACAACTTCACTTGCAAATAAGTATCCTGTTCCTTGTATATTGGTTGCTAATCTTAAAAAAGAACGTGCTCTGTGATTTAATCTTATAGATCTTAGCCAGTGAACAGCAAAAGATATAGTAATCCAGTTTTCATCAATATTTTTTATATTTCTATATGAAGTAATTATTTTTTCTCCTGAATCAAAAGCATCATTCATTTTTGAAATGTAATCTTTTTTTAATAAATTATCAGCGTCAAAAACAAAATAACCTTCGAAGCTATCTCTTCCATAATCTTCTTCAATTCTATCAAATAAGAATTCTAAAGCATATCCTTTTGTCTTATGTTCGTTATCAAATCTTTCATAACAAATACATCCTTTACTTCTAGCTATTTCAGCTGTGTTATCAGTACAATTATCTGCTATGACAAAAATAGTAAGTAATTCTTTAGGATAATCTTGTTTAGAAATACTATCAATTAGATTACCAATAACATTTTTTTCATTTCTTGCTGCAATTACTATAGCATACTTATGCTTTTTCTTAGCTGGTTTAAACTTTCTTGTAACAAACATTCCTAAAACGAAATAAACCATTCTATAAAGAACCATAATAGTAAGGGCATTTCCTATAAAAGTATTAACCCTTCTTAAAAACGGATAAGCATTTCCTATTAATTTAACTAAACTTTCACAAATATTTACTACAGACATAAATTCCCTCTCAAATTCCTTTATATTATAGCATTTATATTTTTTTTAATCAAGGCAATTTACCTATTTATTAAAATATGTTATACTTTGGTTATAGAGGTGTAATATGGAAGTTATTAGTATAATTATTCCTTGTTATAATGAAGAAGATAGTATTCCACTTATATACAATGAACTTAAAAAAGTGTCAAATAATATGAAGTATGACTTTGAATTTATTTTTGTTAATGATGGTTCTATAGATAATAGTTTAAGTGTTTTAAAAAAATTATCGGCAAAAGACAAGCAAGTTAAGTATATTCATTTTTCAAGAAATTTTGGAAAAGAAGCGGCAATGTATGCTGGACTTAGTAAATCAAAAGGTGACTACATAACTATTATGGATGCTGATTTACAAGATCCTCCTAGTTTGTTGCCTGAAATGCTAAGGTTAATTAAAGAAGAGGGATATGACTCTGTTGGTACTAGAAGGGTTAGTAGAAAAGGTGAACCTAAGATAAGAAGTTTTTTTGCCAGAAAATTTTATAAGATTATAAATAAACTTTCTAAAATAGAAATGGTAGATGGAGCTAGAGATTATAGATTGATGACTAGACAGATGGTTAATTCTATTTTAGAATTAAAGGAATACAATAGATATTCTAAGGGATTATTTTCTTTTGTGGGATTTAATACTTATTGGCTTGAATATGAGAATGTTGAAAGAGTTGCTGGTGAAACTAAGTGGTCTTTTTGGGGACTAGTTAAATATGCTATTGAAGGTATTGTGGCTTTTTCTACTTTACCACTTTCTATTGCTTCATTAATGGGTTTTATATTTTGTTTTGTATCTTTTATATTAATTATTATAATTATAATTAAAACTCTTATATTTGGAGACCCTACTTCTGGTTGGCCAAGTTTAGTTTGTATTATTTTCTTTGTTAGTGGTATTCAATTATTTTGTTTAGGTATAATTGGCAAATATTTGTCTAAGACTTATTTAGAAACAAAAAATAGACCTATATACATTATAAAGGAAAGTAATATTAATGATTAATAAATTATATAATAAACACAAAGAAATTATATGGTATTTAGTGTTTGGCTTTCTTACTACAATAGTTAGTTTGATAACATATTTTCTGTTAACATATACTGTGATTGATGTAAATAATCCTTTTATGCTACAAATTGCTAATATTATATCTTGGATAACGTGTGTTACTTTTGCTTATTTTACTAATAAAAAATATGTTTTTATGCAAAAAGAAAAGAGTATAAGAGAGGCTTTAACTTTTTACTTATCAAGATTATCTACTCTACTACTTGACATATTATTAATGTTTATATTAGTTACTATATTAAATATGAATGATAAAATATGTAAACTAATTATTCAAATAATTATAATAATACTTAATTATATACTTAGTAAATTATTGGTATTCAAAAAAACTCGTTTTTAATTTAATATATATATCATATAATTTAAATATCCTGCAAATATTACCCATACTAAATAAGGAATTAATAGTATAAAAGATATTTTATTAATTAGATAATATTTTATCATCATAATAATGATAAGTATGATTAATACAATAAGCCATATAAAAGCAAATAAATATTTACCTAAACCAAAGAATATTAATGTCCATAATGAATTGACTATTAATTGAACTAAATATATATATAGATATTTTTTATCATCAACTTTTTGGGTTATTAAATAAAATGATATACTCATTAATATAAATAGTATGGTCCATACGATTGGAAATATTATGTTAGGTATTTGGAATGGTTTTATTAGACTATTATATTTATCCATATTAGTTACTACAGAAAAAGCAAAGAGGTTACCTATTAAAAAAGTACATAATAATATTTTAAAAAATAATTTATAATTTGTTTTCATATAAATATTATATGTACTATAATAAAATTTATACTTTTTATCCCATTGTATCTGTATTACTTGATACGATGTTTATGGTATTTACTCCTGAAACTTTAGATAGTGATACAATTATATCATCACTTATTTTACTGTCCTTTATTTTTACATCATATATTGTTTCCATACCATTTACACTTATATATTTTCCCTTACATATATAATCTTTTAGTTTTTTATCAAGTGTTTTTTCTACTTCTTTTAAATCAAAAGATTTACCTTTTATTATAAGAACGTATTTATTATTTTTGGTAGTAAACTTTTTAAATAAGAAAAGTATTAAACATATAAAGACACTACCAACGATAACTATCGTATAATTTTGGGTGCCACAGGCAAGGCCTGATACGACGCACCAAAATATGAATGCTGTATCTCTTGGGTCTTTGACGGCGGTTCTAAATCTTATAATAGATAATGCTCCGACCATACCTAAAGATACGGATATGTTACTTCCTATGACAACCATAACCATGGTGGTAACCATTGTTATCATTATTAGTGACACATTAAATCTTGGATTATATAAAACTCCTGTATAAGTATTTTTATAGGTTAAATAAATAATCAAAGATACTAAAAAGGCTACTAATAATACTAATAATACTGTTTGTATTGGCATTTTTACTTGCATTTCAGCAAGAGCTTGTAAAACTTTTTTCATTTTTAAACATTCCTTCCCATAATATATTTACTGACAGATTGTCCTCTTACTATAACGTTATTTATAACATCTGTAATATATGGTTCTAAAAATCTGTCATATTTTATTTCTAAAATGATATCTTTTTTATCAGTTAAATCTAAATAATTTATATCTTTAAAGAAATTATCATAGTCATAACTTCTCTTTATATCAAAATCGAATGTTACTCTTGTTCCTCCACTACTTGTATAGGCTATTCTATTATATTCGATAATTACTTTGGGTCTATAATATCCTTCTGTCATAATAGTATAAATTTTGTTAGCAATATCGTTATTATAATCAAGTAAGAAACTATATTCACCATCTATTAATTTTTGGGCTTCTTGTTTATTAATTACTAACGATTCTTTTAACTGATGAATATCATATTTTTGTTTTATTTCTAATTTAACTAATCCTCCTTCTTTATCATATATTCTTAATCTTATTTTTTTTCTATTTACTTCTCCAGATAATTTTTCATAGTAATCATCATCATTAATTGAATCAAAATACATACTTCTAATCATGTATCCAAGTTGATTTCTGTCAATTTCTAATAAATCATCTAGTTTTTTTCTAAGATAAAGAAATTCACTATATGATATTATATATTTTATTTCATGTCTAAATGTTTTAAGTACTTCCATTATCCCCTCCTAAGGTAGAAAACTTAGCTGTATTATTGATATATCCCGGAGTTGGTTTTGTAAAATAATAATATTTATCTTGATATTTACCATAACTAACATTATCTGGTAATTCTACTATTTCTACTTTATCTATAATGTTTTTTCCATCAGATAATATTATATATTCATCTTCTTCAGATAGAGCAAAATTGGCATATATATTGGTTGTATTTTCTATTTTATCTTTAGTCAAGAAGATAAGTAAATATGATTCGGCTTTTAACTGTGTTTTTGGTATTTTATATTTATTTAGTTTATTTATGTTATCGGATAAATAAATATTATCTAATATGACATCTTTTTTACTGTTATTATATAATTCTATATAATCGTATGAATAACCATCTTCATTATAATAAATACCTTTGTTATGTGTCATATATTCATTAATAACTATATTATATTTTTTATTATAATTAACACTTTTAGAATTATTTTCTTTGCCTGGTGTTGGTATTTGCATATAGATATATTTATTTTTAATGTATCCATAAGATATATCAGATGCAATATTACCATAACTAAATTTATTTATAATATTTCCATTTGAATCAGTTAGGGTTATCATTTCACCACTTTTAGATAGTTTAAAGTTTGTATGACATATTCTTGTTTCTAAATTGCATTTATTTTTGCCTGAGGCGTATACAATAATATATTCATTACTTTTAATGGTAATATCAGGAAATGTCCATTTCTTTGTATCATATTCATCATCACTTAGATGGTAATTACTAAGGTTAATAGAATTTTTATAACCATTATATATCTCTATGTAATCAGAATAATCACCATCGTCATCTTTAATTGTATAGTTATTGCTAGCCATTATTTCACTTACATATAGTTTTCCTGTTTTAATGTAATCATTATTGGGGATTAACATAACTAACACTATGGTAAGTACAAATATTGGAATAATTATTAATTCTTTCTTCATTTTAAATCACCAAAATATTTTTCATATTCGCTATTAGTTAAATTGAATTCTTTTTGGATACTGTTAAGAACGATACTATATCTTTCTTTAATTATTGTTCTAAATTTATCAAGATTGTTATACCACATATCCATATTTTTAATAGGATTCATATTACTTGCTTTATATTCATTATACCATCTGTCAATATGATATGGCATCTCACTTTCTACTTCTTTAATCATATTATCTAATATACTTAACATTCTATCTGGATTAAATGTATTCTTTAAGTGATATGCAAATGTAGTTAAATATTTGTCTTTAAATGTTTCATTTTGGTATAGTTTGTAGGTCATTAGTGTTGAAAAGTAATTACCTGTTCCATGACCATTTGGTAAGAATGGATAGAATAAATCTGGTGTTTTATAGGTAGATGGATACATGGACCAATCTTGGTCAAATAACATTATTCGCCATTTTCCGCCATTGTGTTCTTTCCAATATCTTATATTTCCAGTATCTGTATTTCTATAATATGTCTGCACTATCCAATAATTTATTACTTCATCAATATCAATTTGTGTTTCTAGATATTTATATACTTCTTCTTTTCTTGTATCATGATTTCTAAGATAATTTAAAAGGTTGTTATATTCAGTAATAGTACCAGCTTGTACATTATCAACGCCTTTTATCAAATCAATATTTCCTTTTTCTATTTCGTAATTACTTACTATGTAATTTTCATTTAACTTTTCTCTTAAATTATATAATCCATAATATTTACCATTTATATAAACTACTACTGCTCTATATTTTTGCATATCTATATCCATTTGGCCTTTTAATACTTCCGATAGGAAAGTATCTTTTATTCTGATTCTATTAGGGTCTTCACCAGAATTTCTTAATACAAATGATTTTATGGTAGTAGCATTATCATCAAAGAATGGATAAGTTATATTTTTTAATCCATATTCTTTTTTTAAATATATAGCCATACTTTTTTGTGGTTGTTCTCTTGAGTCTTGACCTACTAATTTCATACCTCCATTAAATGTTACTCCTAATGTTCCATCGCTTTCATAGTAATCAAAATTTATTGGTTTATACCATTCTTGGCGATAGTTATTAAAGTATCCTTGTACTAATATACCGCTTTGCATAGAAAATAGATTATCGTTATTAGTTTGAATTGATATTACTGGTAAGGTATGTTGTCTTCCTACAATGTATAATCTTGATTGAATGGTTGATTCTATGTAATTGTCTTTAATAGCTATAGCTTTAATTATTTGTGTTTCATTTATTTTAATAGGTTCTTTATACAATGTGGAATTTTTATTAGGATTACTTCCATCTAATGTATAATATATTTTACTATTATCTGTTGTACTTAGACTTATAGTATCTCCTTTGTTTACATAAGTGTTATTTATAGAATATTCTGGTGCCAAGGAATATCCTAGGTAATAGGTATTTGAATTTTTGCTACCAAAGGTAGTATTTTTATATAAAACTGTTTGTCCATCTTCTGTTCTTCCTCTACTTATGTTTGAAGAAATTTTTCCTAATGGTAGAATGTCTATAATTTGATTATCTTTATATAAGAATAATGTATCACTATTATTATTGATAGTAAATGGTGTATTTATCGTATAGTACCCTTTATCTGAAATAGATTTATTTCCTAATTTTATTGGATTATTATTTTTTAGAGATATGCTATAAGCAGATAAATTTATTTTTTCATTACTGGTATTTCTTATTTCAATTTTATCTGTTGATACTTCACTTATAATTAAATCTTGATTATTATTTAACTCTTTTAAATAATTGTCGGTATTTTCTAAACCAAAGGTTGGAGTACTATAGTAAAACCAATTATTTTTATATTTTCCATAGGATGTGTTTATTGAAAGTGTATTTATATTTATACTTTCTATTTCATTTTTATATTTATCATATAAAGTTATTTTTTCATTATCCTTAAGGATAAAATTAGTATGTATTTCTCCTTCATATATTGTATTTTTATTTGAAGTATATACTATTAAGTATTCTTTTGATTTTATAATAATATTAGGGAATATATACTTATCTATTTTTTTATCATTTGATAAAAAATATCCTTCTAAATTAATGTCTGACTCGCTATCATTATATAGTTCTATCATAGGGTAATAATTACCATCTTTTGATTTTACTATATTTAAGTTATTTGTTATATATTCATTTATATAAATTCTTTCTTTACTTTTTTCTTCTTCTATAGGATCATTATTAGTTAATCCTTTATTTAATTCATTAGGTGTTCCTTTGTAATAGTAAACATACTTGTTTCCATTATAACCATAAGATGTATCAGGAAGGGTTTCTAAATAATAAATCTTGCTAAGAGATTTAGCATTTTTATCTGATAGTGTTATTACTTCACCTTTTTTTGATAATTTAAAATTGGTATGCAATTCATTCTCTGTACTTTCTTTACCTGTAGCAAATACTAGTAAGTAATCGTGAGACTTTATAGTAACGTTTGGAAATGTCCATTTTTTTGTATTAAAATTATCATCTGATAAGTAATAACCATCTAGGTTAATATCATAGTCATAACCATTATATATTTCTATATAATCACTATATAAACCATAAGTATCTTTTATAGTGTATTTATTATTTGGCATAACTTCATTTATAATTAGTTTTCCATTGTTTCTATACTTATTAATAGTGGGTGTATACACTATAACTAAAAGTAATAAAATAAATGATAAAATTATTAATGTTTTTTCTATTATATTTTCCCTTTTCATATTCTATACACCTATGTTAATAATATCATAAATCATGGTATTAGTAAAGTTTAAAAACTGGTGATTTTTCCTTGACAAATGAATAAATATTTAATATAATCATAATCGGTACATTTTATGTTTTATATATATTTGTATTGGGAACACAACTATATATAGGCAAATTTAATTTATAAAAGGAGATACAAATGAAATCATTTATGCAAAAAAAGGAGTCTGTATCTAGAGATTGGTATGTAATAGATGCAGCAGATATTCCTCTAGGTAGATTAGCTGTAATGGCTGCAACAATGTTAAGAGGAAAACATAAACCAACATATACTCCATATGTTGATTGTGGTGATAATGTAATTATAATTAATGCTAAAGATGTATTATTAACTGGTAATAAGTTAGAAGACAAAATTTACTACAATCATAGTAGATATGCTGGTGGTATGAGAGAGAGAACCGCTAAGGTTATGAAAGAAAAATATCCTGTAGAAATGGTAGAAAGAGCTATTAAGGGAATGCTTCCACACAATAGATTAGGAAGGCAAATGTATAGAAAATTGTATGTATATGAAGGTAGCAAACATCCTCATATGGCACAACAACCAAAATCAATTGAAGTAGGGAGGAAATAATAATGGCTAAAGATCAAAGAGTATTTACAGGAACTGGTAGAAGAAAAACTTCTGTAGCTAGAGTAAGATTAATTCCAGGAAGTGGAAAAATCACAGTAAATGGTAGAGATGTTAATGAATATATGCCATTTGAAGTTTTGGTTATGGATTTAAAACAACCTTTAGAAATAACTAATAACTTAGAAACATTTGATGTTATAGTTAATGTTAATGGTGGTGGTTTTTCAGGACAAACTGGAGCAATTAGATTAGGTATTACAAGAGCCTTACTTGAATATGATAAAGAAAATGAAAATAATGAAGACTCTTATAGAAAAATACTTAAAGCTGCTGGTTTTGTAACTAGAGATGCTAGAAAGAAAGAAAGAAAGAAACCAGGTTTAAAAGCTGCAAGAAGGGCACCACAATTCTCAAAGAGATAATAAATTATGGTATATTAAAACCTATAAGCAAATTGCTTATAGGTTTTTTATTTTATTTTCTTATTTACTATTATGTACCAATGTCTGCTATAACAACACGAAATGCATATGTTGCATATCCACTTCCATTATTATAGGATGAATGATATGTTCCAGCTTTAGCGCCATCTCCATAATACCCTCCACGCATAAACCAAGTATAAGATGAAGTAACAAAATATTTGTTATCGCTATACCAATTTGCTGTTTCAAATAATGCATGGCCACCACATGTCGCTATTGTACAAGAAGTATTTGATGTTATTGTATACTTATCATAATACTTGCTATTAGGTAATGTCGTAAACCCAGAACTACCTATTGTACTATTGTAATTTCCCATTACATATTCGTTTCCACAACCAGACATATCATATACTCCATATATATTGCCAGTGGTACTAGCTACTTTGGTTAATTCTCTGGTACTACTATGAGTATTTGTTCCATAATTAAGCAAATAACCGTCCCATGTATAAAAGCCATATGTATTGTATTGGGCTGTAGATGTTTGATTAGTATATACATCTTTTATTTGGGTAGACCCACCAACATTTCCTCCACTTCTTCCTGTGTAGTAGTAATTTGAATTGTTTATATATATTTCTCTATTTGCACCATATTTACTATGTGATAGGTATGTCACCGCCCCCCATTCACTATTCTTTGCCATATGACTATCAAAATTTGATGTTAAGCCATAAGTACTATTACCAGAAAAAGTTACTGTACTACCAGACTGTGTTCCTCCAGCAAAATTAAGGGCTGTGGCAAATTGCGTTGATATGTTTTGATTACGAAGAGACTGTAAGTTTGGTTTTACTGTTGGTTGTGTGTTAGTACCAGTCGTTTCAAATTTACCTATCCAAAATCCATCAAGTTCAGTATCCCCAAATGTGAATGCTGGATGAGTATAGTATTCATCAACTGCCGTACCTTCTGATTTTTCTGTGTCCTTGCTTTCAAAAACAATTTCTATTTCTTGTTCACTACCACTACTACTTGCTGTTGTAGTCCATATTTTATATTTATATCTAGGGATCCATACAAAATATCCTAGAATATCATCTTCTGATACAGTTACTCCTGATGTATTTAAGTAAGTACTTCTTGATGTTTCTGTTACTAATACAGCATTAGCCCATTTTTGTTCATCGTAATTATACCAGTCACTATCACTTGCACTTATAGTTTTTACAACTGTTCCTGTTGATGTATCAAATACTATAGGTATTAATCCTTCTAAATTTGGAATTTCTATACCTGTATTATTTTTCTTAATTGTCATTTTGTATGGATGTGCTTGTGTTCCTAGTCCTCCTGATATTCTAATATTACCATCTATGTAGGCTACTGGTCTTATATTATATGACGTACTGTCATTAGTTTGTGCTAATTTTCCACTTGTATTAATATAAAAAGATTGATATCCTGAACTAGAATTAGATGTCATTGTCCATTGATTGGTACCATTATTTATCCAATTTTTGTTGATACAAGCTGTAGTAAATGCAGATAAAGATACATTTGTACATTCACTTCCTGATGCATATCCATAATCGGATGGATACATTAATCCAAAAATGTTATCATGTGTATATGGTAATGAATTATAATAGCTAGATTGGCTAGATACTAGAGTACCTCTTTCTTTTCCATAGAATGTTCCTGTATTTGTTGCTGTTGTAGTATAACCACCTAGATAATATCTAGCATTGGCTAATACACTTTTTGCTCTATCTGTAATGCCGTATGTAGCTTTACTAAAATCACAAGAGATACTTGCATTATTTTGACCTGTATAACATGTATAACTAGTTAAAATATTATAGTATCCTTTATTCATTAATACATTTGAATCTGCATATATCCAATCGCTTAATCCATGTCCTGAATTAGTTTTAGAGGTTGAACTATCCCAAGAAAAACTTGTTGTGAAATCGGATTTATCTATATCATATCCACTAAGAGCACTATCCTTTATTATTTTTAATCTTTCTTTTCCAGTTAATTCATCATATATAACGCCAATTATCCTGTAAAGATTTCCAGATGGACACTCTGTTTGACTATTAAAATCTAGGCATATGTAGTTATTAGGATTTTTTCCATAATATCTATAATCTGTTGTAGATGCTATTTCACTTCCCGTTGCTGACGATGATGCAGATATAGCGTCATGTTCTACTTTATATAATGTGTCCTTACTTGTTACATATGTATTTTTTATTAAATTCACACCAGTACTTGATTGTTCTATTAATCCTCTTAGTTCTAGTGATAACTCACTATTTTGCATCTCTGATGTATAGAGTGTGCCATCTATATAAATATATACATAATATGTTAGTTCTGTGTTAGCTTTTATACTGGTTTCTAATATATACATTCTATCATCTACAGTAGCATTAGCAAAATTTCCTGAAGATACCACTGTTTTTCCTTGTACGACAGCATACTTTAATTCTTCACTTTTTAAGACATTTTCAATGTATTTAATATCAAAATATAGAGCTATATCTGTTCTTACTGATTTATTATTTGTTACAACTACTTCAAAACTAATACCATCAGAATAATCTCCTACAGGTACTATCTCTCCTTCAATTATATATGGATAGAATGTTATTCTTGTTGTATCTACACTACCTATAGTTAATCTTAGTGAGGTGCTTTTTCCTTTCCATGTTATCCATGCATAAGTAGATCCTATTAATAAAATTATTACTATTATTGACAATATTATATTAAGACTCATTCTTTTTTTCATGATTAATAGTACCTCCTTTTTATTACCTATTCTTTATAATTATACTATGTATTTATGTAATTTTCAAGGTGTTTGTTTTTACATAATTATTGTATCATACTCATTAAATCATTTTCTGAAATAATCTTTATTCCTAACTCTTTTGCTTTTGTATTTTTTGTAGATGTACTTGTAATATCATTATTAATTAAATAATTTACGTTATTAGATATTGCTTTTACTACTTTACCTCCATATGATTCAATATATTCGACTAATTCATCACGATTAGTAAAATTGTTTACACTACCTGTTATAACAAAAGTTAAATCTTTTAATGGTTGATTGTTATCTATAGAAGTATCTGTAAAATTAACTTCTTTAAGTAATAACTCTAATTCTTTTATAAAATCATTATTGTTAAAGGTATCTATCCATCCTTTGGCAATTATTTCTCCTATTCCATCTATTTTACTTAATTCTTCAAAGGTTAAATTTCTTATTTTATTTATATCATTACTATAATTTTTACATATTAATTTTGCTCTAGATAGTCCAATATCAGGTATGCCTAGGGCAAATATAAAATTTGCAAGTTTTACATTTCTGGATTTTTCAATAGAATTAATTAGATTGTCATAAGATTTTTCCCCAAATCCTTCAAAAGAGATAATATCATTTTTATATCTTTTTAGATTGTATATATCAGCATATGTTTTTATTAATCCTTCATCGGCTAATTTATTAATAATTGCATCACTTAATCCTTCTATATTCATAGCATTTCTACTGGTAAATTGGCTTAATCTTTTAACTAATTTAGCTGGACAAAAATCATTCATACAGTATAGATATTTGACATCATTAGAGCTAATAATTCTAGCTTCATGATTACATACTGGACATTTATTTGGAATTGCTAGAGAATTACTTTGGGTTAAATTATCTGCTATTTGTGGAATTATCATATTGGCTTTATATACTAAAATTGTATCCCCTATTCCCAAAGATAAACCTTGTAAAATAGATACATTGTGTAGTGATGCTCTACTTACTATTGTTCCTTCTAATTCTACTGGTTCAAATACTGCTACTGGGTTAATTAAACCTGTTCTTGATACTAACCAATCGACATCTATTAATTTTGTTTCGGCTGTTTCATCTTGCCATTTAAAAGCAATAGCATTTTTTGGATATTTGGCTGTTGTACCTAGTTGTTTGCCATATTCTATGTCATTATATAATAATACTAAGCCATCTGATGGAATATCATATTCATTGATTTTATTTTTAAAGTAAAGTACTTGTTCTTCTATATTATTACTTGTTACTTTATGATATTCTACAACATCAAATCCAAGTGATTTTAACCATTCAAATTCTTCACTTTTTAATTTAAATTTTTTTTCTGATTCGATTAGTGCAAATATTATACAATTTACATTTCTTTTGGCTGTTACTTTGCTATCTAATTGTCTTACAGATCCAGAACATAGGTTCCTAGGATTTTTATATTGGCTAGAATCATCATCTAATTCTTCATTCATTTTATTAAAGTCAGAATATTTTATAACGGCTTCTCCTCTTACGACTAGTGTTCCTTTATATGGTATTGTCAATGGAATATTTTTGAATTTTTTTACATTTTCTGTTACGACTTCTCCGATAATACCATTTCCTCTAGTAACACCACTAGATAGTTTTCCGTCTTTGTAGGTTAATACTATTGTTAAACCATCTAGTTTCCAAGAGATAAGCCCTTCTTGATTTCCTAAAAAAGAAGCCAATTCTGATATACTTTTTGTTTTAGATAGTGATAGCATGGGAGCTGGATGTTCTACTTTGACTAAAGAGTCTATGGCTTCTGGTTCTACGTTTTGAGTTGGACTATTTGATAGTACAGTGTTAGTTTCTTTTTCTAATTTCTCTAATTCATCATATAGTTTATCATATTCAAAATCGGTCATTATAGGTGTACTATACTGATAATATAGTCTTGATGCATTATTAAGTATTTCTATTAATTCTTTCATTCTGTTTAATTTTTTATCCATTATATTCACCTAATCTTTTTTATCAATAATTTTCTTTAAATATTCTAATCCGATGATAATTATGCCACCGATAATAAAATATAGTATACTAAAGTTTTTAAAATTTAACATTTCCATAGGAGATTCTAAGGTAGTAGGTCCCATAATTATTGGATATACTGACCCTAACATTAATCCTAATACTAGATATATTGTACTTGATCTATGGTGTTCTAAACACTTTCTTAATGTTTTGGCAAATATTACTACTCCAAATATTATTCCTAGACCAAATATTATTAATACTGGTAAGGCATTAAAATCTAGATGAATTAAATCTTTTATTTTATTCATTATAGGAATATATAGTCCAAATATTAGAAGAATTGTTGAGCCAGATATTCCTGGTAAAATCATAGCAGATATGGCTAGGGCTCCTGATAGAAAAATATAAATAATTGTTACTATATTTAAATTGTTTATGGAGATATTTAATCCTCCAGTTGTATTTAATAGTGTTATACCAATGACAACGATAAGTCCTATTATAAAAAATAATATGTTTTTATATTTACCTTTTATTTCTTTCTTTTCTGTTTTAATAACTATTGGTATAGCAAATATAATAAATCCTAGAAATAGGGAACTTAATTTGTATATTTCTTTGTGAAATAAACTTGATAATACACTAGCTGCTAGAAGAAATCCTATTACCCAACCTATACCTATTTTAATTAAATAAACTAGAGCTTTTTTCTTTTTTTCTATATTTCCTCTAAATAAATCATCTAATGATGCAATAAACTTATCATAGAATCCTAATATAAAGGCTACAGTACCGCCTGATACTCCTGGAACACTATCTGCTAATGCCATTAAAAAGCCATTAAAAAAATTAATAATCATTTCTTTTATTTTTTTCATATTACACCTCTATTTTCCTAATTAAATTATTGCATATTTATGTTTTATTGTCAATTTATTCGAAGATATTTTTATATAGAAAAAAAGACACATAAGTGTCTATATAAGTGAAATTATTAAACATAGTATAAAAAATGAAAATCCTAAAAAGAACGTTAATCTACTGATAAATAGTTCTGCTCCTCTTTCTTTTCTGTTTGAAAACAAATCAGAATTTCCTCCTTGTATTATACTTGCACTTTCTGCTTTACCACTTTGTAGTAAAACTATAACAATTAATAAAATTGATACGATTATAACGGCAATTTCCATAATATCCTCCTGTTTATGTATTATATCATACTAATTATTAAATTACAATTAGTATTGTACTCCCCATATAACTAAATCGTTAGCTTCTTTTCCACATACGACACATTTTCCTGTAAGGGGTTTCTCTCCTTCTAAAATACATCTTGATTTTGTTCCTTTTATTTCTTTTATTTTAGCTTCACATTCGCTATCTCCACACCAATCTGCTTTTACAAAACCATATTGTTTATCCATGATATTTTTAAATTCTTCTAAATTGTGTGCTTCAAAAGTTAATTCATTTCTTCTCTTTATAGCCATATTTAATAAATTATTCTGAATATCATTAAGTAAATCATTAATATATTTTGTAATATCTTCGTCTAATGATACTTCTTCTTTTTCTCTAGTATCTCTCCTAGATATATATATGCAATTATTATTTAAATCTCTTTCTCCTAATTCAATTCTTATTGGTATACCATTTACTTCAGATGAGGCAAATTTGAATCCTGGTGATTTATCACTATCATCTATATATGCTGTAATATCTTTTGATAATAATTTATTTTCTAGTTCTTTTGCCATATCCATAACTTTAGTTGATGTACCTATTGGTACTATAACTGCCTTTGTTGGAGCAATTTTAGGAGGTAAGACTAATCCATAGTCATCACCATGAACCATTATTAATCCTCCTATCATTCTTGTTGATACTCCCCAAGATGTTTGATAGGCATATTCATATTCATTATTTTTATTTAAAAATTTTATATCATAGGCACGGGAAAATTTTTGTCCAAAGTAATGTGAAGTTCCTGATTGAAGAGCTACTCCATTATACATAAGTGCTTCAATCGTTAAAGTATATTCAGCTCCTGCAAATTTTTCACTTTCTGTTTTTCTTCCGGTTATTGCTGGAATAGCTAAGTAGTCAGTAAAAAATCTTTTGTATACTTCTAGCATGCCTCTTGTTTCTTCTTCAGCTTCTTTTTGAGTCTCGTGAACCGTGTGTCCTTCTTGCCATAAAAATTCTCTACTTCTTAAGAATGGTCTTGTTTCTTTTTCCCAACGCATAACATTACACCACTGATTATATTTAATAGGTAAGTCTCTATATGATTTTACTTTAGTTGAATAATAATCACTAAATAGAGTTTCACTTGTTGGTCTTATGCAAAGCCTTTCTTCTAGCTCTTTTTGTCCCCCTTGTGTTACCCATGCTACTTCTGGTGCAAAACCATTTATTAAATCTGATTCTTTTTTCATTAAATTTTCTGGTATTAATAGAGGCATTGATATATTTTTATGTCCTGTTTCTTTAAACATTTTATCGAGTTCTTTTTGTATATTCTCCCAAATAGCATAACCATTTGGTTCAATAACTATACATCCTTTAACATTAGAATAACATGCTAAATTAGCTTCTCTAACTATATCTGTATACCACTTGGCAAAATCTTCATCTCTTTTTGTAATGTTCTTATTTTGTTTATTACTCATATTATCACCTGTTTCTAGTACATTGTATCAAAATTATTATGAAATGTCATTATCTTTTTATATAATCTTAATATTCACAACTTCCAGGAGTTCTAGGATAAGGAATAACATCACGAATATTTTCTACTCCAGTTAGATATATTAATAATCTTTCAAAGCCCATTCCAAATCCAGAATGATAGCAACCTCCAAATTTTCTAAGATTCAAGTACCATTCCATACCTTCTTCTTCCATGCCAAGTTCTTGCATTCTTTTCTTTAGCTTTGTATAATCTTCTTCTCTTTGAGATCCGCCAATTAATTCTCCTGCTCCAGGAACTTCAAGATCAACGGCTGCAACTGTTTCATTATCATCATTTTGTTTCATATAGAAAGCTTTTATATCTTTAGGCCAATTTTTTATAAATACAGGTCCATCAAAATACTCTGTAATATATTTTTCATGTTCTTTAGCAATGTCTTCTCCATATTCTGGTTCAAATTCCCATTTAACTTTTGCTTCTTTTAATATTTTTATAACATCTTTATGATCGATTCTAACGAATTTACTATTAACAAGTTTAGTTAATTTATTAATTAATCCAGGTTCTACAAATTTATCAAAGAAATTTATTTCTGATGGACAATTATCTAAAACATACTTAACAACATATTTAAGCATTTCTTCCATTATATCCATATCTTTATTTAAATCACAGAATGCAATCTCTGGTTCTATCATCCAAAATTCTGATGCATGTGTTTTGGTATTAGAATTTTCTGCTCTAAAAGTTGGTCCAAAAGTATATATTTTCTTATATGCCATAGCATAAGTTTCGCCTTCTAGTTGACCAGATACAGTTAATGAAGCAGTTTTTCCAAAAAAGTCTTTTGAATAATCAACTTTTCCAGACTCAGCAATCTTATTCAAGTCTAAAGTAGTAACTTGGAACATTTCTCCTGCTCCTTCGCAATCTGAAGAAGTAATTATTGGTGCATGAAAATACACATAACCATTGTCTTGAAAATATTTGTGAATGGCATATGCTGCTATACTTCTTACTCTAAATACATTATTGAACAAGTTGGTTCTTGGTCTAAGATAAGCAATTTCTCTTAGAAATTCTTTTGTTGGTCTTCCTTTAGATTGTAATGGGTAATCATCTGGACAGTCTCCCAATAATTTGATTGATGCAAGTCTCATTTCGTAATTTTGCTTTCCACCTTCAGAAGAAATAATCTTACCATTAATTTCTACCGCACTTCCAATATGTAACTTTTGAATTTCTTCAAAATCAGTTAGACTATCATCGTATACAACTTGCAAAGTTTCAAAACATGTTCCGTCATTGAAATCAATAAATCCAAATTCTTTTTGTTTTCTATGATTTTTTATCCAACCTTCAAGTTTAATTTCTTTGCCTTCATATTCTTCAATTTTTTTCATTAAATCTTTTAAATCCATTATTTTCTCACCTCTAATTCCTCTCTTATAATTTCAGCTGTTTTACTAGGATCAGCTTGTCCTTTTGTTTCTTTCATTACTTGACCTACAAAAAAGTCAAATACTCTTTTACCATTATGATAGTCACTAACTAAATTTTGGTTATTATTAAGAATTTCTGTTATTATAGGTCTTAGTATATTCTCATCAGATATTTTAGTAATACCTAATTTTTTAACAACTTCACTAGGTGAAATTTTATAATCAATAACGCCAGCAAAAACATCTTTACTCTGTTTTGAGGATATCTTACCTTCATTTACCATATCAATAATTTCTTTAAGCATTTCTGGGGTTAAATATATGTCATTAATACTGATATCATTCTTATTTAAGTATCCCATTATAGTAGATGTTAACCAATTTGCTGCGCTTTTTGGGTCTACTCCTAATAATATGGCTTTTTGATAATAATCTGATATATTTTTATCTTTTACTAAAATTTTTGCATCCCTTTGCGATAATCCATATTCATTAGTATATTTATTAATTCTTTCTAATGGTAACATTGGTATACTTGTTTTTATTTCTTCTATCCATTTTTTTGGAATTTTAAACTTTGGTATATTGGGTTCAACGAAATATCTGTAATCTATGGCATCAGCTTTACTTCTCATGTAAACTGTTACGCCATTTTCATCATCCCATCTCCTTGTTTGCTGTTCCATTTGTTCATATTCACCAGACTCTTTTAATGCTATTTGCCTTTCAATTTCATAATTTATTGCTTCTCTAACGGCACTAAAAGAATTGACATTTTTAATTTCTATTTTAGTTCCCAAATTTTTTTCATCATTTTCGTCCAAATCATCATCCATGATCGAAACATTTACATCACATCTAACTTGACCTTTTTTGCTATCTGCTTCGCTAATTCCTGTATACTGGTAAATGCTTCGCATGCTTTCTAAGAAAGATACTGCTTCATCTGCATTATGAAAATCTGGCTTTGTAACTAATTCTAGTAGAGGAACGCCTTCTCTATTATAATTAAGTGTTGAATAACTTGAATAGTGATCTGATGAAGCTGAATCTTCTTCTAAATGGATGTTATCAATTCTAACTTTCTTTATTTCATCGCCACATGCATATTCAAACTCACCATATATGCCCACTGGTATAGGTTTAGTTTCTTGTGTAATTTGAAATCCTTTTGGTAAATCGGGATAGTAATAATTTTTTCTCTCAAAATACATATATTCTGGAACTTTACAATTAAGTATCATACTCATCATTATAGCCATACGAACTGCTTCTTTGTTAACTACTGGCAAAGTGCCAGGAAAGGCCATATCTATTGGTCTAATACTAGAATTTGGAATACTGCTAAAATCATTTTTAGCTGATGAAAAGACTTTTGTATTGGTTCCACTAATTTCACAGTGCATTTCTAAGCCAATTAAAGCTTTATATTTACTCATGAGTAACCTCCTTGGCAATTTGATTTTTATAATTAAGCATATCTTCAACATATTTAGCTATGCCAAGAACATCTTCATCTTTATAGCAATTACCTGTAATATTTAGGGCAACTGGTAAGCCACTAACAAAGCCACATGGAATGGTAATAGAAGGAAATCCTCCAAAGTTTGCTATATCCAAATAATTTTCTAAAATTATGTTTTCTTCTTTTGATTGTTTATTCATATCAGAAAACTTTTTTGCAGGTCCTGTTTCAACTGGTAAAATTACTCCGTCATATTCTTTAAATATTTCTTTGAACTTATCTACAACAAGTCTTCTTACTCTTTGAGCATTATAGAAATATCTATCTTTATTTTCTTTTTGTAAGACATATGATCCTATAACAAATCTTCTTTTGATTAATGAAGAAAAGTTTTTTGTACGATAATTTTTAATCATATCAACATAATTATCATCTTCTTCTCGTGGTCCAAATATAATTCCTGTTAAATTAGACATATTTGAAGTGGCTTCAGCATTGGCAATTACTGAATAAACAGATGGAATAGTTTTTAATAAGTTATAGTCAACACTTATTTCATCAACTTCCATACCACTTTTTTTAATCATATTAATGATTTTATAAAAATTATCTAGATGTTCTTTTAGTTCGTTATCCATATTTGGAAACATTTCATAAGCACATATTTCTTTGATATAACATAATTTTTTACCTGATACATCTTTTTTTAATGATTCATATAAATGAATATTTGATGAATCCCAAGTTGTCATATCGTTTTTATCAAGTCCCTTCATTCCATCTACAACAATAGCAGCGTCACTTACACTTCTTGTTAATACTCCACAGTGATCTAGACTACTTGCATATGGGAATAAGCCATATCTTGAAATCATTCCATAAGTTGGTTTATATCCCACAATACCGCAATAAGCAGCTGGTTTTCTAATAGAATCTCCTGTATCACTTCCTGTTGCATATGGGTATACGCCTGTGGCAACGGCACAAGCACTTCCTGCTGATGAGCCCGCGCACATTCTTGTTGTATCCCAAGGATTTAAGACAGTACCCGTATGTCCTGTTGTTCCTGTTCCACCCATTCCAAATTCGTCTAAAACAGTTTTATTAACGGCTACAGCTCCACATTTCTCTAAATTTAAAATAGAAGTTGCTGTAAAAAATGGTACATAATCTCTTAGTGTGTTAGAAGAGCCTGTACTTAATATATCTTTAGTACTATAATTATCTTTAATTCCATAAGGAATTCCAGATAAAAGATTATCATTAACTTCTGTTCCTTTGGCATCATCCATAATAGTTACAAAAGCATTATATTTATTTTGTACTTCATGTGATAACTCTAATGATTCTTGAACAAGTTCATTACTTGTAACTTTTCCACTTTTTAATAATTCATGTAGTTCTGTAATACTTTTATTCATGTATTTCATTATTGCACCACCTTTGGAACCTTTACTTCTCTATCTTTAGTTTTATCACAATTTTTTAATAAATCTTCAATAGGGATTGATTCTTCTATGACGTCTTCTCTTAGTTCATAAACAAAGTCATCTAGGCAATGACTCATAGGTTCTATCTTATCTAAGTCTTTAATTTCGTTAATTAAATCAATATTCTTATCTATTATTTCAAATTCGTCTAAAACCATTTTATTTTCTTCTTCAGTTAGACCTATTAATAATTTATCAGCATAATTATCAACCATTTCTTTTGTAAATTTCATAATTCCTCCTTAAGATATTATAAGTATAGCATATTTTACAATATTAATATAAACTTTTTTCTTGAAATCTACTAATCTTAATAACTATTATCTATCATTTTAAATAATTTTGATTCATTAAGATCATTCTTATATATAGCTACTACTTTATTTTTATCTTTTATTATGGCCATATCTCCATCAAAAAATTTCTTTAATTTTACTCCATTTTTTATTTTAAATAGTGTTTTATTGTCAACTTGTACTAAGGGTATATTAGGTAATGATTCTTCAATAGAAAGTAATTTATAATTATTATTTTTTATTTCTTCTAGAGTGTTACTATTATCTATATTAAATATGCCTTGTCTTGTTCTTTCTAAACTATCCATACATCCATAGGTATTTAATTTATAACCTATATCTCTAATTAAACTTCTTATATAAGTTCCTTTACTTACTGTTGTCTTTATATAAAATGTTGTTGTGTCATTATAATATGTTATATCTGATACTAATTGTATATCATATATAGTTACCATTTTCTTAGGTAATTCTATTTCTTTACCTTCTCTAGCATATTCATATAATTTTTTTCCATTAATTTTAACTGCAGAATATTTAGGAACTTCTTGGAGATAACTTCCTTTAAAGCTATTTAGAACTTTTTCTATTTCTTCTTTAGTTATATTGGTTTTCTTTGTATTAATTATTGGAGAAGTCGTATCTAAAGTTTCTGTTTCTATTCCTAATATTACTTTGGCTATATATTCTTTGTCATTAGCTGTAATAAGTTCACATACTTTTAAAGCGTTACCAAGACATAAAACTAATACCCCTGTTGCCATTGGATCTAAAGTTCCTGTGTGACCAACTTTTTTAATATTTAACGTTTTTCCTACTATATTAACGACATCTCTACTTGTAATACCACTTGGTTTATTAACTATTAAAATACCATTATAATTATTCATCAATATATTCCCTTACTTTTTTTAATATTATTTTCTTTGCTTCTTCTATCTGCATATCTAGTTTACAGGCGGCAGCATTTATATGACCTCCTCCACCAAATGAGGAAGCTATTTCATTTACATCAACATAATTTTTTGATCTTAGACTTATACGGCAATAGTCATCTTGTCTTAAAAAGATAGATACTTCTACTCCTTCAATACTTTTACCTATATCGACCAAACCTTCATGATCTCCTTCTTTGGCTTTTAATAAATCCATATCTTCTTTTGTAATATAAGAGAATGCTACTTTGTTATTGTAAAACAATTCTATTCTTGACATAACTAATTTCAACAATTCAAATTGAGGAATAGTCTTTTTAGTAATAAGATTATAATATAGATATCCATAATCTATTCCCATATTCATTAATTCTGATATTGTATTAAAAACTCTTCTATCAACATTGCCATTTTTAAAGCCACCTGTATCTGTAATAATTCCTGTTGCTATGGCATTAGCCATATCAATAGTTATATTTTTTTCATAGTCTTTTAATATTTCATATAGAAGTAATGAACATGATGCTGCTGTTGGGTCTACTTCATTGTAATTAGCATACTTGGTGTTACTTATATGATGGTCAATACAATAAGTAATCTTACATCTTGAAAAAATATTACTTTTTTGACCAATTCTTTCTATATTAGAAGTGTCTACGATGATACCTAAATCATAACTATCTTCTGTATCATCTTTTACTAAGCTACTATCTAAGAAATTAAAAATATGTGGCATATCTGGTATGACTATATCAACAGTTTTGTTCATATCTTTTAAAAAATAATACATAGCTAAACTTGAGCCAATAGCATCACCATCTGGTTTTTCGTGGGTTAAAATTACAATATTGGAAGCTTCATTAATTTTTTCAATAAGACTATTCATTTTCATTAATCCTCTCAATTATATTTTCTATCTTTTTTCCATATTCAATAGATTGGTCATAAACAAACTCAAGTAAGGGCATTTTTCTTATTTTGACTCTATTAGCTAGAGTTGTTCTAATAAAACTACTAGCTTTATTTAGCGTTTTTAAACTTGCTTCTTTATCCGTTAGGGTTGTAAAATATACTTTGGCATATGATAGGTCATTTGTTATTTTTACAGCTGTAATAGTAACAAATCCCAAATTCTCATCTCTTACTTCATTATTTACAATTCTACTTATTTCTTCCATAAATTGATTATTTAATCTATCTAATTTTATACTCATAATATCTCTCCTTGAAATAATTATAACATAAATTGAATATAATATTAAGTGTAAAAAAACAGACCTTTATTTTGGTCTATTTTTTTATTTCTACCACTTCATATGCTTCAATAATATCATTTTCTTTAATATCATTAAAGTTTTCTATTGTAATACCACATTCAAGACCATTTTTAACTTCTTTTACTTGATCTTTTTCTCTAGCTAATGAATTTATTTTACCATCATAAATAATAATTCCATCTCTAATAATTCTTGCATTAGCATCTCTTTTGATAACTCCATCTGTAACATATGATCCTGCTATAGTACCTATTTTAGAAAACTTAAATAATTTTCTGACAATGGCATTTCCTAAAGTTTTTTCTTCATAAGTAGGATCTAATTTACCTTTCATGGCTGCTTCCATTTCTTCAATTAATTTATATATGATATTGTATAATCTAATATCAACACCTTTTTCTTTAGCATATTCCATAATACTATTAGTTGGTCTTATGTTAAAGCCAAGAATAATAGCTTTAGAGGCAAGTGCTAGTACTATGTCTCCTTCGGTAATAGAACCAATACCACTTCTAATAATATTTATTTTTATTCCTTCTACATCTAATTTAAGTAAGGAATTTCTAATAGCTTCTTCGCTTCCTCTAACATCTGCTTTTACAATAACAGCTATCTCTTTTTCACCAGCACTAATTCTATCAAATAATTCATCTAAGCTTACTGATTTATTACCATCATTACTCTTATTTTTGGCATTTAATGTTCTTTTTAAAGCTATCTCTTTAGCTTTCTTTTCACTTTCAAAAGCCATAAACTTATCTCCTGCTGAAGGACTTTCACTTATTCCTGTAACGTTAACTGGCATAGATGGGTAAGCTTCTACTAGATTTTCACCTTTATCATTTTTTAAAGTTCTAATTTTACCAAAACTATTTCCTATAACAACAGGATCTCCTAATCTTAGTGTACCATTTTGAATTAATATGGTATTAACGACACCGGCATTTTTATCCATTTTAGATTCAATGACAGTACCCATAGCATATCTATTAGGGTTTGCTTTTAATTCTTCCATTTCACTAATTAATATAATATTATCTAATAGTTCATCAATACCTGTTCCATTTTTGGCAGAAATATTTACAAATAGTGTATCTCCACCCCAAATGTCTGGTGTTATACCATTTTGAGCCATTTCTGTAAGAACTTTTTCAGGATTAGCTCCTGGTTTATCTATCTTATTTACGGCTACGATAATTGGAACGCCAGCAGCTTTGGCGTGATCTATTACTTCTCTTGTTTGAGGCATAACTCCGTCATCAGCTGCTACGATAATTATTATAATATCAGTAATACTTGCTCCTCTGGCACGCATTTCTGTAAATGCTGCATGACCTGGTGTGTCTATAAAAGTTAGTTTTTTACCATTATATTCAATTTGATAAGCACTTATATTTTGGGTAATTCCACCGGCTTCTCCTTCTGCAACGTTTGTCTTTCTAATCGTATCCAATAAAGTGGTCTTTCCATGATCAACATGTCCCATTATCGTTATAACAGGTGGTCTTGGTACTAAATCTTTTTCATCATCAATAATTTCTAATTCTTCAAAATTGACTTCGTTTCTAGTACTATCTTTCTTTAGTGTTTTACCATATTCCATAGCTAGTATTTCAGCAGTATCAAAATCTAATAGAGCATTTAAATTCATTAATTTACCAAGACTCATTAATTTTTTTATAACTTCTCCGACGTTTTTATTTAAAGCTGTTGCAAATTCTCCAACAGTCATTCCATCTGTATATAAAACTATGGTATCATCATCACTACTAATATTTGATTTTAATTTTTCTTTGTGTTTATACATTTCTTTTTTTTGTTTTTGATAATTATTCTTATCATTTTTTTTAGGAGTTACTTTCTTCTTTTTCTTAGAATTAGCATTTGCTGTAATCTCTTCTAATTCTTTTTCATAAGAATCTGTAAATAGTTCTAATGACATATCTTCGTCTTCTTGAAGACTACTATTATTTGCTAATTCATTATCTAAAACAATAATATCATCATCACTTAACATGTCTTCTTTCTTGCTAACCTTAATATCAAGGTTTTTACATAATTTAAGAATTTCTTCTACACTTTTGTTAACATCATTAGCGTATTCTACTACACTCATCATACTAACACCTCCTTATTTGTTTATTATTTTTCTTATTTCTTCATAATCATCATCACTTATTTTTACTTCTAATTGTCTAGATAGAGCACCACTTTTTATTGCTTTATCTAAAACAGAATTATCTTTTTTAATATATGCACCTCGACCGTTTAACTTTCCAGTCAAATCAGCGACAATTTTACCATCTGGTGTTCTTACTATTCTAAGAAGTTCACTTTTTGGTAGTTTTTCTCTTGTAACAACACAACTTCTTAGGGGAATTTTTTTATTCTTCACTTAAATCACTTTCTTTTTTTACTACTATTTTATATCTAGTCAATCTAGATGCAAGTTTTATATTTATTCCTTTTTTTCCTATTGCTAGTGAAGAGTTTTCTTCGTTAACAATAGCTAAGGCTTCTTTTTTCTTTTCATCAGTTATGGTAACTTTAACATCTTGAGCTGGATTAAGGGCATTGGCTATAAATTTTACAGGATCCTTATCATATAAAATAACATCTATTTTTTCACCATTTAATTGGTTAAGAACTCTATTGATTCTATTTCCTTTTTCTCCGATGACTGCTCCAACAGGGTCTACTTTATCATATTCAGAGTATACTGCAATCTTACTTCTAACACCTGCTTCTCTAGCTACAGAATATAATATTACTGTTCCGTCACTAAGTTCAGGAATTTCATTTTCAAGAAGTCTTTTAACAAAGCCATAATGTGTTCTGGATAATAGTATAAATAATCCTTTACTTCCCATTTCTAATTTTGAAACATATACTTTGATTGAAGAACCCATAACCAATTTTTCACCAGGTATAATTTCTTTTTTTGGTAGGACACCATGGGCTTTTCCTAAATCTACATAGTAATTATTAGCATCTTCACGTGATAAAATCCCTATGAGTAATTCATCTTGTTTATCTTTAAATTCTTCATTAATTAAATTTTTTTCAGCCTCTTTTATTTTTTGAACAACAATTTGTTTAGCTGATATAGCTGCTACTCTTCCAAAGCTTTCTGGTATTATTTTAACTTCTGTGTCGATAGTTTCTTCTAGTTGAATATCATCTACTATTTTTCTGGCATCTTCTAGAGATATTTCTGTTTCTGGATTAGTTACTTCTTCTACGACTGTTTTATAAGTATATAATTTAATTTCTCCAGTATCTCCATTAACTTTAGCTTTAACATTAGATATTCCTTCATTTTTCTTATAAGCATTTGCCATAGCGGCTTCCATAGCTTCTACGACAATTGATTTATCTATTCCTTTTTCTTCTACAATAGCATTTAATGCTTTCATAAATTCATGTGTTTGTTTTACGTTCATTATTTTTCTCCTTTTTCTTTGGTAGTTATATCTAGTATATAACTGTCATCAATTATGTTACTTTCGTCTAAAATTGGATTTATAATATTGGTAACTTCTACGCAGGTATCTAGGTCTACTATATCGTCTTTATCAATAGTTATTCTTAAGAAATAATTCCCATTTTCTTTTAGATATTCAATATTATCAATTCTAACTCCTAATTTATTAACTTCCTCTTCAATTAAATTTCTAACTTTATCCTCCATATTTACCTCCTTAATATTAAAGAGTGGATTATTAAGCCACTCTTCTTCAAGTACACATATTATATCACATTATTATGATAATGCAAATAAAATACTAAAAAAACTTAGAAAAATCTAAGTTATATACAAAATGGTGCGCCCATAGGGAGTCGAACCCCAAACCTTTTGGTCCGTAGCCAAACGCTCTATCCAATTGAGCTATGAGCGCATAAGTACTTGAAATGTACTTATAGTATACTCTAATTTTTTTTATTTTACAATATTAAATTTTAATATTTATATCTTTTTCTTCAAAATTTAATTTTCTATATTTAACGCCACATGTGTCAAATAAGTTCTTTGAAGCTTTAACTCCGTCAGTATCAGCATACTTATCACATATATACAAAACTTCTTTTATTCCAGATTGAATAATTAATTTTGCACATTCGTTGCATGGAAATAAATCTACATATATTTTTGCTCCTTCAAGATCTTTTCTACTTCCTCGATAATTTAATATGGCATTCATTTCAGCATGGCATACAAATAAATATTTTGTTTCTAGTGGAGTTCCTTCTCTATCCCATGGAAAATTGTCATCTGAATATCCATTTGGGGCTCCATTATAGCCAATAGATAGTATTCTATTGTCAGCTGCTACTATGCAGGCTCCTACTTGAGTATTTGGATCTTTACTACGCATACTAGATAATTTTGCTATGCTCATAAAGTATTCATCCCAAGTTAAATAATTATTTCTTTTTTTCATTGATTACTTCCTTTCTGCTTTTGGTACTGGGTCATATCCATATGTTCCCCATGGATTACATTTTAAAATTCTTTTAATTCCCATTATACTTCCTTTTAAGGCACCATATTCTTGGACTGATTCTATAAAATAGTTTGAACAGGTTGGATAATGTCTACAAGAAGAATGCCATGGTCCTGGTATATGTTGATATATTTTAATTAGTTTTATAATAATGTATTTCATATTTAATCCTTGTTAATAAATAATTTATTTATATTCTTTTTTGGTAATAACACTTCAACATTGTTAATATTTTTAATTTCATATGTTAATGCTTTGGAGTCTAACTTTTCTCCATCAACACACCAATCTTTCTTGGGAACATCAGCAAATTTCATTTTGAAATTATTAGTTTTGTAAAATTCAAAACCTGGTACTTTTTCGGCACCATATAAAGCAAGAAAATATAAACTTTTAATGATATCTTTTTTCTTGGCAATGCTACAAAGTAATACTTCATATTTATCATCATCTAATTTAACATCTTTATAAAAGTCATTAATACCTGCTATTCTATTGGCACTAGATATAATTATAAATGAATATAGTCCTCTATGTTTTTCTCCATTTATTTCAAATGTAAGATCCATTAATGATGTTTTTCTATTAAAGGCTTTAATTCCTTGTACTAAATAAGCCAAATACCCAAACTTTTTTTTCATATCTCTTGGTGTTTCATATGGAACATCGGCAAATTTACCAATTGTTGATACATACACAAAAGGATTATCATTAATTGTACATATATCCATTTTTTTCTTAACTCCGTTAAGGGTCATTTTTAAATTTTCAATAATATTTTTTCCATAGCCCATCATGGCTCCAACATCATTTGTTGTACCAACAGGTAAGTGAGCAAGTAGTAATCTTTTTTTTCTTTTGATATTTCCGGTCATTACTTCATTGAAAGTACCATCTCCTCCAGCTGATATAACTAAATCAACATCTTCTTCTAGAGATGACATAATTTCTGTAGCGTGACCATGATATTCTGTAAATATTATATCACAAGAATATCCTTTCTCCTCTATAATTTCTTTCATTTTAGGTAGGTGTTTTTTTCTTTCTTTTTTACCACTTTTAGGATTATAAATTAAAATACATTTTTTCATATACTCACCATCCGTTGTTTAAATTATACCATAATTTTATATATATTTATATAGAAAAACAAAAACAAAAAGAGATTATTTTTTTATCTCTTCATTAATTCTTAATACTCTTTGATATCCCTTATGATTATATTGCCCCCAACTATCTATGTCGTTTTCTTTTTTATTAAAAAACATTGGATATCCCCTGTTTAAAGTCCAATCATCTAAATTTGCTAAACAGTCATCAACTAAAATATTTCCAAAAGCAGAAACGACATCTGTTTTTTTAGCTAAATAAGGAACAATAAATATATTTTGTTTAATACCCTTTTCTCTTAAAAACCTAATTTTCTCGTATCCTTCATTTTCTAAAGAATGAATCTTTGTTAAGATAGCATTATTTTTTGTATCCATATGTTTTAAAATATACAAAGAATCATTAATAAAATTAGACTCATGAAGTATTTTATACCAATTAGCACATTGAACATGTCTTATTTTATCTTCTTCTGTTAATTCATGATAATTAGGTATCTTATACCAATCATAAAACAAATGATCCTCTGTGTCTAAGATAACACCATCAAAATCAATATATCTCATAAAACCCTCCTGATTAAATAATACCAAATAATTATTAATTAATCTATTCCTTGTTTATTTCTTTTCTAAATCTCTATATGCAATCTTTCCAACAGCTGTTTTTGGTAAATTATCTCTATATTCATAATCGTAAGGTTGTGCATATTTAGCAATATTTTGCATACAATATTTTTTTATTTCTTGTCTAACAGTGGCTGTATTTTCTACACCTTTTTTTAGTACTATAACAGCTTTTGGAACATATCCCTTGATTTTATGTGGAATGCCAACAACTGTTGATATATCAACATATTCACATTTATTAATTATTTCTTCTAATTCATTTGGATAAATATTATAACCATTACTTATAATCATTCGTTTAATTCTTGAAGTATAATAGACAGCTCCTTTTTTGCTCATGTATCCCAAGTCTCCTGAATGAAGCCATATCTTGTCATCACTATGTCTCACTAAAGTACTAGCTGTTTCTCCTTCTTCATTAATATACCCCATCATTAGTGTAGGTCCACTTATACATATTTCTCCGATTTCTCCGATTGGAAGTTCGACATCTGTATTAGGTTCAAATATTTTAATATCATTATCTGGATTAGGAATACCTATTGAATCCAACTCAGAATCCATCATAGCTGTACAACAACAGAAACCAGTTACTTCAGATAGTCCGTATCCCACTAAGACTTTTAGATCACTACCATGTTCTTTAAAATATTTTTCTGTTTTTATTCTCGTTTCATTAGGTAAATAATCTCCTCCACATACTACAACTTTGGTATTACTAAAGCCATGTTTTCCGGGATCTTTATCATTTAAAATCATATTTAAAAGAGATGGAACAGCTGTAAATACTGTTGGTTTATATTTTTTTAGTTCTTTATTTATATGTTTAGTATCAAGTTTTGGTACAAGTATACAATTCATACCTGCTACCAAACAAGAATGAACACATAAAGCTAAACCAAAGACATGGAATATAGGTAACGCTGCTAAAACAGAGTTTCCTGGCTTAATATATTCACAAACAAAACTTGTTTGTCTTGCCATAGCATTAAAATTCTTATTTGATAAAATTATTCCTTTACATTTTCCGGTAGTTCCACCGCTATATATAATTGCAGCCGGTTCATCGCATGACCTCATTACATAATTTGCATGTAATTGTTTTTTATTTAAAAAGTCATCCCAAGATATCATATTATCTTTTAAAGAGAAATTTATTGAATTTATAGAATTATATACCATTTTTTTGATGCCAGTTAAGCTATTGCTAACTGGAACAAATACAGCATTCTTTACTTTGATATCTATAATTTTTGACATAGTTACATCTGTGAAGAAAATAATTTGACTATTTGTTTCTTCTAATGCTCTTTCGATATCTAGCCTACTACCTAGTGGATGAACAATGTTTGCAATGGCACCAATTTTATTTATAGCATAAACTAAAAATATTGCTTCTGGAGTGTTTGGCATACATATAGTAACACATTCATTTTCCACTATATTAAATTGACTTAAAGATTCAGCCACTTTATCTACCATCTTAATAAACTTCTTGTATGTGAAAGTTTTTCCATAATATGTACATGCTGTATTATCTGGATACTTTTGAGCTGTATCCTTTACATAATCATATAGGCTACCATTGTAGTAATCTAAGTGATTTACCATTTTTTCATAATTTTTTAACCAAGGTTTGTCTGTTTCACTTGGTCTTATTTTATTAATTAATTTTGTTATATATTCATTTACAATACCCATAATATACTAATTTTATGTTGCAAATATATATATTAATTATATATATGTAACAAAAACCTTTCCTTTCTTTACAATATATGTTACAATTGTAACATAGTTTATGAATGTTAGCCACCTAATAAATTATAATGTTACAAAAGGAGATGTTTTGTTTGAAAAAAAATAATGAATTAATTAAAGGATATTTGGCTGAAGCACTACTTAATTTAATGAAAGAGAAAGATTTTAAGGATATAACTATAACGGAGATAACACAGAAAGCTGGAGTATCAAGAATGACATATTATAGATACTATTGTTATAAAGAGGATATTTTAGATGATTATGTGACTGGCATAATCGAAGAATATAAAAAGATTAGAGAAAAAATTGATAAAAATGACTCTTATAGTTTAGTAAAATCTGCTTTTGATTTATTTTATGAACATCAAGAACTTATTAAAACTCTTCAAAAGTGTAACTTATCTAGTATTGTTCAAAATAAAATAAATGAATATATAACTATTTTTTATCCAAATTATAAAGAAGAACTAAAATCAGAATACAGGCTTTATATTTTGAGTGGTGCTTTATATAATGTTGGTAAAGCATGGATAAATAAGGGATTAAAAGAAAATTCTGCTACGATAAGTAAAATTTTTGTTGATAAACTTTATCCAAAAGAAAAAAACCTATAATAGGTTATTTTTTTATATCCATCTATGATTAATATAGTTCATGGTTTCTCTATGGTTAATACTTTCATAAAAATTCATCTCTTTCTAAAACATTTAACTTCTATATTCTTAGTGCTAGTTCAAAAGCTAATAATGCCACTTCTTTCTTTTTATCAAAGTTAACCAGTCCTTTGAGACTTCTCTCATCCCATTGGGTTGCATCTAAATTATCTCCGGCATAATAAAAAGTAAACGCATCTATACCCAATTTTTCACTTACTGCTCCTATAGTAGCCCCTTCCATTTCTACACATACAGCTCCCTTTGATTTAAAATATTGTATTTTTTCTCTCGTTTCTCTATAAAAAGCATCTGTTGTCCATGTATAACCTTCTCTATAATCAAAATCAAATTCTTTTAGTACTTCTTTAAATTCAGGAACATATTTTTTATTTAATAATACACTATCTCCTTCAGGTAAATAGTGATAACTAGTTCCTTCATCTCTAAAAGCTTTTCTTGGAATAATTATAGAACAATCATTTATAGTATTATCTAGTACGCCACAATTACCAAATATAATAAACTTTTTTACACCGCAAGCATGTAATTCTTCTAAATCACCGCTAATCCAAGGTCCACTAACCCCAGCCATAAAGAAGGTAAATTCTTTTTCTTTGTATTTTAAAATATAAATATTTCTTTCTAAATTGGCACAACTTATGTATCCTACTTCTTTACAACTAAATTTTTGGACAATATCTTCAAATAAATGTCTAGAAAATACACCAATAGCTACCTCTGGTAATTTAATATTAACATCTTGTTCTTCTTTAAAATGTATTCCTCTAGGTTTGATAAACCCTTCTTCTTTACTAAATAATATCATCTCACGCCTCCTTTATATAAGAATATTGTTTTCTTGTAGTTATTATAACATATCATAATAAAAAAGACTAGCATATTTTATATTCTCAATTAAGGAGACATTGCTAGTCTTAAATATTATCTAAATTGGCAACAAGATCCACATTGTTGATTTGTAACGACATTTTCTTCACTACAAGTGTATCTTGGTTGATAAGTATGTCTAAATATATGATTATTTATTATTCTAGTATTTATTGGGCAAACATGTCCTTGCCCTTTTTTGTTATACTTATTTCTTTATATAATTGCATTTTGGAAAATTTGAGCATCCTATAAACTTTCCATATTTTCCATTCTTTTCAACCAATTTACTATTACATTTTGGACAAATCATATTATTAACTAATTCATCATTTGCCTTTATTTGATTGTGAATATTTTTGACATGTTGTTTTCTTATTTTATCATCAACAATATTATTAGACATAATCACGTTTTCAATATTTTTAATATTTATATCTATATCCTCTTTTTTATATTTTTTAATTTCATTTATTAGATAATCAACTTTAACTACTGGATTTTTACAATCAACAACAACTTTTGCTTGATTAGAAAAACAAATTATAGATATAAATTTATCTTCTGGAATATTTAATAACTCTGATAAAGTTTTAATATGTCCATAATTTTGATGAATAGGATTTAGAAAATAATTTTTGTTTTTCCCTAAGTATTGACACCATTTATTATCATATTCTTTTCCTTTTATTAGACCATAGTAATTTTTCATTTCTATAACAAAAATTCCATAATTAGATAAGACGATATGGTCTATTTGATGAGTGCCTTTTTCATTTTTAATCATTATATCATTAAAAACTATATATTTATCTTTAGGTAATTTATTTAGCTCAATTCTTACCCAAAATTCTCCCATAAATCCTCTAAACTTCGGATAATATATTTTCATCAATATATAAAAAATCAATAAAATAAGTGTAATAATTAACATATTTGAATTTTTTGAAAAAGTACTAATTATACCATAAATAAAGCTTTTAATTATTTCCATAATAAACTTCCTTTCAAAAATATTATATCATTAATTACTTATTTTCTATCAATTATAATATCTCTTACTTAATGTTAATTCATTTTCTTTTTTATTTCACATATTTCCTTTTCTAGAGCTCTAATCATCTTTTCTAACATAATTATTGTTTCATTATATTCAGTTTGGGAATCAGTTTTACCATTAAAGTTATTATTAAAATAATTACTATTATTTCCAAAAGAATACGAATTATTTTTTCCAGATTCTGTGGATTCCCTTGGTTCTAATCCTCTTTCTTGCATTAATGCTCGATAAAAAGCATTAGTGGATAATACCTGTGCCACTAACATAAGCCAGTTTCCTAGGGCATTTTGCTCATTAGCAGTTGTATCATCTATTAAAAGATAGCCTATTGCTACTGCACTGATTGAGAATAATTTAGGGGGTATATTTGGTAACATAAAACCCTCCTTTATAAAATATATGCATTAAATTTAATCATTTTATACTTTTAATATATTTTTTATGATACAAACATTTTCAATAATATATGTATTTTATTTTTAAATCCGTCTAGTGTCTTTTTGAAATATACTTCCAGTTAATGCTGATATAACGTCACCTACCTGAAATAATAATCTTTTTCTTCACATTCTAAACATTTCTAATTTTGTATACTTCAAATAATTTTGTAATTGTGTCTACTTTATTTTGTTCCATATTTACCCCCTATATTCAGCATTAAAATAAATTTATTTATATCAAGCATTTGTTCCTATGGTTATTTTAAAACTTACTTTTACATCTATTTTTTTATCTTTATAAATATTTACCCTATCTACAAGTCCAACAATAAGTTCCCTGCTAGGATTTTTCATAGATAAGAAGTCATCAATTAAATCATCTATCTTTTTATTTTGTTCTACTTTATTACAAGTATAATTACTATACTCTACTAACTTTAATAACCTATCTTGTTTAATATTTAATTCATTTTCGAGTTTTACTTTAACCCTATTAAATTGATCATTATTGATTACTTTGTTAAGTTTATCTAAGTAAATATTATCTAATACTTCATTAATACGAATAATATCTTGTTCTAATAACTTAATTTCTTTTTTACTCTTGTCTACATTATTATTATTAATTTTATGTAATACTTTTTCTTTTATTCTTTTACCATCTATATATTTTAAACAATTAATTTTAAGTAGTCTCAATATTACTTCTTCTAAGTCATCATAATTATTAGAATGTGCTGTACATAGTTTTTGCTTTATGTAAGTTCTATAATAATTACATATTGTATAACATCTATTATCTTTTTTTCTTCTTGATCCTATCGATATTCGATGTCCACAATCTCCACAATATAGAAGTCCATCTAGTAGATGTGTTTCTTTTTTTTCACTTCTACCTACATTTTTAGGAATTCTTTTTTGTACTTCGTAGAACATTTCTTTATCTATGATAGCTTCATGGGTGTTTTCTACCACTATATATTGGCTTGGTTTATTTTTAATAATTTTCTTTATTTTGTAATTAACTTTAGTTCGTTTATTTTGTACTGTATCTCCTGTGTATATTCTGTTTGTTAAAATATCATATATTGTTTTTGAATGCCACATGCCATATTTACAATTATAATTACTTCTCCATTTATATTCGTAATATTGGGCTGGTGTTTTAATACCTTCGTTGGTTAATTCTTTAGATATCTTATAAAATGATAGTCCATCTAAACACATATTATATATTCTTTTTACAATATGTGCTTGTTCTTCTTCTATAATTAAATGATTTTTATTGTTTGGATCTTTAATATATCCGAATGGAGTTTTGCTTCCTACCCACTTACCTTCTTTTTGTTTTGCTTTTAGGCTAGATTTTATTTTCTTGGATATGTCTTTGGCATACATATCATTCATTATTGCTTTAAATGGAGCAATATCATTGTTGGAACTATCTAAAAATGTATCTATATTATCTGTTATGGCTATATATCTTACATTATGTTCTGGAAAATACCTTTCGATTAAATTACCTGTACCTATATAATCTCTTCCTAATCTGGACATATCTTTGGTAATAACCATATTTATTTTCCCTAATTCTATATCCTTTATTAATCTATTAAAATTAGGTCTATTAAAATTTGTTCCTGAATAGCCATCATCTATATACATATCATATACTTTTAAATTATTTTCTTTGGTATATTGAAGTAATAAACTTTTTTGATTACTTATACTTTCACTTTCATGTGTTTTATCTTCATCTTCACGTGATAGTCTTATATACAGACCTACTAGGTAATTATTATTTAACATTTTTATCACTTTCTATTAGTGATTCTTTGTATATTTTATTTTCTAGTTCTTTACTTAATGTTTTAATAAAAACATCATTTATATCATTTCCTTTATTATAAATAAATTTTATTTTATATTTATTCATAGTTAATACCTCTATATAAACTTATTAAATAAAAATAGAATTTAGAAATATTAATTTTCTAAATTCTTAGTTTTATTTATTTTCATAATGTCAAATGGAAGTACTGCTAATAATGTTAGCAATATTATATATATCCAATGTTTTAACTCTAAGGGGTGTGTATTTGCTGTTTTATTAAGAAAAGGTATATATATAAGTAGAAGTAGTCCTAATAAAATTGTGGTATTTACCATTAATGATATTTTATCTTTTAATCCTTCTAGAAATGATTTTATTGTAGAGTTATTACTTTTTAATTGATAAGCAATTAATATTATTGATAATACTAATATTGTATATGTTATTGTTATAGATAAGTTTATATTTGTATTATTTTTTATCAGATATAAGTAAGTTATGAATGTTACTATAAAAATCAGTATTCCTTGTAATATATTCCTTATGGTAGTTTTTAAATTTAATATTGGTTCATCTATATTTCTTGGTTTTTCTAACATTATACTTGGAGTGGGCTTTATTCTTTGAAATATTATTGATGATGTAGGATCAATTAATAACTCTAGAAGCATCACATGAATAGGTAATAAAAGGGTTGGTAATTTAAATATTGGAACAAATAAGCTTAGAAGGGCTAAAGGTATGTGAATGGCTATTACATATGAAATGGCAGATTGGATATTTTTATATATACTTCTACCTTTTCCTATAGCTTTTACTATTGTATTGAAGTTATCATCTAATAAAATTATGTCTGCTGATTCTTTTGCTACGTTTGTACCTCTTTGTCCCATGGCAATGCCTATATTTGCTTTTTTTAAGGCTGGGGCATCATTTACTCCGTCACCTGTCATTGCTACGATTAGATTATTTCTTTGTAAGGCATTTACAATTCTCATTTTATGATTTGGGTATACTCTGGCAAAAATATTGGTTGTTTTAACTCTTTCAAATAATTCATCATCTGACATTGCTTCTAATTCAAGACCTGTAATTACTTCGTCATAGTTATTTAAATTTATTTTTTTAGCTATAGATGCAGCTGTTTTGCCATTGTCTCCAGTTATCATAATTACTCTAATGCCAGCAGAATAACATTCTTCTAATGATTCTTTAACACCTTTTCTTGGAGGATCATATAGAGCTACTAAGCCTTCAAATGTTAATTTTGCTTCAGTTAAACTATTGGGTATGTTTTTTAAGTTATCATTTTTAGCTATGGCTAGAACTCTATATCCTTCTTTTGAATATTCGTTTATTTTACTTTTGACTTGTTTGTAATTTTCTTCGTCTAAATTGCATAATGGTAATACATTTTCATATGCTCCCTTTACACATAGTTCTTTATTATTCCATATTTGTCCCATCATCTTAGTTTCTGCTTTAAATGGATACTCTTTAGTTATGGAACCTGTATTTATTTTTTCGTTTTCTTGGCAATATTTTTTTAAAGCTATTTCCATTGGATCGTATGCTACTTGGGGACAAGATTGATACAATGTTTTTATAAATGTTTCACTATTGGTATATATATCTTCAACAATCATTTTATTTTCTGTTATAGTTCCAGTTTTATCTGTACATAATACATTTACTGTTCCTAGAGTCTCTATTGCTTTCATATTTTTGGTTAATGTATTCTTTTTGGTTAATGACCATGATCCCATTGCCAAGAAAACAGTTAATATTACCGGTATCTCTTCTGGTATTGTTGCCATAGCTATGGTGATTCCTGCCAATAGAGAATCTACTATTCTTTTTGTTGGTGTTAGTTCTGGATGATTGATATAATTAATAATAATTGTCAAAATAAATACTGTTATACTTACTATGGTACAAATAAACACTAATTTGTTAATTTGCTTTTCTAAAGGCGTTTTTTCTTTCTTTATGTTATTTAATGATTGTCCGATTAAACCAAACTCTGTATTTTTTCCTACTGATGTTACTTCTATTATTCCTAAACCGTTTACTACATCTGTACCAGAATAGCACATATTTAATTTAAAATGATTTTTTAAATCTTCTTCTTTATTTTTATATACTATCTCTGATTCTCCAGTTAGTGAAGACTCATTAATACCTAAGCTTTGAGTATACAATATTTTTCCATCAGCTGGTACTCTGTCTCCTTCTTCTAGAATGACAATGTCTCCGACGACTATTTCTTCACTATTAATTATTTCTTTTTTACCATTTCTTATTACTTTAACATTTAGTGATGATAATTTATTTAATTCTTCTAAGGCTTTATCTGTTTTTGTTTCTTGAATAAACTCTATTGTGCATACTGCTAAAACAAATATTAACATTGTTATACCATCGCCATATTCTCCAACAATAAAATATACACTAGCTGCTATTATTAATAGTAAAAACATAGGTTCTTTAAATATACTTAATATTTTATTTATTAGTGATTCTTTCTTTCTTTGTTGTTGAATATTTGATCCGTTTTTTTCTCTTGATATAACAACTTCATTATTAGTTAATCCTTTGAATTCTTTTAATTTATCTTTTTCTTCATTTTCCATATTTACCTCCATAGATTTTTCTGCATAATATTCTATGTATCATATTATTATTTATGATAAAATAACTATCTTTTTTTGATAGTTATTTGCTTAGACTAATTAATTATTTTTTTCCATAAGCCATGTTTATTACAATAAGCATATATTATTGATCCTTCTATGTACTTAAATGTACATTGTGGTTTTTGATTTGGTTGAAGAGCTATTCTAGTAATTTTATCATCTTCAACTTGGACTATCCACATAATATAATGATCTGAATCCATTGGATGTAGTGTTTCTCCAACTTCAACGATTATATTATCTCCTTCTTTTGTATATACTGGTACATGTTTTTCTTTTGACGCATCACATGTGTTGGCTTTTATTTCTTCTAATTGTTGATTACAACAAGTAATATTTTCAATATTTCCTTCTATAGCTTCTATTATATTTTGACATATTGGACATTTGTAAAATTTTATTGTTTCTTTCATTTAAATTCTCTCCTTTTTTAGTAGTTTATTATTATATACATATTATAACATACAAATGATAAATTTGTTTATTTTTATTATTAAATTTTACATAAAAGGGCAACCATGTTTAACCTCATGAAAAATATTTCTTTGAACGCATCTTTCTCTACCTGGTTCAATTATTGGACCAGAAACTGTTCCCATTGGATAGCCTTCATTTACGTTCATATTCATATTGGTATTAGTATTCATATTAGTATTAACATTTTGGTTAGTTATATTGATATCTATATCGTCATATCCACCGTCTTGTCTCAAACCATCATTATAAAACATTTCTATTCCTCCTATCTACAATATAATATGAATATATAGATATTTGATATATTATAAATATCACAGTTATAATGTAATAAAAATGTAAAATTACTATTTATTCTTGTTTTATCTTATATCATTATATATAATTATTTTTAGGAGGAATAGAAAATGTTAGAAAATAAAATAGCTATTGTAACTGGTGGTTCTACAGGAATAGGATATGAAATATGCAACTTATTTGCAAAAGAAAAAGCTACAGTAGTGATGTGTGGTATAACTGAAGCATCTGCAAAAGAGGGAGCTAATAAGTTAATTTTAGAAAATAAAGATGCTAGGATAGTTCCAAGAAAATTAGATATTACTAAGGCAGAAGAAGTTTCAAATTTTATGGAAAGTATATACAAAGAATTTGGTAAAATAGATATACTAGTAAATAATGCTGGAGTTTGTTTTGCTAAATCATTACTTGATACTACGGAAGAAGATTTTATTAATTTAATGAATGTTAATACAAATGGTACCTTTAGATGTACTAAAGAGGCTGTTAAGTATATGAAAGAAACGGGAGGTTCTATAATTAATACAAGTTCTATGGTAGGAACTTATGGTAGTCCAAATCAAGTAGCTTATACGGCAAGTAAATTTGCCATTAATGGAATAACTAAGAGTTGTGCTAAGGAACTTGGTAAATATAATATAAGGGTTAATGCTGTCGCTCCTGGTGTTGTTAAAACAAAGATGACTGAAGATAATGTTAATGATGAAATGGAAGGATACTTAAAAAGAATGACTCCATTAGGAAGAGCAGCTATACCTAGTGATTTAGCTGGAACTTATTTGTATTTAGCAAGTGATTTATCAAAATTCACTACTGGAGCAATAATTGCTGTTGATGGAGGACTTATTCTTTAATTTATGTAAAGAAAAAGCATTTGGATTTTTAATTCCTTATGCTTTTTTATTTTTTATTAGAATGGCATTTTAAAGTTTCCATTACTAACCATTTTCATCATTTGTTTCATTTGTTCAAACTGGTTAAGTAGTGCATTAACTTCTGTAACCGTTCTACCTGAACCTTTTGCTATTCTTTGTTTTCTACTTGCTTTGAGAATATTTGGATTTTGTCTTTCTTCTTTAGTCATTGACAAAATAATTGCTTCAATGTGTTTCATTTGCTTTGGATCAATATTTACATTATTTAATCCCATTTTCTTAGCTCCAGGTATTAATTTAATTAAATTTTCTAATGGTCCAAGTTTTTTTATTTGATTTAATTGACTTAAAAAATCTTCTAAATCGAAATTACCTTTTTTCATTTTTTTAGCAAGTTTTTCTGCTTCTTTTTCATCAATTTCATTCTGAACTTTTTCTACTAAAGATATAACATCACCCATACCAATTATTCGATTAGCCATTCTATCTGGATAAAACTCTGTTAATCCATCCATTTTTTCGCTAATACCTATATATTTAATTGGAATATTTGTTAAATGTCTTACAGATAAAGCTACTCCACCTCGAGTATCTCCATCTAGTTTAGTTAATATTACACCTGTTAGAGATAGTTTATCATTAAAACCAGTAATAACATTGATTGCATCTTGCCCCATCATAGCATCTATTATTAATAGAATTTCATGAGGATTAACTTCTCTAACTATATTGTCTAATTCATCCATTAATTCGTTATCAATATGTAATCTTCCAGCTGTATCTATTAATACATAATCAAAGCCATTATCTTTTGCATATTTAACACCATTACGTGCTATATCCACAGGATTAACTTTTCCTTCAGAGTATACCTCTATATTAAGTTCTTTACCAATTTGTATTAATTGATCTATAGCTGCTGGTCTATAAACATCACATGCTACGAGTAATGGTTTCTTTTTATATTTTTTTCTTAATAAATTAGCTAGTTTACCTATAGTAGTAGTTTTACCAGACCCTTGTAGACCTACCAGCATAGTTATTGTAGGGTTGCCATCTGTTTTTATTGGTACATTTTCTCCACCAAGAAGATTTTGAAGTTCATCGCGAACTATTTTTACAAACAAATCTCCTGGAGATATACTATTAGCAACTTCTGTTCCGAGCGCTTTCTCTTTAACTGTATTAGTAAATTCTTTAACTACTTTATAATTAACATCTGCTTCCAATAGGGACAATCTTATTTCTCTCATCATTTCAGAAATATTATCTTCTGTAATTTTTCCATATCCTTTTATTTTATGAGCAATACCCTGTAATCTGTCACTTAAATTTTCAAACATTTTTAATCACCTAAATTAATTATACACTAAAATTGCATAAAATGGTTGATTTTTAAACAAATTTATGTAATAATTAATACACATGCAGATGTGGTTCAACGATTAGAATACGGCCTTGCCAAGGCTGTGACGGGGGTTTGACTCCCCTCATCTGCTCCATTGACGA
>FR902140.1:0-1760 GCA_000437895.1 Clostridium sp. CAG:914 | reverse complement strand
AACTTTTATAGTTTGAACTTGAGATACATATCAATCCGTTCGGGTTGATTTTTTTGTGTTTACAAAAGAATTAACGAAGAAAGGATGGTGTTTTATGATAAAGTTTACGACACAAAAGTTAGAAATGGAAAGTAATTTAAAACAACGTATTGAATTTATTTGTGAGTTTTGTCACATAAAACCTACTATTATCAATAGTAGTATTAAACGAATAAATAATACTAACTTGAACTACCTAGAGCCACATAAGATAATTGTTAATAATATTGCTTTTCTAGCATTTAACTATTCTACTGATATTTATGTAGGTAATCTAAGTAAAAAGATTAAATTAGTAGAACTAGAAGATTACATAAAGAATATGGCTTAAACATTAGTAAATAAGGCAAATGATATTGACTTTTTCTCTTAAAAACTTTATTATATATGTCGAATAAAGGGTTTATTATACCTACCAAATCTTTTTAATGGGGATATGATTTGGAAGTACACAATTTAGATATGAAAAGTTAAAGAGATAAAGGGAGTAGATGTATCTATGGCTTTTATCTCTTATTTTTTTAGAAAGGACGGGAAGAATATGGATAATGAAAAGAAATTATGTGGATTATATTTGAGAGTAAGTACGGAAGATCAGGCACGTGAGGGTTTTAGTCTTCCAGAACAAAAAGAACGATTAGAACAATTTTGTAAGTTTAAAGGTTATGAGATAGTAGATTATTACGAAGATGCTGGTATAAGTGCTAAAACAGGTAATTTAAGGCCTGAATTTGAAAGACTTAAAGAAGATATTAAGAATAAGAAAATAAACACCATAGTCGCTTTAAAACTAGATAGAATAACTAGAAGTATCTTTGACTGGGAAAAGTTAATGACATTTTTAGAGGAAAATGATGCTTACTTAGATTGTGCTAATGATGAGATAAACACTACTAATGCTAATGGTAAAATGATTTCAAGACTTTTAATGAGTGTTAGTCAAAATGAGATAGAAAGAACAAGTGAGAGAACAAAAATAGGTTTAGCAGGTGCGATTAAACAAGGACATATTCCAAGTCAAGCACCACTTGGTTATAAACACGAAGATAAAAAGTTAGTAATTGACTACTCTACTAAAGATATTGTAGAGAGAATATTTAATCTTTATTATCAAGGAAATTCTTATCAAACTATATCTAATATACTAAACGAAGAAAAGGTATTAGGTAAGACTAACTGGCGAGATTCTTCTATAACTACCATACTTGAAAATGAAGTTTATAAAGGCGATTTTGTTCATGGTAAAAGAACAAAACACCCTACTTATTATCAAGATGTTGTTGAGCCAATAGTTAGTAAAGAATTATGGGAAGAATGCCAAGTACAAAAGAAAAAGAACTCACGTAGTTACCAAAGAACTTTAACATATCTATATCTACAAAAACTTACTTGTCCTAAATGTGGTCGTTTAATGGGTGGAAAAGCCACTAAAAAGAAAAATGGTAATGTTTATTATTACTATTATTGTACTGACTGCAAAGTTAATTTAAAGGAAAATGTTATAAATGAATATTTTGATAATTTTGTTCAAGAGTTAGTAGAATATGATAGTGTTGTTAATCAGTTCTTCCTACCAATGATTAAGCAAAAATTTGATGAACCTAGAGAACAACTTGAAAAAGAATTATTAAAACAAAATGATAAGTTAGAACGAATTAGAAAAGCATATATAGAGAGTGCATTTGACTTAAAAGTTTATAATGAAGAAAAGAAAATTGTTG
>FR902139.1 GCA_000437895.1 Clostridium sp. CAG:914 | reverse complement strand
TTGTATGGATTGATGCTTAGAAGCGGTAATGATGCTGCTTTAATGATAGCAGATTATGTTGGTGGTGATGTTGATAATTTTGTTGTTATGATGAATAAAAAGGCAAGAGAAGTTGGAATGAAAAATACAAAGTTTGTTAATCCTAGTGGGTTAGATAAAAATGGTATTGGTAATTATTCAACTAGTTATGATATGGCATTACTTACTAGATATGCTATGCAAAATGATATATATAGAGAAATTGTAAAAACTAAGAGTTATGTAGCAAAAAGTAATTTGAAAACTTATGTTTGGAAAAATAAAAATAAATTATTAAATTATAAATATATTACGGGAGGTAAAACGGGTTTTACTGAAACTGCTAGGAGGACTTTAGTGTCAACGGCTACGTATGATGGTATGAATTTTATTGTGGTTACATTAAGAGATAGTGATGATTGGAATACACATCTAAATTTATATGAAAATGCTTTTAAGAATTATAAGAATTATTTGGTTTTATCTAAAAAGAATTATACTGTTTTAGAGGATAAGTATTATGATAATTTATATATTAAGAATGATTTATATATTCCTCTTACTAAGAGTGAAGCTACTTCTTTAATTTCTCATGTTAAGTTAGAACGTATTAGAAATTATGATGATACTTTAGTGGGACATAATTATATTTATTTAAGGGATAAGAAGATATATGATATGCCTGTATATGCTAAGAAGAATAAAGATAAAGTAACTTTTTGGTCTAAGATAAAAGGATTATTTAGATGATTAATTATTTATGGGGAATATTTTTTATTGTAGGAATTATATATAGTTTTATTAGCCATACTAATATTGGAAATGTTATGCTTGGGGCTAGTAAGGATGCAATAGATTTGATAATGAATATGATACCTGTTATGTGTTTATGGTTAGGTATTATGAAGATAGCAGAAGTTAGTGGTTTACTTGATAAGTTATCTAATTTGTTAAAGCCTTTTCTTAAAATTGTTTTTCCTGAATTAAAGACAGAAGATGAGGCACTTAAATATATATCTGTTAATATTGTTATGAATATGTTAGGACTTGGTAATGCTGCTACACCTTTTGGTTTGAAAGCTATGAAAAAATTACAAGAAATTAATAAGAATAAAGATGTTGCTTCTCGTAGTATGATTACTTTTTTGGTAATAAATACTAGTTCTGTAACAATTATTCCTACTACTACGATAACATTAAGAATGTTACATAATTCTATAAATCCATTAGAAATAGTACCATATATTATTATAACTTCGACACTTTCTTCATTGCTTGGTTTAATTATAGATAGATTATTTTATGTGGTGAGACATGCAAGTTATAGCTAATTTGATAGTTCCTGTTATTACTTTGATAGTAATAATTTATGGATTATATAAGAAAATTAATATATATGATGTTTTTATGGAAGGGGTAATGGAAGGATTAAAAATAGTATTAAATATTTTTCCATCTATCTTTGCTATGATAGTATCAATAAATGTTTTGGTTAAAAGTCAAATACTTATTGATTTAACTAAAAATATAAACATTAGTTTATTTCCAAAAGAAATAATTCCATTAGGTATATTAAGACCAATATCAGCGTCTAGTTCTTTTATGTTACTTAATGATATTATTAAGACATATGGAGTAGATTCTTTTATTGGTAGATTATCTTCTGTTATGGTATCTAGTACAGATACGACTATTTATATAATAGGAATGTATTATTCTTCTGTTGGAATTAAGAAGATTAAACATTCTCTTATTGTAGGATTAATGGCTGATTTTATTTGTGTAGTTATATCTATTTTAGTAATTAAATTATTATAAAAGAAAAGCGACTAGAAGTCACTTTTCTCTAGGCTGTTTTCATTCATGTTATTATTATAACTATCTAATGCACCTTTACATTCGTTAGTAACGGTTTTAGATATGCTATCTTTACATGAGTGAGAACTTTTTGACTTTTTATTTTTAGCCATTTTGATCACCCAATAATATTGTTTACTAAAATATGAAAATTATACAATAATACTAGTTATTTTGTTAAAAAAATGTTAAAATACTACTTGAGGATGTGATAGAATGGCAAATATATTTAAAAAATTATTTGATAATGAGTATAAAGAATTAAAAAGGTTTAATGCTATAGCTACGAAGATTGATGCTTTAGATGAGGATATGTCTAAATTATCTGATAAAAAATTAGCTAATAAAACAAATGAATTTAAAGAAAGATTAGCAAATGGAGAAGATTTAGAAGATGTTTTAGTAGAAGCTTTTGCTACGATTAGAGAGGCTGCTTATAGAATAATTGGTGAGAAAGCTTATTTTTGTCAATTAGTTGGAGGACTTGCTATTCATTATGGTAATATTGCAGAAATGAAAACGGGTGAAGGAAAAACTTTAACAACTATTTTTCCAGCTTATCTTAATGCTTTAACTGGCGAAGGTGTTCATGTTGTAACTGTTAATGAATATTTAACTCAGAGAAATGCTGAATGGATGGGTCCTATATTTGAATTTTTAGGATTAAGTGTTGGTATTAATCTAAGAGATAAAACGCCAGAAGAGAAGAGAGAAGAGTATGCTAAAGATATATTATATACGACAAATAATGAACTTGGATTTGATTATTTGAGAGATAATATGGTTGTTACAAAGGAGAAGAGAGTTCAAAGACCACTTAATTTTTGTATTATAGATGAAGTTGACTCTATTTTGATAGATGAAGCTAGAACACCATTGATTATATCTGGTGGAGTTATGCAAGCAGCTAATTTATATACTGGAGCAGATTTTTTTGTAAAGGGCTTAAAAGAAAATGAAGATTATATTAAAGATGAGAAAACGAGAAGTATAAATTTGACTGATGAGGGAAGTCGCAAGGCTGAGAAACATTTTAATATACAAAATTTATATGATATTAATAATACTGTTTTAGTTCATCATATAAATCAAGCTTTAAGGGCTAATTATTTTATGAAAAAAGATGTTGACTATGTTGTTAGTGATGGAGAAGTTATAATTGTAGATCAATTTACTGGTCGTTTAATGAAAGGAAGAAATTTCTCAGAAGGACTTCATCAAGCTATTGAAGCTAAAGAGGGAGTAAAAATTAATCAAGAAACAAAGACATTGGCTACGATTACTTTCCAGAATTTGTTTAGAATGTATAAAAAGTTATCTGGTATGACTGGTACGGCTAAGACAGAGGAAGAAGAATTTAGAAATATATATAATATGTATGTTATATGTATACCTACGAATAAACCTGTTATAAGAATTGATGAAACTGATTTGTTATATGCTGAGAAGGCTGGAAAGTATAAAGCTATTGTTAATGTTATAAAGAATCGTCATGAGATGGGGCAACCTGTTTTGGTTGGTACCATTGCTATTGAAACAAGTGAATTAATTAGTAAAATGTTAACTAAGGAACATATTCCTCATGAAGTGTTGAATGCTAAGAATCATGCTAGAGAAGCTGAAATTATTGCTCATGCTGGTGAGAAAGGTGCTGTTACTATTGCTACGAATATGGCTGGTCGTGGTACAGATATAAAATTAGGTGAAGGTGTTCGTGAACTTGGAGGACTTTGTGTTATTGGTACGGAAAGACATGAATCTAGAAGAATAGATAATCAGTTAAGGGGACGTGCTGGTAGACAAGGAGATCCTGGATTTAGTCAGTTTTTTGTATCTTTTGAGGATGATTTGTTAGTTAGATTTGGATCTGATAAATATAAAGGTATGCTTACTAATATGGGATTTACTGGTGAACAGGCTATAAGGAGTAAGATGTTTTCTAAATCAGTTGAATCTGCTCAAAAAAGGGTTGAGGGTAACAACTTTGATATAAGAAAGCAGTTGCTTAATTATGATGATGTTATGAATAATCAAAGAGAGATTATATATAATAAGAGAAATGAAATATTAGATAGTGAATCTATTCATGAGGAAACATTAAATTTGTTTAAGGAATATATTACTTCTTTAGTACTTGGTCATATAGTAGATAATAAGGGATTGACAGAAAATGATTATTCAGAGATATTGGAGACTTGTAATGAAAACTTGTTAAAGAAACATAGGTTAAATTTATCAGAGATTAATGGTAAGGGTGAATATGAAGTTATAGATATAATCTATGATAAAGTATTAAAAGATTATCAAGAAAAGTTAGAGGATATTCCTATGGAGATAGTAAATGAGTTTGAAAAGGCTATTACTTTAAGAGTAATTGATAGTCATTGGATGGAACATATTAGTACTATGAGTCATTTAAGAGAAGGTATTGGACTTAGAGGATATGCTAACGAGAATCCACTTCAAGCTTATACGATGGAAGGATATAATCTTTTTGATAGTATGATGAATACTATTAACAAGGAAGTAGCTACTTATTTATTAAAGTCTGAAATTAGACAAAATATAGAGAGAAAAGAAGTAGTTAAGAAAACTATAACTAATGATGGAAAAGATACAGTTAGAATACAAAGAAAGAGTAATAAGGTTGGTAGAAATGATCCTTGTCCATGTGGTTCGGGTAAAAAATATAAACAATGCTGTGGTAAATAAGCTCGCAAACCCGCATAAAATAAGGGAAAAAGCGAGTTTTTTTTCTTTGCTAAAAAATTGCGAGTTTATATGCTCTGAGCCACTTTAGATACCTTTTAGATACCTTTTTTACGTTTTTTTAGTAAAAACTGCAAAAGTTACAATAATATATGCTATAATTATTATGAAAGGAGATGGTTTTTTTGAATGAAAATATAGATTTGGCAACTGCATTTGAAATGATTCAAAATTATGCTTTAAAATCTGTTTATCCAACCGTAGGTGCATTTAGTGGTTCAGTGGATATTACAAAGCACCCAGAGGCATATTCTTTACCGTCTAGTATTCTTAATCAAGTTCCAGGTGAAATCTTAAGATTATATGGTGAAGAAAAAGGTGCAAGAAAGTGGAAAGAACTTGCAACAAGTTTTTTTAGACTAACATTAGTATCTGATGTACGTGTTGAAGTAGCTAAATTAATACGTGATATCTTAGCAATGTGGGATGAAGAACGTAAATTTATGTATAAGGGAAAAGATGGGAAAGATTATACCTCTTTTGAGGAAGTTAAATCAGTAGATGAATTTTATACACAGCAAGAAAATCCTTTAATTGAAAAGGGAAGAAGTAGATAAAAAATCTACTTTTTCTTTGATAAAAAAAACCTTACCAATTTTTCTCGAAAAAAATTCATTTTTGAATTTTAGATACCTTTTTAGATACCCTGAGAGTAAATTCCAGAGTGCTGTCAGAAGTTCTCAAGTGCATTCAAGAGCAAAAAAGGGCTACAAAATGCTAGGAAAAGCTATCAAAAACCCAAAATTACAAGCCATGTGGAAGTGGGAAAAAATATAAACAGTGTTGTGGTAAATAGCCCATAAAATAAGGGTTTGTGAGGTTTTGAAATTTAAAAAAATACTCAAAAATAGCCAAAATGTTTGTAAATTGTTTGTAAAAAATACAAATTGTTTGTAAAAAATGGCTCAAACCTAGGTAAATAAAGGGGAAAATACTTACAAACAAATATATAAACATTAAAGATAGCATTCAGTTGCTATCTTTTTTCTTCGTTTTAAATGGATGTAAGGGAGGAAAAAACGATGGGAAATGTTTATGTTAAAAAAAGGGGTAGTGTTTTTCAATATCAATTCCAAATTGCTTCAGTAGATGGAAAAAGGAAGTATAAAAATAAAAGTGGTTTTTTGACTAGGAATGAGGCATTTAAGGAAGGCGTAAAAGCTTATACTGAATATATGAATACTGGTCATGCTTTTACTCCAAATGAAATATCTTATAGTGATTATTTAGATTATTGGATGAAAGAACATTGTGAGGTAAATTTAAAGTATCATACTATTGAAGCTTATAAGAGTATTATAAGAATTCATGTTAAACCTAAAATAGGTCATTATATGTTATCAACAATTACTACAGCAACATTACAAGAATTTATTAATAAAGTTTATTTAGATGGAAGTTATTCAAAGAATTTTTTAAAAAACATTTTAAAAGTATTAAAGACTTCATTTACTTATGCTTATGAAGTAGTTGGTTTTATAAAGATGAATCCAGCTGAAAAGGTTAGATTGCCTAAATATGATATTCCAGATAGTGATCTAGCTCATATATTTACTAAAGAAGAAATTGATAAAATATTAAATAGATTTACCAATAATTCATGTGTCTATTATGCTTTTTTAACAGCATATCATACTGGACTTCGTGTATCAGAAGTATTTGGACTTACATGGGAAGATATAGATTTTGAGAAAAAGACTTTAAGAGTTGATAGAAATATATTAAAAAAGAATCAGGCAGGTGGTACTAAGAAAAGACATATAAGTGGTAATTCTACTACTGTATGGTATTTTGGTACTTGTAAAACACCTAGTAGTCATAGAACAATAGAGATAGGTGATACTTTATTAAATGCTTTAAAAAAATATAAAGAGCAACAAGAAAATGATAAAAAAGAATATGGTGATTTATATATGAAACATTATGCTAAAGAAGTTATAAATCCATATAATAATAAGAAAGAAATTAAAATAGTAAATGCTATAAGTGAAATAGATGTTTCACTACCAGAAGTTTATTTATTATTTGTTAAAAAAAATGGTGTATTTGAGGGAACAGATACTTGTAAATATCCATTTAAAGTAATTCATTATGAGTTAGGAATACCTTGTAGATTTCATGATTTTAGAGATACTCATGCAACTAGATTAATAGAAGCTGGAGCTGATATTAAAGCAGTTTCTAAACGACTAGGGCATAGTACTATTGAAACAACTTATAATATATATGTTAAAGTTACTACAAAAATGGAATCTGATATTTGAATCATATATAAATACATAATTATAGTCAAATAAAAAATAATGTGTTATACTTTAAAAGAAGGAGTATTAGTATGAAAAAAGGAATAAAAATATTTTTAATTATTATATGTATTTTAATTGCTATTGTTTTGTTAGATTCAATTCAGGCATTAATCTTTAATAATGATCCAATAATAGGGACTGAAATGTGGTGTAAAAAGAGAAATGGTATTATTGTTGAAACATATCATTGCGATGGTAATAAAAAAATAACTAGAATTAAAAAGAATAATATTTGCAATTTTGAAGATGTATGTAAATAATTTTTCTATTAATTGAAACTATGAAGTAATATTAATGTTATTTAATAAATAATTAAGAGTCATTTAATAAAATGTTCTTTTTTTTAAATGTTTTATTGTATATGGCTGTTGAAAATAACAAAAGTTTATTAATATTAGTTGAAAATATTAAAAAATAGTATTATTAATATAGATATGTAAGGTGGTTATTGAATTGATTATCTTATTATATTATTAAAATGTATATTAATTTTTGATTGATGCGAGCAGTATTAACATCTACATGTTTTTGCTGCTTTTTTTAGTTTATAGCATAAAATATGGAATCATTATATCGATATAGATTCAAATATTGTTTTTGGGAGGTGATATTGTAGTAAGTATTAAAAAAACTTTTTAATTATTTTTTTGAAAGGAGAGTGTATATGAAAAAATTATTTAAAAAGTCATCTTTAATTTTTACACTTTTATTAACAACAGTTTTTTTTACTACTAATGTTTATGCTTGGTATATTCCAAGTAATAATAAGACGGCATTAGCAGTTGGTGCTACTTATAGTGATGGTATATCATCTGTTAATAATGCAAATGATGCATATTCAACATATAATGCTATGGGATTGACATCAAAAAAGATAACATCGCCTAGTTCATCTAATTTAACTGGAAGCCATGCAAATGGGACCCCTTATTTACAAAGTGGCATTGTTTATCTTAATGGGCATGCAGATTATTATTCAATGGAATTCCCAAATTCTGTTTATATTACAAAATCAAGTAGTATTTCAGGTTCAAGTATAGGTATTGGATATTATGATAATACAAAAACAGCTTTAATTGAATTTGCTGGTTGTAATACTGCTTCTAATGGTTCAAATAACATTACAAAATATGGAAATGATCAAGGAGCAAATATTACTATTGGTTGGACAACAGAACTTAATGTTGCATCTTTTGTAAATTGGAATACTAGATTTAATGATAAAATTCAAACAAAAACTACATCTGTTAATTCTGCAGTACAATCAGCAAGTAATCATATTTATTTAAGTAATACTGTTAAAAATTATAAAGTTTATGGAGCAGGAGGTTATAATCCATGGTATTGGATTACAGGTAGTACGACTGCTACTTCAACTAACCCTAATACTTTAGAAACAAATGAATATATAATTGAAGCAGATAGAAGCATTAATTATTATGATATGGATAATAATGTAAATTTTGATAGAATAGTTTCAGATTTTATCATTGACAATATTAATACTGATTTTGACTTAAATAATTATAAGTTAGAAACAAGTGGAAATGATGTAAAATATTATGATTATGTATTATATGTTGGAAATATTAGGACAAATTTAGGTTATACAGTATCTATTAATAAAGATAATGAAATTCATTTGTTTGATAATATGCAAAAATATAATGAAAAAGATGCAGTTAATCATGTTTTAAATAATGAAAATAAATATAAAAATATTAATTATAACAAATTTGAAAAGTTAGCATTATCAGAATCATTAAAAGATATTGATGGTTCAACAAGTAAGATTACTAATAGAATCAATTATTATGATTTTGATTTAAATAAAGCATTCTATGTTATTGAGGTTTTGAATACGACTCAATCAGGAGCTATGAATTTATATCAATACCAATATGATATTTAATTATTTACTGGGAATTTTAAAAGTGTAAAAAAGGTAGTAAAATTTTTGAAAGTTGCTATTTTCTCTGACATACACGGAAATAGAGAAGCATTAATTTCAATTATAAAAGATATAAAAAAAGAGGGAATTAAGAAGATAATATGCTTAGGGGATACGATAGGAATAGGGCCTAATCCTAAAGAGTGTATGGACATAATTGTTGACAATAATATTAAAATGGTTTTAGGGAATCATGAACTTTATTTTATAAAAGGTACACAAATAGATGATGAGATGGGAGATGGAGAAATTAAACATCAAAATTGGATAAAGAATCAAATTACTGATAGACAAAAACAATATCTAGAAAAGTGTAACATGACATATGAAATTGATTGTAATGGTAAAAAAGTAGTATGCGAACATTTTCTCATAGATTATAATTCAAATGATCAGTATCCTTTTCATGATTTAAAAATTGCTAAAGATGGTTCAATTAATGAAATTATAAAGCCATTAAATTATGATTTAATATTTATAGGTCATGAACATAATGTATTTACTGTTGATAACAAATTATATGATGTTGGTTCATCAGGATGTAGAAAAGATAATACTACACAATACACAATATTTGATACTGAAACATTTACAGTTGAAACAAAAAGTTTAGAGTATGACAGAACTAATTTTGAACAAGATTTATTAAAAGAAAATTATCCTGATAGAAATTTGATAGCAAAATGTTTTTTCGGAATTGAACTTTAATATGAGAACCATTTTTTTAGATAAGTTATTAGATAAGTTGTTGAATAAAACTTTCAATATTTCAATAAAAAATTATTAAATTAAAATAAAAGATATCAATTTAAAAGGAAAAAATTACTTGGTTGTTTTAATATTTTACTATGTGGGTCTGGTAAGAAATACAAGAACTGTTGTGGTAAATAGCCTCGCACCCCCCTTATAAAATAAGGGATTGTCAAAAATAGAAAAAGCGATAAATTTGTCTACAGATTACAATTTGTTCACGACTTGTCCACATAGTATAAATAATGTGGACAGAATTAAAAAATAAGTAAAAAGGATGCAGACAACATTTTTAAATGTCGACATCATTTTTGCTTGTAGTGATTTTTGACATATTAGTATTAATTTGTTATAATTTAAATGTAGTAAATCAATTAGTCATTCGCGTTTTACTACCAGATAAATAAATGTTTAAAGGAATAATGAAGAGTCTTAAGAATCTCCTCATGAATGACAAAAAATATACACATTAAT
>FR902138.1 GCA_000437895.1 Clostridium sp. CAG:914 | reverse complement strand
TCGTAAGCTCTGGTAATTTTAATGGAAAGATAGCTGGGGATAAAGTTAATTTACTTACTTCAAAAGAATACACGGCAACTACTACGGATACATATTATTTATGGATTTGGTTAGATGCTGCAGAAACAAGTAGTGATACCATGAATCAGTCATTTAGTTTATCATTAGGTGGTAGCTGTATGAATAATGTTCCAGCAAGTAAACCAGATATTAAAGATGGAATGATACCAGTAGTAATATCTAGTAATGGAATAACTTCAACAGTATCTGAAGATGATGCTTCTTGGTATAATTATAATAATAAGGAATGGGCTAATATGGTTTTAGTAAATGATAGTTCCAGAAGTACTTATCAAAATACATCAGGAGTAGTAGTGTCAGAAGAAGATATATTGGCTTATTATGTATGGATACCTAGGTATAAATACCGAATACCTGAAGTTAAATGTAGTACCTTAACTAATCCGACATATGAAGAATATCCTGAATGTTATGTATATGTATTAAGTGATAGTGATAAGACATTACTTATTAATTGG
>FR902137.1 GCA_000437895.1 Clostridium sp. CAG:914 | reverse complement strand
TGTATTTGATTTATACTTACAAGTAAATCCATCTTGATTATATAAAGTATACCCACTTATTGTCGGACATACCGGATTAGTTGTTTCATTACTTATCTTTTTACATTTAGTTCCTTCTGAATTTAAAGAATATCCACTTGGACAACTAATTATAACATCAGCATATTCATCCTCTTCAATAGTACTTTCATAAGTATAATCTTCTTGAACAACTTTAGTTCCAACCTTTCTATATTCTGTTGGTTCTAGATATGTTTTTTGCCATGCTGACCATGCACTCCAATCAGTCCATTTTCCATTAGTAGCCTTATAATATTCATATTCTATAACCGTATTTTGTTGACTATCATTGTCTGAATCAGTTATAACATCTTGTTCTTGTTTTTCACAAATTTCATTTTTACAATAATTATAGCATCCCATTACTACAATAATATAATCTTTTCTATTAGAACAAGATAAATTAACTTTCATTTGATATTCATCATTATATTTCTCAACTTCAATATATGAATCAGTATCAGAACATAAATTATTTTCTTCGTCTCTTACCTCAAGAATTAAATTCTTATCATACATATCTTGTAATGTAATTTTTTCTTTATCACCAACATTTTTAGGCATTCTTTCTAATGTAAAATAAGATATTCCCACTTCTTTCATTCTATTTAAATTATCTTGAAATACTTGATCTACTAATTTATCACTATTAATAGGATTATTATTAGAACAAATCTTCGTAACTATCCATGCAGAAAATAATATAACAAGTACAACTACAATAAGTTTTAATAGAACTTTTACAATGTTTATTCTTCTTTCATCTTCCATACAAAATTCTCCCTTCTTAAATTACCGTATACTATAGCACAAAGAAAATACAAAGTCAAGAAATTAACATCAAAGTTATTAAAACAAATAAACAAAAGAAAATAACGAAGCAAAATCACTTCATTATTAAATCTATAAAAATATTGTCCTTGTTCTTCCAGTCAAACTATAACCTTGATTTAGAAGATTTTTATCATTATTAGTTCTACTCCATTTATAATTAACTACACCTTCAACATATTCTCTTGTAGCATATCTATAATAATTTACATCACGATAACCCACTAAATATTCTGTTCTAATTTCCTTTTTATAACATTTAGTATGAGTTTTATCAGTAAAATCATAACCAACTGGACAACTAGTTACCAAGCTTGAAAAATAAGCTTTTCTGCATGCTCCACCAACCATCAAATAATCTATTGGACAAGAAGCTTCTCTCCTTACAATTTTCATACATCTTAAATCAAATTTAGAAAAATCAACATTAGAACATACTGGATTACTTATATCACTTTTAACTCTATAATAACAATTAATACCCTCTTGAGCATATAAATAATGTCCTACCAATGGTAAACATTTTGCTGGTGTTGTTTCATTAGTAAGTTTATAACATGTAGAAGAATCAAATAAATTATATCCAGCTGGACAATCCTTGATTACATTAGCATAAACTATTTCCTCAAATTGTCTACTATAAGTATATTCTTCTTGAACTACTTTAGTTTCTACTTTTCTATAATCCGTTTCTTCTAGGAAGTCTTTTGTCCATTTAGACCAACTACTCCATTCTCCCCAATGACTAGTATCTTTAGAATATTCATATTCCAAAACAGAATTATTACTTCCATTATTATTTGATAATGCATTATTAACACTATCTGCATTATCAGAAGTAATATCTTTTTTTTCACATATATCACTATTACAATAATTATAACATCCTAGATAAGAAATAATATAATCTTCCATACCATCACATGATAAATATACTTTCATTTGATATTCTTCATCATTCTTAGTAACTTTAACATATGAATCACTTGAAGAACATAATTTTCCATTAGCATCTTTTATTTCTAAAATCAACTTTAAATCATACATATCACCTAAAGTTATTTTCTCAAATTGTCCATCTTCACTAGGCAACCTATCATTAGTAAAATATGAAATACCCGCTTCTTTCATTCTAATTAAATTATCTTGAAATACATTATTATATTCATTTTTAAAATTACTTTTTAAAAACATAGATAATAACCAAGCGAATAATACTACTAATAATATAGCAAAAATTAATTTTAGTAAAATTTTTATTGTTTTGTTTTTTCTATTTTCTTCCATAATAACCTCCCTATAACAATTAAAATACTAACACAAAGACCTATATAAATCAAGCACTTTACTATATTTTTGACATTATTGATTATAAACTATTAACTTGTGTTGGCATCTAGTAATTGCCACATAGTATAAATACTTTTCTTTATCTGTATATTTATTATTCTTATCAGTATATATAATTACACTATCAAATTCTAATCCCTTTGCCATATATACTGGAATAACCACAAGTTTTCTACTAAATGTTCTAGAAGACGAGTCTATTAAAGTAATATCCAACGTACCCTTTAAAGTATCATATATTTTTATTGCTTCTTCATCATTCTTAGTAATTATACCAATTGACTTACCATATTTCATAGCTTCATTAACCGAAGACTCCATATCCGTTTTTAAATCTGTCTCTTCCAATTCTATAACTGGAATATTTACATTTCTCCTAATAGCAGTAACATGATTAAGTCCTAATACTTTATTACTATATTCAATAATTTCTTGACTAGAACGATAAGTTTTAGTAAGTTCAATATATTTACTATCTTCAAAAACATTTGTTAACACTTCTAAAGTATCATATTTATAATATGGATTAATAGTTTGATTAACATCTCCTAGTATAGTATATGAAGCATTCTTAAATATCTTCTTAATTAATTTAAATTGAATTAAAGAATAATCTTGTGCCTCATCAATAACTATTTGTTTAATATCCGTATTATAGTTACAACCAAAAAGCATAATTTTCATATAAATAAACAATACTGCATCATCATAATTAATCATTTTCTTATTGTCTCTTATATAAGATATATCTCTTTTTATTTTAGAAAAATTACTATTAAAGAAATTAATATATATATTAACCATATCTTTTTCTATATTTAAAATATCATATAGTTTTGCTTTAATACTACTACTTTTATTTAAACGACCATTAAAACTCAATTCACTTATTTTATCTGCCATAAAATTAATTCTATCAAACAAACCAAATCTACTATATCTCGTTTTTAACATATAATTAAGTTCATCCTTAGTATAACTATAATCTCTATCAAACAAATCATCTACAAAACTAGCTTTACTTACAATATCATTAACATATTGTTCAATATCAGAAATAATTTCATCACTTTGTTTATATTTAGTAAATTCAAAATCATCTAATTTACTCTTATAACTTCTTTCAATAAAATCAGTAAAAGATTCAACACTATCAAATTCCTTTATTTCTTTATCCATAAAGGCATGAAATGTCGTTTCTTTAGTATTTTTTTCACCAAGTTCTGGTAATACATTAGAAATATATTCAGAAAATACTTTATTTGGAGAAAATATTAAAATATTATTAGATGTTATATTTTTAATTTGATACAAAAGAAAGGCTATTCTATGCAAGGCAACACTTGTCTTTCCAGAACCAGCAATCCCTTGTACAATTAAATTTCTATCACTAGTATTTCTTATTACCTTATTTTGTTCCATTTGAATAGTATTAACTATGTTTTTCATTTTATCATTTGAAGCATTTGCTAATACTTCTTGTAATAGTTCATCATCAATATTTATATTATTATCAAATATATGTATTAGTTTACCATCTTTAATAGTATATTGCCTTTTTCTAGTTATTTCTCCCTTAATTATCCCACCAGGAGCCGAATATTGACAAGGTCCTACCTCATAATCATAAAATAAACTACATATTGGACTACGCCAATCATGAACATAAAACTTTAAATTATCTTCGACATGACATATTCCTATATAAATAGTATTTTCTTCAACATCATCTTTAAATATTATTGAACCAAAATAAGGATTATTTTGTATTCTATATAATTTTTGTAAATACTCCCCTTTCTTTAACATTAAAGAAATTTCTAAATCACTATCAGACATCATCGTCTTTAATTCTGCCGGATCCAAATCACTCTTATTATCCCACATAAATTTTTTAAATTCTAAAGCTTTTTCATCTCTTTCAATAAGTTCTCCACCCAATGAAGATATCTTATTTCTTATTAAAGCAATCGTATCTGCCAACACTTTTTCTTCTTTTTTAATTTCACTAATTGGTAATTCCATATTCCTCCTTATATAACGTGGAAAAAAACGTTCTTTTTTTATATAAAAACGTTTATTTATAAGTCTAATATTATCAAGCCATTTAATTTTAACACATATTTTAATTGTATTCAATACTATTTTTAACTTACTTGATATAAATTAAAAAAAGCATTAATATAATGCTTTAAGCCTACTATTTCCTAATTCTCCTGTAAACTGGATAAAACATCGGTTCATCACCTATACACGTTTTAGCACTTAAGAGTATATCCGAATTTGGACAACATTTCATTTTTTCAAGTGCTTTATCTCTTATTTTTCTTATTCTTTCACGCGTAAGTTTATGCTTATCTTTTATTATAACTGATATTTCTTCTAATGTATGACTATCATTTCCATTAAGACCATAATACATTTCCACTATTTTTCTTTCTTTTTCTGTTAAATCCGAATTATTTATCAATTCCTCAACAATATGTGGTATTTCTTTTTTTATTACCACATCTACCATATCAGGCGAATCATCAGGAATAACATCTTTCAATTCAAATTTTATATCTGTGTCAGAATTTCCTAATTCTTCATCAAAACTTATACCATTTAATATCATTAATTTATATAAGCTTTCTAATTCTTCAATTGATAAATCTAAAAAATATGATAATTCCTCTAAAGTTGGATTTCTATCTAACGTTTGACATAATTTTTCAATTGCTTTATTAAACCAATAAATTTTTCTTTTTTTATATGGAGTAATTCTTATAATATCTGAATTATCAATTAATTTTATTATCTCCGTTTCAATGCAATGACATGCATATGTTGAAAATTTATATCCTTTTTCAACATCAAAATAATCAACTGCTCTCATTAATCCAACATTTCCTGCTTGAAATACATCTTTAATGAAATCTGAATCAGATTTATAACTAGCCTTATACTTTTTTACTACATTACATACTAATCTTAAATTATGTGTTATTAATATATTTCTAATGTTTATATCACCAGTTCTTTTGTATTCTGCAAATAAAGTTTTAATATTTTCATCATCAAGTGGTTCATATTGTTCCTCTTGAAGTTCTTCATAATAATAATCAATTATTCCACTACTCATAATTTCCCCCTAATAGCCTAGTATAATACAATAAATTTCAAGATTTGTCAATCAATAATTAACAAAAATAAAAACGGGTATGATTAATTTATGATAATGTCTTAAGTGC
>FR902136.1 GCA_000437895.1 Clostridium sp. CAG:914 | reverse complement strand
TCTAATGTATAGCCTTCTGTACTTGATAAATATCTTCTCAAATATGTTATATCTTTTCCATTTACTGTTCCATCTAGATTTACATCCCCATAAATCGTAGTAAAAACATTGTCTTCCAAATTTACATAATCTATTTCAAATGATTCAGGCACAGTAATTACATTACCACTGATTCCATCTATCCAATTACCTCTAGCATTTTTATAATAAATAATCATATCATCTAATGTGTTTCCTTCAATTGTCTTTGAAGCTAGCATTATTAGTTTTGTTGTCAATTGTCCATTATAATTTTCATTCGTATTTCTAGTAAACATATGGGTACCTATTATATAAGTATTTTTACCCACATCACTTGAATTTAATTCACTTGCATTTACAATGTTTAAACCAAAAATAAATGCTAAAGAAAATAACATTAAATTCTTAAATCTTAACTTCATTTTTACCTCCTAACTTATAGTAGCTGTTACTTGTGTTCCACCATTAAGAACCACTATAAAACTACTTTCACCAACAATATCATTTTTATTAACTGTCATGTTACTTCCAGAACATAATTGTGTTCCATCTAAATAATTTATTGATCTAACTGATATCTGAGAACCATTTTCATAAACAGTTAATACTCTATCTGGTGAGTATTCATCTATAATAGATATTCTTATTGTATATATTTTTTGGGTCCAAGATGCCACTAATGTTATATTTTGCGTAACACTACTATTAAAATCATAAATATTACCATTTAATAACCAAACACTAAAATTGTATCCTTCTCTTGTAGGATTTGATGGTTTTGTCGCTTTTTTACCTTCTTCTATAGTTTGGTTTGGTACATTACTTCCACCATTGGAATTAAATGTTACTGTATAATTATTTTTAATAACTTCCGTCCATGATGCCACCAATGTTATATTTTTTGTAATAGCAGTATTAAAATTAAAGTCACTTCCATTTAATTTCCAACCATTAAATGTATATCCTACTTTTGTCGGATTCGTTGGTTTTGTTGCTCTTTTACCTTCTTCTATAGTTTGACTTGCTACACTACTTCCACCATTAGAATCAAATTTTACTGTATATTTTTTTACATTACTAGTAGAAGAAGGCTTTGTTGACTGACTACTATTTTTTTCTTCTTGCTCCCATTTTGCAACAATAGTCAAATCGGAAGATATTTTCTCATCAAAGTCAAATTCTTCTAATTCAACATACCATCCTTTAAATATATATCCTTCTTTTGTTGGATTTGTAGGTTTTACTACTTTGTTTCCTTTTTCTACTATCTGATTTGCTATTGTATTTCCACCTTGAGTATCAAATTTCACAACATAGACCTCTGTATCAATCTTCTTTTGTTCCCACCTTGCTACTAACTTAATATCTTCTTCAATTTTTGTATTAAAATCAAAAAGTATATCATTATAAAACCATCCTACAAATATGTATCCTTCTTTTATTGGTTCTTTTATAGTTGGTAATGTCTCACCTTTTTTTACTTCGATACTTTCAAAAATATTTCCACCTTGAGTATCAAATTCAATTGTAAATTTTTTATTATTATTTAAAACAACCAATAAAATAACTATCAAAACTAATACCCCTATAAATGATCCAATTATAATATTTGTTTTTTTCTTCATTTTTTTCACTCCTTTCAAGATAAATAATAACATAAAACAATAAAAAAGTAAATTAGGATTTTCTGGTTTATTTTTCTGGTTTATTTTTCTGGTTTATTTTTTGTGTTATTAATATATTAAAATATTATTAAGAGATGATATTATGAAATTTGTTCCCAAAAAAACCAAAGGAAAAAATCCATCTGCATATAAAACACTATATTTAAAAGAAAACTTAATTAAAGAAGTAGAAAAAATAGCAAAAGAAAATAATACATCTTTTAATAACGTTATAGTAAGTATGATAGAAACATGTCTAAAAATGAAATAGAAAACTTAATTTCATTAAATATCCTTTTTGGATATTTTTTATTTTATCACTATTTTGAGTTACAACCGTTATTTACAAAGAGCCATAAAGAAAAAGACTAGAAAATCTAGTCTTCTAAAAATTCTTCTTCCAAAGCTTCAGAAGGTTCATCATCAAAAAATTCCTTTTCTAATGTATAACCAACGTCCATATATTCTTTAGCCCCAGTACCTGCTGGAATAAGTTTACCAATAATAACGTTTTCTTTCAAACCATGTAAATAGTCAGTCTTACCCTTTACAGCAGCTTCAGTCAAGATTCTAGTTGTCTCTTGGAAAGAAGCAGAAGCTAAGAATGAATCCGTTTGAAGCGAAGATTTAGTAATACCTAACAAAATTGGTTGTCCAATAGCAGGTTTTTTACCTTGTAAAATAACATCTCTATTTCCTTTAGTAAATTTACTAATAGAAACAACAGTACTAGGCAAGAAATCAGTATCACCAGAATCTACTATTCTAATTTGTGAAATCATTCTTCTAGCAATAAGTTCAACGTGTTTATCATTAATATCAACACCTTGTGAACGATATACTTTTTGAACTTCTTTCAAAATATATTGTTGAACAGTATTAGGATCAGTTACAGCTAAAAGTTCTTTAGGACTAATACTACCTTCCGTAAGTCTATCCCCAGCAGAAACTTTATCACCTTTTTCAACTCTAAGTTTAGCACCAAAAGGAGCTAAATGTTCTCTAACCTCGTTCTGATTTTTAACAAATATCTTTGTACGACCTTTAGAATCATCAATTTTAGAAACAGTACCATCTATTTCACTAATTGTTGCTTTACCTTTAGGAATACGCGCTTCAAACAACTCTTCAACCCTTGGCAAACCTTGAGTTATATCCGCACCGGCAACACCACCAGTATGGAAAGTTCTCATTGTAAGCTGTGTACCTGGCTCACCTATTGATTGAGCCCCCATTGTACCAACAGCTTCACCAATTTCAACAATATTTCCAGTAGCAAGATTTCTACCATAACATTTACAACATACACCATGTTCAGTACGACAAGTTAAAGCTGTTCTTATTTCAACTTCTTTAATACCTGCAGAAATAATTTTATCTGCTATTGATTCAGTAATAAGTTCATTCTTATCAATAATCATCTCATTATTATTTGGATTAATAACTTTCTTACTAGTAAATCTACCTAAAATTCTATCATAAAGTGATTCTATAATACCATCTTTGTCATCACGAAAATCCGTAACCATAACACCTTCGGTAGTTCCACAATCCTCTTCCCTAACAATAATATCTTGAGCAACATCAACAAGTCTTCTAGTCATATAACCTGAATCAGCTGTCTTTAAAGCAGTATCTGCGCTTCCTTTTCTAGCACTATGTGTAGAAAGGAAGAATTCAGAAACAGAAAGACCATCTTTAAAAGAAGAGAAAATAGGAATTTCAATAGTATCACCATTAGGTTTAGCCATCAAACCACGCATACCAGCAAGTTGAACAAATTGTTTTATAGAACCACGAGCTTTAGAATTCATCATTATAAATACAGGATTATCCTCATATTCTTTAGCAAATTCTTGTAACTCAGCTTCTATTTCTTTCTTAGCTTTATCCCAAACACTAATTACTAGTTCAAGTCTTTCAGCTTCAGTAATAAGTCCTCTCTTAAATTGTTTATTAATCTTTTCAACTTCTTTATTTCCATCTTCAATAATCTTAGCTTTCTTTTTACTAGTAATAACATCACTAGTAGAGAAAGTAATACCTGAATAAGTAGAATATTTAAAACCTTGATCTTTTAATTTATCCAAGAAAATAGAAGTTTCTGTAGTTTTATATCTCTTAAACATTTGAGCTATAAGTTTTTCAAGAGTACCCTTTATAAAAGGTTTAGCTCTATCCAAATTTTTAATATATTCCTTAATATCCGTACCATAATCAACAAAATATTTACTTGGAGTAATTCCCTCAATATTCTCATCACTTGGTTCATTTACATATGGGAATGAATCAGGTAAAATTTCATTAAATATAAGCTTACCAGGTGTAGTAATTAAATATTTATTTTTATATTTATCTATGAAAACTTTATGTTTAAATGAATTAACTGGAAGAGCAATTCTCGTATGTAAAGTAATTTCACGTCTTTGATAAGCCATCATTGCCTCATTAGCATCTTTAAATACTCTACCTTCTCCTTCAAGACCAGCTTTTTCACAAGTAATATAATAATTACCTAAAATCATATCTTGTCCAGGAGTAACAATTGGTTTACCATCTTTAGGACTCAATATATTATTAGCACCTAACATAAGAACTCTAGCTTCAGTCTTAGCCTCTTCTGATAATGGAACATGAACAGCCATCTGGTCTCCATCAAAGTCAGCATTAAATGCAGTACAAACCAAAGGATGTAACCTAATAGCCTTTCCAGAAATCAACTTAGGTTCAAAAGCCTGAATACCAAGTCTATGTAAAGTAGGAGCACGATTCAATAATACTGGATGTTCACGAATAACATCTTCAACAACATCCCATACTTTAGGATCTCTATTGTCAATCATCTTTTTAGCAGATTTAATATTAGTAGCTAACTCTCTTTTAACAAGACCATTTATAACATGTGGTTTAAATAATTCAAGAGCCATATCTTTAGGAAGACCACATTGATACATCTTAAGATCAGGACCTACAACAATAACAGAACGTCCTGAATAGTCAACTCTCTTACCAAGTAAATTCTGTCTAAATCTTCCTTGTTTACCCTTCAACATACTAGAAAGTGATTTTAACGCTCTATTACCAGCACCAGTTACACTTCTACCTCTTCTACCATTATCAAACAAAGCATCTACAGCTTCTTGAAGCATACGTTTTTCATTTTGAACAATAATTGAAGGAGCATTTAATTCAACCAACTTTTTCAAACGATTATTTCTATTAATAACTCTTCTATACAAATCATTTAAATCGGAAGTAGCAAATCTTCCACCATCCAATTGAATCATAGGTCTAAGTTCAGGAGGTATAACAGGTAAAACATCTAGAATCATCCATTCCGGTCTATTACCTGAACTAGCAAAAGCATTAAGAACATTAAGTCTCTTTACAAGTCTAATTTTCTTTTGACCAGTAGCACCTTCAAGTTCTTTCTGAATTTTTGCAAGTTCTTTCTCTAAATCAACTTCACTAAGCAAAGTTTTAATAGCTTCTGCACCCATTCCTACTTTGAATGTATTGCCATACTTCTCATAATATGCTCTATATTCTTTATCAGATAAAGTCTGATTCTTAACTAATGTTGTAGAGCCTGGGTCTAAAACAACATAAGATACAAAGTAAATTATCTCTTCCAAATCTCTAGGAGACATATCAAGGCATAAACCAATATAAGAAGGAATACCTTTAACAAACCATATATGACTAACTGGAGTAGCAAGCTCAATATGACCCATTCTCTCTCTTCTAACCTTAGATTTAGTAACCTCAACACCACATCTATCACAAACTATATTCTTATATCTTAATCTCTTATACTTACCACAAGAACATTCATAATCTCTTGTAGGACCAAATATTTTTTCACAAAATAGTCCATCTCTTTCAGGTTTTAAAGTTCTATAATTTATAGTTTCTGGTTTTAAAACCTCTCCATAACTCCAACTTCTAATAACATCAGGAGAAGCTATTCCAATTTTTAAAGCCTTAAATTTATTTGCTTCCAACATTAGAAATCACCTCCTATATTATCTTCTTCTTCAAATGTTTCAAATTCATCACTAAATTCATCATCATAATCACTATCAAAATCTTCATCTTCAAATTCATCATCCAAAGCATCATTATCATCTTCTATGCCAGAGAATAAATCAGGTTTAGGTATTTCCTCAGCAATAGGAACTTCATCGTCATCATCATCACTCTCAAGTTCATTAATACCTATAACTTGATCATCATTATTAATAACAGAAATATTTAATCCCAAAGCTTGAAATTCTTTAATTAACACTCTAAATGATTCTGGAATACTTGGTTCTGGTAATGGATTACCTTTAACAATAGATTCATAAACCTTAACCCTACCCATAACATCATCAGATTTATAAGTTAAAATTTCTTGCAATACATGTGAAGCTCCATAAGCTTCCAAAGCCCAAACTTCCATTTCACCAAATCTCTGTCCACCAAATTGTGCTTTACCACCCAATGGTTGTTGAGTAACAAGTGAATATGGTCCTGTAGCTCTAGCATGAATTTTATCATCAACCATATGATGCAATTTAATCATATACATTACACCAACACTGATACGTTGATCGAAGGGTTCACCAGTTCTACCATCATATAGAACTGTTTTTGCATCTTCATCCATACCAGCCTCTGCAAGCATATTAGCAATATCATCACTCTTAGCACCATCAAGTACCGGAGTAGCAACATGAACGCCTAATTTTTTAGCAGCCATTCCTAAATGCAATTCAAGTATCTGACCAATATTCATACGAGAAGGTATACCTTGCGGATTTAACATAATATCTACAGGTGTACCATCTGGTAAATATGGCATATCTTCCTCTGGTAAAATTAATGATATAACACCTTTATTACCATGACGACCAGACATTTTATCTCCAACTTGAATCTTTCTCTTTTGAATAATATATACCCTAACAACTTTATTTACACCACTAGGCATATCATCGTTATCTGCTTTAGTATATATCTTAACATCATGAACAATACCATCACCACCATGAGGAACTGTCAAAGATGAATTTCTAACTTCTCTAGTTTTTTCACCAAAAATAGCATGTAATAATTTCTCTTCGCTAGTAAGATCAACCATTCCCTTAGGAGTAACTTTACCAACTAAAATATCTCCCTCTTTTACCTCAGTACCAATCCTAATGATACCATTTTCATCAAGATTCTTTCTACTCTCTTCACTTACATTAGGAATATCACGAGTAATTTCTTCTGGTCCAAGCTTGGTATCTCTGCACTGAATCTCATAGTCTTCTATATGAAGTGAAGTATAGACATCATCCTTAACTAATTTTTCATTCAAAATAACAGCATCCTCATAATTGTATCCATTAAATGTAGTAAAAGCAACAACAACGTTTTTACCAAGAGCTAACTCTCCTAAATCTGTACTCTGTCCATCTGCTATAATTTGTCCTCTATGAACCTTATCTCCTACTCTAACAATAGGTCTTTGATTTGCTGTTTCACCTTGATTACATCTTTCAAAAGTAACCAAATTATATACATCTTTATCTTTAGCATTTTTAACAATAATTTTCTTAGCATCTACATATTCAACAATACCATCTGCTTTAGCTAATACACAAACACCACTATCACGAGCAGCAACATATTCAACACCTGTACCAATTAAAGGTGCCTCTGTAGTAAGTAAAGGTAAAGCTTGTCTTTGCATGTTTGCACCCATCAAAGCACGAGTAGCATCGTCATGTTCCAAGAAAGGAATTAAACTAGTCGTAATAGATACAACCTGTTGAGGAGAAACGTCTATATAATCGACTTTATCTGCTGAAATAATTACATTTTCTCCATTAAATCTACCAGAAACAGTGTCATCTGTAATATATCCATCATCATCAACATTAACTGTAGCCTGAGAAATATAAAAATCTTGCTCTTCAGTAGCTGTTAAATAATCCACTTCATCAGTTAATTTTCTATCAATAACTTTACGATATGGTGTTTGAATAAAACCATATTCATTAACCTTAGCATAACTTGCTAATGAAGTAATAAGTCCAATATTTTGACCTTCTGGAGATTCAATAGGACATATTCTACCATAATGTGATGCATTAACGTCTCTAACTTCAAGACCAGCTCTATCACGAGAAAGTCCGCCAGGACCTAAAGCTGATAATCTTCTCTTATGAGTAAGTTCAGCGATTGGATTAACCTGATCCATAAATTGAGACAATTGGCTTCCACCAAAAAACTCTTTAATAACAGCCGTAACTGGTCTAATATTAATTAATGTCTTTGGAGTAACAGTTTCCATATCTTGAGTAGTCATTCTCTCACGAATAACTCTTTCCATTCTACTAAAACCGATCTTAAATTGATTTTGTAAAAGTTCACCAACTTGTCTAATTCTTCTATTACCTAAATGATCAATTTCATCATCATGTCCAATACCATCCATTAAATTTAAATAATATGATACAGTAGCATAAAAATCAGAAATAGTTAAAGTCTTTTCAGTAATAGTTTGATCATTACCAATAACTTTTACCTTTTTCTTAGGATCTAATGGTGAATAAACATATATAACTTGAACAACATTTCTATCGTTCAATTCCTCATTAATCTTAACCTCACATCTACCATATCCATCTTGTAAATATTTATTAAGTTCCAAAAGAACATCTTTAGTAATTAAAGTTCCCTCACTGAACTTAACATCTCCATCTACAACAATATCCTCTGCTAAAATAGTATTAATAAGTCTATCACTAACATTCAATCTCTGATTAAATTTATATCTACCAACTTTAGCTAAATCATAACGAAAATTATCAAAAAATCTTGTTATTAATTGATTCTTTGAACTATCCAAAGTAGTAGGTTCTCCTGGTCTTAATTTTTCATATATCTCAATTAAAGCCTCATCAGTACTTTTAGTAGAATCTCTCTCTATAGTATTCTTTAAATAAATATTATCATCAAAGAAGTCTAATATTTCCTTATCACTAGACAAACCAAAAGCCCTAATTAAAGTAGTCAAAGGAACCTTTCTTGTTCTATCAATTCTAACATATAAAACATCTTTAGCATCTGTTTCATATTCTAACCAAGTACCACGAGTAGGAATAATTTTAGAAGCAAAAACAGGTTTACCATTTTTATCTATTTCCTTAGAAAAATATACACTTGGTGATCTAACCAACTGTGATACAACAACTCTCTCAGCACCATTAATAATGAAAGAACCACTATCCGTCATTAAAGGCATATCTCCCAAGAAAATTTCTTGTTCTTTAACTTCTCCAGTTTCATTGTTAAAAAGTCTTGTTTGAACTTTTAAAGGAGCAGCATAAGTAATTTGTCTATCTTTGCATTCCTTAATAGAATATCTTGGCGTATCAAACGAATAATCGCCAAAATGTAATGAAAAGCTACCAGAAAAGCTTTCCACTGGTGAAAAATCCTCAAGTACTTCTTTTACCCCATCAGTAATAAACCATTGATATGATTCTTTTTGAATTTGCAATAGATCATCTAACTCTAATGCATTCTTAATCATAGAAAAATTTCTTCTTTTTCTATAATCGCCACTTTGCTTTAACTTATAAGCCATTAACTTTCTCACCCCATACCTAAATTAAATTTTTAGTACGCCTAAAAAGACGTGTTACCAATATAAAATGTTATCACTTTAAAAAGTAAAAGTCAACGAATAATTATTATTTTTACAAAAAAAACATATATAAACAAAAAAAGAAGTTCTAAACAGAACCTCTCAATGTAAACTTATTACTTAAGTTCAACTGAAGCGCCAGCTTCTTCAAATTGTGCTTTAATTTTTTCAGCTTCTTCTTTATCAATGCCTTCTTTAACATTACCACCATTATCAGCGATTTCTTTAGCTTCTTTTAATCCTAAACCAGTTAAATCTCTAACAATTTTTATAACAGCAATTTTATTTGCTCCAGCAGCAGTTAATACAACATTAACTTTAGAAGGTCCTTCTTCTACTTGAGCAGTAGCTGGTCCTGCTTGTACAGCAACAGCACTAGGATCTACTCCAAATTCCTCCTTCATAGCATCAACTAATTCTTTAATTTCAAGAATAGTCATTTCTTTTAAAGCACTAATAAATTCATCTTTGTTTAATTTAGCCATTTTATTTTCCTCCTATTTCTATTATTTTTCTTTTGAATATAAGTCTAAGCAAATAGACAAATCTCTTATTGTTCCCATCATACCAGCAGCAAGCATAGTAAGAAGTCCATCTCTTGATGGTATTGAAGCATATTGCTTTAAGTCATCTACCGTAGCAATTTTTCCATCAACAATACCTGCCTTAAGTACAAGCTTATCATGTTCTTTAGAAAAATCACTTATAACTTTAACGATAGATAATTCATCACTACCAAATGATATCGCACTAGGTCCTGACAAATACTCTGCAAAATCAATATTAAGTTCATTCATTGCTCTTTTAGTCAAAGTATTTTTATATACTTTATATGAAGCATTATTATCTCTTAACTTATTTCTCAATTCTTTAATTTCAGAATCAGTTAGACCACGATAATCAAAAAGTACAACAGATTTAGCATTCTCAATATTATTTTTAATTTCAGATACTACTTCTGCTTTTTTTTCAATAACCTTTACGTTTGCCATAATATTTCCTTTCTATACACCAAATAAAATCCCTCTAACGAGGGACAAAAAATACAAAACATCATTTTTTATTCCTCGGTAAGATTTTTAAACATAAGTCCTTACTGTCTTTGGCATAATTTTTTCACTTACAAGCATATTATATATCATTAATTACTATTTGTCAAAAGAATTTAAATCTATTTTAATTCCAGGTCCCATAGTAGAAGATATAGATATATTCTTAACATAAGCACCCTTAACCGTAGTAGGTTTAACCTTTAAAATAGTATTAACAAAAGCACTCAAATTTTCCTCTAGCATCTTATTATCAAAACTAGATTTACCAATAATACCATGAACATTACCAAAGCTATCAGTTCTATAATTAACTTTACCTTTCTTAATTTCATTAACAGCTTTATCAACTTCCATAGTAACTGTACCTGTTTTAGGATTTGGCATTAAACCTTTTGGACCAAGAATTTTACCAATTTTACCTAATAAAGGCATCATTTCTGGAGTAGCTACTATAACATCAAATGGAAACCAATTTTCTTTCTCCATTTTTTCTATCATATCAGTATCTCCAACATAATCAGCACCAGCTTCATTAGCCATACGTGCTTGTTCTCCCTTTGCAAGTACCAAAATCTTCTTTGTTTTACCAGTTCCATTTGGTAAAGCAATAGCACCTCTTAATTGTTGATCTGCTTTCTTTGTATCTAAATTTAAATTCATAGCTACTTCAATCGTAGAATCAAATTTCAAATTAGAGGTTTCTTTAACTAATTTTATTGCTTCTTTATAATCATACATTTTGTTCTTTTCAACATTTTGAACTAAAGAAGCATATCTCTTACTTTTCTTCATTTTTCCTCCTTATGTGGTTATGCGGACTATTCCTTCCACATAGGCATATAACCTATATGTATATTATTCTTCAATCTTAATTCCCATATTACGTGCTGTACCTTCAACACACTTAATAGCACTTTCAATATCATAAGCATTTAAATCAGGTAATTTAGTTTCTGCTATTTCTTTAATATCTTTCTTAGTCAACGTAGCAACTATTTCACCCTTACTAGCACCAGACTTTACCTTAGCAGCTTTTTTAAGCAAAAAAGGTGTAGGTGGAGTTTTAATTACAAAATCAAAAGATCTATCTTCATAAATTGAAATTTCAACAGGAAGAATATCTCCCATCTTATCTCTCGTAGCATCATTATATTTAGTACAAAAATCTTGTAAATTGATTCCTGCTGGTCCTAAAACAGTTCCAACTGGTGGAGCTGGAGTAGCTTTACCTGCAGGTATTTGTAATTTAATTTTCTTAGTTATTGCTTTCTTTGCCATGAATAACACCTCCTATATATTTAACTTTTCGCGAGTGGTTCTAATAGCCGTCCGCCGCCTCCCACTTATCAAACTATATTATAATACACAGTCGCACCACAAATAATACCATATTTTATATATAATTTCAATATTTTTTTTAAATATTTTCAATTTGGTTAAGTTCAGCCTCAACAGGAGTCTCCTGTCCAAACAAATCCAAAAGCAAATTAACCTTTTTCTTTTCTAAATCATAAGAACTAATTTTACCTATCATATCTTTAAAAGGACCTGAAATAATTTTAACTTTCTTTCCTTCAACTAAATCCTTAGATAAATCAATTCTACTCATACCCATATTATTAAGTATTCTCTCAACCTCTTCAGGTAATAAAGGAATCGGTTTAGCCCCTTTACCAGAAGAACCAATAAATCCTGTAACACCTTGGGTATTTCTAACAATAAACCAAACTTCATCATCCATGATCATTTCTACAAGAACATAACCAGGAAACATCTTTTTAATTTTTTCTTTTTTAACGCCATCTTTGTATTCAACAATAGTCTGTTCAGGAACAATAACCCTAAATATTTTTTCTTGAATCTCAGATGAGTTTTTAATCATCATTTCTAGTTTTTCTTTTACTTTATATTCATAACCACTTACTGTGTTAACTACATACCATTCTTTTTTCATTATACCAAACTCCTTAAGAACACTGCTAATAATTCAACAATGTAAAAATATAAACCAAAGAAAAGAACAAAACATACACTAGCAATAGAATATTTTACCAAGTCATTCTTTGCAGTCCACTTAATTCGTTTAAACTCTTTAAAAACACCCTTAAAATATTTTCCAATTTTTTTAAAAATATTTTCTCCCTTTTTCTTACTAGACTTTACTTTCTTAGTCTCAACTTTAACATCTTTCTTTTTTTCTAATTTAGAAATTTCTTTCTTTTTCATTTTTCCTCCAAAATAAAAACACCTTCGTGTTGATATAAAAATATCATAAAAGACCATATATGTCAAGAAAATTAATATTAAAAACGAAAAAAACTAGCATAAACTAGTTTTTACATTACCTTCTCTTCAGAAGATGTTTTAACATTAATAGCTTGAAGACCTTTTGGTGTCTCTATCAAGTCAAATACAACACGTTGACCTTCAGATAAAGTCTTATAACCATCCTGTCTAATAGCAGAATAATGAACAAAAATATCTTCACCTTGAGCATAATCAATAAAGCCATATCCTTTATCATTATTAAACCACTTTACATTTCCACTCATACATTACACCTCACAATCCAGTAATTGCTTACTAAATAAATTATAATTCTTACAAAGATAAACTTCAAATAATATAAGAACAATAATTTCGACTTTTTTTTCACTCAACTTACCCATCCAAAAATAATAATACCACACTTCGTAATTTTATAAAACATTATTTTCAAAAATTTTCAAAAAAAAGAGTAATTTCTTACCAATGTTATTAACTTAAGAGATAGAATAAAATAAAGAGTAAAAGAAGTAAAGATGAAGTATTCATATAAAAATATACATATTATAAAAGAATTATTAGAAAAAGAAACTTTTATATCAAAATGTAGGAGAAAAGAAACAAATTATATAAGAAAAAGAAAAATTGGACCACAAGATATTATTTTATACGAATTAAATAAGAAAGGACTAAGTAGTAAAATGAAAATAATAAATTTTAATAATATTAATAATGTAAAAAATATAAGCTCACCAGACTTATTTAAACAACGTGAAAAATTAAATCCATAGGCTTTCATATATTTAATGCAAGAATCATTAAAAGAGTTTTATCGGGAATATAAAAATGAAGTGAAAACATATAAAGGATATGTACTTACTGGTATAGATGGAAGTGATTTTGAAGTACCAAATACAAAAAGTTCAAGAGAAAAATATAATGGAAAGCAACAAACACAATGTGCAAGAGTAACAGTATCAACATGTTATGATTTGCTAAATCACTATACGTTAGATACAATAGTTGAACATTACGATTATAGTGAAACAGAAATGGCAAAAAAACATTAGTAGAACGAAATTTAAGATTGGTTGTATACATAGCTAAAAAGTTTGAAAATACCTGGGTGGGGCTAGAGGGTTTAATCTCAATAGGAACTATAGGATTAATGAAAGCAATAAATACATTTAATACAGATAAGAAAATAAAACTTGCAACATATGCTTCGAGATGTATAGAAAATGAAATACTAATGCATTTAAGAAGAAGCAATAGAATTAAAAGCGAAATTTCAATAGATGAACCATTGAATCAAGACGGAGATGGAAACGAATTATTGTTATTGGATATTTTAGGAACAGATCCAGATGTAACTTCAAGAAGAATGGAAGACGAAGTGGACAGAAAATTATTAAAAGCATCTATGGAAAAGTTGAATAACAGAGAAAAAAATATAATGGAACTTAGATTTGGATTTGTAAGTGGAAATGAAAAGATCTAAAAAGAAGTAGCAGATATGTTGCGGAATATCACAAAGTTATATATCTAGATTAGAAAAGAAGATTATAAATAAAATGATAAAAGAAATAATGAGTAAAACAGGGTAGGAAATAACAGAAATTATAAGTATAAAAAATTGACATTAATTAAATATGTGATAAAATTAATAAAAAATGAGGTGAACATATGGAACTTAATTTTAGTAATAATTATTATAAAAAACGTGCAATGAACTGCAAGGGATACTCAAATGCTAAAACTGACAAAAATGCAGGAGAAGCATTTTTACTATTGATAAAAGGTGTAAAAAAAGAGGACTTATCATATCTATGTAAAAAAATGCAGGAAAAACTAAGAAAAAATAATATTATTTTGACAGAGGAAGAGTGCTATAAAATAACACAAGAACAATTAAAAGAAGATTCAATTTCGAAAGACTTCAGTGAGTATTTATTAGATTTAGCATATGAATGCATAGAAGTTGATGGTAGGCATTTAGGAGATAATATAATACCAAATACAAGCATTAATACAAGCTCATGGATTAGCCATTCTTTATATATGGCGAAGGCAGCAGAAAACTTGGCTAAAAAATTAGGAATGAATGCAATAAAAGCAAAAACATTGGGAATATTGCATGATTATGGAAGAAAGTTTACACACGATTTTTTCCATGTTATAAAAGGATTTGAAGCATTATGTGATGAAGGGTGGGAAAATGAAGCGAGAGCTACATTGACTCATTCGTTTATAAATGCGGGAAGATGTGCAAATTGTGATCCTGCTGAAGATGGATTTTATATAAACTCCGAAGGTAAACCTTCTTGGGAAGATGGGACAAAAGTAGATGATATAACAGAAGTGTTGGAAAATATGCAATATGATGATTATGATATGATTTTAAATATTGCAGATTTAATTGCAACAGATAAAGGAATTACTAGTCCATATGCAAGAGTAGAAGATATAGCCAAAAGAAAAGTACCTGACCCAAAAAATAGATATTACTTTTTATCAGAATTTACAAATAAATTGATATATGTAATGAAAAAAGGCACAAATGGTAGGTACAATAAAGAAAATGTTAATCCGTTAATGAAACCGGAAGATGTAGTATCAGCATTTAAAAAAGTATCATCAGACTTTCAATATTTTTATGAAATTAAAGAAAATGAATCAATGAAATCAAATGATAAAATAATAGAAATAAAATATGAATATAACCGTGCTAGACGCTAGATATTATAAAGATACTGATCCAGAACTTTATGAGTATTTAAGTTCTGGAAATACCATCAAAGTTAGATGTGTTAAAGTAGAACTAGAAACAGGTGAAATAGAAATAAACTATAGACATTTAAAAAATGATTTAAAAATTGAAAATATAACTAGCAGCAAAGAAGTTTTGATTAAGTAAGATATATAGTCAAGTTTTAGTTTCTAATATGCTTCAAGCATTTATTAACGAAAATATTAATCAAACAAAATATAAAAATAAAATGAAAACCAATACAAATATGTCTGTTGGTATTTTTAAGAATACATTGATATATATTTTATTAGAAAATAATGAAAAAAAACGTTCTGAAATGATGGATAAATTTTGCCTGGCAATAGAAAAATATATTATTCCAGTTAAACCTGGTAGAAAAAACAAAAGAAATAATAACCCTAAAAATAGATATCACGTTAATCAAAGAAAAACATTTTAATGAAATATAATTTTAAAAACATAGATTAAAAACTATGATTTTTATTATGCATTAAATTTAAAAAACTAAACAAAAAAAGAGATACATTAAAAATATCTCTTAAGTTAATAACATTGGTAATTCCTTACTCATTTATTTTAATTCCCATAATATCCAAAATTCTATTTAAATCATAATCATTTTCAAAAGAAATAATTAATTTTTTATTTTCAATCTTAACATTAGTACCAAAATATTCTGAAACTTGTCTTTCTAAATATTTATAATTATCACTCTTATTTTTCCTAACAACAGGAACTTTCTTTTTTACATCATCACCCCTAGTAATAGTCTCAAGTTCCCTAACAGAAATATTATTATTAACTATTTTATCAGCGTATTCACAAATTAAGTTATCATCTTCGATTTTAGATAATTCCCTAGCATGTGCCATAGATATACTACCATTCAAAACCATATTTTGAACGCTTTCTGGAAGTCTTAACAATCCTAATGTATTAGTAATATGACTTCTGCTTTTTCCAAGCTTTACTGCCAAATCCTCTTGCCTAATATGTAGAGTATCGATTATTCCCTTATAAGCCCATGCCAACTCAATAGATGTGAGATTCTCTCTTTGTAAATTTTCAAGTAAAGCAATTTCTCTCATCATTTCATCAGAAAAATCTTTTACAATTGCTGGAATTGTTTTCATACCTGCTAACCTAGAAGCTTTAACACGTCTTTCACCAGCAACCAAGTCATACCCTTTTATACTTTTCTTAACAATAATCGGTTGAAAGACACCATAATTTTTAATTGACTCTGCCAATTCCTCTAAAGCATTCTGATCAAAAGTTTTTCTTGGTTGATAAGGATTAGATCTTATTTCATCCAAAGGTATCTCTTTAATATCACTCTCTTTTGTAGAATCAAGTATATTAGATTCAAAAGAGTCAAAATCCAAAACCTCCGTATCAAATAACTGTTCAAGTCCTCTACCCAATGCTTTCTTCTTTTGTTCCATTTCTTTCAATTACCTCCTTTGCTAAATTAATATATGCTAAAGCACCTTTTCCCTTAGGATCATATTCTAAAATTGTTTTACCATGAGAAGGAGCCTCTGCCAATCTAATTAATCTTGGTATAATCGTATCATAAACCCTTTCTTTAAAAAACTCTTTTATACTATTAATAACTTCTAAACCTAAATTAGTATTAACTGTCAACATAGTAAGTAAAACACCTTCAATATCCAAATCAGGATTTATTTTCTTTTGTGTTAACATCACAGTATTAATAAGTTGCATAATACCCTCCAAGGCATAATACTCACATTGAACAGGTATTAAAACAGAATTAGCAGCAGCTAGCGCATTAGTAGTAAGTATACCCAAAGATGGTGGACAATCAATCAAGATATAATCATAATCATCTTTAATCTTGTATAATTCTTCTTTTAAACGCAAAACCTTACTAAATTTAATATTTTGTTCTGCAAATTTTCTTTCCATTTCAAAAAATTCAACTTGAACACCAGCCAAATTCAAATATGCTGGTATAATACTTAAATTCCTACTCTTAGTTTTAATAATAGCATCATGTATATCAGCTCTCATAGTTAAAACTTCATAAATACTTGCACTAATATCTTTCTTATCAATACCTACACCAGTCGTAGCATTACCCTGAGAATCAAGATCAACAATTAAAACCTTTTTACCCAACAACCCCAAAGATGCTGACAAATTAATACTAGTGGTTGTCTTACCAACACCACCCTTCTGATTTACTACTGCAATTATTTTTCCCATTGTTACTTCCTCCTCGGGTTACCTTTTTACACATACTCATTTTATCAAACTTTAACAAAAAAATAAATACCAATTTAACAAAAGTCAAACAAAAAATTTTATATAAGTCCTAAAGGTAATAAATTAAAATACAATTATTTTAATAAAGTCTATATTTAATAATACCACATATTTACTAAAAGACAAGTTTTTGTTATAATTATTTTGGGAGTGAACACTATGAATTTTACTAATGCAATAAAAAGGTATGAAAACATACCATGTAATTATATTGTCGTCGGAGTATCTTCCGGACCAGACTCAATGGCATTGCTTCATATGTTACAAAAAAATTTAAAAAAAGAAATTATTTGTGCACATATAAATCATAATGTCAGAAAAGAATCAGAAGAAGAAGAAGCATATTTAAAAGAATACTGTATTATCAACAAAATTATATTTGAAACAAATAAAATAACGAGTTATAGTCAAAATAATTTTGAAAATGAAGCAAGAGAAAAAAGATATGCATTTTATAAAAAAGTATTAAAAAAATATAATACTAGCTATTTATTCTTAGCACATCATGGAGATGACTTAATAGAAACAGTATTAATGAAAATATCAAGAGGTTCAAACATAGAAGGATATGCAGGAATAAAAGAAGAATCTATTGTAGATAATATACATATAATTAGGCCTCTATTATACTTTACAAAAGAAGAATTAGTAAAATATAATCAAATTAACAATATAAAATATTTTATTGATAAAACTAATGAAGATGTAAATTATAAAAGAAACAAATATAGAAAAAAAATATTGCCAATATTAAAAGAAGAAGATAAAAATATTCATTTAAAATATTTAAAATATTCAAAACAACTACAAGAATATGATAACTATATAAAAGATGTAATATCTTCTATAATAGATAAAATATACATATATAATTGCATAAACATTGATAGTGTCAAAAATATACACCCTTTCCTTATGAAAAATATTATCTATCATATATTGAGTAAAATATATAATAATAAAACAAACATTATTAAAGAAAAGAATATTATTGACATTATAAAACTAATTCATAACCCAAAACCAAATGTAAAAATCAATCTACCTAAAAATTATATTGCCAAAAAAGAGTATAACAAAATTTACATAGAACAAAATAAAGAACAGGAAAAAAAATACAAATATATCCTAAATGACAAATTAATAATAAATGATATAATCATCAAAAAAGTAGATAAAGAAGAAAAAGATGATAATACAATATGTAGATTAAATAGTAAAGATATAAAATTCCCACTATATATAAGAAACAGAATAGATGGAGATTATATAATACTAAAAGGGTTAAATAAAAAGAAAAAAGTAAAAGACATTTTCATAGAAAAAAAGATTCCCAAAGAAAAAAGAGACAAATATCCATTACTTACTGATGCCAATAACAATATATTATGGATACCAAATTTAAAAAAATCAAAATATATTAGTAAAAAAGATGAAATATATGATATAATACTAACTAGTTCAAAAAAGGAGGAAAATAAATGAAAAAAAAGAACAACATGAAAAATTTAACACCATACATAACTCTATTCTTATTTATAATGGTTTGTTTAATACTAGTAAATTTTAAAGGAACCAAAATAAATGAAATTAGTTATGATGAGTTTATGTCATTTATGAATAATGATAAAATAGAAAAATTAAATATAACAAAAAAAGTAAGAACAGAAACATATGAAATAACAGGTAAAAATAAAGATTATAAAGAAAATGAATATTTCAAATTATATTTACCAGCATCAGATGAATTTCTAAACAAAATTGTATCAGGAGAAGAAATATACAAATTTGCTCTAACAATCAAAAATGATCCTGAAACATCATCATGGCTAATAATTATAACAAATTATTTACCAATGATAATATTAGCAGGAGCTATGTTTTGGTTATTTACAAGACAACTTGGAACAAATGGAAAATCAATGGATTTTGGAAAAAGCAAAGCAAAATTAGTAGACAAAGATAAAACTGCTACTTTTAAAGACGTTGCTGGACTAACCGAAGAAAAAGAAGAAGTACAAGAATTAATAGATTTCTTAAAAAATCCTAAAAAATTTACAAGCATGGGAGCAAGAATACCAAAAGGTGTTTTATTAGTAGGCCCTCCAGGAACAGGTAAAACATTATTAGCACGAGCTGTAGCCGGAGAAGCTAACGTTCCATTCTATTATATAAGTGGTTCTGATTTTGTTGAATTGTTCGTAGGTATTGGTGCATCTCGTGTAAGAGACATGTTTAGAGAAGCAAAAATGAATGCACCTTGTTTAATATTTATTGATGAAATTGATGCCGTAGGAAGGCAAAGAGGAACAGGACTAGGCGGTGGACACGACGAAAGAGAACAAACCCTTAACCAATTATTAACAGAAATGGATGGTTTTGGTGCCAATGAAGGAATTATAATTATTGCAGCCACAAATAGACCTGATGTTCTAGACCCAGCACTTTTAAGACCAGGAAGATTTGACAGACAAGTTACTGTATCATTGCCTGATAAAAAAGCTAGAGAAGAAATACTATCAGTACACGCAAGAAACAAAATATTAGACAAAAAAGTAACATTAGAAAATCTAGCTAAAAGAACTCCAGGATTCTCTGGTGCCGATCTAGAAAATTTATTAAACGAAGCTGCATTATTAGCCGTTAGAAAAAATAAGAAAAACATTAGTATGACTGAAATAGATGAAGCAACGGATAGAGTATTAATGGGACCAGCTAAAGTCACCAGAAAATATACAGATAAAGAAAAGAAACTAGTAGCATACCATGAAGCTGGACACGCTGTATTAGGTCTTAAGCTTGATGGAGCCAATGAAGTTCAAAAAATAACTATAATTCCAAGAGGAAATGCCGGTGGATATACCATGATGCTACCAAAAGAAGAAACATTTAACTACACTAAGAAGGAATTACTTGAATCAATATGTGGTTTACTTGGAGGTCGTGTAGCCGAAGAAATAACATTTAATGAAATTACTACTGGTGCTCACGATGACTTCAAAAAAGCAACTAAAATAGCCAGAAAAATGGTTACCGAATACGGTATGAGTAATCTTGGCCCAATGATGTATGATGAACCTAGTGAAAATACTTTCCTAGGAAGAGATTATACAAAAAATCAAAACTTCTCTGATTTTGTAGCACATGAAATAGATGAGGAAATGAGAAGCATAATCAATTCTTGTTATGACAAAACCAAAAAAATTATAACAGAAAATAAAGATTTATTAAAATTAATAGCAGAAACACTATTAGAAGAAGAAACAATAACTAAAGAACAAATTGAATATCTCGTAGAACATGGTCACCTTGAAGAAAAAGAAGATACAGAAAATATCGAAGAAAAACAAAATAAAAAAGCAACAAAAGAAAAATAAATAAAAGTTTTATGAGTTAGCAACAAAGCTAATTTATAAAACTTTTTTATTTATATAAAAAGATGAGTTTAATTACTCATCTATTCTTAAAATAATCTCACCATCTTTTGAATATAAATATTTTTCTCTAACATATTTTGTTATATAATCAGGATCATTTAATTTTTTAATATCTTTTTCTAACTCCTTATGTTCTTCTTCTAAAGCTAGTTGTTCATCTTTTAACTTATTAGTTTCCAACTTCATACTATATATTTTACTAATATTATCATAACAATTATAAGAAAGTGACCCAATAATAGAACAAAAAATAATTAAAGATAAAAACAATCTCGTTTTAGAAGCAACAGACATCTTCTTTTTTTTCTTCTTCATATTGTTCACCTACCTTTACAATACAAATTATACCACAACAAAAAATTATATACAACATTAACAATAAAATATATATAGACAATTATAGCAATTATGTAAACCACTTTTTAAAAATAAAATACATTGTCAAGTATCCAAACAATATACATAAATAAAAATATAAATGAATATAACCATTATTTATCTTCAATAAAATAAGAAAATATAATAAAGACATCGCTAAAATAAATAAAAATGAAATTATATAATTAAAAACAATATTAAACTTATTAATAAACTTATAATTAATTTTAAGTAAAAAATAAAATACTACTCCAAAAAAATATGAATATAAAAAAGAATATATTTGAACATTTAATTTCATTATTTAAACAATTTACTAATAAAAGAACTTTCCTTATCTTTTTTTTGATTATTATCTAAATAAATAAGAGCATCAACCTTTCCTTTTATAGAAACATTTCCCTGATAAGTATCCAACTTAATAATTTCTAATTCTTCACCTTTTATATTCAAAAAACCTAAAGTAGTATCAATCATAAATTCATTACTATCGAAACTTTCTATCTTCTTAACACCAGTAACAACAACATTCTTTCTCTCTGCCAAACTAAGACCATGATTAAAACTAGCCTCTATCTCTTTTACTTTGTCCATAATATCACCCACTAAATATTATGTAAAAGAAGAAAAAAAATGCCAAAAAAATAACTCACTAAGGAGTTATTCAGTCTTTTCATATTCTTCTAATATTGCTTTAACAAACTTATCTCTTGTTTCTTGGTTTAAAGGATGAGCAATATCTCTATTAATATCGCCTCTTTTCTTACTAGGCATACCTATAAATAAGCCATTATCACCACTTAAGATTTTAATATCATTAACTCTAAAGCATCCATCTATAACAACAGAAGCATACCCTCTAGTCTTTGAATTTTCTCTTTGAACCTTAGTTACTTTTACTTCAGTAATCTCCATATGTTTCACTCCTTCTAGAAATTTATTTTCCAAGATAATTTTATAGCAAAACAATCAAAAAAGTCAATACATTTACATAAATTTACCAGTTTTAAATAAATATTTTTATATTTTTAGCAATAATATCTACATAATTAAAACTTTTAATCATACCATCATCAAGTCTAACAGTAAAAACTTTAGGATATACATTAAAAATTACACCATTAAATCTTTCTTTCTTATTCCTACTATAATAACATATAACTACTACTTTAGTTCCAATTTTTGAAGCTATATATGACTTAATATACTTTATATTCATTATCTAGGATACCCTACATACATAGTTCCTTTAGTAATAATACCACCAATACCAGAAGCACCATATTTAGTTTTATCTAATATTTTTATTAAATCAATATTAGTATTCTTATCAGAAAAAGAAAGACAAGAGGCAACAATAGCAGGATCAAGTGCATGAATATTAACTCTTTTAGGACTAGAAGCAAAATTAGCACCCGCTTTTATTAATTCTTCATAATTGGACTGACAAGCACCAGCAATAATTAAAAGTTTTTCATGAGATTTTTCATATTTTCTTGCTTCCATAACAGCATCAACAAAATTAGATGTATTCTTATATTTATTTCTTTTCTTTCTATAAAAAGCATCATGACCAGTCAATACCAAAATATCCGGATTATATTTTTTTAACAAATTACCAATAGAAATAGCAAATTCATCCTCCTTTAAATATAAACCATATGCTTTAATTTTACTCTTATTATAAAAATTCATACATTTTTCTAAATATTCTTCGTCTCCATCAATATGTAATATCTTTCCAGGCAAATAAAAATATTCATTTCTGTCCAAATCTCTATAATCATCTATAGAAGGAGAAAATTTATCACTATCCAAACTATCCTCACAAACCACCAAATCTTCTTTAGGACTATCAGCATACAGCCTAAAATTAACCCCTTTTAAATAATATATGTTATCTCTTATATCAATAACTTTAAAAACAATATCATTATTATATGATTTTCTAGTAACATAGTCTCCTACACCAAACATAATATCACCCACTAGATTATATGCTTAAATAAAAAAAAAATAACTAACTCAAAACGTTAGCCATCTCTATAAAAACATTAACAGGAATACTTTCCGCTCTATCAGATAAACTATATCCATACTTATCAAGTATTAAAGACAATTTATTTAAATCATATCCTTTCAAATTATTCTTAATTGTCTTCCTTTTATATTGAAATGCATCACTAATAAGTTTATCAAAAACGTCTTCATCCTTTATCTCATATTTATTTTCTTTAACCATCTCTACTACAGCACTATCTACTTTAGGTATAGGAACGAAAGAATTTTTCCCCACTTTAAATAACTTTTTTATATTATATCTAGAATTAAACAAAACAGTCATAAGGCCATAATCTCTAGACCCTGGCATACCAGCCAATCTAGAAGCAACCTCATCTTGTACCATTATAATAATCTTATCAGGATATATTTCATACATAAGTTTTTTTAATATCGGAGAAGTAATATAATAAGGAATATTAGCAACTACATATAATTTTTTAAAATTATACTTACTTATATCGCTAGAGATATCCTCCTTCAAAACATCATTAAAAATCAATTCATAATTATCATACAAAGCCAACTCTTTATTCAATATATCCCTAAGTCTAGTATCTATCTCATACAAAATAGTATTTTTAGACAAAGGAATGATTTTTTTAGATAACCAACCAGCTCCAGGTCCAATCTCAATAACTAAAGTATCCTTGTCAATTGAAGCAGAACTAACAATTTTGTTCACAACATTTTCATCCTTAATAAAGTTTTGACCCAAAGATTTTTTAAATTCAAAACGTTCCATAATCCTCCTAAGAAAAAAGAGCAAAGCTCTTAATTATATCTATTTCCACCCTCTACAATATAGTTATAACTATAATAATCACCACCTGAAGTTATATAACTCCACGATCTAAAAGAATAATAATTATTATTTCTAATACCATTAAAAGCATCAATAACAGCTTGCTTTGCTAATTTATAATGATTAGTATCGTAAAAAACACCACCAGGCATATACTTCAAATATGACCCTATAGAATATACTTCAAATTGATTAGGTTTAACAACCTGCATAGCAGGACTAGTACCGGCCCACTCTGACCATGTTGGAGACTCACATCTATTTAATATAACAGAAATAACTGCCAACGCATCATCAATACTCTTTTCATATTCAGCAGCCACCACTGCAACTACTAAATCAAATTCATCATCAGGCAACGTATATGTCTTATTATTATCTGTAACTACAAAACCTAAATCAGGATTACTTTTATATAAAGAAGTATTTAATAATGTTAAAGAATTATTTGTAACTATATTTTCTTCTATTTCTTGTACTTCTTCATTCAAAGACGACATATCAACATAAGCACTAGCAATTTCATTATCTACCAATGGTGTTTCTTCAGAAATAAAAAGTAAAGAAACAGAATCAGCAATTTTATCCAAATTTTCATTATCAACTATACTAACCTCTTTAGTAATATTAACCTTTTCACTAAAAATCGTCATAAAAAATAGTCCAACCATCAATAATTGTAAAGAAATTACAAATATATTAAGTACTATTTTTTTCATTTAATCACCTTTCCTTTTTTGGGTTGGCAAATTAATAATAACACATTTTTAGTTATAAGTCAAATAGCTCACTAGCCACATCGTTAGTAATATGTGCCACATCACTACAAGATATCCCCTTAATTAAAGCTATTTTTTCAGCTACCAAGTAAATAAAAGAAGAATCATTTTTCTTTCCTCTATATGGCTCAGGAGTCAAAAATGGTGCATCTGTTTCTAATACAATATATTTCAAATCAATATTTTTTATTACTTCAATTATATTTTTAGCATTTTTAAAAGTAACAACCCCACCAACACCTAAACAATAACCTAACTTAATAAACTTTAAAGCCATATCTAAACTACCACTATAAGCATGCATTGTTCCTTTCAAATTATATTTTTTAAGAATATTATAAGTATCTCCAATTGCATCTCTACAATGGAAAATAATTGGCTTATTATGTTTAACAGCTATATCAAGTTGTCTCTTTAAAACATCTATCTGCTTTTCTTTATCAGTATTTTCATAATGATAATCCAGTCCTATTTCTCCTAAAGCAACAATTTTGTCATTATCTATATTTTTATCAAGCCAATCTAAATAATCATAAGAAAAATCATCAAGTTCCGTAGGATGAAAACCCAATGCACCATAAACAATATCATATTTACGCACAAGTTCTAATACAAAAAGATTACTTTTCATATCAGTACCATTTACAATTATTTTTTCTACTTTACTATTCTTAATATTCATAATAAGTTCATCAATATTGTCATAATCTTCATAACTAATATGACAATGTGTATCAACAAACATACAATCACCTCACAACTTATCTTTGTTTAAGCAAAAGAATAAAAATTTTAATAAAACAAAGAAAAATAACAAAATAGTAAATAATATCTACTACAGTAAAAGAATAAAAAAATTTACACAAACCTACTACCAAAATCAATGCCACATACATAACTGCAGCTATGTTAATTTTTTTGCTTACATTTAGCATTCCCTTCAATCCTTTCTTTACTGCAATGCTACAAAACGAATATATCAAATTTATTAGTATTTGTAAATAAATAACTATAATAATTCAATAGTTTGACATTTTTTGACAAGTAAAAAACTCATGAAACAAATTCATAAGTTTTATATTATTTTTCTATTCTCTTAAATAATGGACTTGCTTCTCCAATCATATCTGAATTATATTGACCAAATTCCAAAACAGAATCCATAGTATTAATATCAGTATTTAGTTGTTTAAATATTTCATTTGCCGTATCTGGCAAATATGCCTGTAAAAATACCGTAGCTATTCTAATAGACTCAATTAAATTATAAATAACAGTATTTAATCTGTCTAACTTATTCTCTTTATATAAAACCCAAGGCTCCGTTTCATCAATATATTTATTACACCTACGATATACCTCCATAATTTTATAAAGAGAATCAGATATTCTAACATTATTAATATCATTTTCTATTTTTGAATCCAAAGACAAAACCAAATCAACAAGTTCTTTATCAACATCAGCATATTCTTTAGTATTAGTAATCTTTCCCAAGAAATATTTATTAGCCATACCAATAGTTCTATTAACCAAATTTCCCAAAACATTAGCTAAATTAGTATTAATTGAATCAATAAATAATTCTTCTGTGTAATTACCATCACTACCAAAAGGAATATCATGTAACAAATAAAATCTAACAGCATCTACGCCATATTTACTAATTAAATCCTCTGCATAAACAATATTACCTTTAGACTTACTCATTTTATCATTGCTAAATAAAAGCCAAGGATGAGCAAATATTTTCTTAGGCATCTCAAGACCAAGACAATGTAAAATTATAGGCCAATATATAGCATGAAATCTTAAAATATCTTTACCAATCATATGCAAATCACAAGGCCAATACTTCTTAAATTCCAAACTAGAAGGACCATAAGGATCGTATCCAAGAAAAGTAATATAATTAGATAGAGCATCTATCCATACATATATAACATGATTAGAATCAAAACTAACAGGTATTCCCCACTTAAAAGTTGTTCTAGATACACACAAATCTTGCAAACCTGGTTTAATGAAATTATTTATAATCTCATTTTTTCTGGATTCTGGCTCGATAAAACCAGGATGACTTTCTATATAATCATACAACCATTTTGAATAATTACTTGTTTTAAAGAAATAACACTCTTCACTTGCTTCTTTAACAGGACGTCCACAATCAGGACAATTACCAGAAACAAGTTGACTTTCCGTCCAAAATGATTCACAAGGAACGCAATAAAGACCTTTATAATTTCCTTTATATATATCGCCTTTCTCATACAATTTATCAAATATCTTTGAAGCAAGTTCTTTATGTTTAGAATTTGTAGTTCTTACAAACTTATCATAACTTGTATTTAAAGAATCCCAAACATCTTTAACACAAGATGCTATATTATCAACATATTCTTGAGGCGAAATATTATTCTCACGAGCTTTTAATTCTATCTTTTCACCATGTTCATCAGTTCCAGTTTGAAAATAAACATCATATCCCCTCAATCTTTTATATCTTGCAATAACATCCGCTAAAACAACATCATAAGTATTACCCAAATGAGGTTTACTAGAAGTATATGCAATAGCAGTACTTATATAAAATTTATCTTTCATCTTTTCCTCCATTTGTACTACCTAACCCACCATTCCTAATTTTTTTAACATCTCTTTCATTCGTTACTGTTAAGTAGTTTAAAAATATACCTTGGCAAATAGCATCGCCATTTTTTACAATAAAATCTTTATCCCCTTCATTCTTTAATTTAATCCATATATGTCCCTCATTATCACTATTATTATAATAATCAGAATCTATTACTCCAACCTGATTACACATCCGAACATTGTATTTAAATCCCATACTACTCCTAACAACCAAAAATAATACATCATTATTTTCCATATTAACTTTTATACCAGTAGGAATCTTCATTATCTCACCTGGTTTTAAAGAAAAATCAAATAAAGAAAAAAAATCATATCCAGCACTATTCTTAGTACTTCTATTAGGTAATTTAAATTTATTATAAATTAACTTATCATCACAAACATCATTTTTAAATTGCTCAAAACTAATTTTTTCAAAACTTCTCATAATTCCTCCACAAAAAAAAGGTAGTATAAGGACGAATTATTAATCCGTGGTACCACCTTATTTTATAATTATAAAATTATACACTCATAGTTATAACGAAACTAACGTTTTAATCTAAATATTCGATTAAACAACTCCAGAGCCATTCCAAATACTTTGATTACTTAATTTCCACCAACATAAGCTCTCTATAAATCTACATATCATTCTTTCCTTCACCGTTTTTCAAGAATATTATAACATACATAATTTCATTAATCAACAAAAATAATTACTCAATATATTAGCAAGAATTGATGCTAATTTTTCTTCAGTTTCCAACATTGGTTTATCAACAGATAAAATAATAACACTCCCAATAGAATCACCATTACTAATTATCGTCGAAAATGCATAATAACAATTCTCATTAATACCATCTACAATAGTTATATCCTTTTTCTTTCTTTCAACAAAATTATCCCTTCTATCAATAAGTCTAATAATATTATCACTAATTTCCTTTCCATCATACTTATTCTTCAAAGGACCAGAAATTGCAATAATTTTATCTGTATCAGTAATAATAACATTATATTTTAAAACTTGATAAAATGAATCAGCATATGATAAAGCAATTGTTTCCAAATTCTCAATCTCAGAAAACTTTTTTAAAACAATAGTGTCATCATTAACCATTATCTCCAAATTATCTCCCGTTTTTATACGTAAATTTTTTCTCATTTCCTTAGGAATAACTATTCTACCAAGCTCATCTATTCTCCTAACAATCCCTGTCGTTTTCATATTTCCTCCATTCTATAATTATATTTACCCAATTACTGTTAATTATACAAAAAATAGTAAATAGAATAATATATCTATCTACTATTTAAAGTATTATACATTTAATTTATATCCCTTAATTTTTTCAAGTAATTCAATTAAATATATCAAAAAATGTTTTTCCAATTTAATAGTATCTAAAATAATATGAATAGAAGAATCTTTATATAAAAATCTAAACATTTTAGATATAGAATAAGCATCATTAAATAGCCTTTCACCATCTATCTTACTAGATAATTCACAAGGAAGCTCAATATCAATATTATTTTTCATCGTAACAACTTTATTAATTCCTAAAGATTTTGCAATTTTCTCAAACCATTCCTCATACATATATATTTCCATTTCCTCGCTAATCTTACCAAATCTATCAGATAATTCATCACGAATATCATTTAAAGTTGTCTCATCCTTAACCTCATTAATTTTCTTATGAATTAATATCTTAAGTTCCACATCACTAATATAACTATCACTAATATGAGTAGAAACTTCAATTAAAGGTTTATCATTCTTTTTAGTATCTTCCTCAATAATTTTTTCTCCCTTGCTCTTTCTAACAGCCTCATTTAACATCTTCAAATATAATTCAATACCAATAGAATCAATAAAACCAGACTGTTCTCGTCCTAAAATATCTCCAGCTCCTCTAATAGATAAGTCTCTCATAGCAATTTTAAATCCACTACCAAGTTCTGTAAATTCGCGAATAACATCAAGCCTCTTAATAGCAGTATCTGTCAAAAATTTATTCTTACCATACATCAAATAAGCATATCCAATTTTATTACTACGACCTATCCTTCCTCGTATTTGATATAATTGAGATAAACCAAATCTATCAGCATCTAAAATAATCAAAGTATTAACGTTAGGAATATCAATACCTGTCTCAATTATTGTAGTACACACCAAAACATTAAACTTATTATTAATAAAATTATTCATCTTATTTTCCAAAGTAACTTTATTCATTTGACCATGTGCATAATCTATTTTAGCCTCTGGAACTAAAGATCTAAATTCATTAACTTTAGTTTCAATATTATTAACATTATTATACAAAATAAACGTCTGACCATTTCTTGATAATTCCTTATATATAGCATCCTTAATAACCAAATTATTTTCTTCTAAAACATATGTCTGAATAGGATATCTCTCTTGTGGTGCCGTTTCTATCAAAGATAAGCTCCTAACACCAGACATTGACATCTGAAGTGTTCTAGGAATAGGCGTTGCCGATAAAGTCAAAACATCTACCGTTGATTTATATTGTTTAATTTTCTCCTTATGAGTTACACCAAATCTTTGCTCCTCGTCGATAACAAGTAAACCCAAATCTTTATACTTAACATCATTACTAAGCAATCTATGCGTCCCAAAAACAATATCAACAAGCCCTTTTTCCAAATCATCAATTATCTTTTTTTGACGACTCTTATCAACAAATCTGTTTAAAAGTTCAATTCTTACAGGAAAATCTTTAAATCTTTCAATACAAGAAGTATATTGCTGATTAGATAAAATAGTCGTAGGACATAAATAAGCAACTTGCTTTCCACTATCAACAGCTTTAAACATAGCCCTAAAAGCAACTTCTGTCTTTCCATAACCAACATCGCCACATAAAAGCATATCCATAGGCTTACTACTTTCCATTTCCCTTTTAATATCATTAATAGATTTAATCTGATCTGGAGTTTCTGTATAAACAAAACCACTATCAAACATTTTTTGATTTTCATCATCTTTCTTAAAAGCAAAACCCACTTTTAATTCCCTATCAGCCGATACCTTAAGCAAATCATCAGCAATACTTTCTAATTTAGCCTTAACTTTTCCTTTCTTTTTTTGCCAATTATCATTAGATAAACTATTAAGTTTAACCCCAACACCATCTTTACCAGAAAATTTACTAATTCTATCAATATTTTCAACAGGTATATAAAGAATATCATCATCAGCATATATAATTTTTAGATAATCCTTCTTCATTCCATTCTTAGGAATAGTAACTAACCCATCATATATACCAATACCAAACATTTCATGAACAACAAAATCACCTTTATTAATATCCAAAATATTACTTGTTCTAGTACCAGTTTTAAATTTACTCTTATATTTCTTTACATTATTTCCTAAAGAAAAAATATCTACATCACTGATAACAATATAATTACCATAGATAAAACCTCTAGGAATAGATTTAATAATCAAATTAATCTTACCATTTATTATATTACACTCATCAGTATAAATAATATCATCTATCTCCAAATAATCAGAAATTCTACTAGCCATATTTTTATCCAAAACACATATAATTACTGTCTTATTATTCTTAACATAATTAAGTAAATCACTCTTTAATTTTTCATAATTATTGTCATAATTTTCAATATTATTAATACTAAATTTTAACGATTTAACACTTTTATTAACAACATTATCAAAATTCATTATATAGACACTATGCTTAATAACAATATCAGTAAAACTATTCATATAATTTGTCTTAATATCAGCTGAATAATTAGCATCATAATCCATAATTGTATCTACCAAAGTTGAATAACTATTTAAAATTAAATTATAATCACTAAAAAAACAAATTCCATCATTAATATAATCATAAATAGAAGCAACACTTCCATAGTTAGCCAAATATTTCTGACTATTAATAAAATCAATAGAATAATCATCAAGCAAAAATTCTGTAAATGGATAAATACAAATATTATCAATTTCACTAATAGATCTTTGAGTATCAACATCAAAATATTTAATAGAAGTTACCGTATCTCCCCAAAATTCAATACGAACAGGATTTTCTTCCATTATTGGAAAAATATCAATAACATATCCCCTAACACCAATATTACCAGTCTCATTTACCAAAACATCCCGAATATAACCCATATTATATAATTTATTTAACAAACTGTCCCTATCATAATCACAATTAACAGAAATATTAACATTACTATCTTTCCAAAGACTAGGCAAAGGTAAATACCTTAAATACCCCATTAAATTAGTAACAACAATATACTTATCATCATTAATAAGTTTATTTAAAGTATCTATTCTCTCAGCCTTAAACTCCGGACTAACAGAAATAGCTTCACTAGTTAAAAAATCATCCATAGGAAAAAATAAAACTTTATCCGTATATTTACTTAAATATTCAAACAACAAATTAGCTTCATACAATTCAGAAGCTACCACCAAAATACCTTTATTATACTTAATAAAACTATCATATATATATAAAGAAGACATTTCCTTATTAAGACCAATAATACTATAATCAGATGACATACTACCAACATCAAATATATTATCAAAAAAACTCACAAAAATACCTCCTTTACTATTTAAAAAAATTTATTTAGTATTATATATTGTCATAAACATATTCCTATCACAAGAAAAATAATCATCTATAACATTACTTAATTTGTCAAATACAGCACTTATAGAATCAAGTTCAGCATTACTAAAACGTCCTAAAACATAATCCTTCTTTTCACCACCAGACACATGAGAAATACCAATCTTTAACCTCATAAATTTCTTAGAATTAAGTTTCAAAATAATATCTTTAATACCATTATGACCACCATCACCATGATTATAACTAACTTTATAATCACCACAAATAATATCCATATCATCATGAATAATCAAAATATCATCTAATTCAATTTTATAAAAATTTACATACTTATAAACCACATCGCCAGATAAATTCATATAAGATAAAGGTTTAATAATAATAGTATCACCTATTAAACACTCTAATGCATTAAACTTTTTATTTAATTTAAAATCATTATATAAAGAATCTAAAAACATAAAACCAACATTATGTCTTGTATTAACATATTCCTTACCAGGATTACCTAAACCAACTACTAATTTCATTATTTTTTCCTTTCAATATAATATTTATAAACATCACTTTTTGACATTCCCTTATCACGAGCTACTCTCTTAATAGAATCCATAATAGATAAACCAGACTTAACATACATTGAAATACTATCCATAATATCTATATCATTATTATTATCAACATCATAACTTTTATCCACTACAATAACAAACTCACCTTTAACATCCTTAATTAAAGAAATAGCTTCCTCTAAAGTACCAGTAAAAATCATTTCATGTAATTTAGAAATCTCCTTAGAAATTGAAATATTTCTATTTCCAAAAACAGATAACATATTTTTTAAAGTCTTAATAAGCCTATGTGGAGCTTCATAAAAAATAATTGGATAATCACAAGAAGATAATAGTGATAATTCTTTAACCATTGCAGAATCACGACTATCTAAAAAACCATAGAATAAAAAATGAACAGAAGAAATACCAGAAGCAATCATAGCTGGTATCATAGCACACGCACCAGGTAAGGCAATAACATTATAACAATGATCTTTAATATATTTAACTGTTTTATATCCAGGATCACTAATTAAAGGAGTACCTCTATCAGTAACAATAGCAACATTTTTTTTATTTACTAAAAAATCTAAAACAACATCCCTAACTTTATCTTCATTATAATTATGCAAAGAAATAACTCTATTCTTAATATCAAAATAATTAAGTAACTGTAAAGTCACCCTAGTATCTTCAGCAAAAATAACATCAACTTCCTTTAAAATTTTAATAGCCCTTAAAGTAATATCTTCCATATTCCCAATAGGAGTAGGAACCAAATATAAAGAAGGACTCCCATCATAACTATTTTGCCACATGCGTATCATCTCCAAACATATCTCTTATTTCTTTAGAATATTTTCCATCAACATAAGTAATCAAAGGTGGTAATATTTTAACACCACTCTTACCATTTTTACTTCCCTCAATTAGTAAAATATTAGCTTCCTCTCCATCTTTTGGATAAACAAAACGAATTTTTTTAGGTTCAAGATTATATTTTTTCATAAGAGTTAATATTTCTAAAAATCTATCTGGTCTATGAACCATAGCAAAATTTCCACCTGATTTAAGAAGATAACTAGCACTAGAAAGAATATCATCTAATTCAATTAAAATTTCATGCCTTGCTATACTCTTAACATCATTTTTATTAATAAATGAATTTTTACTAACTTTAAAATAAGGAGGATTAACAAGTACTAAGTCAAAAGAATCAGAATCAAATATAGAATAAACATTTTTAACATCATCACAAATCAAATCAATCTGATCAGCCATATCATTCTCATTAACAGATTCAACACCCAAAGAATAAACACTATCTTGTATTTCCATACCATAAATATGTGCTCTAGTTCTATAAGTTAAAAACATAGGTATTGGAGCATTTCCAGTACAAAAATCCATAATTTTCTTATCACTAAATCTAATCGTAGCAAAATTAGCAAGTAACAAAGAATCCAACGAAAAAGCAAAAAAATCAGTATCCTGATATATTATTTTATCTTTAAAATTTAACAAATTATTCTTTACTTTCACTTACTTCATCACTTTCCAAAATTTCATTATCAGACGTAATAATTCTAAATCTTCTCTTAAAAATATCCACAGATATAACCTTTCCTTCACAACCATTAATTATAGCTTTCTTACCAATTTCAGGCAAACCTTTTCTATATTCAGTATAATTATCATTTTCATATTTTAAACAACACAAAAGTCGACCACATACACCATTAATTTTAGTAGGATTTAAAGATAACATTTGATTTTTTGCCATACTAATAAAAACACTATCAAATTCATTTAAAAATTTACTGCAACAAAGAGCTCGTCCACAAGGACCAATTCCACCTATTTCTCTTGCCTTATCTCTAATACCAATTTGTCTAAGTTCAATTCTAGTTTTAAATATAGTACCAAGATCACGTGCTAATTGTCTAAAATCAACTCTTTCATCTGCCACAAACCTAAAAATTAATTGTTCACGAGCAAAAGTATAAAATGCATCAACAATATGCATATTTAATTTATATTCAGAAATAAGTTCATTACACTTAAGAATAGCTTTTTTTGCATCTTTTAAATTGTTCAAATGTTGTTTATAATCATTCTTTGTAGATACTCTAACAACTTTCTTATAATCTATTTTATCACTAATATCATCATTATTAACAAAACTTACAACAGTACCAAATTGTAATCCCCTATCTGTATCAACAATTACGTCAATTCCCAAATCAAGAGCACAATCATTTACATCAAAAAAATTAACTTTATTACAATCTCCAAAGCTAACACCTACTACCTTCATACTGCCCTCCTAACTCAATAATTAATCTATCAATTAACAAATTAATATTAACATTATACTTAACACTATCTTTAATATTTAAAACAATATCTAGCTTGTCCAACAATTTATCTAATGTATTATTATTACAAACAACCTGATATTTATCTAATAAACATACATATTTAACACACTTATTACATAACTTGACATTTAAAATATCCCTATATATATCAATCATAATATCTAAAGCAATAATATTACTATCTCTATCTTTAATAATATCATGCCACAAATTTTTTGTATTAACTAAAGAATCACTAAAAGAATTTTCCAAATTAAATACAAAGTTCCATACTGTTTGTTCTACTACAGAAAGAGAATCAATTAAAACATTTTCATGTTCTAACTTAATAAGTTGGCATCTAGATATAATAGTATCAAGAACATTAGCCATATTATTAGTAACAAGAATAGCAATAACATTATCTTCTGGCTCTTCAAGAAACTTAAGCATAGAATTAGCTGTCTCTTTACGCATCTTCTCACAATCTAATACAACATATACTCTCTTAACACCCTCAATTGCCTTCTTAGAAAAATCTCTTTGCAATGCACAAATATCATCCTTTTTTATCCATAAACCATCAGGTTTAATAATTTTAAACTCTGGATAATTATTATCCATTATTCTATTACAAATATCACATCCATCACATTTATTACCATTAGTATAATGATTATTACATATTATCGCTTTAACAAAAGATAAAACATAACAGAAAGCATTTTCATTATTATTAATGTCTATCAAATAAGCATGAGATAACATATTATTTTTAAGCGATAAACTTAAAACATTATAAAACAATGGTTGTTTATATTTTATATCATCGAGCATATTAACCTCCTCATAAACAAAGTAAAGAAAATAAAATTAACATAATAATAGATGGAATACCAAATAAACTTACCAAAGAAACAGAAAAAACATTAATTGGTATTACAATATCCAAAGGTAACGTTAACTTATTGTAAGTATAAATAAACAATATAGATAAAACTATCTTTTTTAAAACAACAAATATTCTTTTAAACATATTATTCACCAATACATACTATGTAAAAAAGTAAAAACTATTACCATATACAATTACAAAATATCTTTTCTCTCCTCAAAAGCCATTTCTAAAGTCATCGTATCAATATATTCAATTTCGGTACCAATAGGAATTCCAGTAGCTATTTTAGAAACCTTAACATTATATTTTTCTAATATTTTTTTTATATATTGTGTAGTTGTTTCACCTTCAATTGAAGGCTTTAAAACAACAATAACTTCTTCAACAGAAGAATTTTTCACCCTATCTATTAACCCTGATAAATTAATATCTTCAGGACCAATACCTTCTAAAGGAGAAATAAGACCTCCAAGAACATGATATCGTCCATTATAATTTCCTATCTTTTCAAATAAAACAATATCTTTAGGCTTTTCAACGACAAAGATTGTATTATTGTTTCTAGATTCATCAGAACAAATATAACAAATATCTCTATCTGTAATATTATTACAAATAGGACATTTTTTAAGTTTTTCATTAATATCAATTAAAGATTGAGAAAAATCAAGCAAACTATCAGAAGAAAAATTCATAATAGAAAAAGCCATTCTCTCTGCACTTTTTTCACCAACACCAGGCAACTTTTTTAATGAATCTATTAATTTTCTAACACACTCCGGATACATATTACATCAACCCAGATAAACCTTGACCATATTTACCAAGTTTTACTTCTTTATCAGCTTCAGCCTTCCTACAAGCATCATTAAAAGCTAACATAATCATATCTTCCAACATTTCTTTATCAAGCGAAGAAAGATCTTCCTCAATATTTATATTAATACTAACAACTTCTTTCTTTCCATTCAAAACAACATGAACTAAAGAAGAATTACCTTCATAAGTACTACTTTCTATTTCTTTTTGTGTTTTTTGCAATTGAGCTTGCATTTTTTGTGCTTCTTGCATTAATTTTTGCATATTCATAATATCTCTTCCTCTCTCATTTATATTCTATAACATCTTCCCCAATTAAATCAATCAATTTATCAATTTTATTAGAATTAGACAAATTATTAATTATATCATTACTCTTTTTACCACAATAATTAAATTCCATAACATCATATTTTAAACCAGAATTAATTTTATCAACATATTCCTTTTTTAATTCATTCCATTTCAAATCATCAACTAAAACCAAAAAATACTTCTTTCCAAATATATTTTCAATAAAATCAATTATAATATCATAATTAGAATAAAATTTATCAATCAAAGAATCATATTTAGTAGAAACAATAACATAACCATTACCAGTAACTCTAACAGTAACATCTAACAATAATCCTGCCTCTTTACTATATTTTTTATCAGATAAATAATCATTAATAACACTCCACTTTTCTCTTATAAAATTAAGAAGTTTCTTATCAGCCAAAGCAAAAGCATTATTAATAATAATTTTTTTATCTTCTTCCCCTAAAATACATTTAACATCTAAGCTATCATTATTTACATTGTCAATTTTATGTACAATTTTCTGAGATTCATTAACAGTATTATCTATGCTATTATCAACAATAAGACCTTCTTTACTAACAAATTTACTATTTAACACATCCAAAGAGCCAGAATTATCTGATTTATTAAAATTCTTTTCTGTCAATCTAAGTAAAAAAGTAGTCAACAAAATAGCAGGTCTAGTAGAAAATTTAATATTTTCAAAAAGTTTATCCAATAATTTAAAAACATAAAAAACATCTTCTTTTGAAAACAAATTAGCTACATCACGAATCTCATCAATAGAAGTACTTATATATTTAGTATCAACATTATCTAAACATAACAAAACATCTCTTAAAAAGCTCATAAGTTCCTCAATAATTTTTATATAATTAATACCCCTTCTATCAACATCATTAACAAAATTTAATATACTAACTACATCATTATTATAAATATCAACAAATAACTTTTTTATATCAACATAAGAAATAGTTCCACACACCTTAAAAACATCCTCTAATTTAATACTATTATTAGCATAAGTTCTAAGTTGATCCAAAAAATTAATTGAATCTCTCATTCCACCATTAGATAACCTTGCAATTTCATACAATGAATCATCTCCAACATCAATATTTTCTAAACTTGCAATTTTTCTAAGTTTCATTACTATCTCATCATTATCCAACTTAGTAAACTGAAATTTTTGACATCTAGATAGAATAGTTAATGGTATCTTATGAATTTCAGTCGTAGCAAGTATAAAAATAACATGTTTAGGAGGTTCTTCAATAGTTTTTAGTAACGCATTAAATGCCTGAGTAGTAAGCATATGAACTTCATCAATAATATATATTTTATATTTACCTAATGAAGGAACTAAATTAGCTTTATCACGAAGTTCTCTTATCTCATCAACACCATTATTCGAAGCAGCATCTATTTCAACAACATCATTATTTTTAAATATATCTAAACAATTTTTACACTTACAACAAGGATTATAACCATCTAAAGACTCACAATTAACCATCTTAGAAAAAATCTTCGCCATTGTAGTTTTACCTGTACCTCTAGGGCCATAAAATATATATGCATGTGAAATCATATTGTTTAACACAGCATTAGTTAAAATTTTAATATTTTCCTCTTGACCAACAACATCATCAAACGTAGAAGGTCGATATTTTCTATATAAAGCCAAATAATTAATAACCATCACTCCTCACAAAGTATTATAACATTAATATCTTTTATTTACAAAAAATTTTTGTATTAATTTTAAATATTTATCACACATTTTTTTATCATCAATCATTTGTATTTTAATAAAAGAACCAGGTTTAAAACAAACATTAGTTCGATTTAATAAAAATTTAGTTTCTTTAATTCTACTTTCCATTATTGCACCAGTACACATCATACATGGTTCTAAAGTAACATATAATTCACAATTATCTAAACGCCAAGAATTAATGCATCGACATGCTTCTTCAATTGCAACAATTTCAGCATGTTTCGTAGCCACTTGTGTACCATCTTTACAATTGTATCCTTTTCCAATAATAACACCATCTTTTACCACAATAGCCCCAACAGGAACTTCATTGCAATCAAAAGCCTTCATAGCTAAATTATATATTTCATCTAAATATTTTTTATCCATATATTTCTCCCAAACAAAAAGTGCACACAATAAGAGGTTGTTAAAGCTGCTATCTTCCGAT
>FR902135.1:22378-90243 GCA_000437895.1 Clostridium sp. CAG:914 | reverse complement strand
CTATACAACTTGCTAAATTAACTGATGATAGGCCAATTTTGTTTTTATCAGAAGTAATCGAATTATATAAACCTAGTTATCATAAATTTTTAAACGAAAGCAGAAAAGGGAATATGTCAGGCTTTATTAAATTTTTCTTACAATGTATTATTGAACAATGTAATAATTATATTTCTAAAATAAATATGATAAAAAGTATTTATAATAGAGATATGGATAAAATAAAAACATTAAATAGTAATGCTGTATATAGAATAATGCCTGCTATAATGCACCAAATAGTTTTTACAAAAAAAGAAATATAAGAAGAATCTGGTGTATCAAGAAATACTGTGTCTACTTTAATAGATCAATTAATAGAATTAGGAATACTTGTTCCTGATTCAACATATACAAAACTAGGATACCGATATAAAGCAATATATGATGTTTTTGTTGAAAAAAATGATATATAATGTAACTGGTTTGTAATTTTATTACTTACTATCATCTTTTGGCCTCGGAGTTGTTAGACATGTTCCTTACTGGCATCATTTTTAATTAACACTTGAACATTTCAAGTAAAAATAAATATTAACTAGAAATACCGTCTAGTTTTTTTATAACAATAAAGATTTAAAAAAGATTGTTACATTTCTATAGTTATTCCCCTACACATCCAACATATTAACTAAGTTTAATAACTTAAATATATATAGAATATATAGACAAAATTTAAAAAAAGTCACACAAAAAAAGCTAATGCTTCTAACATCAACTTTTATTTTTTTATTTTATTCCAACATTGTATACCACTTTTTGATTGATTTTCAATGTTATTATCACCTGTACTTGAAAGTAAACCAAATACAGCAGTTACTAAAGTAACAACTAAAAATACTGCAACAGCATATATTGCTCTCTTAGTTAATAACTTAGTAGCATTTTTTATTTCATCCTCTTTTGAAGCAATAACTGCTTTTGACAAATCAAACATTCCATATAAAATAAGTAATATAGGAACACCTATTTGAATAATTGGAATTATACCAAATTTAATAAGTCTAATTAATGGTGCTAAATCACTACACGTATCTAAAAATAACATAATTTTCCTCCCTCAATACATACATATTATATAATACTTTTTATATAATGTCAATTTATTTAATTATTATTTACACTTTTATTTATTTAATTATTATTTACACTTTTAATATTATATTTCTTGTATAACATTTATAATCATAGGTTTATTACCAGCTTGTTCAAATAAAAATTTTGATAATTCATCTCTAATAGTATTCTTTATTTTTGTATAATCAACATAACCATTATGAGTATTATCCAAAATAATACTAGAACAAATATTTTTCATATCATCTATAAGTTGAACAGAATCTTTTACATAAATAAATCCCCTAGTAAGTATTTCTGGTCCAGCTATTATTTGTTTACTTTTCTTATCAATCGTTGCAGACACTATAACTATACCATTATTAGATAACAATTCTCTATCTTTAAGTACCAATTCCCCAATATCATTAGAAGAATCTCCATCAATAGATATATTACCTACCCTTACCTCTTTAAATTCATCCATTAATTTACCATCAACAATAGTAGCAACACTTCCATTTTCTTTCAAAATAATATTATCCTTATCTACCCCAACCATACAAGCCAAATCTCCATTAGCGACTTGTTCTGAATATTCACCTTTAATTGGAAAATAATACTTAGGATTCATAAGTTCTATCATCATCATAAGATCCTCTTTAGAAGCATGATATGATAAATATTTCTTCGGAGATAAAACAACCGCTTCACACCCTATCTTAGCAATCTTATCTAATAACTTATAAAAAGTCTTTTCTCTACCCTCATACACAGGTGTAGCTAAAAATACCGTATCACTACTTGTTAAAGTAACATATTTATCATAACCATCTACTATTTTCAAAATATTATAATAAGGTTTATATCTCTCATTAGAATTTAATATAACAACATTTTCATCATTAATATTAGATAAATCTCCAATATATTTACTATCAATATGTAAATAATCTTCTTTAATAGCATTATCTATTATATTTTGTAGTCTTTTTCCCATAACAACTATTTTTCTATCTGTCTTTTCTACTTCATTAAATAATTCTTGTATTCTATATAAATGAGAATTTAAGACATTAAATATAATTCTTCCATTACTTTTTACTAAAGTTTCCCTAATTAATGATTGTATCCTATGATTTGGAGCCGTATATCCTTCTTTATTAGCATACAAAGACTCAGACATTAAACACAATACCCCTTGTTTACCAATATATGCTAACTTACCTAAATCTGTTTTATATGCTCCCCTCATCGTTGAATCAAATACAAAATCAGAAGCATAAAATATTATTCCATCAGGAGTATAAATAGCATACCCAAAATTATCTGGAATAGAATGTGATAAAGAAACAGGATAAACCTTTAAATTACCAACATCTACTGGTTTATTAGCCTCAATTTTTACCAAAGAAGAAATACTCTTATCATATTCTAATAATTCCTGTTTAACAATATTATATGTAAATGGAGAAGCATATATAGGTATATTAGGTAAATAATCTATAATATCTGTAATTGCTCCCACATTCTCATCATGACCATGTGTTAAAAATATTCCTCTAATTCTTTCTTTGTTCTGTTTCAAATAATCAATATTAGGAATCATATAATCTATTCCCAATGTCTGTTCATCAGCATACTGAAGTCCAGCTTCAAGAACAAGTATATCATCATCAACACAGACAACATACATGTTTTTTCCATTTTCATTTAGTCCACCTAAACTAAATATATTAATTTTACTCATTTTTCTCCTTTCCAAATAAAGTATAAAAGACTAAAAAATTATAACAAAAAAAATTACTATTGTCAAACGTCATCAAAAGATAACAGTTGATTTTACTTTTTAATTATGATATAATTTGTAACGTGTTAATCTTTAAAATTTATATTATTTATTTTATATCGGTCAAAATTTTACAAGAAAGTGAGGATTATGAATAAAGAAAAAACAACCCAAGTATTTGCCCTAGGAGGCCTTGGAGAAGTAGGAAAAAATATGTATTGTGTTAAACACAATAATGAAATTATTATCGTTGATGCAGGAGTAATGTTTCCAGAAGACGATTTATTAGGTATTGACTATGTTATACCAGACTTTAGTTATTTAAAAGAACATGAAAATATGATAAAAGGACTATTTATAACACATGGTCATGAAGACCACATTGGAGGAATACCATTTTTACTTAACCAAATAAATATTCCAAAAATATATGCTCCAGTTCAAGCTAAAGAACTTATCTTAAAAAAATTAGAAGAAAGAAATATAAAATATAAAAATATTAAAATTTATGATGAAAATACAACCGTTAAAACAAAATACTTTAATATTGAATTTTTTAGAACAACACACTCTATACCAGACTCTCATGGTCTAGCTATTACTTCTCCTAATGGAGTTATAGTAATGACTGGAGATTTTAAATTTGATTTTACACCAATAGGACCAATGGCTAATTTACATAAAATGGCAGAAATTGGTAAAAAGGGAGTAAAACTATTAATGAGTGATTCTACTAATGCATTAGTAAGTGGCATTTCTGTTAGCGAATCCAAAGTAGATGAAAATCTTGGAGAAATATTTTCTAACTACCAAAATAACAGAATAATCTTAGCAACATTTGCTTCAAATATATATAGACTTAAACACATTGTAGAAACTTGTAAAATTAATAAAAGAAAAATAGCTCTATTTGGTAGAAGTATGGAAACATCTATCGAAATAGCTATAAAATGTGGATATATAAAAGATAAAAGTATATTTATATCAGCAGAAGAAGCTAACCAATTAAATCCTAGCAAAGTATGCCTATTATGTACAGGTAGTCAAGGTGAACCACTTGCCGCTTTATCAAGAATTGCCAATGGAACTCATAAACACATTAAACTTATACCTAATGATATTGTTATTTTCTCATCTTCACCAATACCAGGTAACTCCTCTTCCGTATCAAAAACAATCAATAAATTATACCTAAAAGGAGTAAAAGTATTTACCAATAGCATTAATCAAGAAATACATTCATCAGGACATGCTAATCAGGAAGAATTAAAATTAATGATAAGACTATTTAATCCCGAATATTTTGCACCATATCATGGAGAATACAGAATGTTAAAAGAACATGCCGACTTAGCTATTGACTGTGGTATACCAAAGAAAAACACCTTTATATTAGAAAATGGAGACATTTTAAATATTTCCAATACCTCAATTGTAAAAAAAGGACATATTCAAGCAACTTCAGTATATGTAGATGGTTCAAGAGTTGGAGATGTTAGTAACGTTGTTATAAAAGATAGAGTATTAATGTCAAATAACGGTATCTTATCAATAATTATAAATATAGACTCTAAAAACAAACAATTATTAAGTCCACCATTAATTACTACCCGCGGATATATATTAGTAAATGACAATTTAGATTTAATCAAAGAATTACAAAAAATTAGTGAAAAAATAATTAATAAAATGTTAAAAAATAAAACCATTAATTTTTCTGAAATCAAACAAGAATTAATTAATGAACTTGTTCCTATCCTAAACGAAAAAATTGGTAGAGTTCCAATTATATTACCAGTAATTATGGATATAAAGGGATTTTATGAAAATAGAAAAACTGAGATTACCAATAAGTAATCTTTTTTTCTATACCCCATTATCTAATAACAATATATTAATATGTAAAGATAAATTAAATAATTAAAAAATATTGTCTAAAAATAACATAGATGATATAATAAGAAACGAGGTAAAAGTATGAAAAAGAAGTGTAAAATTAAAAGAAAAATAAGTATCCAAAAAATATTCTGTATTATTAGTATATTATTTATTATAGGATGTTTTATTTTTTATGGAAAAAGATTAATAAAATATTATAAAATATATAATCCAAAAATAGATGGAGAATCAACAGTTTATATGGCAACAGATATTCTAGCAAATACTTCATTAGTATATGAAGGAAATGGTGCATATAGAATAAATGGTAATACCATATATAAAGGTGAAAATGTAGATAACTATGTTAGTTTCTCTAATATGTTATGGCGTATTATTAAGATTAAAAGTGATAATACTATTGTTATGATGCTAGATGACCATATAAATATCTTACCATGGAATGAAGAATATACCGCATTTACAAAATCAGATATTTTTAATTATCTAAATGACATTTTTATAAAATCTTTTAATACCGAAAAATTAGCCAAAACAACTATTTGTGAAGACGATATCAACAGTATGACAACTATTTCATGTAGCAAAATGAATCTAGATAATTATATATCTCTACTAGATATTTCTGACTATGTAAACAGTATTATTGATGATAAAACATTCTTATCTAAAGAAGATGAAAAAATATGGCTAGCAAATTCAAGTAGTGCTGCAAATAAAGCTTGGCACACCTCAAGTAATACCATAACATTATCAAAACCTAATATTAACTATTTAGTTAAACCTGTCGTAACTTTAGCCAACAATAATGTTTTATTAAGTGGAACAGGCACAAAAGAAAATCCATATATTGTAAAAGAGGATATAAAAGATGTAAGAGTTAGTTCTTATGTAAAACTAGATAACGACTTATATCAAGTATATGACATAGAAAAAGATGTTATAAAACTAGAATCAACAAAGTTAGTTACTACAAGTAGATATTTTAGTAACAATTCAAATATATATGATGAAAATGATACTTACTCTCTTGCATATTATCTAAATAATACTTACTATGAAGAATTACCATACAAAGATAAACTAGTTAAAGGAAAATATTATATTGGCAAATATGAAAATAGTTATAAAGACGTTTTAAGTAAATATACTGAATGTTACATAGGATTACTTAATATTAGTGATTTAAAATTTAATAGCGACTTAGCAAACTATTACTTAACAACACCAATTGATGATGGAGTATATATTTATAATTCAATTCTTGCAAAATCAAGAATTGGCGTAAAAAGACATATAAGACCAACCATCAGTATCAGTAAAGAAAACAAATTTAAAGGAAATGGTACTTTAAATGATCCATTTATATTGGAGGATTAAATATGAAAAAAGTTAACAAAAAAAAGAAAAGAAAATTAAATTGGTTTACCATTGTTATGATCATTATTGATATCTTTGTAGCTGGTTGTTTCTTTCTATTCTATGGACCATATACAGATTTCAAAAATATGATAATATCTACAGCAATGGTTACTAAAACACATCAGTATATTGCTTATACCTTCTATAGTGAAGAAGAAGTAAGTAAAGTTGTAGCACTTAACTCATATATAGTTCCATCTGAAGAAATAAATCTTGATGACATAATTATTGATACTAGTGATAAAAAAATATATAAAGATGAATATGATAAAGCTATATTAGTAAGAAATGAAGGAAATGAAGACTATAAACTAATTAATATTAAAATTTCTAAGTATGATGCATACCTAGTAGCTATATACGACCCATCAAAAGTAACTGCCATAACATCTAAATCATTTAATACAGGTAATGGACAAGAATCTGTTCTAAAGATGTGCAAAAGATATAATGGACTTGTATGCATAAATGGTGGTGGATTTGTTGACTATGGAATGGGCTCTGATATACCTATTGGATATATAATCAAAGATGGTGAAGTTATATGGTCTGATAGTGAAAAACGCGGTAACATAATAGGAATTACATACGAAAATAAACTATCACTAATTAATGCAACAGGTGAAGAAGCAGTAGCATCAGGAATACGTGATGGATTAGAATTTGGACCTTTCTTAATTGTAAATGGACAAAAAATCACTAACAGTTCTGGAGCAGGCGGATATGATAGAGCAGCTCGTGTAGCCATTGCTCAAAGAAAAGATGGCATAATACTATTCTTAGTTACAGATGGTGTTCACAGTAGAGGACCTACCCTAATAGAAATAGCTGATACACTAGAAAAATATGGCGCTTACAACGCAGCAAATTTAGATGGTGGAACATCTTCACAACTAGTTATTAATAATAAATTAATAAATAACCCACTTAATGTCTTTGGAGAAAGAGTTATTGGTGGAAGAAGCGTAGTATCAGGATTTGGACTATTACCATAAAATAAAAAAGAATACACAATATTCTTTTTTATTTTTATAATATTTCTAATAATTTTTTTAATATATTATCTACAATAAATTCCTTAACTTTTTTCCTACTATCTGAAGGAACAACTAACTCCATATCAATAAAATTATTATCCTTAGCACAATAAATCGAAACATATACTATATTATTAGCACCAACTAAGTTATTAGGATCAACCTCATTTATTTTACCAGTAATCCCTACTCCATAACTACTCTTAGAAAATTCACTAATGCACTTAGCCATTTCCCCAGCCACTTCACTACTATAGACAGAATACATATCTATTGTAGTTCTATTAACACCCATCTTAATTTTGTATTCATTAGAATAAGTAACAGCTGAAAATTCAAGAACCTTAGATGAACCACTCACACAAGTAATAGTACTTGCAAAATAACCACCTGTACATGATTCCATAGAAGAAATAGTTTCCCCTCTTTGTATTAATTTTTCTACAACTAACTTTTCATTCATATTTATACTCCACCCTTTTTTAAATAAAAACTTGAACATAATATCCAAGTATATTCTATATCAGTACGAACATAATAGATATTCCTAAACTTAAATTAAATCAGATAATAACTTAATTCTATTTATATATTAACATATACTTTTAAAATAATCTACAATAACTTTTTTTAATAAAAAAACTAGATATTCTATATCTAGTAAATAACATAATTGGTAGCGAGAGGGGGATTCGAACCCTCGACCCTACGGGTATGAACCGTATGCTCTAGCCAACTGAGCTATCTCGCCATAAATCAAGTGCAATATAAATATAACACATTTATTTATCTTTGACAATACCAAATTATATTATTTTTTATTTTTATTGACAAAAAAAATTATGATTGATATCATTTAATTAAAAGGAGTAAAAGTATGAAAAGATTTAATATGATAGATGAAGAATTTATATGTGAAAATTGCCACCAAAAAGTAAATAAATTAAACTATACAGCAAGAGATCATTGTCCATATTGCTTATACTCAAAACACGTTGATATTTTACCAGGAGATAGAAAAAATACATGTAAAGGATTACTAGAACCCATAGGAATAGAAAAATTTAAAAACACTTATAAAATAATTTATAAGTGTACATCTTGTAATAAAATACATAAAAATATTATAGCAAATGATGACAACTACGATTTAATAGTAAAACTATCTGTGATTAATGATTAAACAACTTACTAAATAAATCGTAAATAGATGGCAAAAACATTATAGCAACAAATAATATTACAATAATTACCATAAAAACTTTCATTTCTGAAGATATCCTAACTGTCTTCTTTTTATTTGTAACAGGTTTATTATACACTGTACTATCATTTATAATATTAGTTCCATTATCAGAATACACATTAGTAGTAACATTTGTATTTTGAGAAGTATTATTATCTTGAACACTAAAGTTTTGATTGTTGTATGTACCATTATTAGTATTCATACCGTTAAATTGATTATTATTTGCCGATTCATTCATTTTATACACCACCATTATTATTTTGTTGTGGACTATAGACAAAACCACCACTATTCATAGTAGGATTTACCATATCTTGATTAACAGCATTAGGAACACCAATATTTTGATTATTTGGCTGCGTAATTGACTGAGCATCTAAAGAACTATTATTATTTACAGTTTGATAAGAAAAATTAGGTACTGGATTTACTTGCTGCATAGGTTGTTCAAAATTTGGAACTTGATTCACTATAGGAGTTACATTACCTAAATTAGAGACTGGTTCCTGAACGCCAGATTGGTTTACCTGATTAAAATTAGGTACTGGATTTATTTGCTGCATAGGTTGTTCAAAATTTGGAACCTGATTCATTATAGGAGTTACACTACTTAAATTTGGTACTGGCTCCTGAACTACGGATTGGTTTACTTGACCAAAATTTGGAATTGGATTTACCTGTTGTACTGGTTGCTCAAAATTTGGAACTTGATTCATTATAGGAGTTACACTACCTAAATTAGAAACTGGTTCTTGAACTACAGCCTGTCCAAAATTTGGTATAGGACTTACTGATTGATTTGTCGATCCAAAGTTTGGTATTGAACTTACCGGTTGATTTATATTTTCAAAATTAGGTATCGGATTAACCGTTTTATCTAATTGATTAAAATTTGTACTTACATTAACATTATTAGATTTAGAATTATCATAACTAGGCATAGTCATATTATTAACCATAGGCTCTTGGTTAGAAACCATAGTATTAATCGGTTGAACATTTAAAGGTTGTGGCACAGTATTTCCTTGTAAATTAGAATTACTTGGAATATTATTAATTTCTAAATTACTAGGAGGAGCCATAGTATTTAAAGAATTATTAATATTATTAGGTTGAACTTGCATAGAAAGATTTCCTTTGTTAACAGGATTATTACTCTCTTCTTTTATATTTTTTCCTTTTTTCTTACCATTATTTTTATCAGCTAAAAAACCAATTACAGTAATAATTGCAATAAGTATTATTACCAAAAACCATATATAATTATCTTTTATAAATTCAACTATATTCATCTTTTTAATCACCCTCATATTCTAATAAAATAATATCATAAAACTATCACTTTGTAAATAAACATTCTAATTAATTTCAAATCTATCTTTAATAGAAGTATCAATTTCAGATAAAGTACTAACTAATATATCCAAAGATTTTTTATATTGTCCCCTATTAAATAAATCAGTAGCTTCATCAATATTAACATCAACTTCTTGATAACTACTTCTATACCTATTACCATATACTATTAATCTTTCACACAACATAACTGTTTTTACCATATCATTAGTCTTATTATATATTTTAAAAACCAAATCTCTTGCTGTATCTACCCTAATATTTAATATTTTAATAACAATAGGTTTCTTATTAATTTCTTTAACTATCTCCCTAATAGCTTCATCTGCTTCCTTAAATTCAATAAAATAACTATTAGGAATAATTGGAATCTTATATTCTTTTAATTTAGCCTTAGCCTGCAACAACAATTTCTGTATCATAACATACTGTTCTTTAGCCCTATACTCATCATCTTTCATACTAGTAATTGACTTAAGCCTATAATCCAAATCATCTTGTAATCTATTTAACTTATTAGTAAGTCCTTCTAACTCAACAACAAGTTTAGAATAAGCAAAAGTTCTACCCTTACCATGTTCATACAAAGTTTTATAATCCTCACTTATCTTTTCTAAAGACTTATTAATAACACCAAATTTATTTATTTCATCATCAGATAAATCATAAGTATTCTTTATATCATCTATCTGAATGTAAATATCATATACTATCTTATTAATAGAATCTAATTTATATTTAAATTTCTTAATATTCTCTTTAAATAAATCCTTAGCTTCCCTTTCTTTATCAAAATTAGAAAACAAAGTATTAAAATAATCTAACATTGTCTTTAATTCAATATGAGCATCCCCTATTTCAAACTTAATTAAATTATCAACTATCTCAGATACCTTAGTTTTTATTTCTTTAATATTATACTCAATATTTAAATAATCCAAAGAATACCCATCCCTAGTCATTCTATAATACATAGTATTTAATTCCTCAATTTTACCAGGAATAAGAACCGTAGCCATAAGTACTAAATATGGTGTCTCATCAATATAAACTTTCATATTTTTTACTTCAGTTTCTAAAGATATAACCACTTCTTCAACACCAATATAATCATTCCTATCCATAAATGTTTCAAACTTTCTAAACAATTTATCAATATAAGAAAGTTTTTCCTTAATATTATCTTGTAAAGGGCCATAATCTTTAATATTTCTCTCAAACTTATTTTCTATTTCCCTATATGAAACTTTAAGCTTAGTAACAATATTTCTATTTCTTTCTTCAGACTTGGTTATAACCCTAATTTCTTCAATAAGTTCATTAGTTTGACTTCTAATAATCTCTATATTCATCTCAATCAAAGCAATATTTTTTAATGCTTTATCATACTCTTTTCTATCAATCAAAAAATCAGTTTCTGTAATAAAATCTGTTAAACCATCTATTTTATTTTCTTTAATTTCCTTAAAAGTATTATCCCATTCTTTTAATTTTTCTTTTAAAATATCTGTCTTAACCAATTCACGAACCTTAGATAATTCAGTCAATATAGGTACACCAACCAACTGATTTTTCTCATACTCTAATTTCTCTATAATAGATTTATACTTCTCTTTTTTCTTCTTTTTATATATAGCAAAAGAAATAATAAGCACGATAAAAAGCAACAAAGAAATAACAATAAAAATCATTTTTTTATCCATACTATCACTTCCTTCTTATTACCTATTCTTTATATAGTGTATCATATTTTTCTATTTTTTTATAGTATTTTTTTTAAATTCTTCTAATTTGATAAACTTCTTTTAATTAACTTAGCATGTATTACCGTTCTCTCCTTATCAGAATAACACGTACTTAACGTAAGAATCCTATCATCTTTAGTCAAATTAGTATTAAAATCAAATACACTTCTTTTCTTTATTACATCAAGAAAATCTTCAAATGCACTATCATTTAAAAAATCAGTTGTAATATAATAACTTTCAACAGGTATTTTGTAAACTGAAAATATTTGCCATAAAGTATTTTCTTTTTCTGTAGATATTTTAATAATATGATTATCTTTATTACTATACCAACTATATTTTAATGTATCATTAAGTGAACCAAACATAGTTTTATCAAGTCTACTATGAGCATAAATAATATTATTCTTATCAGATAAATCATTATCATTACGATAATCTAAAAATACCCATCCAGCCTTATTTACACTATTATCAAATGAATGATTTAAATAATAATAATTATCATTAGCCTGTACAAAAGGATAATTAATATTAGTATTATTAACATTTATCCAACCAACAGTATCTTTATTTTTAACCTTTAAATTTCCTATGTCAACATTAATTAAAGGAAAAGTAATATAATACCAATAATCACTTAACTCATCTTCCTCTTCATTAACTAGTTCAGTATTCTCATCATCAATAACCTCTTCTACTTCTATATTTTCAGAAATTTCTTTAATTACAGAAGACATATCCATATTATCTTTAAACCAAAATAATATCTTTAAAAGAGAATAAACCAAAACAACAATAAACACCAAAGTTAAAAATATCAAAACCCATTTTTTCCATTTTTTCTTCTTTTTTGCAACGCTTTTCAAAGAAAGATTACTTCCATTCGTTTCATAAAAAATATCCATTTCTATACTATCAGTCTTATTATATACAATATTCTTATTCATATAATTCACCTTACTATATAATTTTACCATTTATACAAAAAGAAGTAAATTAATGAAATAATTTTTTTATAATAATTATAATAAAAAAAAGCTAAAAATTAATTTAGCTCTTTAAACAACTACTTACCAACAGGTAAAACACTTATTGACTTGGCTACTTCTAAAATTTCAGAAGAATCCATTGTATCACTAACCACATAATATTCTATACCATTACTAAACCAATTAGCTGAATTATCATTTATAACTGCAAGTGAAGCACCAATAAGTTCAACTTCTCCATATGTTGGTATTATTTCAGGACTATTAGTTATAGAAACCGTTTCCTCTACCAAAACGAAAGAACTATCACCAGCAAATGTCAATATAAGTCTCTCTCCATTATCTACCTTTACTTTTTCCTGATTAGCCAAATAAGTATTAGTAGGTAAATACATTGGATAAATTATATCATCGATTGTAGCTGTCTCTTTTGTTTCAGTTTCTGTATTTTGTTGTTCTTCATTCTTCTCTTCTTTAACTTCCGTATCTAAAATTGAACTTAAATCAAAATATGTATCATTAAAATCTGCTTTTAAATCTATTTTATTAAATACCATCTTAATTTCCACATTACCATCTTTGTCTAAAACTTCTACCCTAGTAGGCAAATTATTTGCATTAAAATATATTTTTTGTTTTTCTAATTTTGGACTATTTGGATAATTAACCCTAGTAGTAAAAACATATTCATTATCTTTAGTTTCAAAAACTCTTTCTTCATCATTATTAATATCATCTAACAAGCTAGATAACAAATATACCTGTGAATTATTATAAGGCCAATCACTTTGAAACTTAAAACTTTTATTTAATGACGGAGTAACAACATAGACACCTTCTGAATTTCTCAAAATAACTTGTTCATGATTATTAACAGTATTTACAAGTTCTATCTTATAATTATCATCAGCTTCATAAGAAACAGAAATATCATATGTATATACATCTTCATTATTAACTAATTCCATCTTACCATTTAAATAATACGATTTAGCTTTTTCAACAGCAGAAGTATATGACTTAAGTACATCTCCCTCACTTTTCTTACCACATCCAGTCAAAAATATTAAACATAAAAATATACCCAAAAAGATTTTTTTCATTATTTCACCTCTTATTTAATCTTTTCTATTGAAGTATATGGAATTATTTTACTATTATGATGAATAATTTTATCTTTTTTGTCCAAAATATAATTATATAAGGAGGAATATATGAATGCACTATTTAAAACAACATTAGTCTTAAGTATAATTGGATGTATCAACTGGGGTTTAGTAGGATTATTCAATTTCAATTTAGTAGAATATCTTCTAGGAGATGGATCACTACTAACTAGAATAGTCTATGTATTAGTCATGGCTTCAGGCCTAATAAATATAGGCATACTTACTAAAGACTTAGACGAAAAATAGGATAACAAATATCCTATTTTTTTATTGAAGCCCTAATTTTTTTAATTCCTCTATAAGTTTTAAACATAAATTTATAAAAAGAGTTAAATAATTTATCAACAACTAAATCAAACTCCCCTATATATTCAACAACATTACCACCAAAGCCTCTTTTAAATTCATATACACCATAATTATCACTATCAGGATTAAAGTCACCAGATATACCACCAAAGTCATATAGAGGTAATTTCTTTTCCATTGCTCTTTTTATCATCTCAAATTGCATCCTATATTGAGCCATAAAATGCATATATTTAGAATATGTACCACCATAAGCATAATTTAACCTATCCCAATCATACATAAATACTCCTGCCGTAATAGGCACAAATTCTGACTGCTCTTTTTTTATTTCTTCATAAAGTTTATCATCCTTAAATTCCTCTAAGTATTTTTCCTTATCCAAATAAACTATAACCATAACAACGTCATCACCAAGATATTTAGCCAAATTTTTATAATAATCCATTGACCTATCAAAATGATTTTGTCTATTAGCAGTATGTTCCATAATTTTTTTAAATTCTATAAAATTATCCTCATTTACCTCTCTAACTACCAAAGGATATTTATAACACATTTTCAAACATCTTCTACATCTTTGATTCATATCTTTTTTTAAATCATCAAATTTCTTATCTTTAATATTTAAAACATACGACCACCTAAACTGTGCCTCATCAGTATATCCTATTGTAAACCCTCTATGAACAAAACCTAAAGACTTTAATTGAGATATAATTATATCATTAGATTCCCCTATCGAATTACCATCCCTATCATGTTCTTGATAAAGAATATATGGATCTATCTTAATAGTAAAACCACCCTTACTTCTAACAAATAATTTCAAATTATTAAAAAAGAACTCTAATAAAGAAAAATCATCATAATCTAATAAAGGTCCTCTTGGAATATAAAACATTTTTTTATTTAATATTTTTTTTGCCAAAAGAAGTGCAATACCCAAATTCTTTTTACCATCAAAAACACCAACATAATAACTTTCCCATCCAGTAGTTTTCTTTACATTAGCCCACGATACAGTTTGATAAAAATTATATTTCTTTTGTTTTTTTTCTATTTTTTTAAATTCTTCACAAGTTAATTCTCTAAATTTCACAATAACACACCTACTTTATTTTAGTATATATTTCCTAAATAAAATTATACTATTAAAACAAAGTATTATCAACAAGAAAAATTCATTAAAAATATTTTTTATATAAACTTTTAAAAATAGCTAAATGTATTTCTTCATCTATCAATATTCTTTCAATAAGTTCTTTTACATATTTATCGTCTATTTCTCTAAGATTATCATTATAATTTTTAATAGCCATTTCTTCAGACTCAATATCACTTTTTAACATTGTTTTTAAATCCCTATTATATATTATTTCACCACTATTCCATAATCTTAATATTTTATCTTCAGAAACACTACCAAAAACAGGAACACCACCAAGTAAATAAATTGTTTCTCCAAGCAATCTAAGATGTATCATTTCTACCTCAGCAATTTTCATTATTATATCCTTGTATTCCCTATACTTATCACTAACAAAAGATTGATAAGAATACAAATGAATAGCACTAAGTTCAGAGACATACCCTGCATAATCATTTAATAATTTCGTAGCATAATTAATATTTTGTCTCTCTACCCTTATCTTTGGATAAGGTAAATCACTTTTAAATTCCATAACATCTCCTTTAATAAATATTATGAAAAGAAAAGATCTATATTACATAGATCCTACTAGTTTAATTATATATAAATATTGTTATAGTAAAAGATATCACTTATAAATGAAATAATACCATAGAAATTTATAAATTAAATCTTTTTTAATTTGATTATTATACTCAATATAGAAATACAATAAATTATTTCTCTAATAAAATGTTAATCTATACTACTTTCTTCACTTTCTAAATTCATTATATTTGTACTAAATAATTCATTTAGCATTTTATATTTATCACTTTCTTCTAACCTTTCTTCATAATATTTATTATTTTTCCAGTAACATTTTAAAACATACCCTTTTTCAAAATTTCTACCAATACCATTACAAGAAATTATTTTATATTTGTCGTCAACAATTTCAATTGCCGAACAATTAGATAACATAAGCCCCAACATTTTATTTTCTTTCAGTTGACTTTTAGTTGACTCATATCTTCCCTCTTCATCACAATGTGGAGTAACAAAAACATCAAACCAATTTAAACATTCTATAGATTCAAATTGCATCTCTTCATTATCTGAGTTACAAGAATTAAACCAACAAACTGCACCTGCTGAAATACCACATATAACCTTTCCACTATTCCATGCTTCTCTTAATATAATATCAAATTCTGTTTTTTTCCAAAGCTTTATCATGGCTTTTGTATCGCCACCGCCTTCGTAAATAATATCTGCCCAATCTACTAATTCTTTTACAAATTTCTTATTATACAGGTCACTTGCTTTTAAACATTTACAACTACATCCATATTTATCACCATATATTTTCTTCATAGTTTCATAATAACTATCTTGTATTTTATCGGAAAAACACATTGCATGAGCAAGAAACAAATAATTAGGATTCTTCTTGTTAGTTAATTTGATAATTTCTTCATCCATTATTTCTGTTTCATACATAGTTTGACTTCCATCCTCAAGAAATCTTCCATTTTCGCCACCACCAATTGCTACTATTTTTTTCATATAAATATCTTAAGTTCTCCTTTCATTATTAACCTTAATTACAATTTAAGTTTTTTACACTTTGTTCTCGGAAAAGCACTGACATTCCTAATATTTGTCATTCCAGTAGTATACATTATTAATCTTTCGAAACCGATACCAAAACCGCTATGAGGAACTGTCCCATATTTTCTTAAATCTAAATACCAATAATAATCTTCTTCCGTCATATTTAATTCTTCAATTCTCTTTTTCAATAACTCAAAATTATCTTCCCTTTGGCTTGCTCCTATAAGTTCACCAATCCCAGGAACTAATAAATCAGTTGAAGCAACAGTTCTTCCGTCTGGATTTGCTTCATATAAAATGATTTCAATTCTTTTGGGTAATTTATTATGAATAAAGGTTTTTTATAGATTACATCTGTCAAATATCTTTCATGTTCACTTTTTAAATCGCATCCCCAATATACTTGGAATTCAAAGTCAATACCTTTTTTTACAAATATACATTTTTTTACAAATGTGCATTTTTTAAAAGTGACATATTTAGGACTTTACTTGCTAAAAAGGATATTATATATATTTACTTATTTTTTCATGAACAACTTGATTTGGATGTAATCCATCAAATAAATTATTTTGATTTACTACCCCTGACATACTCAAAAAAACAACATCTTTATATTTACAAAGAAATTTTAATAATTCAGTAATTTGGTTAATAACGTCTTGATTATACTCAATTTTAATTTTTATATCAACATTAAGTAATCCCAAAAAGTAAATTCTATCAGTATATTTCTTTGCAATATTAATTAATTTAACAACATTTTTCTGAAAACTTTGATATATTCTTTATTATTTTTTAATTTCAAAACATCTTTTATTTCAAAAGCAAAGAATATATTAAATATATCAGTATTATTAATTCTATTCTTAAGTTCCATTTCAATTTCACATGAACTTTGTCCAAAAATACTTAGATAAAAATAAAATTGTTTGAGCATATCATTATTCTTAATCTATTATACAAACCAAAATATTCATTATTTTCTAGTCCATAAGTAATACTATCTCCATTAAAGTATTTACAATATCTTGTTCCATAAAGAATTAACTCCATTTAATAAGATAATTATATTGTATAAAAATTCTAACAAAAAATCTACAATTTGAAATTAAATAATAAAACAATTGCTTAACAAAATTATCAGTTTCAATATACTTTCATTAATATATACATATTCTTTCAAACAAAAATCTATTAATAATTTATCTAATATGACAAATCTTTATTACTCAAAAAACATTTTTGTTTTACAAATATTATGAAAAGAAAAGATCTATATTACATAGATCCTACTAAAACATCTTTTATATTTCTAAAAAAAACTTTAACAATATTTGCTTTCTTTATATTCTTAGTTATAATTAAATCACTTGAATTAAAATATTTTCCATCCTTATACACTGTTATTTTACCAACAACACTCCCCTTACTTAAAGGTGCTGTAACATTATCAGTTTCTATTTCATAAGTAAATTTAGCTTCATTATCTTGATTACTATTAACAATATTAATATCCTCTAAAGAAGAAATATCAGCATATTCTTCCTTACCTAAATTTATATATATATTACCAATCTTATTACCTTTTGAAATAATATTCTTAACACTATACATATTAAAACCATAATCCATCATAGCAATCGTATCTTTTGTCCTATTATCAGTATTATCTTCTTTCATAACAACAGTAATAAGTCTCATATTCCCCTTTTTACCCGTAGCCGTTAAACAATACCCTGCATCATCAGTAAATCCTGTCTTTAATCCATCTATATAATCATAAAATCTTACTAATTTGATTGTATGTGAATATTGCTATAGTAAAAAGGTATCACTTCTAATGAAATGATACAATAATTTTTTTATTTAATCAAATAATTAAATACCCGAAAATTCATATAATAAAAAACCTATCGCATACATGACTATAAATAATAATATAAAAATAGCAACAAAAGATAACGCTTTTTTCCAACCAACGATATTTTTATATAGAATAACAGATAAAACTCTACAAACAAAAGAATTTAAATACCATAAAATACCAAATCCAAGTCCATCCCAACCATCATGTTCAACCAAATTAAAACTATAATAATAATAAAAAGTAATTCCTAAAAAAATCAAATTAATATTAAAAACTAACTTATTTATTTTGTCATTATAAAACTTATATACTAATATCAAACCAATACCTATAGGTAAATACATTAAAATCCCTGGTAATAGCATACTCATATTATAAGATAAAAACGATAAATCAATAAATCTACTAATAAAAAAACAAATTAAATAAATTGGAACTATTAATAATAATCCTATTATATTTTCAACACCTTTATTTTTTTTACCCTGTATCATAATATTACATCACTCCTCATTTATTTTATTATAGCATATTATAAATAAAAAGAATCTAAATTTTAATATTTTAGATTCCCTTTAATTAGATTAATATTTTATTATGTTTTTTAGCAATACAACTTTGAGTACAACCTAATTGTTTTGCTAATCTCTTTTGAGTTATTTTCTTTGTTTTAATACCATATAAACCACATATAATAATATTATCTTCTACAGATAAATTCTTAATAGATTTTTCTAATTCTTCTTTAGTTTCTTCTCTTATTAACTTATCAAGCATTTTTTCTTCTTTAGAAGGAATAATGTCTAATAAATATAAATCTTCCTTAATTTCTACATCTAATGGTTCCTCATTAAAATATTTTCTTTTAAAGATATCTCTATATCTATTATGAATACATCTTGAAGCATAAGTTATAAATTTAACATTATTGTCTTCTTTGTAACTATCATGTGCCTGAATAAGAGCTACCATCCCTTCATGAAAATAATCTTCTTCAAAGTCTCTATTATAATTATAAACAATTCTATAGTGAGATAAAATTTTATATATTAAGTTTTTGTATCCTAAGATGTTATCTTCTCTCAAAATAATCCTCTATCTTAAATAACAAATAACTCCTTACATAATAAATTTAATCTAATTCTAAACAATAAAAACTTTCCTTTCTTTTATAGGGAATAACCCGATACACATCTACCTCTCTTTCATATTTTTTTGTATTTTTCAATTAGTTTATAAAAGTAGGATAAGGGAATTGATATCATTTAATATATTAAATCCTTATTCTATATGTATTTATAATGATATCAAATCTTATTTTGCACTTGCAAAATCCTCCATAAAAATTACTAAATTATGGTAACTTTATAGAGCCAGTATATAACAAGTCCTTATTTTATAAGTACTTTTATAAACCATTGTTTTTTCCATAAACTTATATTTTAAAAATAAATTATGGATGATTTATGGATGTTTTATTTTTTTATTAATCACCTCACATTCTAAAGAAAAAACGCCAGCACAAAACCATTAAGCATGTACTAGCGCTCTACTCTATACTTAAATAATAAATAAATTTTTATAAAATGTCAAATCTACTTAATAACTCTTCCATTTCTTTTTGTTCTTCTGGACTTGCTGGTGTAGCTTCACATCTTTTTCCGTGCCATAACATAACTCCATCAGTATCGTAAGATATAATATTATTTAATATTTTATTATTATTAAACTTATTATTATATTCCATCTTTTGAGGAATAGTAGGTTCCTCAATTAAAGTATCACTGTTACTTAAATTACACCACACATTACTTGTTAAAGTAATACTTCTTTCCCTAATTAAAGTATCGTTTCTTAAATATGTAACATTTATATAACCTAATCTTTTTAATTTACCAATTGTTACTGATATAGATTTTGGAGATACTCCAAATAATTTAGCAAAATATTTATTACTTGCAAAACAACTATAATTGTATTCTTCATTTCTACAGAAACCAACTATTCTAATGTAAACTAATTTATCTAAATAAGATAACTCCTTACAAGATAAAAAATGTTCTGGTACATATGCGTATACCATAACATATTTATCTATATAATTCACTTCTTTCTAATTTTATTTTTCTCATATATCATCTTCCTTTCTAATTTAGTTGTACGAAAAAATCGTACAACTAAAAAACAATGTAGTTTTTTCTACACTGTTTGCATCTTTAATATTATTTTTCTTTTAATTGCTTATTAGTATCAACATATCTTCCACCAATTGCATTTTCACTAGTTATAGCACTTCTACCTGTTTGTATTTCATAAGATTCTCTTGCTATTTTAGATACATCTCCACCTCTTTTAGCAACTTTTAAATTATCTTTTAAACCTTGAGGTCTTTCTTGTTTAGCTATATCTCTTGCTGTTACCTCTCCTAAGTCAGTAAGTATTACTTCTATATCCGTCATATTATCTCTTAAGGATTCTTTTCTAATACCTTTAAATTCTTTATATTCAGTAGCCTTCATACCAGACCAAGTTTTATAAATCTCATTTGTTAACATTGCATATTCATAATTTTCAGTAATGCCATTTTCTTTCCACACATCTGTTAACTTCTTACGATTAAGAATTCCTTTTAATCTTACTTCAATCCAACTATCTGAATAACCTTTCTTACGATAATAATCAATTGCTCTATCAATTGCTTTTTCAGGATCAAATACTTCATCTATTCTTTCTTTTCCTAAAGATGCTAACCACATTTTAAAAGGTTCTGCTTTAGGACTAGGAACTGATTCAATAAGTCTAAATATCCCTTCAGTATCCAATACATCAGTTAGATAGTTTTTATTATCTTTTTTTGACAACAATTTCAGTTGCACGATTTTTTCGTGCAACTCACTTCCTTCCTCTTTTAATTTTCTTTTTAAATCACTCCAATAATTTCTTGGAATATTAGCATTAGTTAATGCACTAATAACATCAACTACACTAAAATAATAATCTTCTTTTTCACTATCCCAAATACTTCTTATTTCGCTACCCTCAAATAAATTTGTAATAGTATCTATTTTATTTTCTTTCAAAATTTTACCTCCTTCTTGTTGTTTTTTATACTAAGGCGTTATGTGTTGTTACCCTAGCTTACTCGTATTACTACAAGTCTTCTCCTTTCGAATTTATTTTGCCCGACACTTAAATTAAAATCAAAAACTAATATTCCCCGTACTAAGTGAGGTTAGGCTCTAATATCAATTTAATTATATCAAACATTTGTTCTTAAATCAATCAAAATACAACACTTTCTATCATAACTTCATCTCCTTCCTTTTTAACTCTTATCTCTTTAACAAATCTTTCTAAAAACATCTTTTTCTCATGATTATTTAACTTAATAAAATTACTCTTTAAATTAACAATTATTTCTTTTATTAACTCTTCATTTGTTTCTATTATATCTTCTTCCTTAGTATCTATTAACTCTAACTCTTTACTTAATACACTTATTTTTGAATCAACTACCTCTTTAATATTTTTTAATGTTTCATAATCTATTTCGTCTATAGAAAATAATTCTGTTGCATCTATCTTTTTTCTATTCAATTTATCTATTTCTTGTTTTATCTTATTAACTTCTTCTTCGTTTAATTTATCTTCTTTCTTTAATATTTTCCTATTAAATTTGAAGTCTTTAATATTATCTAAGTATTTTAAGAAAGAATCCTCTAATTTATAATGGGAAAATCCTGGAGCATTACAGCTATTATTATGATGTCCATTACATCTATAAGTAATATATTTCTTACCACTTTGAACTTGTTGTCTAACATGATATTTTCCATTACAATAACTACATCTAAGTACCCTAAAATAATAGGTATCGTCTGAAGAATATTTCTTATTATGAAATTTCTTTCGCCTCTTCATTAATTCTTGAACACCATAAAACATATCCTTATCAATAATTCCTGTTATGTCTTTACCAACTACTTCAAAGTTATTTTTCTTATTAACACCATATCTAATATTTCCAATATAAAGAGGATTATTTAAAATTGAATTGATTGTAGATTGATTCCAATGTCCCCCTCTTTTAGTAGGAACATTTAAATCTTTTAATTTCTTAGCAATTTTTAACATTGAATCCCCTTCTAAATACCACTCATATATTTTTTTTACATAGTAAGATTCTTCTTTATTAACAATTAATTTACCTTTACCAACTAAATAATCATAACCAAATACCCCATTACAATTTGTATAATTACCTTCTTTAGTTTTTTGTTCATATCCAAAAGTTACTCTCTCAGCTAAATTCTCTCTTTCAAATTCAGCAAATATCCCTATAATTTTAACAAACATTCTACCTACTGCATTTGAAGTATCAATTTTCTCTGTTTGAGAATTGAAAGTACAATTATATTTATCAAATAGTTCTATTAAATAAATTAGATCTTTAACACTTCTAGTTAATCTATCTAACTTATATACTAAAACATTATTAATTTTACCTGATTTTACATCGTTAATTAATCTTGTAACTTCAGGCCTTTCATTTAAATTCTTACCACTTATACCATCATCAATATAATAGTCTACGATGTTATAATCACTTACTTCTGCATATTTAGTAAGCTTATCTTTTTGCGCATGAATACTAAACCCTTCCGTAGCTTGCTCTTCCGTAGACACTCTAACATAGATCGCTGTATTTATAAGCATAGTTAATATCACTCCTTTTTCTATTTAGAAGTAATACCTTTCCTTTCATTAATAATTTTTGGAATACTAGTTTTCAAGAAAAACTTCATTATTTCTAATTCCAACTCTTCGCATAACTGAATCATATATCTACCTCCTTTTTCTCTACTTTGATTCATCTAATTATACGAATAAACTTCCAAATTATTCCAAAATACTATAGTATTATTCACACACAATTATTTTTTATTGGTATATTAACATTTCAAAAAACAATCTAAATATAAAGAAAAATTACTATAGCAATTTTTCACTATAGTAATTTTTATATACGACTTTATTAGTATTTACAAGCCAAAAACTATTAGATGTATTCTTTCTCAAATAATCTTCATATATCTTTGTAAAACTCAAAATTTTTTCATGTCTAATAAGTTCCTTTGCCATAATAGACATATCATAAGCTGTCGAATAATGATCTTTAGCAGGTAATCCAGTAGAATTAACAAAATTAGTATTTACAGCTCCAAGTTCCTTTGCCTTATCATTCATTAATTTAACAAAAGCTTTTTCTGTACCAGCAATTTTCTCAGCCATAGCCACCGTAGCATCATTAGCAGAAGCAACACAAATAGCCTTAATTAAATCTTCAACACTCATAATTTCATTAGGCTTTAAAAAAACTTGACTTCCACCCATACTAGAAGCATAATTAGACGTTACTACAATATCATTCCATTTAAGTTTACCACTTTCAATATTTTCCATAATAAGAATTAATGACATAATTTTTGTCATTGATGCTGGAGCAAGTCTCTCTTTTTCATTCTTTTTATAAAGTATTTCTCCCGTAGTAGCTTCAATCATAATAGCAGATTTAGCATTCTCAGCCAAATTAAGCTCATCTGCAGATACATTAAGAGGAATTAAAAAGAATAATAGTAACAAATAAATTTTTTTCATTTTTTCACCCAATAAATTATATGTCAAATATTTAAATAAATTAACTATTATTTAATATCATACACACTTCAAATAATTTCCAACATATATTAAATTTAAATTAGGTATATTTTCAAAATCTTTAGGCTTAATAAAACAAGTTTTCTTATCAAATTTATATATATTTGCTTTTTCTAAAATATCAGCTACAAAAAAACTACATACATACTTATCTTTAAACCTAACAGGTACTTTTATATATCTTAAAAAAACACCAATATAATCATACTTATAAATTTCTCTATTCTTCTTCATATAATTAATTATCTTTTTTAAAGCATTATACTGCTCTATAGTAACATCTAATTCATATATTCTACATATCGTATCCTTAAACTTAGAAAAAAATTCTCCTCTCTTATGTTCCACAGAAAATCCCCCATTAATAAAAGAAGTATATTTTTTTCTTCCAAAACTATAAATAGTATTACAATTTCTATCTAAAGATATAGCAATATGACTATATTCATAATTAGTTATTCTTTTTATTAATCTACTAGGTATCGTATAAGTATGCATCTGAATTATATATATTTTACAATTATCTTTTTTCATATAAAACAACTCCCAAAATTAAATATAATCTATATTATTATCTAATTCCACTCCTAAAAAAGTTTTATCTCCATGACCAGGATACACTAAAATATCTCTATCATATTTTTTCATTTTAATTAAAGAATTTCTCATATCAGTTATATTTCCACCCTTTAAGTCACATCTACCTATGGCATTTTTAAATATAAAATCCCCAGTAAACATAACATTATATAAAGGAAAATAAAAAGTTAAAGAATCTTCTTTATGTCCAGGAGTATATATAACTTCAAAACAAAATCCATCTATATTATATTCACTTTCCTCTAAATTAGATTTATCATAATATTTTGTATTATATTTATCAATTATCATATCTAAAACCCCAATATGATCAAAATGTCTATGTGTAATTAATACTCCACACACTTTCTTACCAATTAAAAACTTATCAATATTATCAAAATCATCACCTGGATCAATAACAAGAACTTTATCATTAATTGTTAAAACATAACAATTCTCATTCAAAAAACCAACATTAATAACATCTATTTTCATATTTACCTCTTTATAATTATATCAAAAATAATATTATTAATCTACACCATATTAAATTTTTTGTCGGTCAATAAATAATATCATATTAAAAAAACAATATATAATATTTATAGGTGATATAATGTTAATTCCAACAGTAATTGAAAAAAGTAATCAAGGAGAAAGAGCCTATGATATATTCTCTAGAATTTTAAAAAATAGAATTATTTTATTAAGTGGAGAAATTGATGATAATACAGCCAATATTGTTATAGCAGAACTTCTCTATCTAGATAGCATTAACAATGATGATATTAGTCTATATATCAACTCTCCTGGTGGTAGTGTTTCTGCAGGAATGGCAATATTTGACACTATGAACTATATTAAAAGTGATGTTTCTACCATATGTATAGGAATGGCTGCATCTATGGCTGCATTTTTACTTGCGTGTGGAAAAAGTGGAAAAAGATATTGCCTACCAAATAGTGAAGTAATGATTCATCAACCTCTAGGAGGAGTACAAGGACAAGCAACAGAAATAAAAATAGTAGCTGAAAGAATTATAAAATTAAAAAACAAATTAAATCAAATACTATCAGAAAAAACTAATAAAAAACTATCTGAAATAGAAAAAGATACAGATAGGGATTATTATATGAATAGTCAAGAAGCCTTAGAATATGGTATCATTGATAAAATTATAACTACAAATAATTAATTTCTTAGCTTAAAATGAATATTATAACTATTCTCACTAAGCACTTCAAATCTATAACCATTTTGTTTAGCATATGTAATTATTTCAGGTAAAACCTTCAAAGTATTATATTTAGTATCATGCATAAGAATAATTGTAGGTTTATCATTTAAAGATTTAATTATTCTTTTATATATCCTATTTTTACCATAACCATTAACATCTCCTGAAGCCACATTCCAATCAAAATATGTATAACCCAAATTAGACACTTCACGAGTTAACTCCGTCATAATTCCCCTTTTATACTTTCTACTTATCGTATTTGAACTACCACCAGGAAATCTAAGTATATTAGAAAAATTACCCGTATATTTTTTAATAATTTCATTCATTTTATTAACATCATCAATATAATTTTCAAAAGAAGAATATATTTTTTTATAATTATGACTATATGTATGTACTCCTATAACATGCCCCATCTCATATTCATTTTTTATTAGATATTCATATTTAGGAAATTGATTAGTCACAAAAAATGTTGCCTTTACATTATATTCTTCTAAAACATCCAATATCCTCTTTGTATACATTCCAGGTCCATCATCAAAAGTCAAATATATAATTTTACTATCCAAAGGAAATACCTCATCATATAATATAACATCATCAACATTACCATTTTTTATCCCAAAAAATACTTGACAAAATAAAAAGAGAATAATAAATAAACTTAATATTTTATTCTCTTTTTTCCATTTCATAGTATCACCCTACTATAAATATATTTCTAAATAATTGTTATATTCTTACTCTTTTTTTAACATATGGATTATACGTAACTACAGGAACATAATCACTTCCCAATCCAAAAACATCACACGTTCCAGACATAGATTCTGTTAATTTCTTTATTTCATCTATTTCTTTATAATTATTACATCTACATATAATAATCCCAAATGGTATATCATTTTTTAAAGCACTCTTAACAACAGTCATAGTACAACTACAAGGATAAACTCCAACAAGAAGACTACATCTAGAAACATCAGTTTCTTCTGTAAATTGTTCTTTATGATATTCTATCCTAGAAGGTAGAGTTTCTATTAACTTAGGATCATATACAGAAATAGCACCACTTAAACCCCTTTCATTTTGATATTGCTCAATATATCTAGAAAATATAGGAAAATACCCAGTCCCAACTTCTATAACATTACCATCAAAAGAAAATCCCTTATTTATCATATAATCAAAAAAACTATAATATATACCATATCCAGGCAAACGTCTTCCATTTATAAAATTTTCTTCTATAATAACTTCTATAGGTATTTCACGATACATTAATTCTTTTAATTTCTTTTCTACATCTTCATCATTAATAAAGTCAAAGATATCTTTCATAATTATAATTCCTCTCAAAATTAAGACAAAATATAATGTCTCACTAATCGATGAAATATAATAACATACAACAAACAAAAAGTAAAGAAAAAAGAGTTCACCAACGGTGAAACCTCTTTTTAAAAAAAGCAACAAGATCCAATTATAATAGCTAATAATATATAAAGAACAATTACAATTAAAAACCCGTTACCACTACTACATCTATTATTACAAGATGACATATTTAAAACCTCCTATTCTATATCCAAGCACCAAGTATGATTATTAATAAGATAAATAGCACTAAAACAATAGCAGCAGAAGAACCACAATTTCCCATATTAAACACTCCTCCTTTTTATTCTTTTCTAAATTATTGTATGGCAATATTATTTAAAAGGTTCTTCTTTATAAATAATTAATTTAATTTAATTTATAGAGTTATGATTATTGTCTATTTTTTGTATAATGTATTGTTTTTTAGTCTATTTTTTGCTAGAATATTAATGTAATTTTTAGAAAGGAAGATATAATGGAAAAAAACACAAAGAAAGACAAGACTACTAATTCTAAAAAGAAAGTAGAAAAAGAAGAAAAAAATATTAATAAAAAAGAAGTTTCTTTAAAAGAAACAAAAAAGAAGGTTACAGATATAAAACATTTGAATCACGACAATGATACAAACAGAAAAATATGTTATGCCTTCCTAATTGGTGTAATTATTACTGTAATTGTAGTAATTATAATATGGCCAAAGAGAATTGCTACTTTAAAAGATGGTACACAACCTATTTTAACAGTTAACAATAAAACTTATACTGCTGATGATTTATATAACGATATGAAAGATGCTTACTCAATCAATATTCTAATTAATAGTTTAGATAAAATGATACTAGATGAAAAATATAAAGAAGATAATGAAATGAATGATAGTGTTAAACAAACAGCTGAATACTACTATTCAATGTATGAACAATATCAAAATATTACAAAAGAACAATTCTTAGAAAATAATGGATTTAAGAGTGAAAAAGAATTTCTTGAATACCTAAAATTAGACTACAGAAGAAATCTTTATTATGATGAATATGTTGAAAGTTTAATTAGTGATAAAGATATTGAAAAGTATTATAAAAATGAAGTTTTTGGTGATGTTAACAGTAAACATATTTTAGTTTCTGTATCTAGTGATGATACATCAGAAAATGAAAAAGAACTATCAGATGAAGATGCCAAAAAATTAGCAAATGAAATAATTGATAAACTAAATAAAGGTACTTCTTGGGATGATGTTATTACAGAATATAAAGACAAAATAACTGCTGAAGAATTAGGATATCGTGCTTTCAATGCTTCATTAGATGCGGCATATTTAAAAGAAATGAAAAACCTTGAAGTAAACACATATAGTAAAACACCTATCTTATCTTCATATGGTTACCATATTGTTTATAAAATTGATCAAAAAGATAAACCAGAATTAAAAGATGTTAAAGAAGATATAATAAATATTCTTGTAGAAGAAAAGAAAAATGATGATAGTAACCTATATCAAAAGGCATTAATTAATCTACGTAAAGAAGCAAAATTAGAATTTAAAGATACAGATCTTGGTGAAAAATATAATAAATATATCAGTAATTATAAATAATCTAAAAACTATTAACAAGATTACTTGTTAATAGTTTTTCTTAACAAAAACAGGACTTTTCCTGTTTTAATTATCTAAATATTCTAAAGCATATAAAGCTGACGTTGTACCATCATTTACAGCTGTTGTTATCTGTCTAAACGGTTTAGTTCTAATATCTCCAGCTACAAATATTCCATCTATCTTAGTTTTCGTATCAAAAGAAACAGCATAGTTAAATTTATCTAAATCTATTATTCCCTTCAAGAAATCACTTTGTGGCATAAGACCAATAGAAATAAACATTCCATCTACTATAATTTCATTCTCTTTCTTACCATTTTTGATAATAATTTTTTCTAATTTATCATCACCAATAATTTTACTAACAACACTATTTGTAATAACTTCAACATTAACTTTTTGTTTTAACTTATCTTGTAATATTTTTTCACCTGTTAATTTATCTTTATCTTGAATTAAATATACTTTTTCACACATATCAGCTAAAGCAATGGCATTAATAATTCCTGTATTACCACCACCAACAACAGCAACATGTTTACCTTTATAAAATGCACCATCACACGAAACACAAAAATGAATACCATTTCCTATTAGTTCAATTTCATTTTCTAAGCCTAACAATCTATATTTTACTCCAGTAGCAATAATTACTGTTCGTGCTTTAAATTCATTATCTAGTGTTTTAACCGTATGTAATTCTCCGGGTATTATATCAGTAACTTCATCTAATTCAATATCCACACCAAGTTTATCAACTTGATTATACATATTATTAGCAAGTACAGAACCAGATATACCTTCATAACCTGGATAATTTTCAACTAAAGGGGACGAAGATATTTGTCCCCCAATAGTTTCTTTTTCTATAATTAACACTTTTTTATTAGCTCTAGCTAAATATATAGCAGCCGTCATTCCCGCAGGCCCAGCTCCAATTATAATAGAATCGTACAAAATTCACCTATATTTTAAATTCTTCAATATGTTTTTTAATATTAGATAAATTAGCAATTTTTTCAGGTTTACCATCAGTTAATATAACTAACGTTGGTGCTTGTTTAACACCATATTCTTTTGTTAAATCAACATTTTCTTCAGCATCAATATATTTATAATCAACTTTAGCTTTATCTAAAAGTTTTATAGCCATCTTACAATTAGGACAAGTTTTTGTACCAAATAACATTATCTTATTTTCATTTTCACATTTCTTATCTTTAGGCAAATGTGAACAATTTAAGTCATATACTTTACGCATAGAAAATTCTTTTGATTTACCATCATTCCAGTTTCTAACTGGTCTATAATATCCAGTAATCCTACTATAAACTTCCGTATCACATCCACACTTTGGACATTTATACACTTCACCAGTAATATATCCATGATTTTTACATACTGAATATGTTGGTGATAATGTATAATAAGGTAATTTATAATTTTCCGCAATCTTTCTAACTAAATTAGCAGCTGACTTCCAACCATCTAATCTTTCTCCTAAGAAAGCATGAAATACAGTACCAGAAGTATATAACGTTTGAAGTTCATCTTGAATATCCAAAGCTTCAAATATATCAGAAGTAAATCCTACTGGTAAATGAGAACTATTCGTATAATATGGCGTATCATCATTAGAAGCAGTTATAATATCAGGATATTTTTCTTTATCCTTCTTAGCCAATCTGTAACTAGTAGATTCAGCAGGTGTTGCTTCAAGATTATATAAATCTCCATATTCTTCTTGATAATCTGATAATTTTTCTCTCATAAAATTAAGAACATTCTTTGTAAATACTTGGGCATCTTCATGAGTCAAATCATCCTTTAACCATTTAGCATTCAAACAAGCTTCATTCATACCAACTAACCCTATCGTAGAAAAATGATTATTAAATGTACCTAAGTATCTCTTCGTATATGGATATAATCCTTCATCCAATAATTTTGTAATAACATTTCTTTTTACTTTCAAACTTCTTGCGGCAATATCCATCATTTTAGTTAATCTATCATAAAAATCTTTTTCATCTTTAGCTAAATAAGCAATTCTAGGCATATTAATTGTTACTACACCAACAGAACCTGTTGATTCACCACTTCCAAAATAACCTCCAGATTTCTTTCTTAACTCTCTTAAATCAAGTCTCAAACGGCAACACATACTTCTAACATCAGAAGGTTCCATATCAGAATTAATATAATTTGAGAAATATGGTGTACCATACTTAGCAGTCATTTCAAATAACAACTTATTATTTTCTGTCTCTGACCAATCAAAATTTCTAGTAATAGAATATGTTGGAATAGGATATTGAAATCCTCTACCATTAGCATCTCCCTCTATCATTATTTCAAGAAATGCTTTATTAATCATATCCATTTCTTTTTGACAATCTTTATACTTAAAACCTACTTCTTTACCACCAACAATACAATTTAACTCTGCTAAATCATTAGGAACAACCCAATCTAAAGTTATATTAGTAAACGGTGCTTGAGTTCCCCATCTACTAGGTGTATTAACTCCATATACAAAAGATTGAATACATTGCTTAGTATCATGATAAGATAATTTATCATTTTTAACAAATGGTGCCAAATATGTATCAAATGATGAAAACGCTTGTGCACCAGCCCATTCATTTTGCATAATTCCTAAAAAGTTTACCATTTGATTACATAAAGTTGATAGATGTTTAGCAGGACTAGAAGTTATTTTTCCAGGAACCCCCCCTAAACCCTCTTGAATTAATTGTTTTAAACTCCAACCAGCACAATATCCAGTTAACATAGATAAATCATGAATATGAATACTTGCATCACGATGAGCATTAGCAATTTCTTCATCATAAACTTCACTTAACCAATAATTTGCTGTAATAGCTCCAGAATTAGATAATATTAAGCCACCTACAGAATAAGTAACAGTAGAATTTTCTTTAACACGCCAATCAGTTACATTTATATAACTATTTACAACATCTTTATAATCTAATACCGTAGATTGCATATTACGCATTTTCTCATGTAATTTACGATATAAGATATACGCCTTAGCAACTTCAGCATATCCCCCTTTAATAAGTGTAGATTCAACAGCATCTTGAATATCTTCAACGTTTACAATATTATCAACAACTTTAGATTCAAATTCTGCTGTAACTTTTAAAGCCAAAAAATCAATAATATTCTCATCATAATTTTTATCTTCAGCCTCAAAAGCCTTAGTGATAGCTTCAGATATTTTTTTAATATCAAAGGCTACTATCTTGCCATCTCTTTTTCTTACTTTATACATATACTTTATCTCCTTCATTTTCATTCATTAAATCTCTTATTTTAACATTATGATATTTTTCCTTTAAATCTCTCTGAATACTTTTAAGTTCATCAATAGTAAAACCATGAATATTTTTATCAAGAACATTTTCACTTAATCTAAAATTCTGTAAAAAATACTTAGGTTTATCTCCTATCAATTTTAAAATCATTTTTATAGACTCAATATCATGATATTCTTTCATAATAGTAGTCCTAAATTCATAATCAATTGAAGAATTCTCTAACAATTGAATACTTTCTTTAATATTATCTATTTTTATTTGATTAAGTCCACAAGTAACACTATATTTACACATCTCATTCTTTATATCCATTGCAACATAATCAACTAAATTCTCATCAATTAATTCTTTTAATATCTTTGAGTTAAAACCATTCGTATCCAATTTAACTAACATACCAATATCTTTAACTTTTTTAATAAAATCCTTCAAATTATGTTGCATAGTAGGTTCACCACCAGATATAACAAGACCATCAATTACTCCTTTTCTCTTCTCTAAATATTTCAAAACTTCCTCCGAAGAAATATATTCATTTCCAACATTCTTATCTATCAAACTAGAATTCTGACAAAAAGGACATCTAAAATTACACCCCTCCGTAAATATTATTGCTGCCACCTTATCAGGATAATCTAATAATGTTACTTTTTGCATTCCTACTATATTCATACATACTCCTTAATATAAACAAGTCCTACATAATTATCAACTAGTTCTATAATACTTTCTCTTATTTTTTCTAAACTAAATTTATCTTTCAATCTAATTTCTAATATACATCCACCATTAAACATTTTCTGATATAAATTTAATTCTTCAATACTACAATCAACCATAGCATTCCTATAAAAATCATTATCATTAATTCCCTTTATAACACCATATATAGCCTTATCCAAATCCATAAGTTCATAATTAGCATCATTAACAATAGCACTAAGCGTAAAATTAAGTTTATTATCTATAGACAATAATATAATCTTTTTATTTATATATTTTATTATTTTTAACATAATTTCTAAGTATTTATCCTTATCTATCATTAATGCACATTCATACAAACCAACCAAATTTATATTTAAAGTACCATTCTTAATAACTTTTCTTATCTTCTGACCATAATCTAATTTCTCATCGTCAAATATATTCCCATCAAATAAATAATTATAATTATTCTTAATCTTATTACCAATATCTTCATATACAACAAGCAATTCATTCTTAGTAAATTCAATCAAATTATCCAAATCATTATAAAAATCCTTATTAAGTGCTTTATGCATAAAACCCAATCTAGCTATATTTATAGAAGTATTAGCAACATTCATTCTCCCTATAGATATACTTTCAGAATAAATATTTTCATATATTCTACAACCATCACTAAAATATTCTACATCATAATTATTATTATTTTCTTTATTCAATATATTTAATTTTATATTCTTACCTTCATATATTAATTTAACTATCTTATCTATATCAGATAATTCACATACTTTATATACAACACATATATTTTCTAAATAATCAAATTCATCTACTAAATCAAGAATAATATTCTTAATAATATTACCTTCATAAGTTTTATTATTACCAATGGATATACTATAAAGACTATTCTCTTTATAACTATCATTTAATAACATAACTATTTTTTTAATATTAAGTGACATATAATCAAAAACATCCTTAATAGATTCATCATACACCACTTTTAATATATTAAATAACATATCATTAACAAATATATCTCTATAGTTATCAAGAATAATTATTATAGACCCTTCTTTATTTATCCTATCCTCAATCTTCTTTATATTAACTAAATCTATAAATCCAAATAAATTTAAACTATCTAATAGTTTTTTAATAAATATTTTTTTAAACTTATCTATATAATATTTACTAAGAATATCATCAAAACTATTAATACTAACTTCTCCATTTATCTCTTCCTTAGATTTTTCCATAATATTAAGAATATCAAACAAGCATTCTTCCCTATTTACAAGTTTTCTTATATCTAAACTTGTATTAGAAAAGTAACCTAAATGAAAATATGAAAAATTATGTATATATATTTTACCTTCTTCAAACGCTCTTACATATTTATTATCTAATATATAAGCTTTTGTATATTCTGTAGAAATAATACTTCCAAATTTTTCTAAATTTTCACCAGTCTTATAATTACTCGTATCTACACAACCAATTTTTTCAATAGCTTTAACAAACTTATGCTGTTGTTTTACAGCAAATGATTTTCTAGATTCACTTCTTCTTAAACGATACCCAGAAAAGCTATCATATATATCATTATAATTATCCCTTTTAAGTATCAATTCTATAACATCTTGAATATCTTCAACATTAATTGTTTTTCTATCTTTATAATTATTATATATATATGATAATGTATCTTCATAAACTTTGTTAATATCATTATTAGAATAATCCGAAGGTGTACTATCAAAAGCATTCTTTATTGCAACAGCAATCTTTAAAGAATTAAATTCCACTCTCTGGCCACTTCTCTTAACTACAACTAAATCTTCAAGAGAATGATTATCTATAAGTATCACCTACTTTCTTTACTCTGTATTGATTATAACATACCAGCGCAAAAAAGCAATGTTTTTTTTACTATTTTTTTAACTTATTTATTTTTTTAAAAAAACATTTCTTAAAAAAACAAACAAAAAAAACATTTTCCCTTAATATTAAAGGAAAAACGTTCAACCCCAAGTTTACATCACTTTACATATAGCAATTATTCTGTTTTAAGAGTTACTACTGTTAATCCATCATTAAACATATCACTCTTAAATGATAAAACATTTTTATTATATTTAAGAGCTTCATAAACAGCATGTTTAACAATACCTAACCCATGTCCATGTATAATAACTATTGTTTTATTCTTTAAAAAAACATTTTCTAAAATAAAATCATTAGTAAGCATCCTAGCATAATCTCTATCACATCCATGCAAATCTAATCTAGGATAATTCTTTAAAAATATATCTTCTTCCATTACTCTCCTTTATATATAGGAAGACTAATTGTACATATAGTACCAACATTCTTTTGAGACTTATATTTCATAGTACCAAAATGTGACTGAATTATCTCATTAGAAAGACAAATTCCAAGTCCAGTACCATTTTTCTTAGTAGTATAAAACATATCCTTGATCATACCCAATTCTTCCTTAGTCATACCCATACCATTATCTTCTATTTCTATTTCAACATATTTATCAACATTAATTGTACGTATACTTATTATACCATCATTTACAATAGATTCCATACTATTTTTAAGTATATTTATAAAAACTTGTTTAAGTCTATTATAATCCCCTTTAATTAAAATATCATCATAATTATTATCATAATTAAGAACTATATTATTTCTAGTAAAAAGTATCTTAAATGATTCATATATATCTTCTAACAAAAGAGTCATATCAATAACTTCCATCTCTACCTTTATTTTACTATAATCCATAAAATCTTTCATAATATTTAAACTTCTATCTATCTCTGAAGATATTATAGGAATATATCTCTGTAATTTATCTTTATTATTAACATCTAACATATCCAAATATCCTTTACATACAGCAATAGGATTCTTTATCTCATGTGTTAATTTAAAAAGACCATCTTTTAATTGTTTCTGTTTTTCCATTTCACTAACTTCCTTATATAAAGAAGTTATCTTATCAGCCAAAGTAAACAAGTATATACTAGCAAAAGTTATAATATATAAAAATACCACAACTACTAATATCTCAATTACATTATTAATATCATCTACAGGTGTAAAAAAATACTCAAAAGACAAAAAGAAACCTTGCACAGTAGCTACCACGGTTAAGTATGAATTTTTAAAATCCTTTCTATTACAAAGTATAAAATAAGCTACATAATATATAAAAAACTTAATACTAAAAAGAATCAAATTCATTTGATATTGATAACAACTAATAACTATAATTATTAAAGAAAGAACAATCCCAATATGATATTCCTTCTTTAAATATGCAATAACAATAGGAATATTTGCAAATAAAAGAATAATACTATCTAATCCATAATTAAATTCTATACTCAAGTATAAAGAAGACAACAACGTAACTATCAACAAAATTTTAGAAATAATTTTATTATTAGATATATTATAACAACTAAAAACAAAATATATAAGCATCGGATAAGTAACAAGTATCGTATTCAAAATTATATTATTAACCATTTCTATCACCAAATACATAATACTACATTATTTTTGCATATTTTGTCGAATTTTGTAAAAAAAAGAAATATATTATTTTAATTCATCAATATATTTCTTTAACTGTTTAGCATTCTGTCCATATATAATCTTCAACTGATCATCTATTTCCACAACACCCTTAGCCCCTAATTTTATAATTCCTTCTTTATTAGCCTTAGTAATATCTTTTAAAGTAACTTTAAATCTAGACATATCAACTTCTGTCTCAACAATATTATCTTTACCTCCAAGATATTCAACTAATTTATTAAATTCCAATTTCAAATCTTTTTTATTACTCTTCATAATAGCAAAAGCAATTATTAATAATACTACTATAACTATTACATATTGATATATTTGCATAAACACCTCTCTAGTTAATTATACTATAAAAATTTAGTTTTAACAACCCTACCTAAACAAACCTAAATAAATTATAAAAACAAAATATATTAAACAAATAATTATTCTATTAATATCTATACCCTTTTCATCAGAGCTTCCCAAAACAGAAGATACTATAATTCCTCCAATAAGACCACCTATATGTCCAGCAACATCAACACCAGTTGAAATAAAACCAAATATTAAATTGATAATAACAACCGGCAATATTTGACTCTTAATAACATTACCAAGATATCCCCTATAATTATATCCAAAATATAATAAAGCCCCAAATAAACCAAATATAGCTCCACTAGCACCAACAGATACGGTATTAACATTAAAAGCTACAGACAAAAGGCTTCCAGAAATACCACTCAACAAATATATAATAAGATACTTTGTCTTACCAAAAAAACTCTCTACTTGTGGTCCTATAATATATAAAGCATACATGTTAAAAAATAAATGTAATAACCCAGAATGTAAAAACATAGAAGTCAATAATCTATAATATTCACCATTCTTAACAAGAACATCTAAATTAGCACCATATTCAATTAATACACCCGTATCATTACCCATACCAGTAATCAAGAACATAATAAAACATATACCCATAATTATATAAGTAATATATGGTGTCTTCTTAGAAAATAATTTATCTAACTTAGCATTTTTCTTAACATTACTCTTATTAATATCATCTGTAATCTTAAATAACAATTCCATTCCTTTTTCTTTATGTCCAGTTTTTTCTACAATATCAGGAAATATTTCTAATAAATACTTATTATTAATATCTTTCATTTTATTAATAAATACACTCATAAAATGTTCATCATCATTAGAAATATTAACATTATCACCTAAATCAACATATATATTTAAAACACTCATATTAAAAGAAAATGTCTTTCTCTTTAATTTATTACTAATCTGTTTAGTCCTAAAATAATCATAATTAAGTTGTTCATTATTATGAATATAATGAGATACAATTCTAACTAACTTATAATCACTCTTCATATTTTCTAACCATATTTCATCATTAACCCCTCTTACTACCACAGGATTATAATTTTTCTCAGTTATAAAATAATGAACTAAATTCATAACAACAACATCTTTTCCCGTCATTTTTATATTCTCCATTTTTCACCTCGTAGTAATATTATAGAACAAAAGTTAAATAAATTCAACTAACAACCACATTTATCTTTACCTACTAGACTTAGAATGCTATAATTAAATAGTGATTTATATGAAAAAACAAACATTTATAGTTAATGAAGAAGATACTTTAATTAACACAATATTATCTTTTAAAAAAGATTTATCTAAAAAAACAATCAAAAACTATATTACTCATAAAATGGTAATGGTAAATAATAATGTTATAACTAACACCAATTACCAAGTACATAAAAATGACATTATAGAAATAAATTATAATAAAACAGAGATAAAAGATTATAAATTAGAAATATTATATGAAGATAATTATCTAATAGCCATCAATAAACCATGTAAATTATTATCCATTTCCAATGATAAAGAAAAAAACATAACAGCCTATCGAATAGTTTCTGATTATTTAAAAAAAGAAAAGAAAACAAATAAAATCTTTGTAGTTCATAGATTAGATGAAGAAACATCAGGAATACTTATCTTTGCCAAAGATCAAAAAACACAAAAAATCATGCAAGATAATTGGAATAAATTAGTAAAAAAAAGAGGATATATAGCTATTACTGACAATAAGATCAAAGATAAAGGTACCATCACTTCATATTTAAAAGAAAATAAACAAGGATTTGTCTATTCAAGTAAAAAGGAAGACGGAAAATATGCTATAACCCACTATGAAGTAATAAAAAGAAATAATAAATATAGTATACTCCAAATATATATAGATACCGGAAGAAGAAATCAAATAAGAGTTCATTTATCTGAAAATAATCATCCTATCATAGGAGATAAAAAATATAAATCGAATGATAACACCATAAAAAGATTAGCCTTACACGCTAACATATTAGAATTTACTCATCCCATTACTAAAAAAGACATTTTAATTAAAACAAATATCCCAAAAGAATTTAATAACTTAATTTAACAAAAAGACATCAATCAAAAGATTAATGTCTTTTAATATTACCTTTCTAACATAATAGTTACAGGCCCATCATTAATAAGTTCTACCTTCATATCTCCCCCAAAAATACCTGTTTCCACCTTAATACCATATTTTCTTAATTCTTCATTAAATTTATCATATAAAGGTTTTGCTAGACTTCCATTTAATGCATTAATATAACTAGGTCTTCTCCCTTTACTAGCATCACCATACAAAGTAAATTGACTAACAGATAAAATACTAAAAGACTTATCCAATAAACTTTTATTCATTATACCATTCTCATCATCAAACACTCTTAAATTAACAATTTTATCTACCATATACTTAATTGTATCAAAATTATCTCCTTCAGTAAAACCAACCAAAATCATTAATCCTTTATCAATACTACCAACAATATTACTATCAACTTTAACATTAGCCTTATCACATCTTTGTACTAAAACCCTCATTAAAACATCTGCCTTTCAATCTTTACCACACTACCAATATTATATAAATCTTTACAAAACTTATCCAATACATCTATATTTTTAACTAATACCGTAACCGAAAGAACTTTTAAACTACTCTTATTTAAAGTAAAAATACTATCAATAACAACATCATTAGAACTAGCCTTAGTAATAATATCTAACAAAATATCATCTTCATTTGTATATATCAATAAATCCGTAGGATACTTCTTATTAAGATTATCATTCCACTTAACATTAATCAGCCTTTCATCCAAATCCATAATATTTTTACAATTACTTCTATGAACAGTAATACCCGCTCCTTTTGTAATATATCCAATAATATTATCACCAGGTATAGGCTTACAACAACCACTTATTGTAACTTTAATTGAAGACATATTCTCAACCAAAATATCACTATCTACTTCCTGTTTCTTTTTACTAATCCCCTTTAAATTAATACTCTTCTTCCTTTTTTCCTCTTCTTTAACAATAGATTTAATCATATTATCAATAGTATATTTTCCCATACCTAAAGACATATAAAATTCATCTATATCTTTTATCTTATAATTATCAAACAATTTATTTAAATATTTATCCTGAAACATTTCAAAAGTAATATTTTTCTTTTTTAAATACCCATCTAATAAAACCATACCCCTATTTATATTATCATCCTTCTCAATTTTAGAATAAAATCCCTTAATCTTATTTTTAGCCTGACTAGTAACAACAAAATTTAACCAATCTTTATTAGGACCATTAGATAACCTACTAGTATTTATCTTAATAATATCTCCCGTTTTCAAAACATAATCAAACGGTACAATATTATCATTAACAATAGCCCCAACCATCTTATCACCAACTTCACTGTGTACTTTATAAGCAAAATCAACCGTTGTAGAACCATTTGGTAATTCAATAACATCCCCCTTAGGAGTATAAACAAATATAGAATCATTAAACAAAATATCTTTCTTAACACTACTTATAAACTCTTCAGGAGTACTAGAATCCTCATTTAATTCAATAATATTTCTAAATATAGCTAATTTTTGATCCATAGCATCCTTACTATCACCACTAGTATGTTCTTTATATGACCAATGTGAAGCAATACCATATTCTGCAACCCTATCCATATCATAAGTCCTAATTTGTATTTCAAATAACATACCATCAATCCCAAAAACAGTCGTATGTAATGATTGATAAAAATTACTCTTAGGCATAGCAATATAATCCTTAAATCTCTTAGGAACAGGCTTATACTTAGAATGAATAAGACCAAGAGCCAAATAACATTCCTGTTCGGTATCAACCAAAACACGTAGTGCTAATATATCATATATATCATTAAAAGATCTACCCTTACTAAGCTTATTATATATACTATAAACACTCTTACTTCTTCCCTTTATTTCATGCCTAATACCATGTTCTTTCAAAAGAGAACTAACCTCATCTAACATTTTACCAACAGCTTCATCCATTTCCGTTTTCTTATAATTAAGTTTCTCCAAAATATCAAAATAAGCCGAAGGATTAAGATATCTCAAACACAAATCTTCTAACTCACTCTTAATTTTATACATACCTAATCTATGTGCAACCGGAGTCAAAATTTCAAGTGTCTCACGAGCTTTTCTTTGCTGTTTCTCAGGAGAAAAAACATACAACGTTCTCATATTATGAAGTCTATCAGCAAGCTTAATAATTAACACTCTAACATCACTTGCAAGACCAACAAGTATCTTTCTTTGATTAGCAGCCATCTGTTCAGAATCAGAATTAAAATTAATTCTATTTATCTTTGTAACACACTCTACTAAATTTGCAATATCATATCCAAATAAATTCTCAATCTCTTGAAAGTTACCATCAGAGTCTTCTATCGTATCATGAAGTAAAGCCGCACAAATAGCCTTATAATCAGCATTAACATCGGTAAGAATATAAGCAACATTTAAAGGATGTGTAATATAATCATCACCAGTAATTCTCTTCTGAGTAAAATGTTTTTCCTTAGCATAATTATAAGCTTTCTCTATTATTCTAAGTTCATCCTCATCATCATTATATTTACGAACCTTTTCAATCAAATCATAAAACGTAATATCATCATGCATATATATTCACTTCCTTCTTATTCACTAAATATTAACAATTAATCCCCTTAACCTTAAGTTCACTAATTTCATCATCATCATCTATCTTCTTAGGTCTCTCTATTTTTCTTTTTTCTAAATAATACCATATCTGATTAGATATAAATATACTAGAATATACCCCTGCTATAAATCCTACAAACAAAGCAACATTAAAATTAATTATCTCTCTAGCACCAAAAATCATTAATACCACTACTGGCAATAAAGTAGTAATTGTTGTTAACATAGTTCTATATAAACATCTTCTTATACTAATATTAACTAAATCTTTTAAATCATCTATCTTACTAATATGATTATTATATTTATTTTTATAATTCTCTCTTATCATATCAAAAGTAACTATCGTATCATTAATAGAATAACCTATAATAGTAAGTATAGCAGCTATAAATATAGACGTAATTTCTATCTTAAACACACCAAATATTAAAAACGTAATTATAACATCATGAAGTAAAGCTACTATTGCCGAAACAGCATAATTAAATTTAAATCTAATAGAAACATATATAACAATACCAATAATAGCAAATATCAAAGATTTAATAGCATTCTTAGTAAGTTCTATCTTAACAACCTTACTAACAACATATATATCACTATCTAAATCATATTCTTCTTTAATAATATTACTAAGATTATTAATCTCATCTTCTCCCAAAACCTCATCTATAACAATATTAATATTACCATCATCATTATTAACACTCTTAATTGTATAATTATCATCAATCATATTTTTAATATCATCATATAAATTATCAGAATATTTATTAATAGTAATACTAGTACCACCAGTAAAATCAATACCAAAATTAGGCTTACTAACTAAAGTAATACAAGTTCCTACAAGTATTAAACCAAAAGCTATCATCATAAACTTAAAATTATGTAAAGAAAAATTAAATTTTTCATAAGGAATAATAATCTCCTTACTCTTTACTATCTTACTTTTCTTAAGACCAATAAATAAATATGGATTATTATCAAACACTTTACTAGATACAAATAACTTTAAAATCAATCTAACAAGATATACCATTACCAAAATAGTAACAACAACACTAATAATTAACATCGTAGCAAATCCCTTAACAGAACTTTCTCCTAAAATAAATAATATTATAGCTACAATAATCGTTGTAACATTAGCATCTATTATACTAGATAAAGAATTCTTATTTCCAATTTCAAAAGCCTTATCTGAACTCTTACCAATACGTAAATTTTCTTTAATTCTCTCAAAACAAATAATACAAGAATCAACAGCCATTCCTATACCAAGTATCATTGCCGCAATACCAGGTAAAGTTAATACTCCTCCAATCAAATAAAACAATAAAAATGACATAAAAGTATATAAAATCAACCCTATACTTGCTATAAAACCAGAAAACTTATATATAGAACAAATTAATATAATAACAAGTATAATACCTATAAGACCAGAAATTAACGTTTTATTCAAAGAGTTTTCTCCAAATGAAGCCTCTACCGTTCTAGAAGACAACTCTACCATATGTGTAGGCAATGCCCCAGAATTAATTAAATCAGTCAATTTTTTAGCTTCATCTTTAGTAAAATTCCCCTGTATAATAACATCACTAGCAAAAGCCTGTTCTACCCTAGCAGCAGATAAACATCTAGAATTACCTTCTCCACAATTTGATATTTCATCCACATATCTATCACCATCTTGATAATCAAGCCAAATGACAATAACATTATTAGTCATATTCTTAACTTTTTTAGTCACATCATAAAACTTATCCGTATCTTTTATATTCAAACTAACAGCAGGCCTTCCACTATTATCATAAACAAGTTTACATGATCCACCCAAAACATCACTAGTCATCAAAAGATTATCATTATAATCCCTAAAAGAAAGTACAGCTGTAGAAGATATAGTCCTCCTAGCCTCTTCAATATTTGTAACTCCAGCCAATCTAACTCTAATTCTATTAGTACCCTCTATAGTAATTTCTGGCTCACTTACCCCCAATATATCTATTCTCTTAAGAAGAGCTTGATAAGTAGAATAAATCATATCACTATCAATATTATCCCCTTCATTTAAAGGCCTAACCTCATATAAAACTTCAAATCCACCTTGCAAATCAAGACCATAATTAGTTTTATTTATAAGTGGATATATAAAAACACAACATAAAACTAAAACTATAACACTAATAATTAAAGTAATACTAAACTTTTTCTTGTTCATAAACCCTCCGTATATCCAAAGTAATTATATCATTAACCATCATAGACAAAGTTAAATCAGAACTACCTCTCCATTTATTTAAACTCAAATATTTCCAAATATCAATATCACTAACTTCATATTTATAATAATTATTAAGTCTTCTCTTAACTAAAAAAACAGGTTTCAATTCCCTATATAATTGAATTTGACTATCAAAATTCATTTTCATAACCACTACTCACACTCACCAATACCAGGTAATTTAACTATATATTTATTCTTATTTATAATTATTACAAAATCATCCGTAATCTTATTATTATCACAAGTATAAATATCATTAGAATCATATGGATTAGCAAAAGACTTAGCTAAATATTTATTTTCCATTAATTCCTTAATCTTAATCGAAGAAACATTACCCATAGTATATCTATTATCAGATACATACAATCTAGCTGCTTCTTCAATACTATTACATAACATTTTTAATTTATTATCCTTATTCTTATTAATAACACCAATAATAGAAGGAACTATAACCATAGATAAAATTGCCAACAAAGCTAATGTAGCCAATAACTCAATTAAAGTAAAACCATTTTTCTTCATATATAACTCCTATCTATAAAAATTATATACCATAATCAAATAAGAAACAAGAAAAAAATAACTATTTTTCAGTAGTTACTTTTTTAGTTTCATTTCCTTCTAATTTCTTTAAAACTTCTTTAGTTACTTGAATAGACTTATTCTTAACTTCCGAAGCAACTTTTTCTAAAACCGGAGTTCCCTTTTCTTTAGTATACTCCCACAAATCATTAGCCTTTTCTTTTAATAACAAAGCTTTTTCCTTAGCTAAATCTAAAGCCTTTTCTTTATCTAAATCAGTCAATTCATCCTTAAGTTCATTTATTTTCTTAACAATATTATCCTTAACCTCTTCAGTATCAATATTTTTAGCCTTATCTAGTAATTCACTAATCTTTTTAGATAAATCACGTCTTAATTCTTCACCCTTTTTAGGAGCTAAAAGCATACCTATACCTGCTCCTAAACCAAGTCCAAAAATAAATCCCATTCCTTTTTTCTTACTCATCTTCATCATCTACCTTTCCTTTTTTAAATATCTTATCAATAAATAAAGTAATTCCATTTGTAACCTTTTCACTAATCATAGCCAATTTATCAGTAGTAAAATCAATTATAGAAAATAATCCATTTAAAGAATCAACCTTATTACTAATATCATCTACAACATTTTCAATTTTATTCATAGTAATTATTAACTTTATACTTAATACTATTAATACTATAATTAATATAGAACCCAAAATATACAAAATCATTGATAATATCTCATTCATTATTCATCATTCCTTTCTTTATACATTGAATCTACTAAATCAAAGAAATCATCTTCAATCTTAGCCTCTTGTTTTTCTATAGCAACAGGTTCATCTATTTTTTCTTCTTCTTCATATAATTCCTTAGTTGATATTTTCTCAGGAACACTATCTATTTCATTATTATTAATTATATTAACTTCTTCCTTCTCTTCACTCTCAATTATATCTTTAACATCATCCTTCTCATAACTAACCCCAAAATCTTCATAATTATCATAACACTTTTCAATCGTAAGTTCTTCCTTAGAAGGAGTATCTAATGTTAAATCATAAAGTAAATCATCTTCATTCAACGAAGATATCTTTTTAACTTCCTTATATAATTCACAATTCTCACACATCAAATTATCTTTAATATCATCAACTAAATTACCAAAAGCCTTCTTTCTAACCGTCTCAAAATCAACTTTCTTAGAAGACCTTTTAATATCTCTTTTATCTTCTTTTTTCTCCTTAACCTCTTCCTTAGTATAATTCTTATCTAATATACCATATACAGGAGAAATAACTGGTGAAGCCTTAAACTTAGGTTTCTGCTCTTTTTCTATTTTAATAGGTTTAGGTTCCATATAAACATTTTTAACAGGTTCCTGTCTAGAATATGATGTATTCTGCACACTCTTAATTTCCTTTATAACATTTTGATTATTAGTGTTATTTCTCCTAGAAGGTGTCATTTCAAATTCTTTTTCAAAATCTATAGGAATAGAAAACTTTTTTTCTTCTACCTTAACTTCTTCAACCTCTTTTTTCTTAGGTAGTATAACCTCTTCTTTCTCAATAACATCTCTCATAACCTTAGGTAACTTATATTCTTCCTTTTTTTCTTCTTCAAGAAAAACCTCTTCTTCTACTTCCTCGTAGTCACTAAATAAATCTTTAATTTTATCAAATAATTTCATTATTATACCTCTTTCTTTTATTCACCATCAGGAAGAATATCTTCTTCTTCACTAGTATACTCCTCTAAATATTTCAAGAAAGTACTTTCACTATCATTAGGTTTATCAAGTTCATAAGTAACTTCTCCAGACAAATCAGAACTATAACTCAATATTTTTTCAATTAAATCATCATTATAATTAATATTGTTTAAAATCACTAGAGAATTAGCTATAACATTATTCAAATTATACTCATCAACATAAAACTCTACTTTAGAATAATTATACACTATTTTAACAAAATAGTCACTATTTTTCTTATCAATACCAATATATCCCTCTTTAGTTCCATTAATAATATTCTTATAATAATAATTATAGTTTTCACTATCTTTATAATTTAATTTATTTTTATAATAAAAACTAACCACATCAACATAAAGATATACCTTCGTATCACCAATCATAAAAACTTGATTATTATCATTATCAACAATTTGTCTAACACCAAAAGGTAAATAGAATTTATATCCACTAGAAACCGTATTCATTACATAATTTTTATCATTTAAAGTGTTATCAATTATTATATCAACACTACTGTTATCTATTTTAACACACCCAGTAAGTAAAAAGATCACAAACAATAAAAGCCAATTATTTTTCTGCATAAAACACCCACTTTTGTTAGTATAACACCTATTAAACTCTTAATTTTAATCTATCACATCTAAAGACAATTGTCAATATAATAACATCATAGTAGAAAGACAAAAGACTAGCACTCAAAACTAATCTCATTATTTATTTTTATACATTTCCAAAATGTCTAAAAATTTCTCTGGTGGTTCACAAGAAAACTCCATATATTCATGTGTTCTAGGATGAACAAATCCAATTTTCCTAGCATGTAACATCTGTCCAAATAAAGGATCTATTAACTTTTTAGAGCCATATACCGGATCATTTATAACAGAATGTCCTATATAATTCATATGAACCCTTATCTGATGTGTTCTACCAGTAAGCAATGAACAAGTAATCAAAGTAGAATTTTTATACCTCTCTATTACCCTAATATTAGTAATAGCATCCTTAGAATTATCAGCTGTAACACACATTTTTTTTCTATTCTTAACATCTCTTCCAATTGGAGCATCAATCGTTGCCGTATCTTCTTTAATCACTCCATCTACCAAAGTAATATATTCCCTCTTTACACTTTTCTCACTTATTTGTTTAGCCAAATCGACATGAGCCATATCATTTTTAGCCACAAGAAGCAATCCCGAAGTATCAGCATCAATTCTATGAACAATACCAGGTCTAATAACACCATTAACTTGACTCAAATTATTACAATGATACATTAAAGCATTAACTAACGTATGTGAATAATTACCTACAGCAGGATGAACTACCATACCACTAGGTTTATTAACCACAAGCAAATCATCATCCTCATATACTATATCTAAAGGAATATCTTCAGGCAAAATATCTATTTTCTCTTTATATTCAAAATCACATTCTATCAAATCATCCACTCTAACAATATAACTAGCTTTAACACTCTTCCCATTAACTAAAATATTATTATCATTAATTAATTTCTGTATCTTATTCCTACTAATATCTAACTTATCAAGTAAATATTTATCTATTCTAATCCCATCATTATCTATGACGTTTATTACATTCATCACGAATACCTCCCACTAAAATTATTATTATACCACACACAATAAAGGTATCAGCCAAATTAAATATTGGATAATCATATCCAAAAATATTAAAATCTAAAAAATCAATAACATATCCCAAAAAAACTCTATCAAATAAATTACCAAAAGCACCACCCAATATCATTGCATAACACACATTATATAACTTACTTCCATTCTTATTATCTATTACATATTTAATAAAAAAGAAAATAATAACCATAGTAACAATTGTAATAATTACCGTATCATTACTAAATAAACTCCAAGCTATCCCCGTATTCTTAGCTAAAGTAAGTCTAAACAAATTAGGAATAATATCAATAGAAGACTCTATCTTTAAAGCAAATATTTTAGTAATTCTATCTATCATAAAAAACACAATTGTAAAAATAATTATCATCATATCACCCATATTATTTAATTAAACCTTACCATTAATAACACTTGATGAAGAAGAAACCTTAGAAGAAGAACCACTACCAGAATCCTCAGAATATGTAAGAGGTAAATTAGTTAAAGTTTTCTTATTCACATCATATTTAATACAATCATCCAAAGAAACAGAATAATAATAAACATAATCATCATCCCTATATATTTTAATATTACCATCACATCTATTATTATTTACCGGATTAATCAAATCATTTCTTGATATAATACCACTTCCTACTATATCATCAAAAGACTTAATAGTAACATATACATTAACAACTCCATGTCCCTTATTTATTTTACCAACACTATTACTACCAAATTTTAAACTATCCGTATTCATACTTATATACATATCAATAGCATTACCAACATCATTCATAAAATTATTTTCTAACTTTTTTTTAGCATTTTCCTGACTAGCCATGACTCCTACAATAGATATACCACTAACTAAAGCAAGAATTATTATCGTAGCCAATAACTCCACTAAAGTAAAACCTCTATTATTCATTTTGTCATCTCACTTTCTATAAAATATAATATCAAAGATTAAATCTATTTACAATAATTTTTCTAGACTTTTTAATGACTATTTGTTATATTTATAAAGAAAAGAGGTAATTATGAATATAAGTAACAGCTGGACTGATTATGAATGTATAGCTACAGGTGATGGAGAAAAACTAGAAAGATGGGGAAATGTAATATTAAATAGACCTGACCCACAAATAATATGGAATAAAACCAATAACCCAGTATGGAATACTTGGGATGGCTACTACGAAAGAAGCAAAACAGGTGGAGGTTCATGGCACTTCAAACATAAATTAAAAGATTATTGGACAATAAAATATAAAGATTTAAAATTCAAAGTAAGTCCCACTAATTTCAAACACACCGGAATATTTCCAGAACAAGCAACCAATTGGGACTACATTATAGACAAAATAAAAGAAAGCAATCAAAAAGAATTCAGAGTACTAAATCTATTTGCCTATACAGGTTGTGCTACCATGGCCGCATCAAGTGCAGGAGCTAGTGAAGTCGTTCATGTCGACTCTTCTAAAGGAATGATTGATTGGGCCAAAGAAAATATGAAACTATCAGGATTAGAAAACAACAGAATAAGATTTATACAAGATGATGTACTAAAATTTCTTGAAAAAGAAAAAAGACGAGGAAGAACTTATCATGCCATTATTATGGATCCCCCTAGTTATGGAAGAGGTCCTAATAAAGAAGTATGGAAACTAGAAGATAACTTGCAAGAATTATTAAATAAAACAAAAGATATATTAGACAAAGATTTTTCCTTTCTATTAATAAATTGCTATACAACAGGCTTTTCCCCTACATCACTATATAATATCTTATCATTAACTTTCAAAAACAATAAAATATTAACAGGAGAAATAGGATTACCAGTTACCGAAAATAACTTAGTACTTCCTTGTGGCATATATGGAAAAGTATCAAAATATTAACATAATTTATGAAACAAACCACTTACTAGTCGTAGAAAAACCAATAAATATGCCTGTATGTAGTGACGAAAGCAAAGACTTAGATCTCCTAACTATATTAAAACAATATCTAAAAGAAAAATATCATAAACAAGGTAATGTATACTTAGGACTCGTACACAGATTAGATAGACCAGTCGGAGGTATTATGGTATTTGCCAAAACTAGTAAATCAGCTTCTAGACTATCTAAACAAATAGCAGATAAAGAATTTAAAAAAACATATTATGCAGTTATTAAAGGTAATTTAAAAGAAAAAGATACACTAATAGACTATTTAGCAAAAGATAACAAAAAAAATATTTCCTTTGTAACAACCAAAGACAAAGGAAAATATTCCAAATTAGATTACACTATAACAGACAAAGTAGACAATTTAAACCTAGTTAAAATAAACTTAGAAACAGGAAGACCTCACCAAATAAGAGTACAATTTTCAAGCAGAGGATTTCCCCTATATGGAGATATAAAATATGGCAATAAAAATGAATTAGGAAACATTGCCCTATTTGCTAAAGAACTAACTATACATGACCCAATAACAGATGAACTACTTAATTTCAACATTGAATTACCCAATAATTATCCATTCACATTATTTAAAAAATAAAATGCCATAACATAGCATTTTATTTTTATTTTACTAAAACATTTACAATTTTATTCTTAACAACAATTATTTTTATTATTTCTTTACCTTCTGTATATTTAATAACATTTTCCTCTCTTAAAGCCTTATTTTTAACATCATCTTCCGTATCATTATCACTAACTTTAATTATAGCTCTAACCTTACCATTAACCTGAACTGCAATATCTCTTTCGCTCTCATAAGTCAATTCATCAACATAAGTAGGCCAAGATTCATAAGCAATCGTATCAGTATGACCCAATATACTCCATAATTCTTCACCCAAATGAGGAACAATAGGACTAATCAATTTTACAAAATTATTTGCATATTCAAGAGGAAATACTTTCTCTTTATATACAGCATTAACAAATATCATCATTTGACTAATTGCCGTATTAAAATTCAAAGTCTCATAATCATTAGTTACTTTCTTAACCGTTTGATGATAAATTTTCTCCAAGTTTTTATTTTCTTCATCTCTAATAACATCTAGCTCAGTATATAATCTATATATCCTATCTAAAAATTTAAAAGCTCCATTAACACTATCCATATTCCATGGCTTATCAGCTTCAAGTGGACCCATAAACATTTCATAAAGTCTTAAAGTATCAGCACCATAATTAGTAACAATATCATCTGGATCAATAACAAATTCAGGATATCTCTTTCCCATTTTTATTCCATTTGATCCAAGTATCATTCCCTGATGAACTAATTTCTTAAAAGGTTCAGCACATGGAACAATCCCCTTATCATATAAATAATTATTCCACATTCTAGCATACAACAAATGACCAACCGAATGTTCTGGACCTCCAATATATAAATCTACAGGCATCCAATGCGAAAGTAATTCCTTATCAGCCAAAAATGTATCATTATTTGGATCTATATATCTTAAATAATACCAACTAGACCCAGCACTACCAGGCATCGTAGAAGTTTCTCTCTTTCCACTCTTACCATCAACAATAACATTTACCCAATCAGGAGCATTCTCAAGTGGTGCTCTACCATTTTTACCAACATAATCATCCAATACAGGAAGTTCCAAAGGAAGTTCAACATCAGTAAGAACTTTAATAGTACCATCTTCCATATGTATAACAGGAATAGGTTCCCCCCAATATCTTTGACGAGCAAAAATCCAATCTCTAAGTTTATAATTAACCTTTTTCTTACCACAATTATGTTCTTCTAACCAAGATATAATTCTTATAATAGCATCTTTCTTATTTAATCCATTTAAAAATTCAGAATTAATATGTATACCATCACCAGTATATGCCACACCTTCTTGACCACCATCAATTACAGGAATAATTGGAATACCAAACTTACAAGCAAATTCATAATCACGTTCATCATGTGCAGGAACAGCCATAATGGCTCCAGTTCCATAACTCATCAAAACATAATCAGATATCCATATAGGTATCTCTTTATTATTAACAGGATTAATAGCATAACTACCAGTAAATACTCCAGTCTTATCTTTATTTAATTCTGTTCTCTCAAGTTCACTCTTACTTTGACAAACCATTTTATATCTATTGATTTCTTCTTTTTGACTATCTATAACAATACTATCTACTAAAGGATGTTCAGGAGACAATACACAATAAGTAGCCCCAAATAAAGTATCAGGTCTAGTCGTATAAACTATAAAATCCTTATCACTACCTTTAACCTTAAAAGTAACCTCTGCTCCATTACTTTTCCCTATCCAATTTCTCTGTACTTCTTTTGTAGACTCAGGCCAATCAACCTCATCTAAACCACTTAACAATTTCTCAGCATAACTAGGTATATCAATAACCCATTGACGCATATTTTTTCTAATAACCGGATAACCACCACGTTCGCTTTTACCATCAATAACTTCATCATTAGCAAGAACAGTACCAAGTTCTTCACACCAATTAACAGGCATATCTACATATTTAGCATAACCATCCTTATAAAGTTCTTTAAATATCCATTGTGTCCACTTATAAAACTTTGGATCACTTGTAGATATTTCCCTATCCCAATCATAAGAAAAACCAAGTCTCTTTAATTGTTCTCTAAAATGAGCAATATTCTTCTCCGTAAACTCCTTTGGATGATTACCAGTTTGAATAGCATACTGTTCAGCAGGCAACCCAAAAGAATCATACCCCATCGGATGTAAAACATTATATCCCTGCATTCTCTTCATACGAGCCATAATATCCGTAGCCGTATACCCTTCAGGATGACCAGCATGTAATCCAACACCAGAAGGATAAGGAAACATATCCAATACATAGTATTTAGGACGAGAAAAATCATAAATATCCGTTTTAAAAGTCTTATTCTCTTCCCAATATTTTTGCCACTTCTTCTCTATTTTCGTATAATTATACATCTTTTTCATCCTCCTTATTAATTAAATTATCTTCTTTATATATATAATATCTTCCTAACAATCCATAACAAACAATTATTAAAAGTATCAAAACAACAATAGCTATACATACCTTTAAAATAACATTCTTAACCAAATAAACACTAATAATATATGTCGTAGATATAACAAAAGAATTAATAACACTATAAATAAACCTAAATACCTTCTTATTAATATTCTTAGGATCTATACCATAAATACCAGTTAAATAAACAAGTTCAAGAGGAACATCATCTTCACTATTCTTATTTTTTTTCTTACCATTCTTCGTATTATTTTTCTTAACCTTTTTATTTTTCATACCACTAGTAGTAAACACAAAATACATCAAAAGAAATAAAATTATAAATACTATTAAATATTCAATTATAATACTTAATGCCCTAGACATACACATCACCTCATAAAAAAATTATACATTATTATTCTAAAAAAAACAATAAATTACTTATGATAAGATTCATTATTATTTATCTTAAAAGACCTATATATTTGTTCTAATAACACAATTCTAAACAAACCATGTGGAAAAGTCATTTTAGAAAAAGATAACCTCATATTACTTCTTTCCTTTATCTTAGAAGAAATACCATAAGATCCCCCTATCACAAAAGTAATCGTTGAATACCCTATAAAAATATTGTCTATCTTCCTAGATAATTCCAAAGATGATAACATTTCCCCTTCAACACATAAAGAAATAACATAATCTTTACTATCAATATGCTTAATTATTTCCTTCTCTTCATTATCAATATTAGAATCACTTACCTCAATAACATTAATCTTATGATATTTACTAATCCTCTTAACATAATCACTTACCCCACTCTTTAAATAATCTTCCTTCAATTTACCAACACAAATAATCTTTATCATAACATTTCCCTCTTCATAATTTTAACACAAAAAGAAAAAAAAGACTATTGTCTTAATAATTAGTATATATATAAATACTATCAAAATTATTAACAAAATTATAATTACTACTAATATATTTCAAAATACCAATATTATATTGTGAAACATTAGATTTATAAAATTCATCCATATCAACAACAAAACTACATTTATTATTATAACAGATATCATCAAATTCAGATATAATCCTCATATATCCACCATGACCAAGATTACCATCACATAACAAATCATACTTATCTATTGAATATCCTAATTCTAATTTAATCAAATAAGAATAACCACTAATTAAAAATATTCTACCATCTAATTTATTAATTATATAATTAATATTTTTTAATGATTTAATACTATTATTATCAAGCTTTCTATACTTAAATTCACGACTATCATTAGGGTAACTATATTCTTTACCAGAATATAAATAAAAATTATAACTAAAAATGCAAATAATAAAGATAACAAAAGACACTTGTATAATCTTTTTAGAAAGTTTTAGTTCATCTAAAAAATAACCAAAAGCAGGTATAAAAGGAATTATAACATGATATGCATCAAACAAAGGATAAGCCATTAATTGAAAAGAAAGTAAATAAATAAACTTTATGTTTCTAGTTTTTATATACTTATATAATAAATATATAAAAGAGAAAATAAAAATTAATAAACAAGAATAATAATAATTAAAATTACCTGTAAAATCACTTATACCTAAAAAACAATAATCAATAAACTCATATAAAGAATTATTATAAACCAAATATATAAATATACTTACACAAGGAATTATAAAACCAATTCCTCTCTTAAAAATTTTCTTAAAATCATTACAAAATAAGGAAGCAATAAATAAATACACTCCAATATTTTGCTTAGTTAAAAAAGTAACACCAAGAATAATACCAATTAAATAATCATTAGCCTTTCTATTTTCCAAATCTAAAATTATATATAATAAAAGTAAACAAGCCAAAGAATAATTAGGTAAAGCAAAAAACAATAAAATAGCATAAGTAACGTAATAACTTCTAGAATTGTTCTTCTTCATATAATAAAATATACCTACACATATAAAACCATTTAGTATATGATAAACAACTATATTTCTACCAAATATAGACATAATAAGTGGAAACAAAGGTGTGATTATCATATTAAAATCTTTATAAGGAATTAACCCATTAGAAATATTATAAGCAAATCCATAATTCCAAACTTCATCATTAGTTAAACCATTAATAAATAAATTAAATAAAATAGTAACTATAAATATTAATATTAACTCTAAAATATAATTATTATTATTCTTCATATTACCTCCAAAAGAAAAATGAGCCACATATAATAGCCCTTTCTATTCTTTTATAACAACTTATCTAAAAAACCATTTAATATTTCACCATTATCAATTCTATCATTTAAAGGTGGAATATTAAAATATACCGAAGAATTAGATTCAAATTCAAAGTTCTTAATATCTTCTTCTGTAAGTAAACTTTTATTTAAAACAATCTTACAATCAGTAAGTTTTGTAAATATATCACTATTTAATGACACCATTTTATTAAGTTTTATTATTGAAGGTTCTATCAAATAAATAATTTCATCACACTTATCAAAAGAAACCCCATTCAAATCTACTAATATAATATCCGCATTTCCAAATTTATCTAATGCTCCCTGCAAGTTAGATTGATTAACTGAAAACATATCAGATTCATGAAAATAACCAAAATCATTTTTATTAACTTCAAGAGCAACACAATAATGTCTCTTTGATAGTTCTCTTTTTAATAAGTAAATAAGTGTCGTAGCACCAGCCGACTTAGTAACATTTCTAAACCCTATAACTTTAGCTGTAACTAAATTAGGTGAAGAAGTATTTTCAGAACTACCAATAGAATCAGAAAAATTATCATCTAATATTTGATAATTAGCCACATCTTTATAACTATTAGGATTCATATATAAATACATAAGAGAATCCTTATCTCTAGCAAAATTATAAATACCAAAACTAATTAACTTAGAAATAAAACCCTTATTATTATAAAGCTGTGTAGTCAATAGCAAAATAACTTTACTCATATCAAGCCCAATAGAAAGTTTTTGAATATTAGAATAATTAGTATTATCTTTAATAGCCGTTATATCAAGAAACATCTTATTAAAGAAAAAACCATCAAATGTATTAATAATCTCATCAACAGAAAAAACACCATCAATAGATTTAATAACATCTATATCTAAACTACTTAATAAGCTCTTATTTTCATTAGCTACAATAACATTCATAACTAACCTCCTTATTCACTATTAACAACTAATCTAGTTTCACCACTTATTTTCCAAATCCCCATAGGAGTATCATTCTCATTATTACCTCCAAAACCTGAAAGTAAATTTAAAGTAGGTAGTGACCATCCCATATAAGTATCAACTTTATAATAAGATTGAATATCTTTCTTATCTCCAAGAGTAATAATAACACCCCTAGGATGACAATAACCAATTAACTCACCACTATCAGTATCATACATATTACCAGGAGTACAAACACCACTAACATGATAATTATACTGTCCAATAACAGCTTCTAACTTCTCATCTAAATATGCATCAAAAGTATCATTAGCATTTAATATACCTTCATTATCTTCAATATAATCTATAATAGCACTCTTTACCTTAAAAGCCTTAGCATAATTCAAAGAAACAGCAATAAAACTAACATATATTAAAATAAATATTAAAAATATTTGAATTGAAAAAGCTCCACCAAAAGCATCTCTCATATTATCACCTCATTACTCATGAACTAAAATATTTGTTTCTCCTCGAATAAACCAAGTCCCACTTTCATTATTAGTACCACTTTTTAAAATATCAAAGAAACCGAGAGACCAATTGGCTGGAACAGAAACAGAATAAGTAATATATTCAGGACTCTTACCCTCTGATTCAGAAATCATAATACCTCTAGAACAAGAATAATTAGCAATAACATTAGAAGCCATCTCATTTGATACAGCTGCCTCTTCACATGTAAAATCATTCAATACACGATATAAATCAACTGAACCTGCTCCCACAATTTTATCTTCATTCAAAGTTATACCTTCATTCTGTTCTATGTAATTTATGATTGAATTCTTATACTTAAAAGCTTTAGCATAAGTAAAAGAAATAGCCATAAACCCAACATACAAAAATATAAATACTAAAATAAGTTGAGTAGAAAATACTCCACCAAAAGCGTCTCTCATACGTAAAACACCAACTTTCCTATATACTTATTTACCATTTGGCTTACATGTACCATTTACCATAGTATATCCTGATGGGCATGTTGCATCTTTACCCCATAAACTACCAATTTTATTTGTAATAGGTCCCCAGAAAATAGCTAATATTCCACCTATAACAGCTATAGCTATTAAAGTTACTACAGTCATTGAAACCTCACCTGTTGCTTCTTTCATTAACTTCACCTCCTATCATTTAAACAAATTATAACACACATACATGTAAATATCTAGTTATTTTGATTGAATTTTACACTATAACCCCATCATACTAAATGATGCAATTAACATGATAATTAAAGCAGAACCACCAGTACAAACAAGCATCGTCATAGTTTGCCTTTCCATATGATTTAACCTATCTTGATATTTTTGTTCCCTTGCTTTAAGTTGCAATGCTGAAACTGTTTTAGAAAAAGATAACATCTGCTCATGTTTTTTATCTTGTTCTCCCAATCCAAGTCTATATAAAAGTCTCATCATACGCATAGAATCTCTCACCGGATACTGTCTAGCAAAATCCATATATGGTTCAATTGAAGAGTCACCTGCATCTATCTTAGAAACTAATTCTTTTAAACCAGGTTTAAATACTTCTGGTGCGTCATCAATAGATCTTGCTAAAGCAACTGGAACAGTATAATGTTGCACTAATACCTCCAAGCTTTTTAAATAATATGGAAGTAATGAATCTATAGTATTTAAATGTTTCTTATAAAATTTTTTCAAATCAATATACTGTGACTTAAATACCAAATAACCAACTACTAAAGCAATTATAATGTATATCAAAGATAACTTAGTAATAAAGATAAATATTATTACTAAAGAAACTGCTAATCCTTTAAAAACTCTTTTTCTAAAAACAGAATCAGGATCTATAACATTATCACCATATTTAGCTCTTAAAAGAAATTCATAATCTTTTTCTTTAAGTAAATCAAACAATCCCTGATTTTCTTTATAAAGTCTAGTCGTATCAATTCTAGTATTTAAAATAAGTAATCCAAAAACAATTATTGCAATAATTAAAATCTCTATATACATTATTCAGCCCCCACATTCTCATTATAATATTTTTCTCCCTTTAAAAGGAAAATACTATTAATCAATACAACTCCATGAACTAATATTTTCATAAGTAATCCATCTATCATTTCAACATAAGAATCTACTCCAAGAATTAATTGTATTAACATAATAAGGCTATATAAAGACACACCAAATATTAAAAATTGTTTATGAAATCTTCTTCTATCAGATCTATCTCTATACACCCCTTCTACAAGAATATCTATATCAGATAACATATTTTCAAAAGTTTCATCTGTATTCTTAGAGCCCTCTTTAGTAACTTGCAAAAATAATTGATGCATATTCTTAACCATATAATATGGATATTTAGAATCCATATATCTAATCGAATCAGTTACATCACCATTTTCATAAGATAAAGATATCATTGTTTTTACATCAGACAAAACAGGATCTTCTAAAACACCAGATTCCACAACACCCTCTAAGGATTTAACAAATGCCTTAGTAGTATTAAATTCCATAATAGTATTCGTAGTATATACTTGTACCTGTTCAAATATAAATTCACTATATTGTCTCTTACATCTTAAATAGGTTATATAAGGTATTGTAGATACCGCAATAACAGCATAAATTATTGCAACTACTAAATTATAAAAATATAAATAACCTATAGCCCCAGCAAGACTAGCAAAAATAACTATTTGAATAGCATATTGTCTCGGTGTAAATTCAAGACCTAAATCTTTAATTTTTTCTCGCATAACTTTATAAGTATATGGAGCATATTTATCATATACAACTGTAGCTTGCTTCTTGGCAAAATTGTAAACACCTTCACCATTACTAGATCTATAAGCCATAATAAATATTAATATTACACCTATAATAATAAATTCTAACATATTTCACCTACCTTCTTAACTAGCATTAGGCCAAACAGGTAAACCATTAGGCTGTATATATTGAGGATTTTGGCCAACAATTTGTTGATTAGTACCTTGAACTTGTCCTACATTAGGAATATTATTTCCATTTTGCACAAATTTTCTGTTATATTGACCCACTCCTTGCTGATTAATATATTGTTGTTGCGGATAAACAGCACGTGCATTCACATTATTATTTGTAGTACTTATAGTATTTGGATTAATATTACTTGAATTAACATTTTTTATAGTAGAAGAATTCATACTATTAATGTTAGCAAACGAACCTTGATTACCATTTACATATCCACCATTAATTTGACCAAAAGAAGTTTGTTTTTTTAAATCATTAACATTATCAACAGTTTTTGTTGATATGGTCTCATCTAATGGACTATCTGTTTGTTCCTTAAACTCCTCTTTTACTAATATATCCGGTGGCATAATCATTCCTTGACTTTCTAAATAACCAAGTAAATACTTCGTAGGATTATGAAGAGTAACCCTTCCATCAGGAGTCTTCTTATAAATCAAATTAGTTTTAGGTTCATTATCTTCAGTAACATAAAATTCACACACCTCAGCAATCTCCCTATGAAACCTACCTCTTTCCTTACTATAATACCCTTTAATATGAACACCTAATTGTACATATCTATGAATACTTCTTAAAAATTGTTCTAAATCCTGATTAGTTTCAAGTAAACTATATAGTCTATTTGGAATAGAAGATGCTTTATCAGCATGTATTGTAGATAAAATATTATGGCCAGAAGAAATAGAATTACGAACAGCCATAACTGCTTCTGCGCTTCTAACCTCAGACAATAATATCCACCTAGGATTCTGTCTCATACATGTAACCAAAACATCAGAATATGAAGCAATATTATTAGTTTTCATAGCTACTATATCCCTCTTAGGAAATATCTTATCTAAGTGTAATTCCAAAGTATCTTCAATAGTAATAATTTTTTCATCTTCTTTAGTATGAGCAGCCAAATACTTAATAAATTCTGTTTTACCACTACCAGTTTCACCACTAACTAATATATTACAATGTCCTTCAACACATTTAAGTAAAAAGTCATGAACATCAATTCTTACATAATCCTCAGCAATAATCTTATTCTTTTCAAGTCTAATTTTAGCAGGAGTTTTACGAATCAAAACAGCAATTCCATTTCTTGCAATAGAATCATGAACAAAATTAAGTCTCAACTCAGCACTCTCAGCATCCAAAAAAGGATTAGCCATATTAAAGGATTTACCCATTGTATTAGCACATTGAAAAGCAATCTTTTCCATAAGAGTATTATCTATTCCAGTATTTTCTACTCTAAAAACACCTTTAGACAATGTTTTTACCCAAACTTGTCCATTATTACTATAAGAAATATCTGTAACATCATCGTTATCAAGAAATTGTCTTAAAGGACCAAAATCCACTTGAGAAAATTGCATATCCATAACTATTCACCCTATTCTTTTATTCTTATTTATTCATTATTTGTATTATCTTTAGTTTGTGTAGCCATTTCATTTAATAACTCATTATATAAATCTTTTTGATCATCTATCATTTTTATCTTATCAATAATAAAGTTAGTTATATAATCACTAGTAACTTCTACAGCAGTTTTATCCTCTGGAGTATATTTAATAGTATTAGGAACTATAATTACTTCTATATCATTAGTTTCAATATAATTCATACTAGAAAATAATAAATATTTAGGTTCAACCAAAGAGAAATATATAAATGCAGGAGTTCTCTCTTCTTCAGTTGACTCAAATACATTCTTACCAGAAGAATCTTTAACAGCAAGTACATTAATATTATCAATAAATCTACCATATATAATCTTACCACTATCATCTATCATTTTTACATAAACATTAATAAGATTATTTGGCATTATAGAATTACCATAAGTAGAAACTGTATTAACAGGAAAACTAACTACTACCTCACCTTCTGGAACATTATAAAATACAGAATCAGGTAGATTTTCTTCTTCTATTAATAATTCATTATAAAACAAACTACCAGAAGCAATAACAGTATTATAATTACTATATTTTCCAACTATATCGTTATAATTAGTATAATAACTACCTACTAAAAATGATGTTGGCACATTAGCACTAGAAATCATATCATCTGTTATTTTTGTTTTAGGTTGTATAGTTTGATTAGCATAATATACTTTAACTAATTCTGTCTTTTGATTAATTCTAACATTATAACCAATAATCAAAACTATAAAACATATAATTACCCCCAATACAGTAACAGTATTTTTATTTTTTAAAAATTTACTTGCAGATTTAGATAAATTACTCATTATTTTTCCTTCCTTTCTTTCTTTTTATTTATTCATAACTATCTAATATAGCTGTAATTTTATTAACTACATCTATTCTTGTCGGATCCAAAGTCTCTGTATAAATATTATAAGTTTGTGTACTATCAATTATCCCAATGCTTACCTTTGGTGGATCCTCCCTTATACTATAAAATATTATATCATAATTTCCATCACCATAAGTAGAATTTTTTACAAATCTTTTAGAAAAGTTTTCTACAAATTTTTCTCTAGAAATTTTAATCTTACCAGTAAGTCTATAATATGCAATATCAATAGACTCTATCATAGCAGATTCAGTAACTTCTTTTATACTATAATAATCTTGTTCGTTACTAATAGTTATTTCACTAAATAGCATTAAAATCATAAATCCAAATAACCCCATAACTATAAGACCAAGTGCACTAAAAGACCATTTCATGAACTACCACCACTCTTACAGTAAGATTCACCTTCATTAGCACTTCCGCATCCCAAAAAGTAACTACTCTTCATAGTACTATAATTACGTGCACCAACATAATCAAAATATTCCGTAACAAAATTACTAATACCATTTGCTCTCATATTACACCATCCAAGATAATCACCATATATAGTACCATTATCACTATAACATTGTGTACCAGAACTATTTTTAAGTTTCCTAATTTCATTAATATTCTTAAGTGATGCATATCCAATAGTATTATAACTTCCCACAAAATTAAGATCATTATTATCTTTCCATTTATTATACCAGATACTATTATCTGTTTTCTCTACAATTTCTAAAGCTTCTTCCTCAGTAAACGCCGTAGGATCACTATCGTATTTTTTCCTTTTTACCCATATATCTCTACCATTAGGAAAAGGATTACTAGGATCTATTTGTCGATAATAAAAATTATATCCTAAAAATTTATCATCATTTTCTTTATAAAATTTTTGATCTACTAAAAAATTAAATTGTGAACTAACAATACACTCCCTATTATCATATATATCAATATCTCTATTATGTGTATATGGTTCACCAGATACAGGTTTTATCATATTCCAATACGATGGCTTATTTGGATCATCTGGAAAATAATATTCATTCATAACACCATGACATAATTTAGCCGAATAAACAAAATCTCCTAATGTTTGAATATCAACACTATAATTAATATTTTGAAAATTACCATATTCATCAGTAGTATGCCAATTTAGTGGAAAGAAATAATGCCAATGAAAATTATTATTATCATCTTCATAAGTCACTCTATCAACCACAATATCATTAACAGAATCGTTACATTTGTTCCCATAATACACTTCTCCATTTCTTCTATCTATACATGTTTTATCAGAAGCATACTCATATTTTTTAAAGCACTCATAAACCAAAGCAGTAGAATTATTACCAAAGAAATTAGTAAGATTATTAGGATTACCAGATCCATCAATAAAATCTTGAACTTTATTTAAACAAGTTCTAGTATCATCTTCGCTTCTTTGTTCATAATAAGAAATAGCATATCCTATTGGTTCATAATTATTAAAATTTATAATTTCACTTTCCTTACCTTCAGGATATATAATATAATCATTACCAGAACTATTAGAATTTGGTAATATTATTACACTTTTTGCTGAATTACCTATATTTTTTAATTCTTTATTCTGGGCAAAACTATTGTAAGCTTCACCAATTTTATTTCTACATCCACTCTTACCAGTTTTTCTTAAACAATAATTTAAATAAACATATCCCTTAGAATCATATTTATATGTAACAGTTGTCTCTGTTTTTTCTGTACAGGAATCACAACCTGACGGTTTTGGTATAACAGAACATTTTTTTTCAACTTCAAACGGACAATCAAAACGCATCAAACTAGCTTCATTATTATTAAAATAATTATTTAAATTACTTACTACATAATTACCATTAATAGAAGAAACAGTAGTATTATCTCCAAAAGAACCAGAAGACCAAGTACAAGAACACTTAGTTTTAACAACCTCTACTTTTTTACATTTTTCCTCTACTATTGACATCCCCAAATTACGTCTATAATAATTTTCTTCAAAAATCTGCATACCAATTGACATTCCAGCAGTTATATTTATATCTGGATGATTATAATTTCCATTGTCCATAGAAGAAGTTATAAGATTATTTTCTTGATCATAAGCCGAAATATTAATTTTAAAGCTCTCTTTTGCCGATTTAATCGAAAAATTAACTATATATTTGTAAACATAACCATCACCTGGATCATAAACATCAGCATCACCAGGACTAAAAGGACATTTAGTAGGAGTTGGTGTACCGCCGCCACCACCTCCTCCACCAGGATTAGAACCACCTGGATCAGAAGGAGGATCAAATGGACTTCCACCAAATTCATATCCCAAAACACATTTAAAAGGTAATAGCATTAAAAATAGAAAAACTATAATAATCAAATATTTTTTATTACTCATTCAAGTCGCCTCCTTTTCTTAGAAGAGCGTACAATCATAATTATAGTTAAAATTAATAGAACTATAAAAACAATAACCACTATTATTTCAATATAATAAGAAATCAAAAAATTAACAACATCGTCTAAAAAAGAATCTTTTTTTACATCCTTTTGCTCTGAACCATCATCATCTTTCTTATCATAACTAGATAGTATATTTATCAATTCATCTTCAGTAATATCTCTATCAAAAAATTCAGAACAAACAGCCAAATAATGATATCCATCACATATATCTTGTTCATAATATTTATTATATTTTGATAGTCTAACATTAATTCTCTTTAAAGTAATATCACATGTATCAGTAATACCATCAATAGTAAAATCATAATCTCCTGACTTAAAACCTGTACACGTATATACACTATCTTTAATATTACAATTAATAATTGAATCATTACGATTATTTAAATTGATATCATATTTACTATCATCAACCAAATTAATAACTAACGTATATGTCTTAGTAGCATAATCAAAACTATTATCTATTGTAACATTTGAAGATATTTCTCTAAATGCCTTTTTTTCTTCATCAGTGCAATCAGCATACACAAAAGAAATATTCACAAAAAATAATAGCAAAACAAATAATACATTTCTTTTGTTCATAATAATACCTCCAATCCTACCTTCCTATTAAATAAATTATAACATACATAAAAAAAAAATAAAAGACTATTTTTAATCTTTTATTTAACTCTGACCACTAACATTGTTTTGATTAATTTGATTACTAGCAACACCAGTATTTTGTAAATTATTATTAAGGTTTGTATTATTAATCATATTATTTAAATTAGATTGAACCAAATTAGATTGTGTAACATTCTGCCCATTAAATACAATATTTTGTGAATTACTTTGAGCAGGAGTATTATTTATATAATTAGCCTGTGAATTACTATTAGCAAAGTTCTGATTAAAACCTAAAGAACCAACACCAGTATTAATAGAATTAGCCTGCATAGTATTGTAATTAGTATTTACACCAACTGGACCAACCCCAACTTGAGTATTATTAATATTAGCGCCAAAAGCAGAAATATTTTGTTCATCTAAACTTTCTAAGAACTTCTTCAAATTATCTTGAAACTCTACCCACTCAGGATCAATCAATCCAAAATGATAAATTTTTTGAATCTGATCATGATCAAATAATACTGTTTGATTACTTGTTATAAAACCTTGTGGATACATACAACCAGCATAGTCATATATCAAATCAGGATCATCTGAAGAAGCCGTAGCAAATCCAGTAATCATAACCCTCTTAGTACCACCTTCAAGTAAAACAACCGTACCAAGTGGTAAATATTTTTCTCCTATATTATTCATTATTACCTCCACTTTATTTCTTTTAAGTATATATTAACCCAATTTTTAATCATAGTCAAGTTTATTCTGTTCTAAGTGCCAAAACAGGTTCCTTATTACTAGCAATTTTCGAAGGAATTAATCCTCCCACCATCGTTAATAATACACTAATAATTATTAACATTATACTACCCACCAAAGGTAACTTAGTAATACCACTAATACCACTTAAATTATTTATAATAACATTAATAGGAATATTTAAAATTAAAGTAATTATAATACCCATACATCCAGCAAAAAGACCAATAATAAAAGTTTCTGCATTAAACACCCTAGCAATATCCTTCTTACTAGCACCAATACTTCTTAATATTCCAATTTCCTTTGTTCTCTCTAAAACACTAATATAAGTAATAATACCTATCATAATTGAAGATACCACTAATGAAATAGATACAAAAGCAATTAAAACATAACTAATTATATTTACTATTGTCGTAACATTATTTATAAGTAATCCTATTGTATCAGTATAAGTAATTTTTTTCTCTTCCAAAGTTTCCTTATTATATTCATCAATTATTCTAACAACATTTTCCTTTGCTTCAAAATCCTTAGAATAAATAGAAATACTTGAAGGATTATCAACAGAAGTAACACCTAATTTACGTAAATTATCTTCATAACTTTCCCCTAATTCAAAAGAACTACCAGTAAATATATTTACTTCCTTATTATTTTCCTGTTCATGAACTATAGAAGAATTCTTAACATTATCAATAACATATTCAGTCAACTTACTAGTATAACCTACACCTCCAGTTTTAGACACATAAGAAACAGAATCATCATTTCCTCTTAAAATACCAACCACTTTCAAAGGAACAGATTTATCTAATATGCTATTAACATAATTTAAATCATTGCTCCTATCAACATATCTATTTCCTTCTTTAGTAAATAAATCTGTATTAATCATTAACTTAAATTCAATATTACATATATCTTCATAAGAAAATTCTAAATTAGTATCATCAACTTCCTCACCCTTCATAACATTATACATCATTTCTTTTAACATTTTTTGTTCTTTTAATCCTAATGCATAAAGAGTATAATCACTTATTTCATTATTACTATTAACTATCAAAACAACTTCATCATATTTCTTAGGATAACTACCATATATTAAATCATATTGACTAAGTACATTTTCTTTGTTATCCATAAGTTCTACAAAAACATCATTAGAACCAATCCCAAAACTACTATACATTGATGACATTTCATTACTATTAATCATACCCAAATCACTCATCAAATTACTAGGATTTACTTTAACAAGTTCACTATTATAAGTATTAAAAATATTTAAATCTATATTATAACTATATTTTATCTCATTAACATATTTTCCTATCTCATCATTATTATCTAGATATTTTTTAAATGTTTTTAAATCATTTTTTGAAACCTTGGTAACAAAAGAATTAAACATCTTATTCATAATAGTATTTGAATATATCTTATCCTTATCATGATTAATTTCTTTATCTTTTCCACTAGCTAAAATACCCATAACTTCTGTCAAATCAGCTGACTCTTCCATAATAGTTAAAGGATAACTAGATAAAGTTTCTGCCTCAACCCTTTCTATATATTTATTAACACCATTAGATAAACTAAGTATTAAAGCAATACCAATTATACCAATAGAACCAGCAAATGCCGTAAGAATAGTTCTTCCTTTTTTTTTCTTTAAATTATTAAATGATAAACCAAGAGCCGTCTTAAAACTCATATGTGTCTTCTTAGTCTTATTCTTTCTAATAATTTCATCTTCAACAGTATTAACCTTACCAACATAAGGATTAGAATCACTAATAATACTTCCATCTCTAAGTTCAATAATTCTAGTAGAATAAGCTCGAGCAAGTTCAGAATTATGAGTAACCATTATAACAAGTTTATCTTTAGCTACTTCCTTAAGTAATTTCATAATTTGTTGACTAGTAGTACTATCTAAAGCACCCGTCGGCTCATCCGCAAGTAAAATATCTGGATCATTAACTAAAGCACGAGCAATAGCTACCCTTTGCATTTGGCCACCTGATAATTGATTAGGATTCTTATTAATATGTTTTTCAAGACCAACTTTCTTAAGTGCTAAAATAGCTTTTTTTCTTCTTTCACTCTTTCCCAC
>FR902135.1:0-22354 GCA_000437895.1 Clostridium sp. CAG:914 | reverse complement strand
TCCCACCCCAGACAAAGTTAAAGCAAGCTCAACATTAGATAAAATAGACTGATGACCTATCAAATTATAATTTTGAAATATAAAACCTACCCTATGGTTTCTATATATATCCCAATCATTATCTTTAAAATATCTAGTAGAAACCTCATTAATAATCAAATCCCCACTAGTATAATTATCCAATCCTCCTATTATATTTAACAAAGTAGTCTTACCACTACCAGAAGGACCTAATATTGATACAAATTCATTTTTTCTAAAATTAAGATTTACCTTATCCAAAGCAACTTGTTTAAAGTCTCCCGTTATATACTCTTTATATATCTTTTTAAGTTCTAACATTATATCATCTCCAACAATATAATTATACTATAAATATTAAAAAAAATTATGGAAAATTATGAGAAATAAATTATCTCTTATATACCATAACTTTATCATTACCATCTATTGTCAAAAGAAGAATATCACTAAGCTTATATCCATTTACTTTCAAATAATGATTAATCCACTTCTTATCCTTACCAACCTTTTCCATATTATTTACAACATATTCCCCATCTATAATTAAATTATATACAAGTCCATCATCTATAACCTTATCCAAATAATCCCCTTTTTCTAAAGGCTTATTTTTTTCTTTAGATTTAAAACTTATTTTACCATTATTCTCCATAATAGCATAATCTATCTCATCCAAAGAAAAATACCCCATAAGCCTAGCCTCTGTTTCTAAATTATTTACCGTTATTTTACAACTTTTCATATTCTTTTTAAGTAATTTACCACGTTCTATAATAATAGTATCCTTTCCATTAAAAAATTCCCTTAACTTAATACTCTTTAAAGATAATTCTGAAATAATAATTGATATAAAACAATATAATAAAATACACGATATTCCAGACAACAAATTCTTCTCTATATCCATCGAAACATCAGCTACAATACTCCCCAAAGTAATACCTATAATATAATCAAACATATTCATTTGACTTACTTGTTTCTTTCCCATTAACTTTACCATAAAAAATAAAACAGTAAGTACAAGTAAAGTTCTTGCCAACATTGAAAACAACTCTTTTAGCACAATATCATCCCTTTCTATTATAATAATCATTACTAGTATTTACCAATTAGTTTTATATATACAAAAAAGATAGAATCCAAAAATTCTATCTATAAATTATTTAATTTATCTAGTATTATATCTAATTCCTTTTTCTCCTTACTTAATAACACCCTATCATTTTCTACAACCGAACTAGGAGCCTTATTAACATAATTATAATTACCAAGCAATACTTCTCTTCTATTAATTGAATTCTCTAATTTTTCTCTTTCTTTCTCAAGTTTTTTTCTTTCATCTTCCTTATTAGTCTCATCATTATAGAAAATAGTAATCTCTAAATTATCTCTAATTATATTCTTAGAAATACTATAACCATCTACATTATCTTTATCATTTAATTTAAGCATATTCTTAACCAAAGTACTAATTTCAATATCAGAAATATTAACTTTAACACCATAATTATGAATATTTAATTCTTTAACTTCATTTCTAAACAAAGTAACAAATAAAAGCATATTATCAATAGAAGACACTTCATATACATATTTTTTATCATATAAAGGATATTCACTTATCATAATTGATTTAGTTTCTTTAATAGGTAACATTTGATATATTTCTTCAGTAACAAAAGGCATAAAAGGATGCATCATTTTCAAAATACCAACAAGTACTGTATATAACGTACTCTTAGTAGTTACCTTATCAATATTAAACTTAGACATTTCAATATATTTATCACAAAATACTGACCAAATAAAATCATATAAAATTGATCCAGCTAAATTAAATTCATATCTATCCATATGATATGTAACACTCTTTACAACCTCTTCATACTTAGTTAAAATCCATTTATCCTCTAAAGAAAGATTATCTAACTTAATCTCTTCTAAATCTTCTATATTCATAAGAACATACCTAGAAGCATTCCACAATTTATTTACAAAATTCCAAATAGATTTAATTTTTTCTTCATCATATCTAAGATCTTGTCCCATAGCACTTGTTGTAGTTAAGAAAAATCTAATACTATCACAACCATATTCACTAATAGCATCCATAGGATCTACTCCATTACCAAGACTCTTAGACATCTTTCTTCCCTCTTTATCACGAATAAGTCCATGTATTAAACAATCCTTAAATGGTCTTTGATCAGTATATTCTAAAGATTGAAAAGCCATTCTTGCTACCCAGAAAAATATAATATCATATCCAGTTACCAAAACATCAGTAGGAAAATATCTATCAAACAAAGAATCATGTTCTAACCATCCTAAAGTAGCAAACGGCCACAAAGCACTGCTAAACCAAGTATCTAAAACATCATTATCTTGTACCCAACCTTCTTCTTTTGGTGCATCTATTCCAACATATATTTCATCACCCTTATACCAAGCTGGAATCCTATGTCCCCACCAAAGTTGTCTAGAAATACACCAATCATGACAATCAGTTAACCAATTAGTAAGAATCTTTTCATAACTCTTAGGAACAAAATTAATCTTCTTACTCTTATCCTTTTGCACCTCAAGAACCCTCTTTGATAATTTATCCATAGACAAAAACCATTGCGTAGACAAATATGGTTCTATCATAGCATCCGTTCTCTCGCTATAACCAACACTATGTACAATCGGTTCAACACTAATTAATAAACCTAATTTATCTAATTCTTTTACTAAAGCACTACGACAATCAAATCTATCCATACCTTTATAATGAAGAGCATTTTCATTCATCGTAGCATCTTCATTCATTATAACAATTCTATCTAAATTATGTCTATTTCCAACCTCAAAATCATTAGGATCATGAGCAGGAGTTATTTTAACAACACCCGTACCAAACTCTGGATCAGCATGATAATCCGCAATAACAGGTATCTTTCTATTAACAATAGGTAATATAACATTCTTACCAATATATTTATGATATCTAGCATCTTTCTCATTAACAGCAAGAGCAACATCACCAAATATAGTCTCAGGTCTTGTCGTAGCTACTTCTAAATAATCGCTACTATCTTCTAAAAAATATTTAATATGATAAAAAGCACCAGGTGTATCTTTATAAATAACCTCTTCATTAGATACCGCTGTTTTAGCAACAGGATCCCAATTTATTATTCTCTTTCCTTTATATATTAATCCCTTATTATAAAGATCAACAAATACATACTTAACCGTATCACTTAATCCATCATCTAAAGTAAATCTTTCCTTAGAATAATCAAGAGTAAGACCAAGCTTAGCCCATTGTTGTCTAATATTTTTTGAATACTCTTCTTTCCATGACCAAGCTTCTTTCAAAAAACCTTCACGTCCCAATTTATATTTGTCAATACCCTCACTTTTTAACTTAGCAACAACTTTAGACTCAGTAGCAATAGCAGCATGATCCATTCCAGGCAACCATAAAGTATCATATCCACACATCTTTTTATAACGAATTATAACATCTTGTAAAGCCGTATCCCACGCATGACCTAAATGTAATTTACCAGTTACATTTGGAGGAGGAATAACAATACAAAAAGGTTCCTTACTTAAATCTCCTGATTTAAAATAATCATTTTCTAACCAAAAATCATACTTTCTCTCTTCTACTTTGTTATGATCATATTTTTTTTCTAACATATAATTCATTCCTTTCTAAAATAAAAAAACAATCTATATAAAAGGACGATTACTCGCGGTACCACCTTTCTTATAGATTATAATCTATCACTCAAAACTTTAACGCAGTAAACGACATATTCTACTTAATTTCAAATATATAACTCCCAATCTACCTTCAATTAACATATCTATTAGTTTCCACCAAACACTAACTCTCTATAAAATAACATTAATTTACTCCTATTGATCAAAGTTTTTCACCAAAAAGTAATATAATTATATCATATTTTATTACTTTTTCAACATTTTTATACCTTAACTTATTTTTTTATCAATATATGTATTTAAAACAACTTCTATTTGTCTAAAAAACCTCTCAACTTTATCATCTCCAAAAGATAATGCATTTATAATCTTATGAATATAATTATTTTCTTTTATTAATGAATAACTATATTTATAATTAATTCCATATATATTAGACAAATAAACCAAAATATTATCAGCATTATTTTCAGAAACTTTACTATCCATCAACCTAAATAATTTAAAATCATTATAAACAACATCTGTCGGATAAGAAGTAATTCTATTATCAATATAAGGATAATTAGTAACAAGTCTCAATTCTTCTAATCTATGAACATCTTTTAAAATATTACATATATACACAGCCTTTTCATTTATCTTCTTAGGTAACCCCTCTTTATTATGACAATAAATAGCAACCTTTATTATATTATCATACTTTGTATCTGAAGTTATTTTTCTAATCAACCCCTCATCAAATAAAACCTCAATTGATTTCATTGTACTATCTTCTTCTCTAGGTTCTAACATACAAAAAGTACTTTTTTGTTCAAAATTACCAATATCATGAAATAAAGCAATACATTCTATTAAAGTTATTTCTTCTTCAGTAAAAATCCCCATATTAATAGCAATATCACGCGCAATATCCATACTTTTTAAAGAATGAAAATACTTCATCTTAACAACACCATTATTCATATCAAAATTACTAACATATTGTTCAAAATATTTCATTATTTTACTACTTTTCATATATATCACTTCTCCAAAATATGTACTTACATTTATAGTATATAATAAAAAAAAAGGTTTTTCAATAATATTTATTTTAAAACTTATTTTAAAACTTATTTTTTAAAAAATAACATAATAACAAAAAGATTATAACCTAATATAATCTTTTTACAAATATGTTACTCTCATATTCTGTTCTGATTTAAACTAATATATAGTTTTAGTTGAGTAATAAAACTATATATTCTCCTTATAGTCAACACTCAAAATGACCATAAGAATATTGCTAGTTTTTTTTGTTATATATATGTAATCTTTCATTGAAGGACGGGTATAGAAATTATTACATATATATTAATATTTTACCAAGATCCTTCCCAAGATGCTTGAGCACAATTTTGATAATTATAATAACCATCCATAGATACACCACGCACTATTCCAAAAAAGTCTAAATTATAATCAGTTGCACGTGCTAAAGTAGAAGTTCTATTTGCATGAACATAATCTGAACATGATATCAAAGACGTTACTTCACTAGAAGTTATTTTTCCAATATTATAATACATATAACTACTTAAGCCAACAATATGTTCAGATGGTAACTTAAAAGAAACTCCTGCACCTTTTGAAGTAATCTTTTGTGTATAACCTGCCGTTTGCGTAATATCGGTACCATCCGAATAAGTATAAACAATCGTTAACGGAATAACACTAGAAACAATTTCTATCTCATAATCGTTAAATCCAATAGCAAAAGTATCAAAGCTTCTTACCGGTGGCATAGTAATCCAAAACATGTCAGATTTATATCTTTTATAATACTCTGAAATAGTTATTATACTATTAGCCATTTGTATCCACGAAGTTGTAATAATACCCATATCTCTAGTAGGGTTTTCTTTTTCCCTCAAAAATTCATCATATGAAGCTTCTCGCGTTTCTATAACCTTACCAGTTAAAGTATTTGTAACAGTTTTATAATATTTTTTAACTCTTGCTTCTACTTGTCCATGTAAGTCTTTATTATCATTAAATTCTGAAAGAGACATATTCTTTATTTGAAACTCTGTAAAACCTACACTAAGTAAATTATCATATTCCTGTTCTGTCATTTCAATTCCATTTGAATTAACATAAAACACTTTTTCATGAGATAATCCATAAACAGTAAAAGGAATACAAATAACAACTAATAAAAATATAAAATACTTCTTCACTCTTCCTCCTTTCTACCAAAATCTTACTATATAGAACTAAACTTTTCCACAACTCTTAAGGCGAATTTTGTCGACCCCAAGGCGAATTAACTACTTTTTGTCCGCTATTTGTAGATTTATATCATAATTTTTAATTTTTCCGTTTCCTAAAGACAATTCCAAGTGAACATATATTAAATCAGAATTACTAATAATATTATTTTTATTAAAATCATAAAATTTATAATCATCATGAATTTCTATCACAATACTTTTTAAATAATCATCCAACGTAATTTTTTCTTTTTTTGAAGTATAATCAAGAATACCACTTCTAAATAAAACATTATTGTTAATGGCAACAGAATATTGAGCAATATTAATTGTTTCTGTTAAGCATTCTTCAAAAAGACATGAAATATTGGATACATATAAAACATAACCATTATCTTTTATAGTTAATTTTCCATCTACAGTAAAGCCTTCCGTTGAGCTTTCAACAGCATAACTATCTCCCTTATTATGAAATCCAAAAGCAAAAGCAATCACAAATAACACAATAATTATTAAAAAGATTATTATTTTAAAACTGAATCTTTTCTTAGATTTCTTTTTAGTTTTTATTGATGATTTATCATCGGATTTAATTTTCAAAGTATTAACTTCATTTTCTTCATTTTGCAAATCAACAACCGACTTAATTGCATCTTCTCCATTCAATAATTGATTCAAATCAACATCAAATACTTCACTTAATTTATATATTAAAGAGATATCCGGCATATTAAGACCACGTTCCCATTTAGATACAGATTTACCACTTATACCTAACATATTACCAAGTTCATCCTGTGTTAAACCTTTCTTCTTTCTTAACTTTGCAATAAAGCGCCCAACTTTATTATTATCCATCAATACTACATCTCACTTTCAAACTAAATTAACCAATGTAATTATAACACCAATAAAATAACTTTACAATACCATAACATGGTAATATTTTAATCACAATCGCTTATATATCAAGCATCTATAAAGGAAATTAACTTATTACTATTGCATCACATCAAATAAAAGCAATTAATTAAAAATAATATCATTTATAGCATATATTTTACTAGGAGTATCAATATGTTAAAACTAAAAAAATATAAAAAGAAAAAAATAAGCACATATATTTCCCTATCTTTAACTATAATAATCCTATCAATAATTATAGCTATTTTATTAATAACATTTCTTAGTAACAAATTTAAAAAAGTATTATTACCAATAGCTGTATCTGATACCAGAAAAATTGTAACAATGGTAATCAATGCATCAGTTACAGATAAAGTAATGAATATGTTAAAAGAGAAAGAAATATATACAATTCAATATGAAGGTGAAAATATTAATATGATTAATTATAATTCATATGAAGTTAACAGATTATTAAGAGAAATAACTTATAATATTGAAAATAGTTTCAAAGAATTAGAACAAGGTAATATAGATGTATTAAATAGTAGTCTATCTAGAAATGATAATAACTCATTAAAAAAAGGCACCATAGGAAGTGTACCTTTAGGAATAATATTTGATAATCCCATTCTAAATAATATTGGTCCATACATAGATATTAAATTTACTTATCTTGGAGATATTAAAAGTAACATTGAAACAAGTGTTAAACCATATGGAATAAACAATGCTTTAATTAGTTTAAGTGTTTTTGTTGAAGTATCAAGTCAAATAACATTACCTCTTGTTACAGAAAGAGTTACCGTATCAAATGAAATACCTATATCCATTAACATCATAGAAGGAAAAGTACCAGAAGGATATATATATAGTTACAAATAATTAAAGACTAATATCAAGTAACATCATAACAGCAAATCCTATAATAGTAAATAATGCCATTAAATCTTTTTTTTCATTAGTTTGACTCTCTGGAATCAATTCTGATACAACAACATAAATCATAGCTCCAGCAGCAAAAGACAACAAAAATGGTAATAAAGTTCTAATTTTAATTACAAGAAGAGCTCCCAAAACACCAGAAATAGGTTCCACAATTCCTGACAATTGTCCATAAAAGAAAGCTTTTCTTCTTGACATTCCTTCTCTAATTAAAGGCAAAGCCACCGCACTACCCTCTGGAAAATTCTGTATTCCAATTCCCAAAGCAAGAAGACAAGCAGATGCCACAGTAGCACCATCCAATCCATAAAAAGTTGAACCAAATGCCACACCTACCGCTAACCCCTCAGGAATATTATGAAGAGTTATAGAAGATATTAACATCAAAACCCTTTTATTTTTAGAATTAATTAATCTATCACATACTTTATCACCAATAAAAAGTAAAAATCCACCACATAAGAACCCTAATAATACTATAACATTACCTAAATTAAGTATTTCACTCATTGATATAGCTGGAGCTATCAAAGAAAAGTAAGATGCAGAAGTCATTACACCAGCTGAAAAACCTAACATAGCATCCAAAACACTCTTATTAACCTTTTTAAATAAAAATACAATCATAGCCCCCAATGCTGTTACTCCATAAGTAAATAACGTAGCTAAAAGAGCTTGCCACACATAATTCAATTCAAGAAAAAAATTTATCACATAACCACCCTATAATAGTGTATACAAGAAAATAACAAGTGTTAATTAAAAAAGTATTGTCAGTCAAACAAAATTATGATAATATAAGTATGGCTTTTCGAAAAAAATAGCACAAATATTGATTTAGATATCTAGTGCCAAAAGGTGATAATCTAAAGAAGAGATATTTGGAAGATTAAACAAAGGAGATGAAAAATATGGCAGTTGTAGGAATGAGCAACTTATTAGAAGCCGGAGTTCACTTTGGTCATCAAACCAAAAGATGGAATCCAAAAATGAAAGAATATATTTATTCAACAAGAGATGATATTTATATTATGGATTTACAAAAAACAGTAGATGCTTTAGAAAAATCATATGAAGTATTAAAAAATATCGTATCTGAAGGTGGAAAAATATTATTCGTAGGTACAAAAAAACAAGCCCAAGAAGTATGCCGTGAAGAAGCAGAAAGAACTGGAATGTTTTACATGACAGAAAGATGGTTAGGAGGAACTTTAACTAATTTTAAAACAATTAAAAATAGAGTTTATCGTCTAGAACAAATTGAAAATATGGAAAAAGATGGTACATTTGAAAAATTACCAAAAAAAGAAGTTGTAGGATTAAAAAAAGAATATGATAAATTAAATAAAAACCTATGTGGTATCAGAAATATGGAAAAGTTACCACAAGCAGTAATTATCGTAGATTCTACAAAAGAATACAATGCAATAAGAGAAGCAAACAGATTAGGAATTCCTGTATTCGGATTAATAGACACTAATTGTGATCCAGATAACATTGATTATGTTATACCTGGAAATGATGATGCAGTTAAATCAATTAAAGTAATATTAGGAGTACTAAATAACGCTGCTGCTGAAGCATTAAATTTACCAGTTGTAGATTACATAACTGAAGACGAAACAAAAAAACAAGTTAAATATGATAAACCATCAAAAAAAGAAATCAAAAAAGAAGTAAATGCTAAAAAAGAAGAAACAAAAATAGAAAAGCCAGTAACAGAAGTTAAATCAGAACCTAAAATTGATTTAACAATTCTAACCGTTTCTGAACTTAAAGAATTAGCAAAGAAAAAAGAAATCAAAGGCTACTCAAAAATGAAAAAAGATGAACTAATTGATGCTTTAAAACAAGGAGAATAGATAATATGATTAGTGCAAGTATGGTAAAAGAACTAAGAGAAATATCTGGCGCTGGTATGCTAGATTGCAAAAAAGCTTTAGAAGCTACAAATGGAAATATGGAAGAAGCTATTACTTGGCTTCGTGAAAAAGGCATATCAAAAGCAGCAAAAAAACAAACAAGAATAGCTGCTGAAGGTTTAGCTCATATTGAAATTAAAGGAAATAAAGCCGTTATCATAGAAGTAAACTCTGAAACAGACTTTGTTGCCAAAAACCAAGAATTTGTCAACCTAGTAAAAACTATTGCTAGTACTATTATTGATAATAATGTATCTACAGTAGAAGAAGCCCTAAAATTAAAAGCAGGGGAAAATACATTAGAAGAATTAATAATTGACAAAACTTCTAAAATTGGTGAAAAAATATCTTTTAGAAGATTTGAAATAGTAGAAAAAGAAGATACAGAAGTATTTGGAACTTATTCTCATATGGGTGGAAAAATTGCTGTTCTAACAAGATTAACAAATAATGAAGAAGTAGCAAAAGATGTTGCTATGCAAGCAGCCGCTATGAGACCATTATATTTAACTCGTGAAGATGTTCCAAGCGAAGTACTAGAAAAAGAAAGAACTATTCTTAAAGAACAAGCTGAAAATGAAGGACTAGATCCTAGTAAAATAGATATGATAGTAAATGGTAGAATTAATAAATACTATGAAGAAGTATGCTTAATAGATCAACCATTTATAAAAGAAAACAAACAAAAAGTATCTAAGTATGTAGAATCTAACGGAAGTAAAATAATCAGTTTTACTAGATATGAAGTTGGCGAAGGAATAGAAAAAAGAGAAGAAAACTTTGCTGAAGAAGTAATGAAACAAATTAATGGATAAACAAAAAACTACGTTTAAATGTAGTTTTTTTATTTGACCATTTCCTCTAACTTCAATTGCATTCCCTTCAACTTCATATCTAATGCCTTTTTATTTAAAACCATCTTCATAACAGCTTCAAGTTCACTATTTTTACTATAATCAGCTTTAGTTATATAACTAATTCTTTCATCCTGTAATAAAGATTTTGCTACACTCTTTGATTCATCAGTATATACTGCTATACTAACACCACCATGATCTTTTGTTAATTGCATACAAGGAACATCTGTTAAACCATCTCCAATATATATCATATTAGAATGCATAATTCTTCTATCATCATATAGCATTTTTTTATTTAATTTATTATCATCAGATATATCCAATACACCCTTATTTATTCTATATATAAATTGTGTCTTATTCGTATAATTAACAGCTAATTTAGGCCATATTGCATTATCATTATCATCATATAAAAATTCTGAAGCATATATTTCCTTAAACTTATTTGCTATTTGAGAACCACATATTATCTCTTTAAGACCAGAAGATATAATATAATGTTCAACTTCAAGTCCTAAACTATGTGCATACTCATTTATTCTATCAAACCAATCCAATACACCAGGATATAATTCTAAATATTTACCTATATCTTTCAAATATTCACTTTTTAATTCTTTACCATTCTCTTTAGTTTTCATTAACATACAATACATATATGCTAAAACAGAATCCATCTTATATTTCTTAGTATATTTACTAACAATACTCCAAAATTCACTAGATTCAATTCCTAAATCAGGTATAAAAGTATATTCTTGCATATCCTTAGTAATTAACGTCTTATCAAAATCATACATAATTGCTATTATATTATTCATAGTTCCTCCAAAATATTGTCTACTAATGAATATAGATATATATATACCTTTTTATTACTAATACTCTCTATATATTCTTTATATCCATTTAACTGTTTTATATAATTATCATCACTAATATTCTTTAATTTATAATCAATAATATTTATATAATTATCATACTCTAACATCAAATCAATAACCCCATTATATACCATATTATCTTTTTCATAAATAAATTCATATTCACTATATTTATTTATATAATCACGACTAATCTTCTTATTATCAAACAAGTTCTTAATATATTTATTACTATCATCATCAAAAGAAGCATATTCTAATTCCTCATGTATTCTAGTACCAGTTTCCATTTTTTTAATCGTATCCATATCTAATATTTTATTAGTTTCCTTAGAAAAATGTTTATTATTAATAGTTTGATAATTAATTTTATTTACTCTCTCCTGAATAACTATATTAGTTTTATCATTCTCTATTTCTTTTAACCTAATATTATCATAATCTTTTTCACATTCACAAAATACATCTTTTACATATTTATCAATAACACTAATAGAATTCAATATATCTAAAAAAGATCTATATTTTATTCTCTTTTCTTTAGGAACCAATCTATTATAAGAATCCATATCCTCATTTAAAGAAGTAACAATAATCATTTTTTCACGACACCTCGTCAACATAACATAAAAAAGTCTTATCTTCTCAGAAATCTCCTCTAAATAAAAATCTCTCTTGTATAATGATTTCAATATAGTATCATCCAATTCATTATTTCTTAAACTAGGTAATATAACACCATATTCTCTATTAAATAACATCTTATCATTTAATTCTTTAATTGCAAATTGATTATGCATACCAACAAAATAACATAAACTAAATTCAAGTCCTTTAGACTTATGTATATTCATTATCTTAACAGCATTACTACCCTTATTATTAATTGAATACTTAACCTCTAACCCTTTATTATCAACATCATCCAAATAATTAATAAAATCTAACATAGAATAACCAAGATTACTTAAATTATTAGCTATATTAACAAGATTAGTTATTCGAATAACATTTTCATCAATATCATATAAATTAGTTAATTTTATATATACATTAAATACTTCTAATATATCATTTATAACTCTCTCTAAAGGTAAATTAATATCAATACTCTTACACAAAGAAATAATATCATCATCATATATTTTTTTATCACTAATAATTTGATATATCTTATCATCATCATATCCAAATATAAAAGATCTAGCCACTGAAACAAAATTATACTTAAACCTATCATCATATATCTTACTATTAACTTGATAAACAAGATGAATTAAATTCTTAATAACCAAAACAACAGAATCTGTTGTCAAAGTCAAATCCATATATATAGAACTAGGAATATTAGAATACTCTAATATTTTTTTATACATTTCTAAATACTTATTTCTATCAGTTATAATACATATATCTGAATACTCTATAGGTCTCAATATTCTCTTTTCTTTATCAAATACTTTATATTTATTTAATATCTTATCATTAATATCCTTACTAACAATAAATAACTCTTTCTCTTCTTTACTACAAACATCATCTTCGTTCATAGTATAATTATATATTTCTAAATTATTATCAACACCAGTATCCTCTAAATCATAATCCACATTTCCATAAACCATGTTATGTTCTTCTAAATAATTAGCATTACCAACTTCATCATCCATAATCAAATTAAATATTTCATTTATATTAAACAAAGTCTCAGATCTACTACGAAAATTCTTTAATAAATCAATCTTATAACCACCATTATTCTTAGCATATTCATTATATTTTTTCTGAAAAATATAAGGATTAGCATTTCTAAACCTATATATAGATTGTTTAATATCACCAACCATATAAACATTATTATTCTCAATTAATTTAATAAACTCCTCTTGAATATCTGAAGTATCTTGATACTCATCAATCATAATTTCATTAAAATATTCTTTTATTTCTTCTCTAATATCCTCATTATCTTTAACAATCTTTATAGCCATTAAAGCAATATCATTAAATTCAAAACTATTATTATTATATTTATATTCACATATTCTCTTATCTAATTCTCTAATAATTTTAATTATTACATTTATATATTTAAATGTATCTTTAATAGAATTTACCATATCCAAATTAGAATCATACTTAAGCAACTTTTTAATATCATCAATCTTACTTTTTAACTCTTCCTTATAACACAATCCCAATTCATCTACTCCAACAAACCTAGGAAGACTTAAAGATAGAAATGGCAAATATTCTTCATAACAATGAGCATTAAATAAAACGCTAAAATAATCGTCTAACTTTTTAACCAAATCAAAAGAAATATATTTCTGTAATTCATTATAAATTCCCTGCAACTCTAAAACATTATCTCGAATAAGTCTCTCATATTTACTTACTACATTATTTAAAAAAGTATCGTTATATATATCAAAATAATTATCTAAATATTTATCTTTATCAATTAACAAATTTAATTTATTTGATAATCTAATAATATCTTGTTTCAAATTCAAATCATCTTTTAAACAAAAATCCTTAACTAAAGTATCAAATTCACTATCTCCATACATAGATTCAAATATACTATCTAATTCTTTATATTTTAATATAGTAATTATATTTTCATCAACAATACTAATATCAGAAGTAATATTTAATATATAAGAATATTTCTTAACCAAAGATAAAGCATAACTATCAAAAGTAGTTATATATGAAGAATCTAATAAAATAAGTTCATCAATTAAATTTTCCTTAATAATAGATTTTCTAATTCTACTTTTCATCTCATTAGCAGCTTCATTAGTAAAAGTTAACACAAGCAATCTATTAACATGACAACCATCTTTTATCTTTCGAATAACCCTTTGTGTTAAAACTGCTGTTTTCCCAGATCCAGCACCTGCTGACACTATAATATTACTACCCTCTTTATCAATTGCTAATTGTTGTTCTTTTGTATTAGCCAAAATCATCACTTCCATTCAAATAAGTATAATCACTCTTAGTAACAAAACAAATATCCTTAAATTTACAAAATTCACATCCCTTATTAACACCATTAATAACTTTTGGATTTATATCAAATTTATTATTTTTTATATTATCAACCACTTCCAATATTTTCTTCTCAGTAATTTCTTTAATCTTATCCATTTCTTCATTACTTAATACTTTTGCATTCTTATAAAAAGAACCATCTTTTGAAGTCTTCATACCCTTAATTATTTTTGAATTATCATAATTATTATCTAGCATAGATAAAATATTTTTATCACAATTAGAATACCCTATTAACCTATAATCATTTTCTTTTATATTAAATCTCTGTAAATAAAAACCAACATATACAGGATTTTGAAATAACATTTTAGAAGACAAATATAAATATATTGGTAACTGCATATACATACCATCAGTCAAATATTTTAAACTAATAACATCATTACCCGTCTTATAATCAATTAAAGCTATATAAGTCTTATCATTTAAAACAGTATATAATATTTTATCAATAATACCAACAAAATATATATTAGGTTCTAATTCCACTTTAATTTCTTCCTCAAACATAGCATTATTTAAACTACAATAATCTCTTTCTAAAATAACCTCATCTAATAATCCCCTAATTGCTTCTTTATATTGTTCAAGAAAAAATCTTTCCTTCTTAGTTAAAGTAATATCATTCAAAAACTCATCTACATATTTACTATAATCATAATCATTATTCTTCAAAGTATTTTCCATAACATAATGTACCATACTACCTATCACAGTACTAAAGTTAGATTCAAAAACATCTAGTTTTAATACATCTGATAAATAATATTGAAAAGAACATTTAATATATTTCTGCATTTTAGAATAAGATAAAGTCAGATGATCAAAAACCCTACCAATTTTACTATATTTATTAGAATAACTATTATAATTTATTTTATAATTATTATACAATATAGAAAAATATTTATCTTTATATCCATATTTTAAATATTCATCATACATCTTTGTCAATTTCATTTTATTATAAGTACTACTATAACTAACAGAATAATCAATATCATCATGAATAACATCAAATTCTCCAATCAAAGTAGAAGGATAATAAGTCTTAACATAATCCATATCTTTATATGTAATAGTTAAATTTTTAATATTAGCTATATTATTTAAAATATCCTCTCTAAGTCTCTTATTTAAAATACTAGTATCATCTAATAAAACATATTGTTTTATATTATCTGTAATATAATCCGTATCTTTATAACTATTAGGAATTACTCCATCATTAAATCCTAACATAAAAATATATTCATTATCATTACTTATATAATCAAGATAATCTATAATCTCAATTCCATTATCATATTTCTTATCATTAATATAAGAATTATTCAATTCATAAATAATAATATCCTTAGAATCATATTTTAAATATTTATTTATAACACTAGCTAAATCTATATATACACTATCATTTTTATCCAATTGATTTATAGACTCTTCTAAAGTATTTTTTTTATATAAATCAATAAAATCAGAAACTATTTTATATGAAGATAATTTAGATTTATAAGGAATATTAACTTTTAAATTATATAAAGAAAATATTCTTGAAATAGAACTATAATAACTCTTATCTACATTAGTTAACTTAATATTCTTTATATCTATACCATTATCTATCAATTTAGATATTTGATAAGCAACATATTCCACTTCCTCATTCATAGTATTAAAAGAAATAACATTATGTTTATAATTATTAAACTTCCTGTCTATATATTCACAATCCAAATTATTAAACAATTTACTTAAATATTTAGTCTTAGGAATATCATATAATATAACTTTCTTATTACTAATATACTTTTTAAAATTATCATTATATATAAGTAAATTATTCCTAATTAAATCTTTTTTTAATTCACACAAAAAATCCAATTTTTTTATACTATATTTAACATCATCAACATAATATAAATTATCTAAATACATCTTAGCAATATCATACTTCAGATTATATTTGTCACTTATATATAATATTGCCCTATAATCATAATCAAAACAATATAAATGTATAAATTCATTTAAAGTATATATTTTAATCGTATATAATTTTTTTTGCTTCAAAAGATAATTTTTAAAACCAGATTTACATATTATTATTGTTTCACTCTTTATATCATCTAAAAATTCTATATTCATACATAACCTCTAACATTATTTTAACAAAATATTCAAAGAAAGTACATCTCACACGTAAAGAAAAAATACTAATTTATAGTATTTTTTTAGCGTCCACCAGCACTTCCTCCACCACCGAAGGAACCACCGCCTCCACCACCAGAAGAGAATCCACCTCCACCAGCAGTATAATTTTCAGCAGCACTTCTTGCAGAAGAAGCAGCCCATACACTAGATCTTGTAAAACTATTTATCAAAATAATAGTGTCATAATCAAAATCATTTTGTTCAATAACCTCAGGATATAGATTTTTTAATTGTTTAGCAACCTTATCCGCAATACCAAACAAGTAAGCAAACATTAAATATTCATCCCATAAATGAACCTCTAAAACTTCCTTAGTATCCATTCTTGAAAATTCTTCCAAAAATTTCTTTAATCCACATAATTCTACACTATCATTATATAATTTATCACTCATAACATTAAAATATTTACACTCTTCTTTTGATGTTCTTTGATATATAGAATTATCACTTTTTAATTTATTTATCTCATCATTTTCAATTAAAGAAAAAATATTAAAAAACTTATTATAATTTTTACGACACCACTTTTCTAATTCCTTATTTTCTAAGATACCATCGTTACTTGCTTCATACATAACATCAAATAATTTCTTCTCAAACGAATTATCAAAGGTTGGATTAAGTCTTAAATCAATACTTGAAGTTTTTTTATTAAAAATTCCTTCTTCACTAGTTAAAAATTTAACCTTATTCTCCTTTACCCATTTTAAAATAATAGCCCCAAAAATATTTGTTTGCCAATAATAAGAAAAACCATTTAATTTTATTAAAATATTTGCATAATATATATCTTTATTACATGGAATATCTCTAAAGAAAGGAACATCTTTTTGAACAATTTTTTTATTATTTCTATAACCATATTTATTTTTTTTACTATAAAATATTACCATCATAACAATAATAGCCACAATAATTAAAGGAATAAGATTAATAATAAATGATAAAAAACTTCTTTTTTGAGAATAATCATATTTATATGACCCCTCTTCAGCTTGATTCAAAACATCCTCAAAAACATTATATCCACTTACAACATACGTTGTCTTAAAAGTATCAATAGGAAACTTTGCAAGCAAAACAACATAGTCATCATTTAAATTTCCTTCATTTGACATCTTAATTTTTCCATCTTCAACATAAGCATAACCCTTATAGCCATATCCCCATACATCTAAAGTATCAGGAAAAGAATAATAACTTGACAACTCTACTGTAAAATTATCTACAGTAATTTCAGGAATTAAAGTCCAATACAAAACTTGACTATCTTGTGTTTTAAAAATAAAATTTGAAACTTTATATGTCAACACAAAAGTATGTTCATTAAAGTCTTGTTTCCCAAAACACAATTCTACTCCATTGTTATTATTAACTATACCATAGTATCCTGCCTTCTCAGACATAGATTCAGAAACATCCCAATCTTTTTGCTTTAAATCAACCCCATCCATAGACACTTTAAAATCAGTTATTTCAGAAAGACCCAAATTATACATCGCCTTATACCATTCACTACCACCAGAAGCCTTTACATACCAATATTCCGTTATATCAGCATTTCCTTTATTATCTAGATATATTTTCATATCCAACTTTTTTATCGTATCAGCAAATACATTTATTGGTAATATCAATAATATCATCAAAAAAATAAAAATAAATTTCTTCTTCATAAGCAAATCTCCTCTACTAGTATTATACAATAAAATAAAATTATTTAACAGAATTTTTAACAATATTATTAACTTTTTTAAAAAGAGCTCTTTTTATTTGTGTGAACTATTTAGGGTTCACTTCAATTCAGACTTTTTAGATTATTGGGTAGATACTTATGCTAGTTTTAACTTGCATTATTCTACAACAGTAGCCTATATAAATATTATTAAAAATCACGTAAAGCCGAGAATTGGTTATTATCAATTATGGCAACTTGATACTAGACTACTTCAAGAATTTATAAATCAAATATATGTTGAATATTCTTTTTCTAAAAATTATATGGCAAGTATATTAAAGGTTGTAAAAGGCTCACTAAAATATGCTTGTTATACACTAAACTATATAATATATAAATAGCAATCCAGCAGAACACGTTCACGCACCAAGAATAGAGAAAATAGAAAATGATCCTGCTCATATCTTTACACAAGAAGAATTTGAAAAAATATTAAAACAATTAAAAGAAGAAAATTATTGTTGTAATACTGAAAAAAATCATAGTTCAATTATTAAATATGAATACTATCAAGTAGAGGATGTTATTTGGTTATACAACTATAAAAAATGAAGAAACTTAAAAAGTATTGGTTGTGTGAAAAGACTATTAGTAATATTATAACTAACAAAACAACAGTTGAAACTAGATATTATATTAGCAATCTACCATGTAATATAATAGAATTCAGTAATACAATTAGGAAAGAATGGTCAGTAGAAAATAAATTACATTGGCATCTAGATTTAACTTTTAAAGAAGATAACAATAAAACATTCGAGAAAAATTCGCAAATAAATCTAAATATTATAAGGAAATTTTGTTTATCAATTTTAAAATTAGTAAAAGATATATATGGATTAAGTCTTAAAATTATTAGAAAATATTTATCTATGGATTTTGAAAATGAAATAGAAAAAATATTTACTTACTTAAACCCAAAAAAAGTAAAAGAATTAGTTGATTCAACTAATTCTCAATGTTTATGATTTTATCCTGCTATTTTATTTTCTTAAAAAGATATAAATTATTGTTATGATTGAAATTAATAAACTTAAACTAATTAAGAAGATGAAAGAAGCAACTCCCTTGCTATGATGGGAAGAAAGATTAATTTGTTCTTGCTGTGCTTCTAAAAAATTTAATTGTGCTTCTAATTCTGGGAAAAGTTCTTTTTCTCCTGACAAATATCGAATATATTTTCTTAATACTTCTTGCATTTTTTGATATCCTATACTATTCATGTTATCAAAAATAAAGTCATCATAAGGATATTTTTGCTTTTTTTTATACATATGATTTTTTCCATAATCATGCACATGATAAATTTTCTTAAATTCTTCGTAACTTTTACCTTCTGAAACTTGTAAGAAACTTTTTGCAGCACTTTCTAATGTTCCTCCGTTTTGAGTAATCCAATTTTCTATTCCTACTCCTCCCATTCCTCCTTGTTTGTTATCTTTTCTTGCTGGTTTATAACAACCAGCTTGTTTAAATAAAAGCTTAGTCAAAATTACATTTGCCATTACTTCATCACCAACACTAGGATTATTTTTATAAATTGTATCCATTCTATCTTGCAAAGCCATCTCTGTTGAATATTCTACTTTATCATTCTTTTGAATAAAGGTAATATCTAACTTTATTGTTCCTAATCCTGGTATTGTTGCTTGAACATCACGAAAGTCTCCTGTTTGTATAGGATGAATATTCAGACTTTCACATATTTTGGTACGAAATACTTGCATTTTCTCTGCATCGTTAATTAAAGAAGAATTTAACCTAAAAATATAGTCAAAATCATAATCATAAGGAACATTGGTTCCCCTTGCCGATGACCCTGTTTCTAATACCTCTACACTATTAAGTGTTAAATCAATTCCTATGTGATTTTTAACTTGAAATGTTTGAGAAGTTTTTTCATCAATGGGAATTTGTTGAATAATACTTGATAATGCTTGATATACTTTTTGAGATTGAGATTTTGTTTCCCTTTTATTACTCTCTAATAGTCCTTTTATTCTTTCTGTATAATCACTATATTGATGCTCTTCTAAGTGATATTCTTGACTTCCATAATGGGATAATCCAGACATTTTTTGCTTTAATTCATCATATTCTTTGGTAGTAAAAATAATCTTTCCTGAAAAATCTATAATAGGAATATAGAACCCATTTTTAACAATTTCATTTTTTAATAACGCTAATTCATTATTATCTTTTGGATTTTCAAGATAATTAACACTACCATCTTCTAAATAAGGACTATTTGAATTGATTTCTTCCCTTTCTTTAAATAAAATATAATCAATATCAGAAGATGCTATTCCTGTTCTTGCCCCCCAATGAGTTTCGTACCCTCCTTTTTCTGTTTGTGTTCCAAATACCTCAATTTTAGAAGGATCATATAGATTTCCAGTTAAATTTCCATCTTTATCACGAGTAATGTTTAAATTAGGATTATCTTTTTTTAAGATAACATATACATTTCCAAAACCAAACCCCGTTGGACTTCCTTCAATATTGTGATAAATATCTGTATTTTTCTTAGTAATTAAAGTAAAGTCTATATCTAATGGGGTTGTATCAGAATCACTTTTTCCTAAAAATGTTCCTAAAAATTCCTTACAAACATTTCCATTATTTAAAGAACTTTCTACACAATCAATATATCCTATCGCCCTAATAAAATCTCCAGGCTCTAAAATCAGTTTCTTCCCTTTTTCTAATTCATTAGCTCGCTTTCTAGAAATTTCTTCCTTTTCTTTAACTGAATTAGTAATAATGTTTTTCAATTGCTCAAAACTATCAATTCCTGCCTGATAAGCAAAACTTCTAACGATTCTATCTGGCAAATCATGTCGACTAGTTGGATTAAATTTTTGAGAAAAATAAGTAATTTTTTCTACTATAGATAAATTTTCAAATGTTTCTTTTGAACCTTTTTTTGTGTGTTCATATAAGGCTACTAGATGATTAGAAAAAATATCTAATATCTGTTTTGAGTGATTATCCAAATCATCAAATTTTATTATTCCTTTTGATATTCCTAAAAACAATGTGTTCCCATACTCAATATTATTCAAATATTCAATTAAAGAACGGTTATTTGAACGACTAGCAATTCTTACTAAATCATTGAACACAATTTGAAATCGAATATCTTTATCTGTAGCATTTTTCTCTACTGCTTTCATTCTTCTTGTTTGAGTTGGATGAATTAGTTCTGGAGACATTCTACTATTTTCATCAAAATTAAACTCAATTATTCCATTTTCTTCTTTTTCAAAGTTAGGATATAAAAGTTGAAAACATAAAAATATTTTTCCCATCATAGGAAGATTATTCTTTAAAAATATTTCTTCTATTTCATTAAATTTTTCTACTGGATTTGAACTTGATAATACTAATGGCGCTATTTGTTGTTTTAAGTTAGATAATTCTAAAGAATTCGAGATATCAAATTGATGCAAAACACCTGCGATTTGAGTGATGGATTTTTCATCTAAACATTCTTGATTTCTTTTAATATAATCAATAAAACTATCTATTAAAGAATTTATCCCTTGAAAGAGTTTTTGGTATTCCTCAAGAATTTTTAACTTTTTACTCATTCCTTTATCTCGTTCTTTTTCAAACCAAGTTAAGTAAATTGAAATCAATCCTTTTAGTTTTAATTCATCACTGGCAATACTTCTGATTACTCTTGCCTTATTTGAATCATCACTTAAATTTGATAAGCTTTGAACCTTTAATTCATCACTAGTAAAACTACCAATTACGTCTGCCTTCCTATAATCAATACTTAAATTTGATAAGCTTTGAACCTTTAATT
>FR902134.1:8303-20344 GCA_000437895.1 Clostridium sp. CAG:914 | reverse complement strand
CACATCCTTTAATATTCTTTGATTTCTACCTTAACTTAATTATAGTAGATATTAGTACTTATGTAAATAGTTAATCTACAAAACATTTGTCTTTTTATTAAATAAAAATAGTGGATATTTCTTTACACCCACTAAATATTATAAATTTTAAAACAAAGTTCTATTTCTTGTAAGTTCTAATACTTCTTCTTTTAATTCTTTTAAAACTTCTTCATTATCATAATTTTTTAAACACTTACATATAATTTTTCCTAAAATAGTAAATTCTTCTTCTTTAAATCCTCTTGTAGTCATAGCAGGAGAACCTATTCTAATACCAGAAGTTACCATAGGACTCTCTAAATCATTAGGAATAGTATTCTTATTTACTGTTATATTTATTTTATCTAAGACCTCTTCTGCTTTCTTACCAGTTATACCAACAGAATTTTTAACATCTAAAAGTAACAAATGATTATCTGTTCCATTAGATACAAGTCTAATTCCTTCTTCTTTTAGTACTTTCTCTAATGTTTTAATATTCTTAATAACTTGTAATTGATATTCTTTGAATTCTGGTTGTAATGCCTCATAAAAGCACTGTGCTTTGGCAGCAATAACATGCATAAGTGGTCCTCCTTGTACTCCTGGAAATACCACTTTATTAATTTTCTTTATAATGTCTTCACGATTAGTAAGAATCATCCCCCCTCTAGGACCGCGCAATGTTTTATGTGTTGTACTAGTAATAATATCAGCATAAGGTATTGGAGACATATGAAATCCAGTAGCTACAAGACCAGCTATATGAGCCATATCTACCATTAAGTAAGCTCCAACTTCTAAAGCTATATCTTTAAATTTCTTAAAATTTATTTCTCTTGGATATGCAGAAGCACCTGCTATAATCATTTTGGGTTTTTCTTTTAAAGCTATTTCTCTTACCTTATTATAGTCAATTACTTCACTATCATTATCTACATTATAACTAACAACTTCATAATCTATTCCACTAAAATTAAGTTTATGTCCATGTGTTAAATGACCACCATGAGATAAATTAAGTCCCATTATCTTATCACCATGATTAAGTAACGCTCTATATACAGCCATATTAGCCTGACTACCAGAATGAGGTTGAACATTAGCATATTTTACATTAAATAATTTACAAACATATTCTATAGCTAAATTCTCTATATCATCAACATTTTCACATCCACCATAGTATCTCCTCTCAGGATACCCTTCAGCATACTTATTTGTAAAAATACTTCCTTGTAACTCTAATATATCATTAGAAACATAATTTTCTGATGCTATTAATTCAATATTATCCCTCTGTCTATTCTTTTCTTTATTTAAAATTTCTCTTATTCTTTTATCCATTATTACCTCATTAAACTTTCTGATAATTTATATAACTTTTCTAATGACTTATTCGTATCATATTTACTAAGTTTATTATTCATATTATCTAAAACATTTCTATTATGAATAATCTTATTCATAGCCCAAACCAATTTCTTAGGACGACGACAATTAATACCATATCCATTAAAGCAAACAAATCTAGCATTATATATTTCTTGTCCCCCATTTCCCTGAATAAGTAACATTGGTTTTTTCATTTCCAAACATTCCGTAACACTAATACCACCAGGTTTAGTAATTACTACATCACAAATATTAAGTAAATTATTTACTTCATTAGAAAAACCTAATACCATAACATTCTTATATCCTTCTTGTAGTACTAAATAATTAACTTTTTCTTTTAATCTTTCATTCTTACCACAAACAAATATTATATTAATATCATATCTACATTCAAGAACTTTCTTTAAATATTCATATGAAAAAGATGATCCCATACTACCACCAGCAAAGAATAAAAATGTTAATTTTCCATTATTTACTTTATATTTATTTTTTATTTTTTCTTTATCACTAGTTAAACTAAAACTCTCTGATATAGGTATTCCAAAAGAATAAATCTTTCTCTTATCAATACCATTATTTAATACTAATTCTTTTTTAACAATATCATTACTTACAATTAATGCATCCATATAATTAATATCTTTAATCCACAATTCATGTGATTTAAAATCCGTTATAATACTTATAATTTTACTATTTATTAATCCCTTTTTATTATATATTCCTCCTATAGTAGCACCAAAAAAATGACTTGCTATAATAAGATCTGGATTATAAGACACTATATCTTCCTTTAATTTTTTATTATGAAATAAAGCCCTAGTAACACTCTTATATCCAACAGTAGTACTTTTTCTATCAAATATCTTATACAAAGTAGTAAACACAAAACTACTTCTATGCTTAAAATTCTGTTCAAATACTTTCTTACTAATATTACCAATTATATTACCATAATCCATTATATCCATAACTTTAACTTCATACTTACCTTTTTTATTAAAATAATTATAAATATAATTAGCTACCGTCTTATGTCCAGAACCATAAGTAGCATAAATTATTAATACTCTTTTCTTTTTCATAAAACTCCTAATCTAATATATCTACCAATAAACTAATAATTTCCTTTCTTAATTTATTATTAGCATCCTCCAAAGACATATCTGAAACTTTAAAACCCTCTCCTATTTTTACTTTAGGCCTTTTACCAAATAATTTATATTCCCCATTTGAAGCAAAAGGAACAATAACACTATCCGTCTTCTTTGCCATTGAAACAGCTCCAAATTTTAAAGGCAAAAGTAATGAATCATTATATTCTTCTAAAGTAATAATATTATCTTCTACCAAATGTTTTAACCCTTTCTTAGCATTTATTACATACTTCTTATAAAAATTATAATCTATTTTCTTATCATTATATAACTCTTCTAAAAGATTAACCTGTGATATTCTAACCCTATTTTTCTTAATAATTTTTTTAAATTCTTTCCTAGTATATTCTTTATTATATATTTTATAATATTTATCTATTAATTCTTCCTTACAAGATAATTCATTACGTGTTCCTTCCGGAAATATTCCAAAAACCTCATTCTCTTCTAAAATACTAATTGCTTCTGCTTTTGCACTATCATCTTTAATACTTCTATCTACAGGAATACATCCAGCCATTCTAAAAAACCATGCCATCTTACCATCAAAATATTCCTTCTTAGCCATATAATGTATCATTCTCTTTGTAGACAAAATAACAGGAAATTGATCATGAACATGATTATGATTACCACAAACAACAACAGGCCCTGAAGCTGGAATATTCTCTTTACCAGTTATCTTAATTTGATAAACAAGTTTAAAACCAAATCCTAAAAATCCTCTCAAAAAACTATAACCCTTAATATGTTTCTCCATTTTTATTACCTTCCTTAATCAACTCTATAACATTATTTTCTAATTTCTTATTCTCTACTTCTAAGTCTTCCACAACTTTATATGGTTTACCAAAAGTTATTCTAACACCTTTTTTAAGAAAAGTATATTTACCTGTTATAGAAAATGGTAGTATCAAAGCCCCACTATCACGTGCCATCTTAACAGCACCATACTTAAAAGGTAAGATTATATCCTTAGTTTTATTTACAGTACCTTCAGGAAATATTCCTACAACATAACCACTACGTAAAGCACTAATTGCTTCTTTTAAAGCTTCTGGATTATGCTTAGACCTATCAACAGGAATCATACCCGCCATCTTAAAGAATACCTTTCCAAAACCACGACATAACTCTTTCTTTCCTAAAAAATGTATACACCTCTTCGTAGAAGATGCCACAAGTAAAGGATCAAATTTACTCGTATGATTACCAGCCAATACTACACCACCACTTTTAGGAATATTTTCAATACCATAAAATCTAGGTTTATATAATTTAAAATATAATTTTACTATAGGTCTACCTATCTTATATAACAAACTCTCCATATTACACCCACTCACTTTATTATTTCATCAATTATTTCATATAACTTCATACCATTAGATCCCTTAAAAAGAACCGTATCTCCCCTTTTCAAAAATCCCTTTAAAAAATCTATACATTCTATATTACTATTAAAATGATAACTATTATTTTTATTAAATCCAACACTAATAGCCTTATCATTAATATATCTAGCATATTCTCCAACAGTAACAAGTACATCAATCTTATTCTTAACCACTTCTATTCCAACATCTTCATGCATCTTCTTACTATATTCACCAAGTTCTAACATATCAGCTAAAACAGCAATCTTTCTTCCACTATAATTAATATTATGTAAATATTCTAATCCAACCTTCATAGAATCATAATTAGCATTATAACTATCATTTATAATATTATATCCATACTTGTTCATAACCATCTCAAGTCTTTTACTAGACAAAGTTACTTTCTTAACACCATTCAAATATTCCTCATTAGTTAAACCAAGTAAAGAACCAACAGCATACCCTACAAGCAAATTAATAATATATGCTTCATTCATATAAACATTTTTAACATTTTCCAAATATCCATCAATATCAAAAAACAAGCAATTATCTCTAACATTAACAGCCCTATACATAGAACTACTATTAATACCAACAGTTATAACATTATCACTATTTTTAACATAATATTCATGTAACATATCATTATCATTATTAATAATTAATTTCTTATTATCCATTCCATCTAATATCTCTAATTTAGCCATTAATATATTTTCACGACTACCCAAATTACCAATATGTGCAGTACCAACATTAGTAATAATACTCAAAGTAGGTTTTGCTATTCTTGACAAAAGAGATAATTCCCCCTTATGACTCATACCCATTTCTACCACCATAACATCTTCTAAAGTATAATTAAGTATAGTTAAAGGTAATCCAATATGATTATTATAATTTCCCTCTGTCTTTAAAACCTTATACTTTTCACCTAATATAGAAGCAACCATATCCTTAGTAGTCGTTTTTCCAACACTACCCGTAATAGCAATAACTTCTCCCTTAAACAAACTCCTCTTATATCTAGCTAACTCTTGTAAACACCAAACCGTATCCTTAACAAGTACTATAGTAACATCACCATACTTATCATAATCCAATTTTGAATTATCTACAATTATAGCTTTAGCTCCTCTATTTATAGCATCTTCAAAGAAAATATTACCATCATTTACTTCTCCACGAATACCAACGTATATATCTCCATCATTTATTTTCCTACTATCAATTTTAATATTATTAATTACAATATTTTCATCACCACTAAGTAATTTACCATCACATAGTTTAATTATATCTTTTATATATATCTCCATCATATTCTCCCATAAAAATTATATCATTAAAAACAAAAATTATAAATAAAAAGAACTATAAAGTTCTAAAAATTTACAAAATTAAATATTATGCCCCAAATACTAGAAATAATAACAAGTAATAAAACTATCATAATATTCTCTTTTACACTCTTATTTTGTCTAAATAATACCAGTATTCCAACACCACTACTAACTAAAAGACCAGATATCATACTACCAAATAATATAATATCATCCAAATATAATTTAGTTATTAAAATACTACTAGCACAATTAGGTATTAACCCAACAAAACTAAGTATTATAGGAGCAATAATTTTACTATTATTTATAATCTTATCAATATATATAGAATAATCAAAACTATTAAGTATTAAAGATATAACAAATATAAATATAACTATTTTCATAGTGTGTTTTAAACTAGAAATAAATATCCCATCTTCACAATGACAATGTTCATTATCACACATTTCCTCTATTTCAACTTGACTATTAACCTTTTTCCTACTAACAAAATCAATAATAAGTCCCATAAGCATACCTAATAAAACTTTAACTAAAAGTATTTTCATAATTAAAGAAAACGATGCTCTATTAGCAATAAGCATAGGTAACATCTCATCAGAACAAGATAAAAATATAGACATTAAAGTACCCAAAGTAATTACCCTAACACTATATAAATTTGAAGCCATAGCAGTCATACCACACTGTGGAATAATCCCTAATAAAGATCCAACAATAGGTCCAAATTTATTAGTTTTCTCTAATATCTTTTTATTATTTAATTTATGTTCAATAACTTCCATAAGTATAAATGACACAAACAAAAAAGGTACTAATTTTAACGTATCTATTATCGTATCAATCAAAATATCCATCATAATTATACTTTACCTTTCTTTATCTTCTTCTAACTCTACCTCTACCCTTATTATTTCCCATACCAGAATTTATACTATATCCATCAAATTTATAACTATAATCTTCTTCAAAAGAATTTTCTTTATCCCTATCTTGATCTTGTAAAGAACAAACATTAGAAATAAACTCATCGTCATATTTATCTCTAGAAATTATAAAACTATTAATATTATTTCTATACTCAAGAATATGAGACATATGCTTCTTTAACAATATCTGAACATTATCAGACTGCATTCTTTCTAACAAATCATCATAAAAATATTTAATAGACATACCAAAAGATGTACCAGCTATTAAAAGTAAAAATGGTACTAAAGTAATTTTTCCCAAAGATAACCCTATAACAAATAAAACAGTTACCACAAGATGAAATAACATATCCAAATATTTAATATCATTTATCCTTTTTAAATTTCTCTTTTTATCTTCCAAATCATCAAAACATAACTGACTAATTTTCTCATAAGACTCTTCTAGCATTTTATCTCATTTTAATAATTGCCTATATAGCACATGCTTAGTATCAAACCAATCTTTTACTAATTTAGTAACATCCTCATTTTTACCTTCACACTCATAATTTTGCAAAAATTCCCTATCCATATCAATACATTTCATTGATGTATCATAAGCCTCGTTAATTTTTGAAAGTTTAATCTTTCTAGAAACAAATTTACTCATTACCATTTACTAAACTTTTCCATTCATAACCACTACCTTTTTCTTTTTCTTACTTTACTTCTTCCCTTCTCTCCTACTTTACGACTTACTTCAACCTCTTCCACAATTATTTCCTCATCATCAGTTTTATTTATAGTAGTATTATCACTAGACTTACCATGTACATTCTCACTACTTTCATTAATATCAAGTCTACTCTTATTTAAATCACTTAACTCAAAATCAACATCAAAAGAAGAAGCAAAATCTATAATTTTCTCTAAAGTTATATCTTCATATTTAATTGCTGTCCTTGCCTCAATATATTCATTAACATCCCTCTTTAAAGCATCCAAATCAAACAATAAACTTTCTATAACATCTACATAGTCTTCACTACATTCATATTTATATTTTTGAGTATCTATTATAGATTTTGATACAGATAAAATAGTACAACCTAATAAAGGCAATAAACTATTTACCAAAGAAACATCACTAGTTATAAATAGTGTATTAACTATTAAAAGAAATGAAAAATTACAAATTATATTAAAAAGATAATTTCTACCCTTATTTTTTAAACTATATTTACTAAATTCTATCAAGTATTGTATAAGTTCATCAATCTTTTTATCAATTTTATTCAACATAATTAAATTTTTATTACTAAAATTATCATACTCAGAAGATGGTGCATTTATCAAAGAAAAATGCAATAAAAAAAGTATATCTCTCTTTCTCTCATTTATAAAATCATACCTTAACTTTACAATTTTATTAGTCCTTAATTCACTCTCAATAGATCTACCTACCAACATATAAAATATTTTATATATAATATTCATAACACCACCTTGTGAATTATATTATACTAAAAAAATAAAAAAAGTAAAGAAAAAGAATAGATAATCTATTCCTTTTAGTTATTTAGATTGACTATTATATGATCCATTAACTTGATTTAATCCTAAATTTACTAATCTCTTAGTAATTTCTCCGCCAACTGAACCATTAGCTCTAGAAGTTGTATCTGGTCCTAAGTTAACACCAAATTCATTAGCTATTTCATATTTCATTCTTTCAATAGCTTGTTTAGCTCCTGGAACTGATAATTTACTATTACGTGAATTGTTCATTGTTTCACCTCCTACACTAATAGGTTGTGAAATATTGTAAATTTAATACCTTATTTTACTTGGTAATTTTTTCTATATATTAAACATATTATAATCTCTATCTATCTTTATTGTTCCCATATCTTTAACACATTTATTAATTAAACTTCTATAATCAAAACTATTTTCATATAAAATTGCCTTATCCAATTTAGGATTAATAACTGGATGTTTAGGTAAAAATATTGTACAACAATCTTCATATGGCAAAATAGATGTTTCATAAGTATCAATTTTTTTAGCTATATCAATTATCTCTAACTTATCAAAACAAACTACAGGTCTTATTATTGGATAATTAGTAACATTATTAATTACTTGCATACTTGTTAAAGTCTGACTAGCTACTTGTCCTACACTCTCACCATTAATAATAACATAACCACCATTTTTTTTAACAACTTCTTCACTAATTCTATACATCATTCTTCTCATTATGGTTATCATATATGTAGAATCTATATTTTGATATATAGCTTCCTGTATCTCCGTAAAATTAATAACATGCAATTTAATAACATTTTGATATTTAGCTAATTTTTTAACTAATGAAATAACTTTATTTTTAGCCTGAATACTAGTATGCGGAGGAGATTCAAAATAAATACATTCAATATTTATACCTCTTTTCATAGCCAAATAAGCACTAACTGGAGAATCTATACCACCAGATAACATCAACAATCCTTTTCCAGCTACACCACCAGGATAACCACCAGCACCCGTAATTTCCTTTGAATAAATATATGTATAATCATGTCTTATTTCTATCTTAAGTAAATATTCTGGATTATGAACATCAACTTTTATATCAGGAATATTTTTTAAAACTAAACTACCAATAATATTATTAAATTCATAACTAGGAATACTAAAAGATTTATCAGCCCTATTAGTCTCCACCTTAAATGTTTTAAAAGATATATTCTTAACAACATCCAATACACCATTCTTAATATCTATAACATTAGTATTAACCTTATAAGCTAAAACAATACTATGTATACCAAATATATTTCTAAGTATATCAATAATTTCCTTCTCATTCTCATCTGTCTCAATAAACATTCTAACCCTATTCTTAGTTATCTTAACATTATACCCCTTTAAAAAAGACTTAATATTGTTATATAACGTATTAACAAACAAATTCCTATTAGCCTTCTTCGTAGTTAACTCTCCATATTTAATTAATATTATTTTTTCCATATTATCCACCCATTAATGATTATAGAAAAAAAAAGACATTAAGTCAATTAATTTATAAAAGACTTAAGTCTTACATTATAAATATTTATTTAACACTTCATTCAACTTATTTTTATTTATTGGCTTTAACAAATAATCATCAAATCCATTTTCCTTATAACTATTATCATACTCTACATTACTATCCTTAGTTAATAAAACAACAGGTATATCAAAATTTCTAATACTATGAAGTTTCTTAACAACCTCATCACCACTCATATAATGCAAATCCTCATCTAATAATATTAAATCAAATTTTTCCTTATTTCGTATTTTATCCAAACACTCACGACCACTTAACACACTAAATAACTCAATATCACTATCTTTTAACAATTTCTCTATTATCAAAAAAAGAAATACTAATTAATATTTCTTTAAATTAATTCTATTTTTCTTTTAAATATCTTTTTAGTAAAAATGTTAAAAAATAAGGAAATGTATAAAATTTACCATTAAATCCAATGTTTTTATTACATAATTTAATTCCATAATTTATATCTTTATATAAATTACTATCTATTAAATTATTTAATGAAACTGTTGAATTATCATTAGCTTTAACTTCCACAGGAATCAATGAATTAGCATCCCTAATAAAGAAATCCATTTCTATAGTCCCCTTTTCATTTTTATAAAAATATAATGAATAACCCAACTTAACAAGCATATCTGCTACAACATTTTCGTATATAGCTCCCTTATATGTATTAAAATTCTTATTATTTCTCAAGTCTTCTTGTGCTTCTTCATCAAGAGATCCTATTAAAAGTCCAGTATCACTAAAATAAATTCTATAATTATCAGGATTATAATTTCCTTTTAATGGAAGACTTAATTGATCAAGACAATAACATACATTTATTATACCAGCATTATTAAGCCAATCAACAGTTCCAACATACTCACGATTTCTAGCACCATGTTCTACTTTTGATATTTGGAATTTCTTATTTTCATTACCAAGAAAAGCAGGAATTTTATTATAGACATTTAATATTCTTGCTTTATCAAGACCTGTTGCATATTTAGTTATATCTTCTTTATAATCAAGAAGGATTTGTTTTTGCATATTTAATATTCCACTATAGTTTTTATTTACTATAAACATTCTAACTATAGCAGGCATCCCACCAATAACCATATATTCATGAAAATTGTCAAACATTACATCATATTCAAGTTGTGAAAAAGGCACACAATTTTTCATATGATAGTATAAATCTTCTATTTGTTCATCTTTATACCCTTTAGCCCATAAAAACTCTTCAAAATCCATTGAATACATTTCATAATCTTGTTTATTTCCAACACTATTTGATTCAATTTCTTTATAATTAATACCCATTAATGAACCAGAACAAATAATATCATATCTACCATCAATATTAAACGCTTTCAAAGAAGTAGCAACATTTATACAATCCTGTATTTCATCAAAAAATATCAAAGTTTCATAAGGAACAAATTTAAAATTAGGATTAATTAATGAAATATTCTTTATAATAGTATCTACATCAAATCCATCATTAAAAATAGACTTATATTGCTTTTGCAAAGCAAAATTAATTTCTACAACGTTATTATAATTATTTTTAGCAAAATTTTCAATAGCATCAGTCTTTCCTATTTGCCTAGCACCTTTTACAATAAGTGGCAACTTATCTTTATTATTTTTCCAATCAATTAAAAAGTCATCTATCTTCCTTCTAAGACGTATCACATTCATCACCTCTAAATACATTATATCACAAAATTCCAAAATTAAAAAGTATTATTATCACATTTTTCCGATATTTTTATCTAGATTTATCACAAAATTCCAAAAAGCATTAATTATCTCTCTTATACATCATAAGTAATTTTAAATCTTCTAAATCCTTATCCCTATTTAATCCCCTTTTTAATTTAATAATTTCTTCAACATCTTGCACAGGTATCCCATCTATAATTCTTTTATTACCATAAAAATACGTAACACCAAAATTAATATAATCACCCATCATGTAACATTTATCTCCATTTATATCATATCTCTCAAAAACACAATCATAATTATCAAGTAAATACTTATAATAATCCCAAGTTACAGATATATCTATATCTCTAGTATATTTCTTTATTCCATGTAAAACCATTGCTGAACTAGACAATACTACATATTTATCACAATCAAAATTATATTCATTTAATATTTCTATTATTTTTTCTCTATTTAACATACTACTCACCTTATCTTATCAACATTAATTTTCTTAAATATCAAATAACTTAAAGAAGTATAAAACACCGTCATAATTACACTATGAGTCAAAATTTTAAATAATAACCCCACTCCATAACTACCATATCCAATAACATTTAATACTATAAAACTAACCAAATGATAAATAATTATAGCAATCAACGTTTTAATATTAATAGTAAAAATATTATTAGGCATAACATAATCCAAATATTTAACCACATAATATATCAAAACAAATATAATAACATTTAACAATATCACATTTGTATATACCATATCAAATAACATACCAAGAATTAATATAATTATCAAATATTTCTTATCATAACTAAACAAATGATAAATCATAACAATACTAATAACTGTATATATTGTTTTAAAATAACTAATACTATCTATAGAGAAATTTGTATACAAAGACATAAAACCATCTAACAAAAAAGAAACAATAACATATATCAAAACATACACCATATTAAACACTCTTT
>FR902134.1:0-8280 GCA_000437895.1 Clostridium sp. CAG:914 | reverse complement strand
CTCTTTCTCTTTAAAACAGCTACATAATTAATATCTTCAAAATCAGCACTAGGTTTAACCTTAATAATCTTAGACAAATCATATTCATCAGTAGTTATTGAAGAAACAGTACCCACTAATATTCCACGAGGAAAAACTCCACCTAACCCACTAGTATATACATAAGCACCATTTTCAATATGATCTGTATTACTAATACCTTCCACAATCAAAGATTTATCATTATAATTATATCCATTAATAACCCCATAATAATTTGTATTATCAGAATTACTAATCAAAACACTTATCTTATTATTTTTATCATTAGTACTAAGCAATTTAACATTAGAAGTAAAAGCCGTAACAGAAACAACTTTACCAATAAGTCCTTGTGCATTAACCACTATCATATCTACCAAAACACCATTATGACTACCCTTATCAATTGTAATAGTATTGTACCAATATGAAACATTCCTACTAATAACCGTAGCATTTAAATATTCATATTCTGTTAATGTATGACTAATATTAAGTTCTTCCTTCATATCTTCTAACTCTTTCCTAAGTAATTTATTCTCAGCCTCTATAGAATCTACCCTATCCAAAGAATTCTTTAAAACTTCATACTTTTCCCTTATATCCTTAAGTTCAAAAAATTCACCAACTTTATCTACCACATAATTAAATGGATATAATACCACTCTTTCAATAGCCATAACACTATCCTTAACTAACCACTCAAATTTATTTAACTTCCTATCTTCCTTTAAAGTAAAAGAAAAAATAACAAACACCAAAACAATAAAAGCTATACCTAATAATACAATATATTTTAGTTTCATATCTTTCTTTTTTCTTCTCATAACATCACTTTCCTAATAATTATTATATACTATTTTATAAAAGAATAAACATAAATATATAAATAAAAAACTAATACCACTATCATATATATATAATACACAATATTAGATAATATATCTAATTTAATACCCATATTCTTATAAATAAATAACATAACTATACCAAGTATACTAAAAAACAACCCCAATTTAAATAACGGCAATTCATATTTAATAATAATATCATTCTCACCATAAGATAACTTAATAGACAAAAAATTATCTAAATACTTATCCGTATCAACTAACTTACCATTATTATATACCTTAAGTCCTAAAATATTATTAATAGGTAAAAATAAAGACTTATCACTATCCATATTATTAACTAACACATTATAACCATTACCATATTCATTAATAACAATATCATCACTAACACTATTAATAAAATTAATATAATCATAATAATCAATAACACCAATATCTATACCTGATATATAAACATCATCCTTAAAATATATCTCAATATTAACATTACATTCATACATACCCAAATACTTAATATAATTATTAAAATCATATATATATTGATCATTAATAACAATATAATCAACATATTCACCATAATCAACCAAATCTATATATACCATTCCCTTAGAAATATCGTATTCCCTCTTCAAATAACTAACCGTATCATTAACATCCATATATTCAATACGTATAATATTAGATCCCCCAAACAAATCATAAAATATTCTATTATGTAAATAAAAACCACTCAAACCATCATAGTCATAATTACCATCATCATATATAACACCAAAAGGCAATTTATAATTATATTGATATAACTTATAATCACTACTCTCACTAACCAAAGAATAAATATTATCATCCATACTATTCTTAGAAATAATATTATTCATATATAACAAATTATCAATAAGTATAGTACCACCCAAAGACCTAATACACGTATCAGTATTTAAATAACCAAGACTACTATAAACATCCGTCATCCCTTTAGGTAATATATGTAACCAATTATCCAAAGTAGATCTATTAATAACAAAACCATAATCAGGACTATAAGAAGAATAATTCATCTTATACCTCTCTATATCATTATCTCCCAAATATAAACTATCATTAAGATTATTAGCATCTCTAACCAAAAAATAACCAGAAGAATAAAACATTGTCCAAGAAGTTGTAATATAAATACTAACAAGTGTCACAATACCTAACATAAAATTTATAACTCTCTTATTACCACAACATAAACTACAAACATAAGAAATAATTATAACAAAAGATATACCTATAACATATTTAAATACCTTACTATCATTAAAATCTAATAATAAATACGATTCCCTTATATCATCTTTAAAAATATAATTTAAATATATAGCCCCAATTATTCCAATAATAGATATAATAAGAAATATATAATTAATCTTCTTATTCTTAATATCATATTTCTCAATATAATATAAACTACCCATAATTAATATAAAATTAGTAATAAAAGAATATCTATAAGGAAAAGACCAATGACTACCAAAATGTAAAGCTAAATTAATAGGTTCAAATATAACACCAATAAAAAATAATATAAACAAAATAAGAAAACTAATAACATTTTTTCTATCCTTACCCATCTTAAACATAAGCATAAAAAATAAAATAATAGCCAAATAATTACCAATAAAATATATTATTTTATTAATAGTACAACCAAATAAAGGATAATTAGAATTATTTGATAACCTACTAGATAAAATAGTTTGATAAACACTAGGAATAACACTAAAAGAAGAAATAAATAAAGAAATCAACGTAGAAATACCAAGCATAAGTATTACTTTCTTATAATTATCCTTTTTAAATAAACTAAGCCTAATAAAAGAATAAAAAACTATAAATATAAGTATAAAAGCACTAATATAATAAGAAATAATTAATGATAAAGACAAAGTAATAATATACCCCATATACTTATTCTCAAATAATAATTTATCTAAAAATAATACAATCAAAGGAAATAAAATAACAGAATCTAACCACATAATATTAAAATAATTAAGTAATATCCAACCATTAAAAGTATATACAACAGAAAATAATATTTGGTAAAAATTACTCACCTTATAAGTATTTCTAATATAAATATAAGAAGTCAAAGATAACAAACACATCTTAATAATAACTAATACATTAAAAAAATTTATTATTTCACTCCTCTTAACAAAATAAACCAACCAAGTAATAGGACTAAAAATACTACCCTGTATAATCATCGAAGTATATATACTATTACCAAGACCAATATCATCATATATCACTGACGCATTACCATGTAAAAAATCATATATACGATATAATACAGGAATAAATTGATAATCAGCATCCACTTGAACAATAGAATTAACCCCAAAAGGATATAAATCATTACACCAAAAAACTATTGCTAATAACACCAAAGTTACTAAAGAAGGTACTAAATACTTAAATATTTTCTTCATAAACATCACTATAAAAATTATATAATAAAAAGAAAAAAAAATAAATAAAAAGAATATAGTTGTATAACACTTCTATATTCTTAATTTATTAATTTTCTCTAAATCCTCTAAAATACCATACTGAGTAAACTAGAGCACCAATACCAAATAATAATACTAAATATATAACAATACTACCTGTTTGAGGATTATCAATTGGATCATCATTTTGACTTGGATCAGGAGTATCCCCTCCACCATTAGAAGACTCCCATACCGCATCAAGATAAATATTATTATTAACAGTTATTTTAGTTCCAAGAGAATAAGAACCCCATGAACTTATTTCTTTTCCATCACATGTTAATGCATCAAATTTTTTTGGAAAAATAATTGTATCTCCTTTAGTAACAGTTTTAGTAAATTTACCATTATTCTTTAATTGAGTACATACTTCAGAATTTGTAGTTGAACTACATACAAAAGTACCACTACAATTTTTCTTTAACACTACTTCATATTTAACAGAACTTGAACTTGAACTTGAACTTGAACTTGAAGAATTTCCTGAATTTATAGGTACCCAGTTTGCTTTTAAAGTTGTATTTGCAGTAGGTTTAAAATTGCCAATTTTACCAGACCAATCTTTAATTTTTTTATTAATACCTGGACACCTAATAGTTGGTAATTGAATTGAAGAACCAGCAGAGACTACATACTCAAAACTTTCTTCTGGATTACTATTAAAAGCCAAACATATCTTACCTGAGACTGAGTCCTCACAAGTACAATCTCCATACCATACATTACTAGGAGCATTAAAATTAAATGTTACAGTAGTAGAAGTCAACTTCCTCCATTTAACTGTAAGTTTTCGTTCAATCATTTTATAAGTTTTTTGCGAAGAATCTAGTACAGCAGTTTCATCAGAAGTTATAGGCAATTTATAATAATTATTTGATGATCGGCCAATACTACCAACATTTGAATCAAAACCATCAAAAACATAACCTTCCCTAGTAAGTGGAATATATTTTATATAAACATTCCCACCTTTATAAGAACCATCTGCCGTCTGATACAACAGATCACTAACTTGGTAATACATTGAATTTGCGCTACCACGATCATCTATAGTAACCTTAACTAAAGGTTGATTATATGCATACTTGCATTCATTTTCATAATCATAATAATTTATTGTTAAATTTTCCCTTCCAACATCAATAATATCAGGATCAGTAATATCAGTAGAAGGAAAAGCATATACAAATTCACCTGTAAATGAATCATTAGGATTACTAGGATAAAATATCATATGAAAATTACCTTTATTCCTAAATCTTTGAGACTCATAAGAATTTATACCTTGCAATTTAAAAGTGCAACAAAAAGTATCACTATAACATATTCTACTACCCCCAAGATTAGTATAACTAACTAATCCTCTTCCTTCAAAAGCACCTTCAGGCCCACCCCAAGGTTCACTATATTCTGGATATTTACTTTTATATCTTGTAACTAATTTATTAGTCTTTTTAATACCATATTCAGTATCTAATGTAAAACTTGTAAATTCTACCCACTCATCTGTATTAGGATCTAGTAGTTGAAATCCAGATATATTTTTTAAAGTATCTTTTGTCATTTCGCAACCTGATATGCCATCTGAACGAAAGCCAAAATTGCCATCCCCCTTACAAGTAGCTATAGTAGATATTTTTACAGCAGCATCTGTTTCTTCTGCCCTAGTATTCTTAAAATTATATACTGTTACAAATGTTGCTACTAATAAAAATAAAAAACTAATCACCATTAATGTATATCTTCTCTTATTTGATTTTTCCACTATTGTACTCCTTTTCTAAATATTATCTTCTAATTCATTAAGCAACTCTAATTCAGAATTTAATATATTTTTTATTTTTTCTTTTGAAACTTTTATTTTCTTTTCTAATAACATTTTTTCTTGTTCTATCTTTTCTGCTTTAATTAAAGCTTCATGAACAATACTATTAGCATTATTCTTAGCTTCATCTAAAATTATATCAGCTTCCTTTTTAGCCAATTCTTTAATTCTATCAGACGTATCTTGTACAGCTAATATAGCTTTTTCTAATTTACTATAATCAGTCGTATTATTATTTTTTAGTTGATTAGTTAATTTTTCAATTTTCGCAATATACGTAACATTTTCAGTATTTAGTTTTTCTAATCTAGCTATTACTATATCAATAAACCTATTTACTTCATCAATATCATAACCATTTTGTACAACATTAAATCTCTTCATACTTACCAATCCAATTCATCTTTATCAGTATTCTTACTATTATCATCATCAGATATAGTACCCTCTACATTTACATTCTTTGGAGTACATAAAAATATACCTACACCTATTTTCTGTAAATCACCACCTATCGCATAAACAGTACCACTCAAAAAGTCAATTATTCTTTTAGCTTGCTCTGTAGTAACCCTTTTCATATTTACAACAACAGTATTTCTTTTTTTCAAATGATCCGCAATTTGTTGACTCTCCGAAAAGGCTCTAGGTTCTAGTAAGATCATTTTACCATTACCATCTGGTAATGCCACCTTACTTTCACTATAATAAGCATCTTCATCCACTTCATCTGTTATCATTTCTTTAAGTTTCTTAAAGGCCACAATCACACCTCCTTTTATATAAATACCCTAATACAAAAGATATTTTTCTACTCTATTTCAATTTTACTATAAAGAGTTTTATTTTGCAATACCTAAAATAAATTAATTTCTAGTAATAAATTAATTTCTAGTAAAATACATTCTTTAAATACAATCCCTCAGGATTTGCCGTTTTACCAGATATAGTTCTATCCTCTTTATCTAATATTTTTATTACTTCTTCAGGATTTCTCTTACCTTCCCCTATTTCTATTAATAATCCAACCATATTTCTTACCATATATCTTAGAAAACCAGTTCCCACAAAAGAAATAGTAATTTTATTTAAATCCCTACTATCTCTTACTATACTAGTAGTACTTATTTTTCTAACATAATCAACTATATCATCATCACTCTTAGTAAAAGATTTAAAATTATGTTCACCCTCTAAATATTTAAGTCCTCTTTCCATAGCTACTAAGTCTAATTTCTTATTATACTGATAAACATAGTTCCTTTCTATAGGATTATATTCTCCCATATTAAGTATATAAATATATTCCTTACCTATAGCATTAAATCTAGCATGAAAATCATCATTAACCTCTTCTATTTTCTTTACATATATATCTTCTGGTAATAACGAATTTAAAGCTTTTAACAATTTATCACAATCAATCTTCTTTTTTAAATCAAAATGTGCTTTTTGATTTAAAGCATGTACTTTAGCATCCGTTCTCCCAGAAGCATGAATATCCACACTAATATCATTATTTATCTTTTTTAAAACACTTTCTATTTCTTTTTGTACTGTTCTTCCCTTAGGTTGTTTTTGATACCCTAAAAAGTTAGAACCATCATAAACAAAAGTCATAAAATACCTCATATACAACTACCTCTCTTACTAAGATTATAACAAAAGGAACAAGAAAAATAAACTATTCTTTTAGCATCTTTCTTGCTTCTTTATATTTAGGGTAATATTTTGAAACCTGTAACCAAAAATTCTTACTATGATTAGGATATATAAAATGAGATAATTCATGAACAATAACATAGTCTAAACAAGTAATATCATACTTATATAATTCACTATTTAAAGTAATATTATTATTCCTTATATTACATACTCCCCATCTAGAAGTCATTTTTCTTATCTTCAAATTAGGTTTAGGTATATTTTCTACATATTCATTATACCAATACATTAACCTATCAGAAAATATTTTATATATTTCTTTATTTAAATATTTATTTAATTCTTTCTCATTCTTTACATAAATCTTATCACAAGTTATATCTATTTCATTAAAACTACCATATACAATATCATATTTCTTACCAAACAAATAAAAGTAATTATTTTTTTCATTTAACTTATTATCTTTCTCTAACATCTTTATAATACTATTCTTATTATTAATTATAATTTCTTTTATTTTTCTGTCACTAACCATATAATTAGTAGTAACTACCAAAACTCCATTCTTAACCCTCATATAAGTATTCTTATTATTCTTTCTAACTATTTTCAAATTAACTAATATATTATCAATCTCTATACACATAAAATACCACATAAAAAAGGCTTAATAGCCTTAAAATTTAACTTTAACATTTTCACGTTCTTTTTCATCAATTTTAAAGTAGTCATAACTTTTAAATTTAAACATATTAGCTACTATATTAGATGGAAACATGGCTACTATATTGTTATATGACATAGCAGTATCATTATAAAATTGTCTTGAATAAGCAATTTTATCTTCAACTTCTTTTAACTCATTTTGTAATGATTTAAAATTTTCATTAGCCTTTAATTCAGGATATGCTTCACTTAAAGCAAATAATTTATTTAAAGCACCAGTAATTTGATTTTCAGCATCTACTTTTTCATTAATAGAATTAGCAGTAACTGCTTTATTTCTTGCTTCAATAACTCCTTCTAAAGTCTCTTTTTCATGTTTTGCATAGCCTTTAACAGTTTCAACTAAATTTGGTATTAAATCATATCTTTTCTTTAATTGAATATCAATTTGACTAAATTGATTTTCGACCTTATTTCTAGCATTTACCAATTTGTTATATACACTTACTACATATATAGCAATCAAAACTACTATAGCCAATACTATAAAAAATATTTTCATATATATCCTCCTTTATTTAATTATACTATAAAAATCAAAAAATTAACAATATATTTTATAAAATATACTAAATAAAAGTAATATTTTATAGTTTTTATAAAAAATATCGAAAATTTATATATTTTTTTTACACAAAAT
>FR902133.1 GCA_000437895.1 Clostridium sp. CAG:914 | reverse complement strand
ATATTAAATACTTTAGATAAATACTTAAAATAAAATAATATTGAAAGAGGAATTATTATATGGAAAAAACAAAATCACCATCACAAGAATACTTAAATATGAATTTCTATAGTGAAGAAGCAAGAAGTGCTCAAAAGCCTAATAACACAACATATGGTTTTTTATATGAAAGAAATTTACCATATATGAATAATGTTGCTATTTCATTTGGAAATGTTGACATCAAATATGAACAGTTACACGAAGAAATAGATAAATATGCTAGGGCATTATATAAAAGAGGAGTTAGAGAAGGAGATATTATAGGATTATCTGCAATTAATACCCCAGAGTTAATATATATTACCTATGCATTGAATAAACTTGGAGCTATAATATGTTCAATAAATCCAATGGATATGGAATACAAAATAATGCAAGATTTAAAAGTTGTAAGGCCAAAAATGTTTATAGGAATAAATGACACCTATAGAAAAATAAAACATGCAAGTAATGGAATAGATATGGATATAATATTATATCCAGCAGTAAGGTCAATAGATAATAATTTAATAAAATTTCTCTATGGTGGAAAACAAATAATTAGTGGTAATTTTTTACTTTCTATGAATAACAATCTAAATAGTATATTAAAGAGTGGATACAGCTTTGAAGATGCCGTTTTTTCAACAAGTCATAATAAAAAAATAAGTGATATTATGTTTACTGGTGGAAGTAGTGGAACACATAAAGGAGTCATGCTAGATGGAAATGGCATAAATTGTGTTGCAAAATCTCTTGATTATGTTACAGAACTTAAACCAGGAGAAGTATTTTTAGGTAATCTTCCAATGTTTATGGCATTTGGAAAATTAGCTATGCATTATGCTTTATGTAAAAATTTACATATAAAAATGGTTAGTAAGCCCTTACCTAAAGATTTTGAAGAAGAAATGTATAGAATTAAACCGGCAGGAGTTTTCGCTGGACCAATCCAATGGGAATTTTTTGCTAATGACATATTATCAGAAATAAGTAAAAAACACCAAAATATAGATTTTTCAGGTAATAACAGAGAAAACTATAAAGAATATTTAGAAAACTTAAGGATGGAACTTAGAACAGCAGATAAATCAAAGTATGATTTGTCATGGCTAAAAATGGGAGTCTCTGGTGGAGAACAATTAAAAGAACTAACAGAGCAAATAATTAATATGATTTTTGAAGAATTTGGATCAACTGATAATTTATGGAACGGATTAGGAATGACTGAAATGTGGGCACCTGTATCTGTAAAAATGGGGAAAAAAAATTCTGACGGAACAGTTGGTGTAATGATTCCGTTTAATAATTATATGATAATAGATCCAATAACCCACGAAGAATTAGGGTATGATAATGAAGGATTATTACTAGTTAATGGTCCTGGAATGATGTTAGGTTATTACAATAATGAAGAAGAAACAAAAGAATCATTTATAGAAATTAATGGAACAAAATGGCTAATAACAGGTGATATTGCTAAGATATTACCAAATGGTGAAATAGTATATATTGATAGAGCAAAAAGAAGCTTTGTATGTGGAATAGAAAATATTTATCCACAGAGAATAGAAAATCTATTAAGCCAAATACCTGAAATAAGAGAAAGTATTGTAACTAAAGTAATGGATAACGAACTTCAATATGTACCAAAATATCATATTAGCCTTTATAGTGAAGAATGTGATATAGAAAAATTAAAATTAAAAATAGAAAAACTAATAAGTTCCACCCTTGGAAATAGCAATATGCCAAGATATATAGAGTTTTATTATGAACCACTTATTAGAACATTAAATGGTAAATTAGATCCAAAACCATATCAAGAGAATGATAATAAAAAGTATAAAACTTTGACAAGAAAAATATAATTCAAGAAATAAAGTATGTTTTAAATATACTTTTTTCTTTTTATATGATAAAATTGATAATAGATAAGGAGTTATTTTATGTCAGGAATATATTTTTCAATTTGTGGTTTTATATTTATAATTATATTTATAATAAATTTCTTTTCAAAAAGAAATACAAACAATACTGAAACAAAATTATATAAATCTATGTTAATTGCAACATTTATAGGTACAGGAATAGATATCTTTAGCTATATATTATATAAAATAGGATGGAATATAAACAACTTATTTTACACTCTATTATCTAAGATGATGTTAATATATTTTATATTTTGGATACTAACATTTATAAAATATGTGTATTTAATATCTAAAAAAAGTATACTTAAAATAAAACCATTAATATTTAAAATTTTGTTTATACTATTTTCAATGATAATTCTATGCACTTCAATTACCTTTAAAGAAACTGCAAACGCTATAATCCCAACTGGACTAGGAGTTAATATGACCTATTTTATAGTAGCCATAGGAATTGTATTCATTATAGTATTAACAATAGAAAATTATAAGAATATTGTTGTAAAAAAATATACTCCTATATTTTTAATTATAATATTATTAATAATATCTTTTATAATTCAAAGAATATTTCCAGATTTATTTTTAATAAATTTTTGCTTAACAATAATAGTATGTGTTATGTATTTTACAATAGAAAATCCAGATATGAA
>FR902132.1 GCA_000437895.1 Clostridium sp. CAG:914 | reverse complement strand
ATAGAGAAGATTCTGTTATTGAGATCTATATTCCGATTAAATAACAAATTACAATATGGAAGTGAGATGAGTTAATGAATATTCACTTTGGATTTTCATATATAGGTTTAATATTTTTACTAATGTTGATGTTACCAAATATTATATGGAGTAAAAATAAGCCTAAAGGCTATGATAAATATGTAAAAAATGAAAATAAAGTATTACTACTATTGGAGTGGCTTGGAGAAATGCTAGTAACCTGTCTGTCATTGATATTTAGTGATTTTAATATAAATAAAATATCAAACTGGTCTAGTATATTGTTAATTGCCTTTATTATAATGATTTTATACGAAATATATTGGATAAGATATTTTAAAAGTAATAAAACAATGAAAGATATGTATAGTAGCTTGTTAGGAATACCAGTTGCAGGAGCTACTTTGCCAGTAGTTGCATTTCTGTTACTAGGTATATATGGTAGAAATATATTTCTTATTATATCAACAATAGTATTAGGAATAGGACATATAGGAATACACTTAAATCATAAAAAAGAATTAGAATAAGAAATTACAATTTTATAGTTATTGATTTATAGTAATTTACCGAAAAGATTGTCAGTAATGACAGTCTTTTTTGTACGACAAGCAGTTATACAAATAGATTAGTTCAGTGCAACTAATCTATTTTTTATAAGAATTATAAACGAATTAAATGCAATTATTTTTTTATTATTTATTGACATTTAATTATAACTACTATAAAATATAGTAGTATAGTTTGTATTAGAAAGAAGGGCTTAAATATATGAAAAATTATGACAACTATTTTCTTCCTGTAGATAATATGGAAGAAGC
>FR902131.1 GCA_000437895.1 Clostridium sp. CAG:914 | reverse complement strand
ACAGATTGTAAAATATGTTTTGAATATGGTGTTTATTATAGCCCTGTTAGTACTCCCTCGGATTTTCGTTTTCTTGCCCCAATTGTACTTGAACAAACATTGAAAAAAGCGGGAACGCAATTATTAGAGCCATATCTTTCGTTTATACTTTTTACACCACAGGGATACCTTTCTCGTGCATATAATGATGCACAAAAACATTGTGCAATAATTGAAACTAGTCAATCAAAAAATGATGAAATTATTTTTACAGGACATATTCCTGTACGTTGTATTAATGAATATCGTAATACTTTAACTCTATATACAAATGGGCAAGCAGTTTTTTTGACAGAATTAAAAGATTATCAAATTGCTACTTGTGAACCAGTTATTCAATCACGTAGACCAAATAATCGAATAGATAAAGTACGCCATATGTTTAATAAAAAAGAAAATTAAGTTACTATTCGCTAAATTACAATTTGTTAAGTAGTTGATGATATGGATAAGTATTTAGAAATCAAAAAGATTTTTGTACTGTTTAGATGTGATTATGATAGAGAAAGGATGCTAATACAATTTGGTCTGTAAGCTATGATATTAAAAATAATAGCATTTATAGGATTGATGGAAATCCAAAAAGGAAAAAATATAAAATAGATACAAGGTTAAATTTAAAGAATAATTTTATGTTTAAGGTAAATCTAAGGCAATAGAAAATTTACTTTTTTCTGTTATAATATAAGTAATAATAATTTTAAAAGTGAGTTGATATGAAAATGAGAACAGAGAAACAAATATATGATACTATACTTAATTTTGCTAAAGCAGATGATAGAATTAGGGTGGTTACTTTAGAAGGTTCAAGAACAAATATTAATATTATACCAGATGATTTTCAAGATTATGATATTACTTTTTTTGTCACAGACATGCAGAGTTTTATTAATAGTGATGAGTGGCTTAATGTTTTTGGAGAGAGACTTATTATGCAAAAACCCGAGGATATGGAATTGTTTCCAAAAGAAGAAAAAGGGTATTCATATCTTATGTTATTTTGGGACGGAGTTAAAATAGATTTGACATTATTGCCATTAGAAGTTTTAGATGAATATTTTACTTGGGATAAATTAGTAAAATTATTATTAGATAAGGATAATCGTGTTACTAATATACCAGTACCTACAGATGAAGATTATTATATAGAACATCCGACAGCACGTTCTTTTGATGATTGCTGTAATGAATTTTGGAATACTGTAACATATGTAGTGAAAGGATTATGTCGAAAGGAAATTTTATTTGCAATCGACCATTTAAATAATATTGTGCGTATGGAATTACTGCGAATGATTTCATGGAAGGTTGGAATAGAGCAAGGTTATAGTTTTAGTCTAGGAAAAAACTATAAATTTTTAGAACGATATATTTCACCTGAATTATGGAAGAAAATTCTTGCTACATATAATATGGGGTCATATACAGAAATGTGGAAATCTTTAGAATTATGTATGGGAATTTTTAGAATGGTATCAAAAGAAGTGGCACAATGTTTAAATTATTTATATCCAGATTATGATAAAAATATTAGTAATTATGTTATAAGACAAAAAGAAAAATATCAAAGATAAAACATTTCTAACATTTGATGATAAAATAATTGGATATCAAAATTATAAAGAGGGCAACAAATTACAATTTATAGGGTAAAGATAATAGGAGCCGAAAGGCTCTTATTTTTGTGCCTTTAAATCCTATTCACTTACAAAACTTTTCTTATTATATATGTTAAATTGTATTCACTCTAAAAAGTTTGTTGTATTAAGAATGGTGTCGTGATAGATCCAAAACATAGTGAATATAAGTTTATAAATGGAATATTTAAAGTAATAGTAGGAATTATTAAGTTCTTTACCTTAGGTTTTTCATTAATACTTTTTGGAACTTTAGTATGTTTATTTTGTACATTTATAATTTCATTTTTAATCATTAAAACAGGTGTGTTTTTTGGGGGTGTTAATAGCAATACTATCTGCTGCAATTATAAATGTAATACTAATATTACTTTTATTAAACTTTGTCTTTAATAGAAAAAATAATAAAAAGAAAATGATATGGTCATTTATTATCTCGCTTATTGCATTTGGAAGTGGTGTTGGTTTGATTTTAGTAGGTACATTAAATTTTGAATATATTGAAAATGACCAAGATATTTTAAAAACAGAATATATGGAACTTGATATGCGAAATGATTTAGTATTTGGCACATATCCGGTAGTGGAATATATTGAATCTGATAATGATAATATTAAAATAGAATATACTATAAATAAATATTGTAATATTAATCACTCTAATTCGTCAGAATCGGTAATACATATGTGGTCAAACTGTGATAATCCTATAAAATTAGCCAAAGAAGTAATAAATAATCTTAATGATAAAAAAATTATTTCAATAAACAATGAACTTCAAAATGTTAAGATATATACTGCAAAGGAAAACATTGAAATATTAAAGAAAAATTATAAGGATTATACTAATGTTGAAGTTCAGACGCAAAATATGATTAACTCTTACGAAAGTAGAATAGATGAATTACAACAAAAAATAGATGAATATATTCAAAAAGAGTCAGACTATCAAGAGAAAATTAACAATTTAAAATATCAAATTATTATGTATCAAAATGAAAATGAATAGAAAATTATAAAAGATTTAAGAAATAATGGCCTTTTTTGTAATTTTATTGCAAATAGTTCCTATATTCGGTTCGTAATGTAATAAAACATCTAGAAAAATTGAAAACTACTTTTTTTAAGAAAAATGAATTATATGTAAAAATATCTAAGATTATTCTTGACAATACAGAATATGATTTGTTGGAATTAGGTGAAAAATCATTGCAATGCGTTTATATAGTACAAAAACTACAAATAATTGATTTGAAAAAGTATAATATTATAAAATAATTGGAGTATACTAATAATGGATATACTAATTGACATTTTCATAAAAATGTAGTATATTTATATTGCACTGAAAAGTGTGAAAATGTTTTTCGCTTCTGGATGGTGCGAATAATAAATGATTCCAGGCGACAATGTTTTTCGCTTCCAGGTGGTGCGACTAATAAATGATCCTGGTTGAAAATGTAGAATAACTTCATCAGATGATGGAGTTTTCTTTTTATTTGTGATATATTATATATGGAGATGATGCACATGGAAATAAAGACAGGTTATTTATATCATATTAAAGATGAATATTTCGATGTTGTAGATGATGATAGTTTAATGCAAAATCATGAGAAAGGTAAAAAAAGACCAACTTATTTTACTATTAAAGATAAAGATATTTTATGGTTTATACCAATAAGTTCTAAAGTAGATAAATATAAGAAAATAATTAATAAGAAGATAGAACGATATGGTTTTTGTAATACAATTATAATTAGGAAAATAGCTGACGAAGATGCTGCAATATTACTTCAAAATGCATTTCCAACATTAGAAAAATATATAGATCATGTACATACTGTAGATGGTGTTCCATTAAATGTTCCAACCGATTTACAAAATGAAATTAAAAGTTTATTTAAAAATATGATTGGATTAAAGAAAAGAGGAACTAATTTATTTTTTACTGATATAGATAGTTTAAAAAAGAAAATGTTAGATGAAATAGAATAAGTAAATATAAGTCAATTTTAGTCTTACTATATTTCTTATTCATCCTGAATGAGATTGTGCTACAAGCTACAATTAATAATAAGTAATTATTAAAAGGATTAAAATATAAAGTTTCAATTCTTTTTATTTGAGACATTTTCATAAAAATGTAGTATATTTATATTGCACTGAAAAGTGTGAAAATGTTTTTCGCTTCTGGATGGTGCGAATAATAAATGATCCTGGCTGAAAATGTAGAGAAACTTACTTTTAACTTTAGTGGCAAGTCGTATAAAGTAAATCGAAAACAAATTGAAGAACTATATCCTAATTACAATGACATAGTTAGTAATGAAATTAATAAAAATAATTTCAACAAGTATTTAGAAAATAAAATGAACGATAATGATTTTGTAAAAAATATATTTAATAAAATATTTGTTAATTAATTTATAAAATTTAAAAGCAAAGAGGTATAAGTAATGGAAAATTATAAAGTTGCTGTATTATTACAGCCTGATAAGACGAAGAGTGGTACACCAATGTTTTGTGTTCCTCAAAAGATAATTAATATGTTAGAATGTTATAACATAGATGTAGAATTAATATGTTTAACTCCAATATTTGATTACTCATATAAAGAGTATTTTGATGGTACTGGACCAATAATACCTAATAATAGTTATAAAAAAATGAAAAACAAAGTACTTAGTTGTGATGGGTTATTATTAACTGGTGGTAATGAATTTTATTTGCCAGAAATAAAATTAATACAAGATGCTTACAAAAACAAATTACCAATACTTGGAATATGTCTAGGTATGCAAACAATATTAACAGCCTTTGGAGGAGAATGTATTCCTCTTAATGAAAAAATACGACCATTACATAGTGGAACAATTCATAAAATAAATATAAATAAAAATAGTCAATTATCATATTTAGGAAATGTATTAGAAGTAAATAGTTATCATTCGTTTCATGTTGTTTTTGATGAAAAAAATCCTCAAAATTACTTCAACGGTCAACAAGTTCTTTATGTAACGGCGTATAGTGATGAAAAAGTAATAGAGATGGCTGAGACTTATGACGGATATATTACAGCTGTTCAGTTTCATCCGGAATCAGCTGGGTTAATAAAAACTGTTAGTGATAATGGCATGTTTCAAATAGAAAATATTTCAGATATAACTAATACATTGATGAATAATTTTGTAATGAAATTAAAGAATAACTCATTAACAAAAAACGATTCTGGTGCACCAAGTAATTTTAGAAGATAATATATATAAAAACAATAATTGCATAAAAATTATTGTTTTTTTTATTTTTTTGTCATATAATTAATCATTGTGTGAAGAAAGAGGGTAGTATTTATGAATGATAAGATAAGAAATATAGCTATAATTGCTCATGTTGACCACGGTAAAACAACTTTAGTAGATCAATTATTACAAAAATCTGGAACATTTAGAGACAATGAAGCTATTAATGATAGAGCAATGGACTCTAACGATATAGAAAGAGAAAGAGGTATAACAATATTAGCTAAACCTACAGCTATTAATTATAATGGTTATAGAATTAATATACTAGATACACCAGGACATGCTGACTTTGGTGGAGAAGTTGAAAGAATTATGAATATGGTTGAAGGTGTTTTACTTGTTGTAGATTCTTATGAAGGTACAATGCCTCAAACCAGATTTGTTTTAAAAAAAGCTCTAGAAGCAAATGTTAAACCAATCGTTGTCATTAATAAAGTGGATAAACCTACTTCTAGAGTAAATGAAGTAGTAGATGAAGTAATAGATTTATTTATTGAACTTGGTGCTAATGATAATCAATTAGATTTTAAAACAGCCTATGTTTCTGCTTTAAATGGTACTTGTAGTCTTGATCCAGATATATCTACACAACAAGAAAACTATAATGGCTTATTTGATTTAATAATAAATGAAATACCTGCTCCTAATGCCGTAGTAGATGCCCCACTTCAATTTCAACCAGCCTTACTTGACTATAACGAATTTGTAGGAAGAATAGGCATAGGTAAAGTTAAATCCGGATTAATTAAAGAAAATGAAATGGTATCTTGTGTAAGATTAGATGGAAGTATTAAACAATTTAGAATTCAAAAATTATTCGGATATCTAGGATTAAAAAGAATTGAAGTTAAGGAAGCCCATGCCGGAGATATTGTAGCTATAGCCGGTATGCCAGATATATCAGTAGGTGAAACAGTATGTAATATTGGAAAGGAACAAGCACTACCTAAATTAAGAATAGATGAACCTACTTTAAAAATGACATTTATGACTAATGATAGTCCTTTTGCTGGTATGGAAGGTGAATTTATAACAGCCAGAAAGATCGAAGAAAGATTATTTAAAGAGACTCAAAGAGATATAAGCCTAAGGGTAGAAAATTTTGAAAAAGATTCTTGGATAGTATCTGGACGTGGTGAATTACATTTATCTATTTTAATTGAAAATTTAAGAAGAGAAGGTTATGAACTACAAGTATCTAAACCAGAAGTAATTATAAAAGAAATAGATGGTGTAAAATGCGAACCATATGAAAGTCTTCAATTAGAAGTTCCATCTGATTGTGTTGGTGGTGTAATAGAAGCTTTAGGACTTCGTGGTGCCAAAATGGAAAATATGACAAATTTTAATGAATTAGTAAGATTAAATTATACTATACCATCTCGTGGCTTAATTGGATTTGCTACAGATTTTATGACATTAACTAAAGGATATGGAATTATAAATCATTCATTTAGAGAATATCTTCCAGTAGAAAATTTATCTGTTGGAGAAAGAAAATTAGGCGTTTTAGTATCTATGGAAAATGGTAAGTCCACAGCCTACTCAATCGGTAATCTTGAAGATCGCGGTGTAATGTTTATTGAACCTGGTACAGAAGTATATGAAGGAATGATTGTAGGAGAATGTAATAGAGAAAATGATTTAGCCGTTAACGTTGTAAAAGGAAAACAACTTACAAATACAAGAGCAGCAGGAAGTGATCATACTGTAGTATTAAAAAGACCAAGACCTATTTCTCTTGAATATGCTATATATTATATTAATTCTGATGAATTAGTAGAAGTAACACCAAAGAGTATTAGACTTAGAAAGAAAATTATAAATACAGAATTAAGAAAGAAGTTTGATGCCAAGAAAAATGGATAATTATATAATAGACTTAGATAGTTTTATGAATATAGATAACGGCAACGGAATACTTCTTAGTAAATATGAAATAGAATTATTGCTAAAGTATGATATTGATTATAGAAATTATTCTGATATTGAATCATTATTAAAAGAAATAGATGATATTTTAGAAAATGATTATATAGAAGAATTAGAAGATATAGTTATAAAATTAGAAGAACAACATTATTATAAAGATATTAAAAAATAACTAAATGTTTTAGTTGTTTTTCTTTACATATAGGAATATTTTAAGAACTAAATTAGTTTAATTAATTGACAATGCTTTATAAAATTAATATAATTATCTTAGGTGAGACTATGAAAAAGAAACTAATAATTATTAGTATGATTATAATGATGATTATACCATGTAGTGTAAGTGCTAAAACATTACAGGATTTAAAAAATGAATTAGCTAATTTACAAAGTGAGTTAGCTACGAATAAAAACAATAAAGCTTTAACCCAAAAGGAAATTAACACTTTAAATGGTGAAATATACAATATGACAAAGACTGTAGAAAATGCCAAGATAGAAATTAGAGAAGCTGAAATTAGTATAGATGAGAGCAAAGTAAAGATTAAAGAAAAGGGAAAAGAAACAGATGAAATGTTAAAATTTTTACAACTTTCTTCTGGCGAAAACGTTTACCTAGAATACTTATTTGAAGCTGATAGTTATACTGATCTTATATATAGATATGCTGTTGTTAAACAATTAACAAATTATAATTCTTCATTGATTGATGAATTAGAACAACTTATTAAAGATTTAGAATTAAAAGAAAAAACCTTAAAAGAAAAGAATATCCAATTAGAAGCTGATATTAAAGTACTTAATAATAAAGTTAATAAGTTGAATTATAATTTGAAGTCATACACTGAAGAAGGATCATCATTAGAAGAAGATATTGAAAGTATTAAAAAATTAATTAATTCCTATGAAAAAATGGGCTGTAAACTTAATCAAGAATTAAGTTCTTGTACAGGATCTATAAATGCAACAGGATGGACATACCCAATATATATGGGCTGTGTAACTTCTAATTATGGTTCTAGAAGCTATTACCTAAATGGTCGTATTGTAAATGATTATCACTACGGAATAGATTTGTCTTGTATTCCAGAAGGTACACCAGTATATCCGGCTGCTGATGGAGTAGTATACTCTATAATACGTCGAGGAAGTTGTGGTGGTAATATGGTTTATATTAGACATATAGTCAATGGTAAAAGATATTCAACATCATACTTACATCTATTAAGTATAGCTAATGGTATTGATGTAAACACCGTTGTAACAACCAAAACAGTAATAGGAACCGTAGGTGGATGGTCAACATCTTCATCACATGGTGGATATGATAACTGCACATCAGGAACACACTTACATTTTGGCGTTACACCAGAATGGCATGATTATGGATTTAATTATTATTCAATCAATCCTAGAAATATATTAGCATTCCCACAAGAAGGATATGGATATTTCTATAAATAAAAATTAGGACAATATGTCCTAATTTTAGTAAGGAGTAGTTATGGATGGACTTAATAAACAGGAAATAGAATATAGACAGAATAACGGAATGGTTAACAATGAGAATATAAAAAATTCAAGAACAGTTAAACAAATTATTCTAAGTAACACTATTACTTTATTTAATATATTAAATTTAACTTTATTAGTATTAGTATTAACTACTGGCTCACTTATTAATACTACATTTGTATTTACAATAATATTTAATACTCTAATAAGTATTTTTCAAGAAATAAAAGCCAAAAAAATTATAGATAAATTATCTATAGGAACAAAGAGCAAAGTAAAAGTAATAAGAGAAGGTATTTTAAAAGAAATAGAACCAGAAGAAATATTATTAGATGATTTATTATACTTAAAACAAGGAGATAATATGGTCGTAGATGCCACCGTTATTAAATCCGAGATGTGTGAAGTAGATGAATCTATTATAACTGGTGAAAGTGATTCTATTAAAAAGAAACCTGGTGATAAACTTATTTCTGGTTCAATTATAACTAGTGGTAATGTCTATGCCAAAGTCTCATCAATAAATAGAGATACATATGCTAATAATTTAATAAAAGAAGCTAGCAGAACAAAAGATAATTCCTCTTATTTAATGAAAAATGTTAATGCTATATTAAAAGTAGTTACATTTTTAATTATTCCTACAGGTATAATGTTATTTATATCACAATATTTCTATAGTGGACAAACTTATTCTGAATCTATCTTATCCACTGTAGCAGGTATCATAGGTATGATACCAGAAGGATTAGTCTTGCTAACATCAATAGCTCTAACTGTAGGCGTTATTAAAATGGCTAAGAAAAAAGTAATTATACAAAAATTAAGTGGTATTGAAGAATTAGCATGTGTTGATATATTATGTTTAGATAAAACAGGTACTATTACAGATGGTACTATGAAAGTAGTAGAAACAATAGAAATAGATAAAAGATATGATATGGATAAAATAGTATCTAATATGTTAGTAGATGAAACCAATGTAACAGATAGAGCATTATTAAATTATTATAAAAGAAGAAATGATATGAAAATTATTGATAGATTACCATTTTCTTCAGCAAGAAAATATTCTAAAGTAAAATTTGATGTTGGAACGTTTGCTCTTGGAGCCTTAGAATATATAACAGACTATAAAACAAGTGATTATAGTGAATATCTAGATAAACATATCAGTATGGGATATAGAATACTTACTCTAGTAAAATGTGATGACGATGTTAACAAATCAACCAGTAAGGTTATAGGTTTCATAATAATTAAAGACAATATTAGATCAAGTGCTAAAGAAACATTAAAATATTTTAAAGAACAAGATGTAGATATTAGAATAATATCAGGTGATAATCCTGAAACAGTATCTAATATTGTAAAACAATTAGAAATGGATGGCTATAATAAATATATATCAGGTAATGACTTACCAGAGAATATGGAAGAATTTAAAAAAATAGTGAAAGATACAAAAATATTTGGTAGAGTAACACCAGTTCAAAAAAGACAGATTATATCATGCTTACAAGAAAATGCTAAAGTCGGTATGATAGGAGATGGTGTTAATGATATACTTGCTTTAAAAGAAGCAGACTGTGGAATAGCCCTTGCTTCTGGCGCAAGTGCTGCAAGAAGTGTCTCAGAAGTAGTTTTAACAGATTCTGATTTTAGTGTATTACCTAAAATAGTAAATGAAGGTAGAAGAGTAGTTAATAATATAGAAAGAGTCTCTAGTATGTACCTTGTAAAAACAACATATTCCTTTCTATTATCTATTCTATCAATAATTCTATCTCATGAATATCCTTTCTATCCTATTCAATTAAGCTTAATAAGTGCTATATGTGTAGGAATTCCATCATTTTTCTTGGCACTAGAACCTAACTATAATAAAGTAAAAAAAGGATTCCTAGTAAAAGTATTTAGAAATGCACTACCTAGTGGAATAGCTGTATTCTTAAATACATTGTTTATTATCATGTTTTATAGTATATTTAAACTAGATTTTGATAAATACAGAATAGTAATCGTTGCTGTAACTGGATATATTAATTTAAGACTATTATATAAAGTAAGTAAACCATTAACATTTTTAAGAAAATTACTTCTAGTACTATGTTCTTTAGTATTCTATTTTACATTATTTAAATATAGTGAATTATTATTCGTATCTAATTATAGTTGGTTATCTATAGCATTAATTGTTCTACTAATAGTTACCAATACTTATATAACAGAATATTTAGAACATTGTTATGATAAAATAGTTTATATAATTGAAGAGAGGAAGAATAAAAAGTGGATAAAACTAAAAAACATAAATTTAAGAAAGAAAAACTATACAAGATAATATGGATTACAGGTTTATATGTAATACTCATAATTATATTATGGTTAGTTATAGAATATAAAGTAAAGTGGGAATCAGCTGACCTAAATAGATATGTACGTTTTTATAATTGTAGTGGTTCTTTATGTACTACAGAAGAAAATATTACCAAGTATTATTCCAAATTAGTATGTAGTAATAATTGCCCTAGAATAATAGAAATAATTAATGATAAAATAGCCATACTAGCAATAAATAATAAAGAATTATTATATAACTATATTGACGGTAATATTATTAATGAAGAATATAGTGAATATATGAAAATATCAGATGAATTATTTATTGTTACTAAGGATAATAAAAAAGGTATAATAAATATTGATGGTAATACTATCTTGTCTTCTATCTATGATGATATTAAAGAATATAAAGATAACGTACTAACTGTTAATACTCTCAATAAATGGGGAATAGTTAATTTAGAAGATGGTAGTAAAATAGAACCATTTTATAATAGTATTAATATAATTAATTCTAAAAAGTTTATAGTAGAATTAAATGATAAATATTTTCTTATTAATGAAAAAGAACAAGAATTAAATGATATAAAATATGATTATATGTATTATATAGATAATTATATAGTAGCTATTTATAATAATAAAATAGATATTTTAAATGAGAACCTTGATAGTAAATTAATAATGAAAATAGATACAGAGTATAGTTATACTAATTCTAATGAAAGAAATAGTTTAAATATTAATAGTGATAAAGAATATATATACTTCTCTGTATATAAAGATGAAAAATATATAAAGTATAAATATAGTAAAGAAAGAAATGCTATTAGTTATTAAAAGGAGAATAAAATGAGTTATATAAATGCATTAAATTTATTTGAATTAAAAGATGGTTATAGTATAGAAGAATTAAAACAAACATATAGAGCACTTTCTAAAAAATATCATCCGGATTATAAGCAGAATGCGTCTCTAGAAGAACAAAAAGAATCAGAAGAAATGATGAAAAGAATAAATGAAGCATATGATATTTTAAAGAATAATCTAGGCAAAGAAAAACCTAAATTTAATATTGAAACATATAAAAAGGAAAAAATAGACGATTTAGATAAAATTTTTAATATAACTTGGGAAGATATTTCTAAATTAAATATGATAAACTTAAGAAAATATTTTGAAGAAATAAGAAAAGAAATTCGAGAAGGTATTGCTTATATACAAAAAAATACTAATAAAATTGATGTTGACTATAATTATAATATAACTATTGATAACATTATAACTATAAAGAAAGATTTAGTAAATTGTTTTTGTAAATCAAACTACATTGATAAAATACCGGAAAAAATTGATTATACAAAACCATTAAGTGCTTTTTTGTCCCAACTTTTAAGTATAAAAGATAAATATAGTAAAGAAAGTATATTTAAAAGAAAAGTAAATTTAGAGACACAACAATATGAAAATTATATAGGATATAATATCTTAATTAAATATATAAATCAAGCAAAAGAAAAAGCCATTAATGAAGCTAAAAATAAACAATTTATAGAAACATCACTTAATAAAATTATTGAAAACTTACATAAGAATATATTAAATGTATTTAATATATATGCTCAAAGATATATGAAAATTAATTCTTTAAAAGAGAAGATCATTAAATACCAAGATGATCAAAAAATATCAAAATTATTTACTACTTTATGGAAAAATTTTCAATCAGAACCTTTAAATAATAATTTTGAGGATTTATATGAAAGACTAGAAAGAGTAATAAATATAAAAGAAAAACCAGATGACTTAAATTTGAGCGGTATCAATTATATAGATCTCCACAATCCAACAAATTTATACGTAATACAAACAAATAATAAAAAAGGTAGGAATGGTAGAAAATAAATATAAAAATATTGAATAAGTTATTGGTATGTGATATAATTAAAATACCTGAAGGATTAGATAACTATATTTAAAACCGACAAAGATATATTTAGGGAATCTAAAACGAAGTATGTGTTGAAAGCTTACTATAAGTAAGAATCCTAATTACTTTGTGGTGATTACCCACCTGTGTGATTAGGCGCGGGTTTTATCTCTTTAGTATCGGTTCTTTGGGTAACCAAGATATTTCAAAAGATAATTTTATAATTATCTTTTTCTGCATATAGGAGGTATAATGTTTGCAAGAACAATAAGTTTAATTGGAAATGATAATTTAGAATTAATAAAGAGTAAAACAGTCCTTGTTGTAGGTTTAGGAGGAGTAGGAGGATATGTTGTAGAAACTCTTATAAGAAGTGGAATAGAAAATATTATATTAGTAGATTATGACACTATAAGCTTAAGTAATCTCAATAGACAAATTATATCCACAAGAGAAAATATTGGAAATAAAAAAACTCTTGAATTTAAAAAAAGAATCAATTCTATTAATCCTAAATGTAATGTTACTATATTAGATATGTTTCTAGAAAGAAGTAATATAAATGTTTTAGATAATTATAAAATAGATTATATAGCAGATGCATGTGATACTGTTAAAACTAAAGAATTATTAATAGATTATTCTATAAAAAATAATATCAAGTTAATCTCAAGTATGGGAACAGGTAATAAATTTGATCCTAGTAAGTTAACTATTACTGATATAAGAAAAACATCTTATGATCCATTAGCTAAAATAATAAGAAAATATGTTATATCTAATCATATAAAAGAAAAAATAATGGTAGTTTCTTCCATTGAACCACCAATAAAAAGTAATAAAGTCTCTAGTATAGCCTTTGTACCAGCTTCATCAGGTATTCTAATATCAAGTTATATAATTAACGATATACTAAAAAATAATCACTAACTATGTGATTATTTTTCTTCTAATAATTTATTAACTTTTTTAGTTAAACGAGATTTAACCCTATCAACTTTATTTTTATGTATTAATCCTTTAGATTTAGCATTATCTAAACTTTTAATAGCTAATTTCAAATACTTAGATGCATCTTCTTTATTACCAGCAAAACAAGCCTTGTCTGTATTTCTAATTGCATTCTTGCAAGTAGATTTTAATTGTTGATGGTTTAAAGTAGTTTTTTCTATTTGTTTAATTTTCTTTTTTGCATTCTTAACATTTGCCATAAATTTCTCTCCTTCCAATGACTACATACCATTTTACCAAAAATTATCTTAAATTGCAAATAAAAATAATAAATTTGTTAAAAATATATAGGGAGGTACTATGAAAAATAGAATTAATCTATCAAAATATCATTTAAGAACAGATTTAATAATAGATGATGCAAGTATTAAAGGTAAAATAATTAAGTATGATAATGTTACCATAAACAAAGTAAGTAAAGATGGAAATTATATTACAATAACATTTGAAGACATAACCAACTATGAAGATCGAGAAAAAGTAGGCAAATTATTAGAAAAAGAACTAAAAGAACTATTTAAAAAAAATAATATTAAAGATAGTGATGAATGTTTAGTTATAGGATTAGGTAATAGATTATCCACAGCAGATAGCCTAGGAGTAAAAGTTCTTGACCATATTGTAATTACAAGACATCTCTTTTTAATTAATGCTAATGTTAAAGAAGGATTTCGTATTGTCTCCGGATTTACGCCATCCGTATTAGGTCAAACAGGGATAGAAACTAAAGATGTAATAGTGTCATTAATAAACGCTGTTAAACCCAAATTTGTAATAGCTATAGATTCACTAGCATCTTCTTCGATTGACAGAATTAACAAGACTATTCAAATAACAGATACAGGAATACACCCAGGTAGTGGAGTAGGAAATAATAGAAAAGAATTAAGTAAAAAAACATTAGGCATACCTGTTATAGCTATAGGAGTACCGACCGTTGTATCTTCTTCCATAATAGTAAATGATACCTTAAACTATTTATTTAAACATTTATCCTATATAAAAGATAATAAAGAAACAAACAAATTAATTATAAAAAGAAATAATAGATATAAAGATAAAATTAAAGATAGAGACTTAAGTCAAGAAGAAAAAAACAATTTACTAGGTTTAGTAGGTAGTTTAGATAATAATACTAAAAAAAGACTAATGGAAGAAGTTTTAACATCAATAAATGCCAATCTCATTGTAACTTCTACCGAAATAGATTTTTTGATAGATAAATTATCTAATTTAATATCTTCTGCCTTAAATAATTCCTTACATCGACAAATAACTCATTATTAACCTAATATAATATAAATAGGTGATATAATGCCATCAATGAAATTAAAAGGACCAAAAAACAAGAAAAAAAACAAATTAAAAATATTTTTAATTTTAGTAATTATTTATCTATCTTTATCTTTAACATTTTATTATTCTATGAAAAATAACAAAATGATTACTAATGAAGAATTTATAATATTTTTATTAAATAATGGAAATGCTAATTTTACTAAAGATTATAAATTTACTAATGTTATAAATAAAACAGTTAATTATATATTAAAAATAGATTTTACTAATCCAGTATCATTATTTAACGGAACAATCCTTAATAGTAGTAGTAACCAAAATAAAGATGATGATGAATTTTATGACATAGATAAATTAAAAGAAATAAGTTCATATATAAGTGATCCCAATAAAATAGATGAACAGAATCCTTTAATATATTTATATAATTCTCATCAATTAGAAAATTATAATAATTATAATTTAGAAATATATGGAATAACCCCCAATGTCTTAATGGCTTCTTATTTATTAAAAGAAAAATTAAATGAAAGAGGATTATCAACCATCGTAGAAGATACAAATTTAACAGAATTTATTACCTTAAATAATTGGTCATATAATAATTCATATAAAGCAAGCAGAATATTTTTACTTGATAAAAAAAATACTTATCCTTCACTAAAATATTTTATAGATATTCATAGAGATTCAGTTAATAGAGAAATAAGTACTGTAAAAATATCAAATCAAAATTATGCTAGAATACTATTTGTCGTAGGTCTAGAACATAACAAATATCAAAAAAATCTGGATTTTACTAATAAGTTAAATGATATATCTAATAAACTTTACCCGGGATTATCAAGAGGAGTACTAAAGAAAAGTGGAGAAGGAGTAGATGGTATTTATAATCAAGATGTTAATGAAAATGTTATATTAATAGAAATTGGAGGGATAGATAATAATATAGAAGAAGTATTAAATACAATAAATGCACTATGTGATATATTACAAAGGTATATAAAGGAATAATATGAAAAAGAATATATTTAAATTAGTAATATTAATGTTACTTGTAACATTTACAATAATGTATATTATTTCTTCTACTGGATATTATGAATATAACATGCAAAGTAAGACAATACTAACAAATGATAAAATAAAAGAATTTGAAGAGGATGTAAAAAATAATAAAGATATAGATATAAAAAAATACTATGAAAAAGAAAAAGACTATAGTAATAAATTTACTAATAGTATTAACAATTTATCAAATAATATAAATAAAACTTCAAGAAAAATAATTAAATCTGTGTTTAAAAAAATAGGTTCTCTAATTGAAGAATAGAATAATAAACATAAATATAAAACCAACAATAAAAGAAATAACACTAGATTTTTTATAATTATAGTTTAATGAAGTTGGTAATAATTTACAAGTAGATATTTGTAACATAATACCAGCAATAATTGCAAATAATATACCTAATGAAGTATTAGTAATAATATTTTTTAAAAATAGATAAGTAATTAAAGCTCCAAATGGTTCTGATATAGCAGAAATAAAAGTATACCAAAATGCTTTAGAAGAACTCTTTTGTGAATAGTAAATAGGAATTCCTATACTTATTCCTTCTGGTATATTATGCATAGCAATAGCTAAAGTTAATGGAATACCTAAAGAAATATCCTTAGAAGAAACTATAAAAGTAACAATACCCTCAGGAATATTATGTAAAATAATAGCTATCATAGACAAAAGTCCTACTTTATATAACGAATTATTACTACTTTTTTCTTCTACATAATGATCTAATATCATTGATAATATAATACCTATAAAAATAGATGTAATAACTATAATAATAGTAGGTATAAAACTAAATCTTTCTCTAATATAATGTATACTTTCAGGCATTAAATCAAACATAGAAATACTTATAATTATTCCACTAGCAAAAGAACACGACATAGAAATAAGTTTATTTTCATTTTTAACTTTAAAGAAAATAGGTAATAAACCAATTAATGTTGAAGCACCCGCTATAGACGTTAAAATAAACGCATATGTAATATTATTCATAATAAATTATATGTTTTTATAATTGTTTTACCACAATATTTCTTATATATAAAAATAATATATAAGTGATAAAAAAACAATAATGTCATATAATATTAATGCAAATGAAAATTTGCCGATTTTATGACAAAGCATTGACTTTTAGCATAAAATATAGTATATTATTATTGCATTTGAAAGAGTGCAATAATATGAAAATGTTTAGCCGCTTATGGATGGGGCGGGTTATAAATGATTCCAATCGCGAAATGTTAGTCGCTTACGGGTGGTGCGAGTTATAAATGATCCCGAAGGAAAATGTTTGAAAACTCTGTTAATATAATGGAGTTTTCTTTTGTTTTATGATAAAATTGTATACATAAGGAGTTGATGCTAAATGAAAGTACAGACAGGATATATTTATCACATTAAAGATGATTTTTTTGATAAAATAAATGATAAAGGATTAATGATAAATCATGAAAATGGAAAAGCTAGACCAACATACTTTACAATTAAAGATAAAGATATATTATGGTTTATTCCTTTGAGTAGTAAAATTTCTAAATATCAACCAATAATAGATAAAAAGATTAAAAAGTATGGGAGTTGCAAATCTATAATGATAAGTGAAATTGCAAATAAAAAATCAGTTATATTATTGCAAAATGCATTTCCAACACTAGAAAAATATATCGACCATCCACATACAATAAATGGTGCTCCTGTTAGAGTTGCTGACAATTTAAAGGATGAAATATTAGAAAATTTTAATTCATTATTAGCGCTAAAAAAACAAGGAACAAATTTATTTTTCCCAGATATAGATAAAATAAAACAAATTATGCTTGATGAATTTAAATAATACTTATAAAAATTAAATAAACTACCAAAATAATAATATAAATTATCTTGGTAGTTTTTATTTTAAACCAATATTATATTTCTAGTATGATACATGACAAATGCAATCTTCAGGAATATTATGTAAAATAATAGCTATCATAGACAAAAGTCCTACTTTATATAACGAATTATTACTACTTTTTTCTTCTACATAATGATCTAATATCATTGATAATATAATACCTATAAAAATAGATGTAATAACTATAATAATAGTAGGTATAAAACTAAATCTTTCTCTAATATAATGTATACTTTCAGGCATTAAATCAAACATAGAAATACTTATAATTATTCCACTAGCAAAAGAACACGACATAGAAATAAGTTTATTTTCATTTTTAACTTTAAAGAAAATAGGTAATAAACCAATTAATGTTGAAGCACCAACTATAGATGTTAAAATAAATGCATATGTAATATTATTCATAATAAATTATATGTTTTTATAATTGTTTTACCGCAATATTTCTTATATATAAAAATAATGTTCAACATTATTTACCTAATTTTACTTCTTATAAATATTAAATATTGATATATACTAAAAATGTAGTCTTAAAGGAGATGAGAGACTATGAAAAAAAAATATTTGCTTTCCTTTATTTTTCTATTTTGTTTTCCTTTAATTACATGTGCATATTCTGACTATATTATAGCTAGTGGACAAAATATAGGTATAAGTTTAAACTCAGATCATGTCATTATCGTAGGTAGTTACGATGTTAATGGTAAAAATATTCTAAATACTTCTCTTTTAAGAATAGGTGATAAACTAATAAGTATTAACAATAAAGAAATAAAGAGTATTAACGATCTGCAAAATGTAATGAATAATTTATCAAGTAAAAAAATTAATGTTACTTATGAAAGAGATAATAAAAGATATAATACAGAAGTAACACTTTTTAAAGAAGGAAATACCTATAAGACAGGATTATATGTAAAAGATAATATTAAAGGAGTAGGAACATTAACTTTTATAGACCCAGAGACAAAAATATTTGGAGCTTTAGGACATGAAATACTAGAAAAAACCACCAAAAGCAAATTTGATATTGATAGTGGAGTGATTTATTATTCTGAAGTTACTGGAATAATTAAATCTACAGATGGCAAACCTGGTGAGAAAAATGCTAGAAATGATTCAAGTACAATATATGGTTCTGTTAAAGAAAACACTCACAAAGGGATATTTGGAATATATACTGATGAAATAAATCAAAATAAACTATATAAAGTAGCTCAAAATAATGAAGTATATGTAGGACCAGCTAAAATACTTACTGTAACAGAAAAAGATGTTGTTTCTGAATATGAAATAAAAATACTTAATGTAAATGCTAATGCAGATACCAAAAATATCTTATTTGAAGTAACAGATCAGAGTCTCCTAGAAAAAACCGGTGGTATAGTACAAGGAATGTCCGGTAGTCCTATAATACAAAATGATAATATTGTTGGAGCTGTAAATTATGTTCTTGTAGATGACACTAAAAAAGGATATGGTATATTTATTACTAATATGTTAAAGGAAGCAGAGAATTAGGGAGTTTATCTTCCTTTTTCTCATATAAATAATATCAGAAAAAGGTGTCAATAATTTTTGAAAATGTCCCAAAAT
>FR902130.1 GCA_000437895.1 Clostridium sp. CAG:914 | reverse complement strand
ATATTAAATACTTTAGATAAATACTTAAAATAGTATTTATTTTTTTATACAGCAATATCAAAACAAGTGTACGATATATATTGACTTTAAAAATGATATTTGCTATTATGTAATTATATGGAGGTATATATATGTATGCAAAAGTTATCGTTGAAATAGGTGTTAAAAATGTAGATAGAATGTTTACATATATAATACCTGAAAGTATAAAAGAAGATATTAAAATAGGTTCACGTGTTAAAGTTGGATTTGGATCTAGAATTATTGAAGGATTTGTTTTAGAGATAGATAACACTTTTGAAGGAAACTATGAATTAAAAGAAATAATTTCTCTAGTAGATAAAGAACCTATTCTTAACGAAGAAATGCTTTATCTAGGTAAATGCATAGCTAATACTACATTATGTAGTTTAATAAGTGCCTACCAGGTAATGTTACCAAAAGCTCTAAAAGCTAAGAATAATACTTCAATAAATAAAAAAGAGAAAAAGACTATTAGTTTAAATAAAGATAATGTCGAAATAGATAATTATATTTCTAAATGTAGATATAACAATCAAATTGAAATACTTAATTATTTAAAAGAACATGGAAAAATGGATATAAGCAAAATGACATCTGCCATAAATACACTAATAAAAAAAGAATTAATAAAGTTAATTTTTGAAGAAGAATATCGATATAAAATATCAGAAAGTGGTAAATATAAAGTAGTAAATTTGACTAACGAACAACAAAAAGTAGTAGATAGTGTTGAATTAAAAGAAAATAATACTTATTTATTATATGGAGTAACTGGTAGTGGAAAAACAGAAGTGTATATGTCTCTTATAGATAAAGTATTATGTCTTGGAAAAACAGCTATAATGCTAGTACCAGAAATAAGTTTGACTCCACAAATAGTAGATAGATTTGTTACAAGATTTAAAGAAAATATTGCTATACTTCACAGTGGATTATCCGATGGAGAAAGATATGACGAATATAGAAAAATAAAAGAAAAGAAAGTTAATATTGTTGTAGGAGCTAGAAGTGCCATATTTGCACCACTAGAAAATTTAGGAATTATCATTATTGATGAAGAACATACTAGCACATATAAGCAAGATAATCACCCAAGATATAATGCTATAGATGTAGCACTATTAAGAGGAAAATATCATAAATGTCCCGTTCTTTTAGGAAGTGCCACACCATCCCTTGAATCATTTGCAAGAGCAGGAAATGGTATATATAAATTATTAACTTTAACCAATAGGATAGGAAACAGTAAGCTACCAAAAGTAAATATAGTAGATATGACATATGAAGTTAAAAAAGGTAATTTTATTCTGTCAAAAATATTAAAAGATAAGATTAATGAAAAATTAGAAAAGAAAGAACAAATAATACTCCTTTTAAATAGAAGAGGGTATGCTTTCATAATTACATGCAGAGATTGTGGAAATGTATTTAAATGTCCTAATTGTGACATATCATTAACATATCATAAAACAAGTAATACCTTTAGATGTCATTATTGTAATTATACCAAAAAGAATAATAATAAATGTGATAAATGTGGAAGTAGTAATATATCTGATTATGGAATAGGAACAGAAAAATTAGAAGAAGAATTACATAAAATATATCCAAATTCTAGAATAGTTAGGATGGATGTAGATACAACTAAAAGAAAAGGAAGTCATGAAGAGATTATTAATTCTTTTGGTAGACATGATTATGATATATTATTAGGGACACAGATGATTGCCAAAGGACTTGATTTTCCACTAGTTACATTAGTGGGAGTTATTAATGCAGATGCGAGTCTAAATATCCCAGATTTTAGAAGTAGTGAAAGAACTTTCCAATTATTAAATCAAGTATCTGGAAGAGCAGGAAGAAGTAATCTACCTGGAGAAGTAATTATTCAAACGTATAATCCTAATAATTACAGTATTAATTATGCAAAAAATCATGATTATTTAGGATTTTACAAAGAAGAAATGAAAATTAGAAAAAGTCTTAAATATTCTCCATATTACTATATTATTTTAGTAAGTATAAATAGTAAAGATTATGAATTAGGATTAAAAGAAGCCAATAATATAAGTAAATATTTACGTAAAAATGTTAGTGAAGGAACAATAGTATTAGGCCCATCTATGGCTAATATATTTAAAATAAATAATATCTACCATTATCAATGTATTATAAAATATAAAAATGATATTAAGTTAAATAGTATACTTCATACTATAGATGATAGATACAAACAAGATAGCAAGGTTGATGTCTTTATAGATGTTAATCCCAATAGGATGTGAGTTATGAAAATAATAGATATGAGTTTTGAAGGAAATGGAATAGGAAAAGATAATAATAAAGTAGTATTCGTTCCTAAAACAGTAACTGGTGATGATATTAATTATCAAACCATTACAGAATATAAAAATTATAATATAGGAAAGTTAGAAAGTATTAATAAAAAGAGCAATTTAAGAATAGAAGCAAAATGTCCGTATTATGAAATATGTGGAGGATGTAATATAAGTAATTTAAGTTATTCCAATCAATTAATATTTAAAAAAAATAAAATAAAAGAATTATTTCACAAACAATTAAAATTAGAAATAGAACCAGATATCATTCCTAGTAAAGAAGAATATGGATATAGAAATAAAATAACTTTAAGTGTTGATAAAACATTAGGATTATTAAAGTCAAATTCTCATGATATAGTTCATATTTCTTCTTGTTATTTAGTAAATGATAAAGTTAATAAACTAATCGAAGTATTAAATAGTCTTAATATTAATAATCTTACAGAAGTTATTATTAGAGTGTCAGACAACGGAATTATGTTAATATTAAATGGTAATATTAAACTTAGTGAAATAGAAAAATTAAAAGATTATGTTATAAGTATATATTTAAATAATAAAGAAATATATAAGAAAGAAGATAGTTATATATCTCTAAAAGGAATTAAGTATAAAATATCAGCTAATTCTTTCTTTCAAATAAATACCAATAACATTGTATCATTGTATGAAGAAATAGTTAAATATGGTTGTTTTACACTTAAAGATAATGTCCTAGATTTATATTGTGGAACTGGAAGCATCTCTTTATATATAAGTAGTCATTGTAATAGTGTTCTTGGAATTGAAATAAATAAAAATGCCATAGAAGATGCCAAGATCAATGCTAAAATAAACAACATAGATAATGTAGACTTTATCTGTGGTGATGTGTCTAAAGTATTAAAGATGGGAAAGTATGATGTAGTAATTGTAGATCCACCAAGAAGTGGACTAGATAAACATACGAAAAAAGTTTTAAAAGAGATTAATGCAAAAAGAATAGTATATGTATCTTGTAATCCAATAACTATGGTAAGAGATATAAAAGATATGAGTGAAAGATATAACTTTGAAAATATAACTTTAGTAGATATGTTCCCACAAACACATCACGTTGAATGTGTTTCATTACTACATAGAAAAGCCTTTGAAAAATAAAGAAAGCATATTTTTTCTAAAAATTATAAAATTTATTTAATAGGAAGTCTTTGAAGTATATAATTCCACATACCACATCACTCATACAAGGAAACATATCCTAACTTAATAACTAAAATGAAGGGAGATGAAACATAAATGAAAGAAAGCAATATTTTATTATATGAAACAGAAGAAGGAAATGTAAATGTTGATGTTATATTAAAAGATGAAACAATATGGTTAACTCAAAAAAGCATGGCAGAAGTATTTGATTGCAGTTCAGACAATGTAAGTTTACATTTAAAAAATATATTTGAAGATAATGAACTTGATAAAAATTCAACTACTGAGAAAATCTCGGTAGTTCGAAAAGAAGGAAATCGTAATGTAAACAGAGAATTAGAGTTCTATAATTTGGATGCTATTATTGCGGTTGGATATAGAGTTAATTCTAAAAAGGCAACTAAATTTAGAATTTGGGCTACTAAAATATTAAAAGATTATATGATTAAGGGCTTTGTAATAGATACAGAGAAAATGAAAAATGGTCCTAAGTTTGGTAAAGACTATTATGATGAATTATTACAAACTATTAAAGAAATTAGACTAAGTGAAAGAAGACAATATCAAAAAATAACTGATTTATTTGAAGCTACAAGTATTGATTATAATAAAGAATCTGATGAAGCATATACATTCTTTAAAATTGTTCAAAATAAATTACATTATGCAATTACTGGAAAAACAGCTGCTGAACTAATATATGAAAGAGTAGATAGTGAAAAAATACATATGGGATTAACCACTTGGAAAAATAGTCCTGATGGGAAGATAATGAAATATGATATTAGTATAGCTAAAAATTACTTAAATGAAGAAGAATTAAAAAAGTTAGAAAGACTCACAATTAGCTTTTTAGATTATGCAGAAGATATGGCTGAAGAACATCAAGTAATGACAATGAATGATTGGATTAAAGAAACAGATGAATTATTAAAATTTAGAAATAAAAATGTTTTAAGTGATTCAGGCAAAGTATCTCATAAAAAAGCTTTAGAAAAAGCAGAAAATGAATATGAAAAATTTAGAATAAAACAAGATAGAGAATATATTTCAAGTATGGATGAGATGTATAAAAAATATTTAGAAGAAAATAATAAATAGTTTGAATGTGAGGTATATATGAAAAAATTAGAAACAAAATTATCAACTTCAATATCTTTGGTGAGTATTTTTATTTTTTGCTTTATATTAGTTGTAATAAGATGGATTAATATTTTTAATAGTTATATTTTTGTAATAAATGAAACTATAAATTCTCATATAACTAATTTTACATTGAGTGTTTTACTATGTGTGTTAATTGGTTATTTATTACAATTGTTTGGTAAAAAATATAATTCAAATATAATTGTTGGAATGGTTATAATATTATCTAACTTTATATATGAGATATTTTTACCAATACTGAATACAACAGATATTGTTGATGCAGTATACGGACTTGTCGGAACTATTATAAGTTTAATATATCTTTATATTATTAGTAAGTATGGATTTAAAACTAACAAATAAATTACAAGTTAATAGTAGAATGAACTATTTATAATACTAAAACTATATTGAGTTAATGTGGTATATATGATAGACATAACCAACATATAATTTAAAGTTCAACTAGTCATAGCCCCTATACAACACATGCAGAATGTGTGTGCGTTTTAAATAGGCACTAAACCATTAAAATAAAGGGTAAATCAACTATTCAGTAGAGGTCAAAAAAATGGTAAAAAACTGATATTTTTATTAATTTTAGAAAAAAATATTATAAGTGTTAAAAGAAAATATAAAAATTGAAGAAATTATATTTGAAGTAAGAGGTAAACAAGTTATTTTATCATCAGATGTTGCTAAATTATACAAAACTGAGACAAGGATTATAAATCAAACGATTAAAAGAAATATTATGAGGTTTCATGAAACATTTTGTTTTCAATTAACACCAGAAGAGGTAATCAACTTGAAATCACAAATTGTGACCTCAAGTTTAAAAGCAAATTAGCTCATAGTGGAGGAGATATCTTCTTTATGTTTTAACGGAACAAGGAATGTAGTATATATAATAATAACATATATTGTAAATTATACTATATATAATAGTTTGAAAGATAATTGGTGATTTTTATGAAATATATTGGTTCAAAAATATTAGAATCAGAAAATCTTATTTTAAGGCCTACTCAAGAAGAAGATTTAAAGGTAATTTGGGAAATCTTGTGTAATGTAGATGTTGCGAAGTATTACTTAGTAGGAAAATTTAATTATGACTGGGATAAAGAAAAAAAGTGGCAATATAAGAAATTAGAAAGTGCAAAGAATAAAGATGTTTTTAGATGGTCTATAATATTAAAATCACAAAATATATGTATAGGTCAAATTAGCTGTCAAAATAGTTATGATGAAAGTGGCAATGTAAATATTGATAGTATAAGAGATGTTGGATGGTTTTTAGATTCTAAATTTCATAGTATGGGTTTTGGTACAGAAGCAACAAAGTTAATGCTTGATTATATGTTTAATGAAGTAGGCATAGAGAAAATAGAAACAAGCGTAGCTATTGATAACCAAGCATCTTGGAAACTAATGGAAAAATTTGGCTTTCATAGAACAAAAAAAATCAAAAAAGTTAAATACACAATATTAATTGAGAAAGTTGATTGTTACTGTTATGAAATAACAAGAAAAGAATATTTAGAAAAAAATAAAATACAAATAATAAGAATTAATAATAATATAAAGTATTTAAAGGAATATGTAACAATATGTTATTTAGAATGGTCTAATAAAGAAAAGACTTTAGAAGAATATGTTACTTACAAAGTAAATAAGATATTAAATAGTGATAATGTTATTTCAATATTAGGTTTAACTATAAACGAAGAATTGATTGGTTTTGTTTCACTTCTTAAATCAGATGGAGAAGAGAGAAAGGATTTAACACCATGGTATGCCACAATGTATGTAAAAGATGAATATAGAGGGTTAGGCTATTCAAAAATGTTAAATAAAGCAATATTGAAAGAAGCTAAATTTTTTAAATATAATAAAGTATATTTAAAATCAAATTTAATTAATTACTATGAAAAAATTGGGGCAAAATTTATTGAAAAATTAAAAAATGGTGAAAGTTTATATTATATTGATTTAAATTAATGGAGGCTTTTTATGAAGGAAGATTATTACAAAGCTTACGAAAAAAGATATAGTCAGGTTCATCAAACAGGTCAATTATGGGAAATACACAAATCTAGTAGAGAAGTTATTGATACAATTAACGAATATAATATAACAAAAGATGACAAAATACTAGATCTAGGTTGTGGTGAAGGAAGAGATGCTATTTATTTACTAGATAATGGATATAACGTTTTAGCGGTTGATTACTCCACTAGTGCAATACAAAAATGTAATGAGTTAACTGAAAATAAATACAAGAATAATTTTAAACAATTTGATTTGATTACTGATAATATTGATGAAAAATTTGATTTTATATATTCTATTGCTGTTATTCATATGTTTGTTAATGAAAAACATAGGCAAAAATTTTATCAATTTATTTATAATCATTTAAAAGAAAATGGTAAGGCCCTAGTAATAGCAATGGGAGATGGTAAAAAGGAATATTCTTCTGATGTTAACAATGCTTTTTTGAATTCTGAACGAATAAATATTAATAACAATAAAAAAGTATTAGTGGCTAATACTTCATGTAAAATTAAAAATATGGCTGGAATGATAAAAGAGATTAAAAAAGGTAACTTAAGAATTATTAAGAATGAAATTATTAATGATTTACCGGGATTTGCTGAATGTGAAAGTTTTATATTGGAAATTAATAATCAAAATTTGAATTGATTGACTTTTAAAAAAATATATAGTATATTTATATCGTAAATTATTCTTGAAAGGAGTGTGATTAATAATGATGAATAATTTAATGTTATATTTAATTAGTAATGCAGAATTAATCACAATCACATTATTTTAAGCACATAAAAATTATTATTTTGTTTTTTAGAAGATTCTGTATTATGCAGAATTTTTTTTGAGGAGGAGAATATAAATGACAATGAAATTAAATATTAATGATAGAGCAGCTTTGGCTATCAAAAATGGAAGTAAAAAAGTAGAAATAAGAGCAAATAAAAAAGATTCAGGTAAAGATTATGGCACATTAAAAACAAATGATATTATTGAATTTAATAGTAATAATTTAGGTGTGTTTTATGTTAAAGTAAAAGAAGTAAATTATTATAATTCACTAGAAGAATTATTTACTATGGAAGGAACAAGATATACAACATCTTCTACCAATGATTATAATGAAGCAATTAATAATGTAAATAAACTTGATGGATACAAAGAAGCAATAAGAAAAAACGGAGTATATGCAATTCATATAGAATATTTATATAGCGTAAATACAGTATGGGAAGAATTGATAGAAAAAGCAAATAAGGTTAGAAATAAAAGAGAAGTTTCTGGTATGGTTAGTGCTGGACAGGTTTCTGCTACAATATTAACTAAAGATCATAATATATATACAGGCGTTTGCATTGATACAGCATCATCGCTTGGAATGTGTGCTGAAAGAAATGCTATTGCAAATATGATAACTAATGGGGAAAATGAAATAATTAAACTTGTATGTATTGATTCAAAAGGAAATGTTGGTTATCCATGTGGAGCATGTAGAGAATACTTAATGCAGTTATCTAAATCAAGCAAAGATATTGAAATATTAAAAAATATAGATACTCATGAAATAATCAAATTAGAAGAATTAATTCCCAATTGGTGGGGATATGACAGATTATGAAAATAATTGAATATGAAGATAAATATTTAGAAGATGTAAAAGATTTATTAGTAGAACTTGAAGAGTATATCATCACTATAGATAAAGATAACTTAGATAGATTACATCCGGACTATAGAGATAAGATGGCAATATTAGATTTAGAAGAGATAAAAAATAATGAAGGAAAATGTTATCTTGCTATAGAAAAAGAAAAAGCAATAGGATTAATAATGGGGTGTATTCGTTCCTATAATGAATATGATTATTTAGATTATAAATGTCCAAAATGTGGCAAAATAACAGAACTAATTATTTCTAAAAAAGCAAGAAGTAAAGGTATAGGACAACAATTAATGAAAAAAATAGAGAACTATTTTAAAAGTATTAATTGCGAATATATCATTATAGATGTATTTGCCTATAATACTAATGGTATTAAATTTTATGAACAACAAGGATACCATACAAGAGGATTAATAGATATTAAAAAATTATAGAAGGGAAAACAATGTTAGAAAATTTAAATTGTGTATCTAAAAATGTAAATTTAGATGATTATTTGTATCTTTATAAATATGTTAGAGATAATATGGAAAATCCAGAATGGCTTGGAACATTTACTAAAGAAGAAATAATAGAAATATTAAATAATAAAGGAAAAATATGGTTATATTATGATAATAAAAATTTGATATGCTCTATGATGTACATACCATCAAACAATAAAAGTTTGAAAAAGCATAATATATCTTATGATGAAAAATTAGTAGGATCTTTAGGTCCTATAATGGTTAATCCTAATTATGTTGGCAATGGTTATCAAAGACAAATGATGAAAATTTTAGATGAATACTGTAAGAGTATTAACAAAAAATATATATTTACAAAAGTGTGTTCAGATAATGTTTATTCGTTAAATAATATGTTAAAAGATAATTATGTTGTTACTGATGAATATGAGAATGAAAGAGGTAAGAATACTACATTATTAAAAGAACTTGATTAATTATTGGAGAAATTGTTATGAAAAATAATTATAAATGTGTAATAGTAGATAAAGATTTAAATAAGTAAAATAGATATGTTTTAATATATAATAAAAAAAGATGTTGATTACATAATAGAAAATTTATGCTACCAATTATATATTGAATAGTGTATTTAATACTAGATATAGAAAAACAATAAAAATTATAGAAGGGAAAAAAATAATGGAAAAAATAATAGAAATTGACTTACATGATAAATATGATTTAGTAGAAAAATATAATGAAAATAAAATATCAAATGAATTAATAAAATATATTATAAAGGAAGCTATACCTATTAGAAAAAATGAAAAAATAAAAATTGTTATAAATGTAAAATGTAATAATATAAATAGAGATTGTAAAGAGTTCTTAAAAGAAGGACTTATTGAAGAATATAATAAAAGTATACAAGAACACAAAATTACTGACATAAAACAAATATGTCTATTAATTTTAGGAATCATATTTTTGTTTTTATCAAGCAATATCAATAATGAAGTAATATGGAAAGAAATATTACTAATTACTGGTTGGGTTCCAATATGGGAAGCAATAGATTTAGAATTATTTTCTAATACAAAGGGTAAAGGTAAAATAAAAATTATTAATAAGTTATTAAATAGTGAAATAATACAAAAGTAATTTATTTTTAGGATATAGAAAGATAATAAAAATGATAAATAAAAGAAATGAAATAGAAAATATATTAAATAAACTATCTAAATCAAACTTTAGGAATAAATTTCACTTAAAAGAAAAAGATAAAGAATATATCAAAGAAAAGGGTATAGAGAAAATAAAAGAGCATGCATATACTTTTATAAATAAAAGACTTGCACCAAAAGATATACCAAATGATGGAAAGCAGACCCCAATGAAAGGGCATCCAGTATTTATTTCACAACATGCAACAGCAACTTGTTGTAGAAATTGTTTATATAAATGGCATAAGATAGAACCACAGAAAGAATTAAATAAAGAACAAATAGATTATATTATAGATGTTATAATGATATGGATAGAAAAAGAAATGACAAAGGTGAAATAATGAAAGTATTAAGTATAAAAGAACCTTTTGCAACTCTAATAAAAGAAGGTAAGAAAAAAATAGAAACGAGAAGTTGGAAAACATCTTATCGTGGCGAATTATATATACACGCAAGTAGTACAAAAATACCAAGAGAGTGGAAGGAAGATAAGACCCTCATGGAGTTATTAGGAGATAATTCATTAAATTATGGAAAAATTATTTGTAAATGTAATTTAATAGATTGTATCTATATGACTAAAGAATATATAGAAAAAATAAAAAGAAATAATTATCAAGAATATATTTGTGGTAAATATAAAGAAGGCAGATATGCTTGGATACTAGATGATGTTACACCATTAAAAAAGTCAATTGAAACTAAAGGACATCTAAATATATGGAATTATCATCAATAGGAGATATATGATAGAAGTAAAATTTTATGAAGAAGTTAAAGATGAAAATGAAGAAACTTTTGGATTTCTCTATTTGGCTGAAGTAAAAGAATTTGAAAAAGAATTATATAATGAAATCGAAGAAATAGTTTTACTTGATGATTTTCCAGACAATTGTACATATCCAGACATACAACCAAAACTTTTTGAAAAAATAAAAAATAATATTTCTATAAAGTATAAGTTATAAAATATTTTCTTAAATTATCTTAATCTATGATATACTTAACATATGGAGATGATTTAAATTATTTGAAATATTTGTATAATATTAGTTTGTTTTAACTAAAAAAATGCAAACAAATAAAAGCAAACTAATTGACAAAAAAAATATATTATTTATAATAGTATTAGTTCTTCTTTATGAGTGACACATAAAAGTAATGAAGATAAAACAATTTAATTATATAAATAAAGAGCACGTAAGTGAAATAAGGTGGCACCGCGGATTAATTCGTCCTTATATTATTTTTAACGTGTTTTTATTTTAGAAAAGGAGTATATATGGAAGAAAATATTTATAGAAGTGTTTACTGTGGTAAAGTAGACAGAAGTTATATTGGAAAAGAAGTTAGAGTTTGTGGATGGGTAAATTCAATTAGAAACTTAGGCAGTTTACTTTTTATAACACTAAGAGATGAAACTGGTATTGTCCAATTAATTAGTGAAGAAAGTGATAAATTTATTAATTTAACCAAGGAAAGTACTGTGACTGTTAGTGGTATTGTTCGTAAAAGAGACGATGATATGATTAATAAAAATATGGCCACAGGAGAAATTGAAATAGTAATTAATACACTAGATATTCTTGGATTATGTGAAAACGTATTACCATTTGAAATATCTAGAAGTAAAGAATCTTTGGAAGATACAAGACTAAAATATAGATATCTAGATTTAAGGAATGAAAGTGTTCATAATAATATTTTATTTAGAAGTAAAGTAATAGATTTTATTAGAGAAACTATGAAAAGTATGGGATTTACAGAAATACAGACACCAATTATAACAGCAACATCACCAGAAGGAGCTAGGGACTTTATTGTACCATCTAGAAAATTTAAAGGTAAATTTTATGCCTTACCACAAGCTCCACAAATATTTAAACAATTGCTTATGGTATCAGGATTTGATAAATACTTTCAAATAGCACCATGTTTTCGTGATGAAGACCCAAGAAGTGATAGATTATATGGTGAATTTTATCAATTGGATTTTGAAATGTCTTTTGTTACAGAAGAAGATGTATACAAAGTAGGAGAAAAAGTTTTTTATAACGTATTTACTAACTTTTCTGAAAAAGAAGTAAGTAAGCCTCCTTTTAGAAGAATTCCATATAGAGAAGCTATGTTAAAATATGGTAGTGATAAACCAGATTTAAGAAATCCTCTTATCATTGAAGACTTAACTAACATTTTATCAAAATCAGATTTTGCTCCATTCAATGATACACAAATTCGTGGTATTAAAGTAAGTAGTATTGATAAATCTAATTCTTGGTTTAAACAAATGGAAGAATATGTTAAATCTATAAATGGTACTTTAGGTTATATTAAAGTTGTAGAAAATAATAAATTTAAATCTTCACTAGATAAATTTTTAAATGATGAAATAAGAAATAATCTTATAGAAAAGTTAAATTTAAATGAAGGGGATACAGTATTTATCTTAGCAGATAAGAAAGTAAATAAATTAGCAGGTAATCTAAGAAATAAATTAGGTGAAGAACTAGAATTAATAGATAAAAATAAATATGAATTTTGTATAGTTAATGATTTTCCTTTCTTTGAAGAAGATGAAGAAAATGGCGGAATTACTTTTTCACACAATCCATTCTCTATGCCACAAGGTGGTATGGATGCTTTACTTAACAAAAATCCACTAGATATACTTGCTTATCAGTATGATTTTGTATGTAACGGATATGAAATGGCATCTGGTGGAGTAAGAAATCATGATAGAGATATACTAAAGAAAGCCTTTGAATTAGTAGGATACAGTGAAGATGTTGTTAAAAGTAAATTTCCAGCCTTATATGAAGCATTTAGATATGGAGCACCACCACACGCTGGAATGGCACCAGGAATAGATAGAATTCTAATGCTTTTAAAAGATGAGGAAAATATTAGAGAAGTTGTTGCCTTTCCATTGGGAGCAAATGGAGCTGATAGTATGATGGGATGTCCTAGTGAAGTATTCACAAAACAACTAAAAGATGCACATATTAAAATAAGCGATTAATTAAGTAGGGAGGTTTTGACATGGAAGATAAGGAATGGGAATTAGTAGTTATATTTGAACCAAAAGAATTAGAAGATGGAACTATTGAATTAGTGCCAAATACAGTAATAACAGGATATTATGATGAAGTGATGGATAATTTTATTAGTGATGAAGGCAATACATATTGGCATATATTAATGCCTTATGATAATGTAAAGCAATATGCTTATAGAATCCCGGTTGTAGAACTTGTAAAAAGATACCGTAATAAATCATTAGAACAAATAAAAAGGAAATATTTAAATGAACACTTAAAGTATAAATATATTCCTACTTTAGATGAATATAACAGAATAATCATTCTTGTAGATAAAGTAACTAATGAAGAATTTGTTTTTGAAGACAAAGACAGTATTTTATATGATTATGATGAAGAAATAACAACTGATGGAGATAAAGGTCAAGAACCAAATAGACCAAAGGAAAATCCTAAAACTAAAAGTAGTAAAAATAGTGAGTCAGAAAAAGCAAAAACTAATGAGGAAGAAAGCGTATTGCCTAAAGATGTACTTATAGAACTTTATAAGACAGTAAAAGGACAAGATGAATTAGTTAAAACAATTGTAACTACAATATGGGTTAATTTATATAGTATAGGTAATAAAAGAAATATGCTAGTAATGGGACCTACTGGCGTTGGAAAAACACTAGTGTTTGAAACATTATCTAAAATACTAGGGATTCCTATTTTAGTAACATCTACATCAGGAATGTCTCAGGCAGGATATAAAGGTGGAGACTTAACAGATATTCTAACACAATATATATTAAAATATGGAAAGGATCCTAATATAGACAAAGGTATAATAATTTTAGATGAATTTGATAAATTAGCATATAAAGGAGAAGAATCAGGTTCAGTTTCAACTATGGGAATTCAAAATGAATTACTAAAAATGATAGAAGGAAACACTTATAATGTAGAAGTCGGACAAAGGACCTGTATATTTGATACAAAAAGTATTACTTTTGTATGTTGTGGAGCATTCCAAGAGTTGTATGAAGATAAAAAAACACCACAAAAAAACAAAATAGGTTTTGGAAGTATATCATCTGAAGAATCTAAAAAAGAAAATCAATCAATGAGTGATAAATTAGTTTCTTATGGACTTAAAAGAGAAATAGTAGGAAGATTACCAATTGTATTGCAATTTAATGCTTTAACTAAGGATAATTTAAAAGATATTATATTAAATTCAAAAACTAGTGAATTTCAGGAATATATAAGAATATTAAAAGAATTTGGTATTGAAAATATTAATATAGATGATTTAGTAGATATTATTGTAAATGACGCTATGGAAAGAAAAATAGGTGCTCGTGGATTAACTAGTACTATTGTAAATATGTTTAATAATATAATGTATGAAGTATTTAACAATCCTGGAGAGTATGATACATTACATATTGGATCTAATATATTAAATAACCCTAATGATTTTACGTTATCAAGAAGTACATATAAAAAAGAAAATACTATTGAAAAAGTAAAGGTTTTAGCTCAATAATAAAAGAAAGAGATTTATATGAAAGAATTAAAAGATATAGAAAGGTCAATTCAAAAGAAATATCGTAAAGAGATATTTTCTAAATTTGTAAGAGCTATTAATGAATTTAATTTAATTGAAGAAAATGACAAGATAGCTATATGTATTTCAGGAGGAAAAGATTCTTTTTTACTTGCCAAATGTATGCAAGAATTAAAAAGACATAACAAATTCCATTATGAATTAGTATTTATGGTTATGAACCCTGGATATAGTGAAGAAAAACTACAAGCAATAATAGATAATGCCAAGTATTTAAATATACCAATTACAATATTTGATACAAATATATTTGAAGTTATAAAAGATAATACTAATCCTTGCTATCTATGTGCCAGGATGAGAAGAGGATGCTTATATAGTAAAGCCAAAGAATTAGGATGCAACAAAATAGCTTTAGGACATCACTTTAATGATGTTATAGAAACAATCTTGCTTAATCAAATATATAATGGAACATTTTCTTCAATGTTACCTATATTAAATAGTGACAACTACCCTAGCATGAAGTTGATTAGACCACTATTTTATGTCAAAGAAAAAGACATTATATCTTGGGTAAAATATAGTGAACTTAACTTCTTAGACTGTGCATGTGTTATTACTAAAAAGAATATTGGAAAAAGAAAAGAAATAAAATTACTCATAGAAGAGTTAGTTAAAATGTATGAAAACGCTGATATTAATATAATGAATTCAATGTTTAATGTTAATCCAAATACAACTTTTAATAAGATTAAAGAAGAATAGATAATAATAAAAAATTATCTTTTTTCTTTAATATATAAAATATTTAATGATCTAAATATATTTTTTTCTTATACTATTAGCATATATATCATCAGGAGGAAAAATGAACTATAAAGAGTATATAAATTTATCATTAGAATTACACTTATTTTTTGACCGTATTATGAAAGAACATGCTGAGTTTATAAGAGGATTATTAGATCCAAGTGAAAAAACTTTAATTGAAACTGCAGATAAGTATGCAACTGAATATGAAGTTATTATGAATAAATATAAAAATAATTCTTTATATTTAACAGGTGTTAGTCTAAGTTAAACACTTGGAGTTCTGACCCTGATTCTGCTTATGTTGCAATAACACCTGATGATACTCAGTTAGAAGATCTATTTGAAGAACTTGCAAAAAATATTTCAAAACCAGGTGCAACAGATATTGTTATAACTGATGTAGTAAATCCTTGTTTTAAAATAATGGATGTAGTTAGTAAAGCAAAAGGAACAGCAGATATAGAGGGAGATCATACTATTATATGGAAAATGGATGAATTAGGAACAACTACCAGTGAAGGAGCAGTATTAGAATTTTCAGTAGAACATGTTGGAACTTGTACAGGACCCATAGAAGTTAATGAAAGTATAGACTACGAAGATGCTGAGGGTAGTCTAGTTTTATTTGAAAATCCAACTATTGAAATTGAATGCGATGAATCAATTTGCCTAGAAGAGTGTCCGACTCCAATAGATATTACAATTAGTGGATGTACCGATGCCGTAGAATATGATGCTGGAAATATATATTTAGATTCATTAGGAAGAATCCTAGAATTAAATGCTAAAATAAAAAATGTTTGTCCTAACAGAAGAGTTGCTCTAGCAGTTGTATTAACTGAAGTTGACTCAAATAATATAGAACATAAAAGAGGAATGAAAACTATGGTAATACCAGCACATTCACATCTTACATGTCGTGATGTCAAAATAAATTGCATTAAATTTGTTCTACCTGAAGAATTAGACGTCAGTGGAAGTGAAAGTTCAATATGTAATAACAGAAATTTCAAAGTTAGATTTATTACTCATTATATAGATAATGATTTAAATAGTTGCAATGATTTAGTATAATACAATAAAACCTAGTGTCAATTTGATGCTAGGTTTTATTTAGTTAACTAGATAATAATTTGTGAAATAATTGAAAAAATATGTTATAATAATTAAGAAGTTATGTATTTCGAAGATGAGGTTCGTTATAATGATTACTATAGAAATAAAAAAAGACAGCTATATAGATTGAAGTTTAGGAGTTAAAATATGAATATATATGACATTTTTAAACAATTAAATATTGAATTTAAAGAAAAAGAACACGAACCTATTTTTACTATTGAACAAGCCCAAAATATTAAAAACATTAATGGCACTGGTTGTAAAAATCTATTTCTAACTAACAGAAAGAAAAATTATTACCTAGTATTATTGGAAGAAACAAAAAGAGCAAACATAAAAGACATTGCTAAATTAGTTAATGAATCTCACTTATCATTTGCTAGTGAAATAGAATTAAATAATATATTAAAACTAAAACCAGGTAGTGTTACACCCCTTGGAATAATAAATGACAAAGATAATATAGTTACTTTAATAATAGATAATGAATTAAAAGGAAAAAAAATATTAGTACACCCAAATACAAATACCAAAACTATTGTATTATCTTATGATGATTTGATAAAATTTATTGAATTTGAAAAGCATAATTATATATTAATATCATAGAGAAAAATAAAGAGAGGTGAATACATGGGAAGAATAAATACAATTTATGATCCAATAAATTGGAAAATTGATTTAGAAGGAAAAAGTAAGATATTAGAAGATTACTACTATTATGAAATAAGTGAATTAATTTAGAAATATAACTATGATAATATTATAGGCAAATATAGAGTTAATATCTATGAATTATTTTAAGAAAAAAGAAAGGAATGATGAAAATGAAAAAAAATTGGATGCTTATTATAACAAGTAGTATCGTTTATTTAGCAATTATTACTCTTTCTATTTATTATGCAATTATCCCAGGAATTAATAAATTAAAAGAAGTAAACACGATTAAAGAATTAACATATGAAGAAAAAACAAAACTAATTGATGAGATTAATCAAAAATATATATTATTAGAACAAGATGTAAACAATAAATATACACCGTCTATTAAAGAAATTAATGATAAATATAGTAATTTAGAACAACAGATAAAAGACAAATACGATCAAAAAGAACAAGAAATAAATAATAAAATAAGCGATAAAGAAGTAGCAAGAAATAATGAGTTCTTTAAAAATGGACTTAGCAAAAAATACTACAATTTAAGTGATGAAATATCTGCATTAAGAAATGAAAAATGGGAAATAGATAGTCAAGAGAGAAAAGAAATAGATAATAATGATGACTTAAAAGAAGCAGAAATAAAAACTATAAAATCTAATCAATCTTCTGAGTTAGATAGATTAAGAAAAAATAAAGATAATGAGATTTATAATATTAATAATCAAAATATAAATAAATCATATATAAAAACTAAAGGTATATTAAGTATATTAATAGGAAGTATTATAATATTAATTCCTATAATATATATAATTTTAATATTTAATAAATTGACCCACTTATCTAATCTAGTTAAAGAAAAATGGAGTCAAGTTGATATTTTCTTAAAGCAACGTACTGATTTGATTCCAAATATTGTGGAATCTGTTAAAGGTTTCACTGAACACGAAAAATCGACATTAACTAATATCACTAAAGCTAGAAATCAAGTTATCAAAGCTACTACTAAAGAAGAAGAAATTGAAGCTAATAAAAATTTGAGTAATGCCATAAATAAACTATTATTTTTACAAGAAGATTATCCAGAATTAAAAGCTAATACAAACTTTATGAATTTACAAGAAAATTTAAAAGAAATAGAAAATAATATTTCATATGCTAGACAAATTTATAATAAGGCTGTTTTAAAATATAAAAATAAGCTAGAAATGTTTCCATCAAATATAATTGCTGATATATTTAATTTCAAACCAGAATTATTCTTTACTATAGATAGTGATGATAGAGAAAATCCTAATATAAATTTTAATGAAAAATAGTATTATCATCCAAAAATACTATTTTTTCTTACAAAAGATTAAGTAATAAACTTGTCTAAATTTTATATATCCTATATATTAAATACCAATTAAAAATTATAAATAGTTCTGAAAGAAAGTTAAAGAGAAAATAGAACAAATAAATAGTTTAAGGAAGTTATGTTAAAATTAATTTATAAAATTATTCTTTCTATATGATAAAATAGAAAAAAGAAAGACATGTTATGACAATGAAAGATTGGATTAATATAGAAAAACTACTTGATAATTCTAAAAATATATACGTAAAAAAACGGTAGAAAATCAGAAAATAAATATGAAAAATATAGAGTGATCAAAGAACAAAAATATATTTCTTCTATGATGAGCTTTATAATAAATATCTAAGCGAAAGAAAAGGAGATAAAGAAAATGGTTAAAAACTATAAAGTAATAACGTTGTGTGGTTCTACTAGATTTAAAGATGAATTTTTAAAGGTTCAAAAAGATTTAACATTACAAGGAAATATTGTGATTTCTGTAGGATTGTTTGGACATTCTGGAGATTCTGAGGTTTGGGAAAATATGGATGAAGGAACTTTAACTAAAACAAAGGAAATGTTAGATGATATGCATAAAAGAAAAATAGATATGGCTGATGAGATTTTTGTTATAAATGTAGATGGATATATTGGTGAGAGTACAAAGTCAGAAATTGAATATGCAAAATCTCTTGGTAAGAAAGTAAATTATTTAGAAGATAAATAATTTATAGTAATAAAGAAAATAAAAACAAGAATAATAAAGTTAATAAGAAAATAAATATAGATAAAGAAAATTGGATTATAACTGAAAATAATTACGAAGCAATTATAAGTAAAGAAATATTTGATAAAGTACAAGATATTTTTGGATAATTATGTTACTAGAACAAATAAGAAGGGGAATTTGGATACATTATCAGGTTTTATAAAATGTAAGGATTGTAAAGGTAAAATGTGTTTAAAATTTGGAAAAAAATAAATCATATTATTATTGTAATAACTACTTTAATAAAAAATATACAAGCTATTCAATTGAAAAAACAAAACTTGAAAGAACGATACTAGAAAAATTAAAAGTAGATGAGATAGCAAGAAATTATTTATACGAAAAAGTAAATGTTATTTATATAAATAATGACAAAACAATAAGCATTGATTATAAATGAAAAAAGAACTGTTATAATTAATAAGAATTTTAATTTAAAAACAAGGGAGTGAAATTTATGGAAAATAATAATCAAGAGGTGTTTCATAAGACAAATATCAACTGGTATATACCGACTTATGGAAAACTTCTTTCAAAGGTTTATAAATAAAGCTTTGAAATTGGATTTCTTTTTACATTTTATCGATAAAAAATAATTAAAAATACAAACCAATAAGGGTAATTACGACTTATGGAAAACTAATATTTCAGACAAAGGAGATGATAAAATTGGCAAAAGATTTAATAATAAGAAGTAGTACTGAAGAATTTATAACATTTAAACTTCAGGAAAAGGATAAAGGCATTCAAGTTAGATATGAAAATGAGACTTTATGGATGACCCAAAAAGCTATGGCAGAATTATTTGATGTTGAACAGCCTGCAATAGCAAAGCATCTTATAAATATATATAATGAGAAAGAATTAGATAAAAATTCAACTTATTCCAAAATGGAATTAGTTCAAAAAGAGGGAACTAGAAATGTTAAAAGAAATGTTGAATTTTATAATTTAGATGCTATAATTTCTGTTGGATACAGAGTAAATTCATTAAGAGCTACTCAATTTAGAAGGTGGGCAACAAATGTATTAAAAACTTTTACTATTCAAGGATATGTATTAGACAAAGAAAGAATGAAAAATGGTTCTTTCATCGATAAAGATTATTTTGAAAAATTATTAGAAGAAATTAGAGAAATAAGGTTATCAGAAAGGAGATTTTATCAAAAAGTAACAGATATATATGCTACAAGTATTGATTATGATCCTAAATCTCCAATATCAATTGAATTTTTTAAAAAAGTACAAAACAAAATGCATTATGCAGTATCTAGAAAGACTGCTGCAGAAATTATTTATGATAGAGTAAACTCAGAAAAAGAACATATGGGCTTGACTTCTTGGAAAAATTCTCCTAATGGTAAAATAATGGAATCTGATGTTATAATTGCTAAAAATTATTTATCTAAAGATGAATTACAAGATTTGGAAGGTATAGTTAGTGCGTTTTTAGAAATTGCAGAAAATAGAGCAAGAAGGCATATTCCAATGACAATGGAAGACTGGGCAAATAGAATTGATAAATTTTTACTTGCAGATGATAGAGATATATTAAAAGATGCTGGAAAAATATCACATGAGATTGCTTGTGATAAAGCATTAACAGAATTTGAAAAATATAGAATAAAACAAGACAAATTATATAAGTCGGATTTTGATTTATTGATGGAAGAATCAGAAATTTATTTAAAGGGTGATGAAAATGAGTAATGAAGAAAAAAGTTTTTCTAAGACTTCGATTAACTGGGTAATACCGACTTTAATTAACTTCCAAGCAAACCTTTATTTATAAAGGTTTATATATAAAAACTATTTACATTATATTTAGAAAAATCGTGGAAAAATAAATTAATATTGAGGTAATTCCACCTTAAGTTAACTTTTAAAAAGAAAGGAGAAGATTATGCCAGAAAATGATTTAATAATATATAAAAATAGTGATGGCAATATTATAGTAGATGCTATATACAAAGATGAAACATTATGGCTATCGCAAAAAGGAATGTCTAAGGTATTTGAAGTAGGCGTTCCAGCAATATCTAAACATTTAAAAAACATATTTGAAGAAAATGAATTAGATAAAAATTCAGTTGTTTCCAAAATGGAAATAACTGCTGATGATGGCAAAAACTATAATACAGAAGTATATAGTTTAGATGCAATAATAGCGGTAGGTTATAGAGTAAATTCAAAAAAAGCAACAGAGTTTAGAATATGGGCTACTAAAATATTAAAAGAATATATGATAAAGGGATTTGCTTTAAATGATGAAAGATTTATAAAAGGAAATAAATATGACTCTAAATATTTTGATGAATTACTAGAACGTATTAAAACAATTAGAGTTAGTGAAAGAATGTCTTATCAAAAAATTACAGATTTATTTATAGCAACTTCAACTGATTATAATCCGAAGTCAGAAGAGGCATATACTTTTTTTAAAATAGTTCAAAATAAACTTCATTATGCAATTTCTGGACATACTGCAGCTGAACTAATATATAGTAGAGCTAATTCAGAAAAAGAACATATGGGACTTACTAATTGGAAAAATTCTCCTGATGGTTTAATATATAAATATGATGTAGGTATTGCTAAAAATTATTTAAATAAAGAAGAACTAGAAAAACTAAATGATTTAACAAATATATTTTTAGTATTTGCAGAAGATGAAGCAAAAGAAAGACATGTTATGACAATGAAAGATTGGATAAATGCAACAGATGATTTATTAAAATTTAGAAGAAAAGAAGTGTTACAAAATAGTGGCAATATATCTCATAAACAAGCAGTAGAAAAAGCAGAAAACGAATATGAGAAATATAGAGTAATGCAAGATCAAAAATATATATCTTCAATGGATGAATTTTATAATAAATATTTAGAAGAAAATAAAAGTGATAAAGAATGAAATCTTATGATAATACAATAAAATATTATGAATTACTAATGTTTTATGAAGATACATCTATTTATCAAAAATATTCGTTGCCAGAAGGTTTTCATTTTGAATTTTATAAAAATGGAGATATGAATGATTGGATAAATATTCATATTGAAAGTGGAGAATTTTGTGCTATTGAAGAAGGAATAAATATATTTCATGATTTTTACGACTCATTCATTAACGAATTAGACAAAAGATGTATATTTATAGTTGATGATATAACAAATGAAAAAGTTGGTACTGCTACAATATCATTATTAAGTGAAAAAGAATATGGATACACTGGCGCAGTTGATTGGGTAGCAATAAAAAGAGATTATCAAGGTAGAAAATTATCTCGACCATTGATTACAAAAATATTAGAGATTGCAGTAAATTTAGGTCACAAAGGTATTGTTTTGCATACTCAAACTACTACCTGGTTAGCGGCAAAATTGTACCTAGATTTTGGATTTAATATTTTAAATAAGGAAGAAAAGATTGGATGGAGTATTTTAAAAACTTTAACAAATCATTCAAAATTAGGTGAATACGAAGTATTAGAAAAAGAAGATATATATGATAAAAGGAATATAGAAATAGAATTACAATTAAAACAAATATTTAAAAATAGTAATTTTAATTATTCTGTATGGTATAAAAATGGATTACACAATGTGTATGTTTATTATGAATATAATATTTATGAGTATGAATATTTTGAAGAAAAAGATAAAATTAGATTGGTAGAAGTTAAAAATAAAAAGTATAAAAGATAGGAAGTAAGCAAAAATGAGTAATGAAAAAAAGTTTATCAAAAGTCGTTATTAACTGGGTAATGGAGACATAAGAAAAACTTACTTTAAATCCTTATAAATGAAGGAAAAAATCTTAAATTCTTTTTACATATTTATGATAGTTTTTTATGAAAATTATTAAAAATATAGGGTAATGGAAGAACATGAAAAACTTTACTCTAGAAAATTATACAATTAATAGAAATGGAGGTAGCAATGAAGATAATTGAAAATAAATATTCTAACAATACTTTTGAAAATATAAAACATATTGATGATTATGGAAATGAATATTGGTATGCACGTGAATTACAAAAAGTATTGGAATACAAGGATTGGAGAAATTTTCAAAAAGTAATAGATAAAGCGGTTTTATCAGCCAATAATAGTGTTTCAAATGAAGAAAATTGGATTGTTGAGGTCAACAAGCCAATAAAAACTGGAAAAGGAAAAGAAGAATTTATTAAAGATTATAAACTATCAAGATACATATGCTATTTGATAGTGCAAAATGCTGATCCAAATAAAGAAGTTGTTGCCTTAGGACAAAATTATTTTGCTATTCAAACTAGAAAACAAGAAATAACTGAACAGGAATATGATTCTTTATCAGATGATGAAAAACGATTTTATCAAAGAAAATTAACAAAACAAGGTAATTACACACTTCAAAAAGTTGCTTCAGCTGCAGGTGTTAAAAATATGGCTGAATTTCATAATGCAGGATATAAAGGATTATATAACGGCGAAACTGCTTATGTTTTAAAAGAAAAAGAATTGAAAGAAAATTTAGATAGTATAAATTGTAAATTACAAGATATAGAAAAATCTAACAATGAAAGTAAAGATGTTTATGATAAATTAAAGGAAATAGAAAAAATAATAAACGAACCTACAACTTTAACTGAATTTAATCGAGAAATCTTTGATACCATTGTTGAAAAAATTATTGTCGGTGAAGTTTCAGAAAATGGAGAAGTAAAACCTAATGTAATTAGATTCGTTTTAAATACAGGAGCAGAATATAGAACTTTACTAAATAATAACAGAAATAAAAATGTGTCATTATGTACAAAAGCCAGAAGAAATGCCAACACCTAAAAAGAGTTTGAAAGAACTAGAAAGAGAAAAGAAACAATTAGAAAATAAAGAAAATAAGCAACTTGAGGAAATAAAATAACGATGAAAGAGGTGATTAGTAATGCAAAAATTTAAAACTGCAGGATATATTAGATTATCTAAAGAAGATAAAATAAAAGATGAATCAAATAGCGTTACTAATCAGAAATTAATAATTACTTCATTTGTTGAAAAGAATGAAGATCTAGAACTTATTGATTTTTATATAGATGATGGATATTCAGGAACAACGTTTGATAGACCTGAATATAAAAGAATGTTTAAAGATATAGTAGAAGGAAAAGTAAATACAATAATTGTAAAAGATTTATCAAGGTTTGGAAGAAATCATATAGAATCAGATAATTATTTAGAAAACATTTTACCAGGGTATAACGTTAGATTTATTTCAATCATTGATGATATAGATAGTTTAAAGAATCCTAAATCTGTAAGTAGTATAGCAGTTCCTTTAAAAAACTTAATGAATGATCAATACGCTAGAGATATTTCAGAAAAAGTTAGGTCAACTTTAAAAATAAAACAATTAAATGGAGAGTTTATTGGAGTAACAGCACCTTATGGTTATTTGAAAAATCCTAAAGATAAAAATAAATTTATTATAGACAAAGAAGCTTCTTATATTGTAAAGAAAATATTTAATATGATACTTTTAGGTAAGAGTAGAAAAGAAATAGCAGAACATTTAAATAGTAAAAACGTTCTTACACCAAGTTTATATAAATTAATTAAAGAAAAAAACAATAATGAAGAATTAATACGTTCTAAGAAATGGAATGCTGAAATAGTAAATAGAATATTAAGAAATGAAACATATACAGGAACATTAATTCAAAATATTAAAACAAAACCGAATTATAGAGCAAATAAATTAATTGATGTAAATAAAGATGAATGGATAATAACCGAAAATCATCATGAACCAATAATAAGCAAAGATAAATTCGATGAAGTTCAAAAATTATTAGATAGAAAAGTAAAAGCAAATAAAGATAATGAGATTGATTTATTTTCAGGTTATTTAAAATGTTTACATGTGGTAATCATCTAATAATTAGAAAAAGTAAAAATCAAGTATATTACTATTGTAGTTTTTATATTAAAGATAAAAACTGTTTAAGATATTCTATAAACAAAAAGAAAATAGAACAAATGGTAAAAGATGAAATAATAAAGAAATTTAATATAGAACAATTATAAAGGAAAAATTAAATTTAACTGATATTACTAGATTAGAATTAGAAAATAAAGTAAAATATATTTATATTGATAAAGATAAAAATGTTAAAATTGATTTTAAATAGAATAATAGAAAGGAGAATAGTATATGGATAACAAAAGTTTACAAATAACTAATCATGATTTTTTAATATATAGAGATTCAAACAATGATGTTAAGGTTAGTGTAATGTTAATAAATAATGATATATGGCTTACCCAAAATTTAATTGCAGAATTATTTGGTGTAGGAAGAAGTACAATAACAGAGCATATTAATAATATATTAAATAGTGGCGAACTTGATGAAAATAACACCGTCGGAAAAAC
>FR902129.1 GCA_000437895.1 Clostridium sp. CAG:914 | reverse complement strand
AGTATCTTTTATAAATATTTAACTATTTATTGGCGTAGTGTTATAATTCTTTGTTGTGAATTTTAATTTTTAGTTGAAATTTATTTGATTATATAATATAATTGTATTTGAATAGAAAGTATGGAAAGAGTGATACTATGCATAGTACAATTGATTTTTTAAATACACCAGTTGTAGATGTTGTTAATTCGATATTTTTGGATGCTGTTAAATTTGGGGCAAGTGATATTCACTTTGACCATACAGATAGTACATTAAAAGTTAGAATTAGGGTTGATGGTATTTTAAATGATTATGCTGATATTCCTAATGAAGTTAAAAATAATGTTATTACAAGAATTAAGATATTGTCTGGAATGAATATTACTGAAACAAGATTACCTCAGGATGGTGGTATTAAAACAAATCTTGGGGGAATGGATCTTGATATGCGTGTATCTTCTTTGCCTACTAAGAAGGGTGAAAAGATAGTTATAAGAATTCTTGACTATTCTAGGAGCTTAAAAGGAATTGAGTATTTATTTTTCTCTGAGGATAATTATAAAAAAATTATGAAAATGATTGGGGCTCCAAATGGAATTATATTAGTAACTGGTGCTACTGGTAGTGGTAAGAGTACAACTGTATATTCTTTCTTACAAAAATTAAATGTTAAAGGGGCTAATCTTATTACGGTAGAAGATCCGGTTGAAATGGAAATTGAAGGAATCAATCAAGTTCAAATAAATAGTGATATTGGATTAGATTTTGCTACAGTATTACGTAGTATTTTAAGACAAGACCCTAATATTATAATGATTGGAGAAATTAGAGATACAGAAACAGCTCAAATTGCTGTTAGAGCTTCTATAACTGGTCATTTAGTATTGTCTACATTACATACTAATAGTTCTTTAACTACTATAGAGAGATTACTTGATATGGAGGTTGAAAGATATTTGCTAGCTTCGGCTTTATCTGGAATTGTCAGTCAAAAGTTAGCTAGAAAATTATGTGATAAATGTAAGAAAATAAGACCTACTACTCCATTTGAAAAACAATATTTTAAAGAACTTGTAGGAGCTGATGTTAATCAAATATATACAGCTGTTGGCTGTCCTGAATGTTCTGGTGGATATAAGGGAAGAATTGCTATTCAAGAAGTACTTTTAATATCACCAGAAATTAGAGATGCTATTAATGCATCGCTAAAAAAAGCACAATTACGTGACCTTGTATATAATGGTGAAGTAATTACATTAATACAAGATGGTTTATATAAGGTTATGGCGGGATTTACATCGTTAGAAGAAATAATGAAATTGGTAGAAGCAGATGATGAATTAAATGCTAAAACTTGTTTAAGAAATAAGCTAAGATTAATTAATCAAACTGTTCCCGCTGGTGAAAATATGCAAATGAATAATCAAAATCAATAAAAAAGAAAAAGAATTGCTAACAATTCTTTTATTTTGCTTGTTTTTCTAATGCCATTTTAGCTGCTTCTTGTTCAGCGTGTTTTTTACTACTACCAATACCTTTTCCCATCACGATATCCCCTACTTTTACTTGACAGGTAAACGTTTTATTATGTGATGGTCCTGTTTCATCTATTATTTCGTACGTAACACTTTTTTTGTCTGTTTGAACTAATTCTTGTAATTTAGATTTATAATCTTGTAAAAAATCAACGTTTTTCTCAATATATGGTTCCATTACTTCAAGAATAAATTTTTTGGTAAATTCAAGCCCTTGATCTAAATACATAGCTGCTACGAAAGCTTCAAAAACATCGGCTAGAATAGTATTGTTAGGTTGTGTTTCACATCCACCTAACTTAATATCATCCTCTAGTTTTAAATTTTTAGCATAAGTACTTAAGGCAAGTTCACATACATAGCTTGCTCTTAACTTAGTCATAACACCTTCTTCAAGGTGTCTTTCTTTATATAGGTAGTCACTTACAACAAATTCAAGTATAGCATCTCCTAAAAACTCCAGTCTTTCATAACTTACGTAAGATGGGTTTTCGTTACTATAAGATGTATGTGTAAATGCTTGATAATACAAATTTATATTCGTTGGATTAAAATTTAATCTTTTAAAAATTTTCATAAGTTATACACTTCCTTCATATTAATTATAGCAAAATAATAATTTATTGTCTATTAAAATGATTTACAAAGGGATTAATATTTGATAAAATTATTATAATGAAAAGAGGTAGAAATGAAAAAGATATTTAGTAAAATTATATTATTAGTGATATGTTTATTTATTATGACTGGTTGTAGTTTATTTAAGAGTGATGCTATGGATGATATTGAAATATATACCACTATATATCCAGTTAATTACTTAATTAAATATTTATATGGAAATAATTCGACAATTTATAGTATATATCCTAGTGAGGTTAATTTTAAAGAATATAAGTTGTCTGATAAGAAACTTAATGAATATGCTAAGAGTTCTTTATATGTCTTTAATAGTTTAGATGTAGATAGAGATTATTCTGTTGAAATGGTTAATATTAATACTGATTTAAAACTTATAGATGTATCTATGGGAATGAATTATGAATATGGTATTGAAGAATTATGGTTAAATCCATATAACTACTTGATGATGGCACAAAATACGAAAAATGGATTATTGCAATATGTTACTAATCCTTATTTAATTTCTAATAAGGAACATACAGGAATAAATGATAAATATGATGAATTACAATATTCATTGTCTAAGTTAGATGCTGACTATAAGGATGTATTTAGTAATGCTTCTTATAAAACAATTGTAACGTCAAATGAAGCATTAAAATCTTTAGAAAAGTATGGTATTACTGTTATTTCTTTATATGAAAATATTGTGGAAGAAACTATTAGTAATAATAATACTTTATCTGATATTGCACTTAAGTATAATATTAATTTAAGTGATATTCTTACATATAACAATATTACTAATGATAATGTAAAAGTTGGAACTAATCTTAAAATACCTGTTAAGACTATTGATTCTTCTTTAGTTAATAAAGTTAAAAAGATGATTAGTGATGGAAATGTTAAATATATATACTCTACTAGTGTGGAAAATAATAATGTTGTTAATGATTTAATTAAAAACTATAATATTGAGAATATTATTATTAATTCTATGTATAGTATAGATGGTGGTATTACTAATACTAATGAAAATTATTTTACTATTATGAATAATAATTTAGAATTATTTAAAAAAGAATTATATAAATAGAGGTGGTATTATGAGGAAAGTGATTCTATCTATTGGGATTATTTCTATTATAATTGTTACAGTGTTAAATTTTTATAAAGATGAAGTTATTAATTTTTTAGATAATATATTTTGGAATAAAGAGTATGTTATTGCAGAGGCTAATAATTATTATTTAGATAGTGATTTTAAATATATTAAAAATTATACTGATGATGTTAAAAATAGACAAGAATTAATTGATTATATTTATTATGTTATTAATACTGGTAGTGATTATGCTGATGGGGAATGTCAAAAGGAATATGTAAATTGTGTTCGTGATTTAGAGAATATTGCTAAAGATAATGAAGCATTATCTATTATGAATAATTTTGTACATCCATATAATAGTTTTAAATCTATTTCTTTTACTTATGATGATAAAGGTAGGTTTTCGTTAGCTATTGAACATATATATAAAGATGAGGATATTGCTTTGCTTAATTCTATTGTAAATAATGTGAGTAAAAATATATTTACTGAAAATATGACTACTATTGAAAAAATTAAAGCTATTCATGATTATATAATTAATAATACCCAGTATGATGAATATAAAATAGATAATATTCATGATACTACATATAGATCTAATACTGCATATGGGGTACTTAAAGAAGGTTATGGTATTTGTTCTGGTTATTCTGATACTATGGCTATATTTTTAAACAGTCTTAATATTAAAAATTATAAAATTAGTAATGATAGTCATATATGGAATTTAGTATATGTTAATGGAAAATGGTTACATGTAGATGTTACTTGGGATGATCCGATAAGTGATACTAATCAAAATAGAGATACATACTTTTTGATAGATACTAAGACTTTGGGTAATTTAGATGATAAAACACATAATTTTGATAAAAATATATATAAAGAGGCTACATAAGCCTCTTTCTGCATAGAAAAAAGTCATTTCTGACTTTAATTTTTTATACTAATATATAAACTTTATTACATTTAATATAGTAATTGTTATATTAATTCTTCAAGATAAGAGATAACTTCTTCTTCTGTATTTTTAAAGTTATTAAAATCTACATTAAACCATTTAATATTCATTTTATTATTCATAAAAGTATATTGTCTTTTGGCATAGTGTCTGGAATTTTTTTTAATTAACTCTATCATAGTATTATAGTCTATTTCTTTATTTAGATAACTTATTACTTCTTTATATCCTATTCCATTTAATATAGGCTTATAAAGCATATTATTATCATAAAAATATTTTACTTCGTTAATTAGTCCGTTATTAATCATAGTATCCACTCTAGAATTAATTATATCGTATAATTTTTCTCTATTGGTAGTTAATCCTATAAATATTGCATTATATAATAATTTATTACCATTATCATTTTTATTTATAGATTCATTGTTTTCTAGATAGTAATTTAATGCTCTAATTAGTCTTCTTCTATTTTTATTATCTATAACAATATCTTTGTCTAATAATAATAGTTTCTGATATATTTCTTCATTGGATAAATCATCATAATTATTATTTATAATATTATCTTTTAGATTGTAATCATATAAAGCTGCTTTGATATATAAATTAGAACCTCCAACCATAATATAAATTTTATTATCATCTTTATCAAGTATTTTTCTTACATCTTTCTGATAATCATATATTGTATAGTCTTCGCTAACATCTTTTATATCAAGTAGATGATGTGATATGTTACATTTTTCTTCATTAGTAATTTTTGCAGTGCCAATATCTAGGCCTTTATATACTTGCATAGCATCAGCATTTATTATTTCAGCATTATATTTTTTAGCTAAAGTAATACTTAGTCTTGTTTTACCTACACCAGTAGGTCCTGTAATTACAATTATTCTATTCATTACATACTCCTTTTAAACATTTTTTCCAGTTCATACTTAGTAAAATGAATGATTGTTGGTCTACCATGAGGACAATTAAATGGATTATCACACTTTCTTAAATCATTAATCAATGACTCCATAGATGGAGTGTCTATGTAAGTGTTACCTTTTATGCTCATTTTGCAGCTTATCATTTTAGCTAAATTATCATTAAACTTTTCTAATGAGAAGTTCTTTTCTTTTTGAATAACTAATTCAATAATCTTTCTTATAAGTTCTTCTTCTTTTCCTTGGATAAACCATGTTGGGTGTGATATTACTCTATATGATTGTGTACCAAATTCGTCAAGAGATATATTTAATTTATCAAATATATCTATATTTTCTTTTATTATGGCAAATTCATCTAGGGGAAGTTCTATTATAATGGGTATTAATGGACTTATAGTATTATTATTAGGATGTCCTAAAATATATCTATACTTCTCATAATTAATTCTTTCCTTAGCAGCATGTTGGTCTATTAAATAAAATCCATCTTCATTTTCACATACAATATATGTTCCATGTAAAAGCCCTACTGGATATAATTCTGGCAATTTTTCTTTTGGTAATTGTGTAACCATAGTGTCTTCTTCAAAATTTGTTTCATCTTTTTTATTAGAATTTATTTCATATTTATTATCTTGATTTATTATATCTTGATAATTATATGTAGGGGTATCTTCTTTAATAGTTCTTTCTATATTTAATGTTAAATTTTCATATTTATTTTTTTCTATATTAGGGTTTATTTCTTTTGTAGGTTCTACTTGTGGTATTAATAACTTTTGTTTAATTCCTTTAATTATAGTTGCTTTTATTAATTCTGTTAAGTCTTCAAAGTTACTAAATTTTATATCTAATTTTGATGGATGAATGTTTACATCTATTAATGATGGATCAGTTTCGATATATAAGACTACTATTGGGTATCTAGAATCTTCTTTATAATTAGAATATGCTTCGTTTATTATTCTATATAAAGTTACATTTTTTATTACTCTACCATTTACTAGTGTAGTAATATAATTTTTACTTGCTCTATTTAATTCTGGTAATGATATAAAACCTTTTATATTATAATCTTGATTACATCCTTCTATTGGAAACATTCTTTTTGTAACATCTAAGCCATATATAGCATTAATGACTTTTAATATATTACCTGAACCATCAGTATTTAATAAGTATTTACCATCGTTAATTAATGTAAATTTAATATATGGATATGAAAGAGATATTTTATTAACATAATCTATAACATTAGATAATTCTGAATAAGGACTAGATAAATGTTTTAGTCTGGCTGGGGTATTATAAAATAAATTTGTTACTGTGAAACTTGTTCCATATCTTAGTTCAGAAGAACTTTCTTCAATTATCTTTCCACCTTTAATATGTATCATTGTTCCTTCGCTACTACCCTTTTGACATGTTTTTAATACCACATCTGATACAGCGGCAATAGATGGTAATGCTTCTCCTCTAAAACCTAGAGTTTCAATAGAAAATAAATCATCGTCTGTATATAGTTTACTAGTAGCGTGTCTTTGAAAACACAATTTGGCATCATTTTTATCCATTCCTATTCCGTTATCTACGACTTTTATTTCACGAAGACCAGACTCAATTAACTCAATTTTTATTTCACTACTTTTGGCATCTATGGAATTTTCTGTTAGTTCTTTGACAATAGAAACTATTTTTTCTACAACTTCACCAGCGGCTATTTTGTTAGATAATAATTCGTCCATTACTTTTATATTTGACATATCTCTACTCCTTTTTGATCAATGTTTTGCTAACTAATTTTTATTATAACATAGTGTTCTTTTTTTGAATAGAAAAAAGACATAATTTTATGTCTTAATTACATTTTATCTACTTCATCAATTGCTAATATGTCTAATAAATTATGTATAATGTTATATACTAATGAGCATGTTGCAATATATGTATCTTTTAATTTTTTATCTTCTTCGTTTATAACGTTATAGGAATTATAAAATTTATTGAATAGATTACATAATTCATATAAATAATCTACAATATAGCTTAATGTTGCTTCGTTGTATGATGAAGTTAAAATGTTAGGTAAATCTATTACTTTTAATATTATATCTTTTATTGTGTCATTTGGGATAGAATTTATTTTAACTTCTACGGTGTCTACTTTGTTTAATAAGGATTTTATACGAACTACAGTATATAGAACATATGGACCTGTTTTTCCTTCAAGAGAAGAAAATTTTACTGGATCAAATATATAATCTGTTTTTCTATATGGAAGTAAATCTGTAAATTTTAATGTAGCTATAGTTAATTTATCTAATATTTCTTTTCTTTCTTCTCCGGTAATTTCTTCTTTTATTCTCTTATCTACTTCTTGCTTTAGCATATCTATTAGTGTAGATAATTCCATTACTCCACCATCACGTGTTTTGAATGGTTTTCCATCACTGCCGTTTATTGTACCAAAACCAAAATGATACAATTTGGCACTATCTTTAACTAGTCCTGATTTATATGCTGTTCTAAATACTTGTTCAAAATATAATGATTGTCTTTCATCTACCACATACCATATTTCATCTGGGTCATAGTCTTTTACTCTTTGATATATAGTGGCTAAATCTCTTGTTGAGTATATAGTGGATCCATCTTTTTTTATAACAATTAATGGAGGAATATCTATTTTATCAGTTTCTTTTTTTACATCCATTACTAATGCTCCGTCTGATTCGTATAAATAAGGTTCTACTATTTTTAACATACTAGGAACATACTTCATTGAAGATAATTCCCCTTCCCATAATTCAAAGTGACAATTTAATGTATCATAAACTTCTTTTATAGTTGGAGTAGATATATCTACTATTTGTCTCCATAATTCTGTATATCCTCTATTTCCTTTGTCTATTTCAGCCGTTATTTGTCTTACTAAATCCATTCTTTTTTCATCGTTTTTAGCAGCCATATTAGCTTTAGGATATATAATGCCTAAATCTTTTGCAGTTAAATCAATCTTAGGATATTCTCCAGTATAGTTTGCATCAAAGAATGGCAAGTCTGGTCTATTAATCATTATTTCTGAAATAATCATACCAGCTTGTCTTCCTAAATCTCCTAGATGTACATCTCCGATTACTTTTTTATTAAACAATTTACATAACCTTTTTAATGCTTCACCAATATTAGCACTTCTCATATGTCCTACATGTAATGCTTTGGCAGCATTTGCTCCACCATAATCGACAATAATAGTTTTATCACTTTTTTCATCTATGAAATTTTCAAAATTATTTCCTTCGTTATTAGCATAATCTATTAGGTCATCCATCTTTAATGATAAATTAATAAACCCTGGGCCTGCTATATTTACGTTATCAAACTTATCCTTTAATGATTCGGATATTTTTTCGGCGATTTCTCTAGGATTTTTCTTATATTCTTTGGCTAGTTTCATAGCAAAGTTAACTTGAAAGTCCCCTAGTTCTTTTATAGAACATTTTTCTAACTTTACGCTATCCAATTTATAACCTAAATCATTAACTTTAGAACATATAAATTTCTCTAAACTATGTATGTAAGTCATAAGTCACCTCTTTCATATTCTTAATTATAAAATAAAACTATTAATTATTCAATTATTTTGAAACATTTTTTAAAATAATCGTTATTGATATTTACATATTATTAATTTTATTTTATATTTATAATGAAGGGAAGTATTATGATTGAGACAATTTTAAAAGAATTGGAAAAGAATAGTAAAGGTTTTAATTTTTTGTTGGAAAAGTTTGATATTAGTGAAGATGAGTTAATGAAAACAATTAACGATTTAATACATGATAAAAAAATATTTCTTAACTCTAATAACAAATATGAAATAGTTAGTGATAATTTTATCATTGCTGAACTAAGAAAGGGATTAAATGGTAGAGGATTAATTACTAATAACAATATGACTATTACTATTGAAAGCTATGATACTCATAATGCCCTTTTTGGTGATATTGTTATAGTTAAGCCTTATTCTTTAAATAAAGGAACTGTTTTAGGAATTGTAAAAAGAAGAACTAATAAAATAGTGTGCGAGGTTTGTATTAAACAAGATAAATTAATTTTAAACCCTGTTATTAAGGATACGGAATTTTCTATATCTATTCCTAAAAAATTTTTTAATGCTTTGAATTTAATCGTTGGTGATAGAGTTTGTATTGATTTAGATAATAAAGTTAGTGATGATAATACTATTTATATTAATGATATTGCAAAAATAAGTAAAATAGGACACTATACTGATAAATATAGTGATGAAGTGGCTATTGCTATTAATAGAGGGTTTAATATAGACTTTAGTGAAGAAGCTATGTATGAAGTTTCTATGATACCTAAGGAAGTAACAGAAGAAGATAGAAAATTAAGATTAGATCTAAGAGACTTACCTATTATAAGTATTGACCCTGTTAATGCTAAGGACTTGGATGATGGATTTACTATTAAAAAACTTGAAAATGGAAATTTTCTTCTGGTGTCTTGTACTATGGATGTAAGTTATTATATTAGGCCAGGAATGCATCTATTTCAAGAAGTTTTAGAAAGAAATACTAGTGTATATATAGGGGAAGTTGTTATACCTATGTTACCAAGTGTTTTATCTAATGGTATTTTATCTTTAAATGAAGGTGTTGATAGATTGGTTAAAGCCTACTCTATGGAAGTTAGTCCTAATGGTGAAGTCGTTAATTATCAAATGGATTATGCTGTTATTAATTCAAAAAAGAGAATGAATTATAATGATGTTAATACTTATTATGATACAGGATGTATTTCTTATGATTACTTACCTTTTAAAGATATATTGGATACTGCTTTAGAATTTTCAAAGATTATGGACTTAAAAAGATTTAACAACGGATCTTTAGTATTTGATTCTTCTGATATGATTATTGAAAAAGATAGTAATGGAACAATTACATCTATTTATAAGAGAGATGAAGGACTGTCTGAAAGAATTATTGAAAATATTGCTCTTTTAACTGGTGAATGTCAAGCTAGAAAAGCTTTTTGTGAAGATTGGACATTTATTTATAGAATTGATGATATGCCAAATAATATTAAACTTGATAAATCTTTAAGTATTATTAAAGATATTGATAGTGATGCTTTTAAAAATAAAGAATTTTATGGTGTTAAAATCATGCAAAGTATTTTAAACAAGTATAGAGGAACCAACGAGTTTCCTGCTATATCAAATATGCTTTTAAGATGTCTTTCTATTGCTAAATACTCTACTCAAAATACTGGTCATTATGCTCTTGCAACTCCATATTATGCTCAAGTTACTTCACCGATAAGAAGACTTCCTGATTTAATTAATCAATTACTTATTGATATGTACTATGGATGGTATATTCCTACAGAGGAAGATTTAAAAATGTTATGTAATTTAGAAGATTATACTTGTGAATTTAATTATAAAGAAAGACAAGCTGATGCTTGTGAAAAAGATTATATTGATTTATGTTCTGTCAAAATGATGGCTAATTATATTGGTGTGGAGTTCCGAGGAGTTATTATTGATATTGATAGAAAAGGAGCTCTTATTAAATTAGATAATGGTATTATTGTTAATACTAATCCTGTTACTTTAGGAAATTATAATACTAACCCTATAAAAAAGACAATGATTATTAATGATACAGGATATAAAATGAAATTAGCAACTTCTGTTTTGGTAAGAATTTCTTCTGTAGATATAAGTAACAAGAAAATATATGTTGATATTACTAAAGTTATAGTAAAAGAAAAAGAACAAGTTAGTAAAAAAGTTCGTAAAATATAAAAGTAATCAAAAGGCCATATTTTGTAATATGGCTTTTTAGTGACAAAATATATATTTTTAGTCGTCATATTTTATTCCAAGTTTTTTTCTAACTTCAATAATTTTTTTTGATGCTAGTTTACTAGCCTCTTTAGCACCTGTTTTTAAAATATTTATTAATTCTTTGCTATATCTATATTTTTTGTATTTTTCTTGAATGGGTATAATAAATTTTTCTATTTCATTAGCTAATTCATTTTTAAAATCACCATAGTTATAATTTTTATATTTATTTTCTATTTCTTTTATTGATTTGTCAGTTATAGCAGAAAATATAGATATTAAGTTGGAAATTCCTGGTTTATTTACTTCATCAAAATATATTTGATTACTACTATCAGTTTTGGCCGACATTATTTTCTTTTTGGTTATATTTATATCATCAAGAATAAATATAGTTCCTTTGTCATTTGGTGGTGCTGATTTGCTCATCTTTTCACTTGGATTTTGTAAGTTCATTATTTTTCCACCAATTTCTGGTATATAATACTCAGGTAAATTAAATGTGTGGCCATATCTTTTATTAAATCTATCTCCTAAATCTCTTGTTATTTCAATATGCTGTTTTTGATCTTTTCCTACTGGTACTATGGAAGCATCATATAAAAGAATATCTGCAGACATTAATGTTGGATAAATTAATAAACCTAAATCTATTCCGTCTTTGCCTTGTTTTTCTTTTTTTGATTTATATTGAGTCATTCTAGACAATTCACCAATTCTGCATTGAAAAGCAATTAGAAATCCTAATACACTATGCTCATTTACATCACTTTGAACAAAAAATTTTGTATATTTGGGTTCTACACCACAGGCCATATATAAAGCTGCTAAGTCTAATATTCTGTCTTGAATGTCTTTAGGATTTTGATATGACGTAAGCCCGTGGAGGTCGGCAATAAAGATATATGAATTATAATCCTTTTGAAGTTTTACAAAATTTTTAATTGCCCCAATATAATTACCTAAAGTAAAATTTCCAGTTGGTTGAACGCCTGTTATCATTGTTTTTTTCATTTTCATCTTCCTTTCTTTAATAATTAATATAAATTAATACACCATCGTTTGGTTAATAAAATATTATTCATGTAAATCACTCCCTATAAAAATAAAAACCCCTGTCCCAAATAGGACAAGAGTTATAATCTTGCTATGCCACCTATAAAAATAGATATATTCATGTACTATCATACACGTTCCATTGATAACGGTGGAAATCCCGTATTCTTCTACTAGAAAAATTTCGAAGAATCTCTCTTTAGCCCATTCACTAATAATTCGCTATAACTTTCCATCAACCAGTTACTTTCTATAAGCTTCATATTAGTTACTATTCTAAATCAACAATTTGCTTAATTCAATTTTATTATAACATATTTTACCTAACAGGGCAATAGTTTCCAGATATAGCCCTTCTTAGTGCACTACCAAAACCTTTTCCTAAATCATACAAGGCTGTTACTGCTTTTGTTAGTGCGTTTATCATGGGAGATGTAATGCCACCTCCTTCTATTTTAAGCATTTCTTCTGTTTTTAATTCCATTTTTCTCCTTTCTTTTCTTAGTTATTACATTTTGTTGGATTAGTATATCCAGTAAAGGCACCAATAAAAAATACTACTGCTGATGCTAGACTTGCTAACAATGCCCAGCTTACTCCTCCGGATACTTTATACATTTCTTTTTCTGTTAATTCCACTTTACCTCCATTTCAAATAATCTAGGATATAATAGATTATTTTTTTATTTTCTTTTAATATTTTGACTTCTAAGACTAAATTATTTATTTTAGGTATTTCGTTATATGACAAATATACTAATAAATAGTTAATATTTTCTTGGGTTACATATAAGTTATTATTTACATTTATTATATTATAATTATATATTTTGTTGTTAATACTTAATGTATTATTATTAATAATATATTCTATATTGTTATATTCACATGGTATCTCTAATAAATAGTTATTATTATACACCACCTTTCCTAGAACTTTGTAATAAGTTTTATAATTACAAGTGAGAGATATAATAAGAAAGATAATAATATTTGTGATTATAATAAATGTTATGGAATATATGTATGGATATTTTTTTCTATCTAAGATTAAATCTAATTCTATGCTATTAAAGTTCATTAATATTCCTACTTTCTAATTTAATGATATTATTAAATAGATCTAAATTGTTTAATCTATGTGATATGATTATAAATGTTCTATCTTTATAATAATTAAATATATTATTTAATATTTGTCTTTCTAATTTAATATCTATTTCATTTAGTCCTTCATCTATTAGAACTATACTACTTGTTTTAAGTAATGATCTAGCTAAGATGATTCTTTGTCTTTGCCCGCCTGATAAATTAATTCCGTTTTCTTCAAGTAATAAATTATGTCCTTCGTTACTATTTTTAATTACATCATTTACATATGTTAACTTACAAATATTTAAATATTCTATATCATTAATTTCTCTATCTAAGATAATATTATTTTTTATGGTATCTGTATATAGGACTTCATTTTGTGATATATAGGATATATTATCTCTTATGTCTTTTAATGTATAGTCATTAATATCTATATTATTGATAAATATACTTTCTCTATTTATTTCATAATATCTATATAGTAATTTTAGAATAGTACTTTTACCACTTCCTGAAGGTCCTAATAATAAAACTCTATCTCTGTGTTTAATTTTTATGTTTAATCTATTTAGAACATTATCTCTATTATTGTAACTATATGTTGTATTTTTAAATTCTATATTTCCTAATACTTTTAAATTTGTTGTTTTGTCTAACTTATCTATTTGAACATTTATTAAATTATTGATTCTTTTAATACTATTTTTTGTGTAGTAGTAATCTTTATATAGTTCTAATATACTTTTTGTAGAATTTAATAAATACATGGATATAGAATTAAAAGTAATTAAATAACCAATAGTCATATTATCTTTTAAAATATTATTCATACCAACATATGTTATGAAAAGGAGTATTAATCCTTCAAACAATTGATTATATAGTTCGTAACTATTCATAATTTTATTAAAGCTAAAATTTATATTACTAGATTTAATATATAGGTGGTTTAGTTTTTTTAAGAATGTGGTTTCTAAACTTAATCCTTTTATAGTTTCATATCCACTTATGGATTCTACTAGGAATGAATTAAGAATAGCATTGTTTTCTTGACTTACATTAGTTATTCTTTTAATGATTGGCTTGTATGTTAAGAATAATACTATGTAGACTAATACTATTAACAATAACATTATACTCATAATATGATTTATTTTTATGAGTATTATTAAACATGTTATAAATACTAGAGTATCTAAAAATATGGCTATAATAAATTTACTTATGTAATTTTTAATATAGAATAGATCGTTAACTCTACTTATCATGTCTCCTGTTGTTTTGTTTTTGTAATAGTTGAAGGGAAGATAGATTATTCTTTTTAAAGTACTTGTTATAATAGATAAATCTAATTTTTGATTTAAATAGTTTAATAAATTAAATCGTAAATAATTGACTATATTTTTTTGAAATAAAATAATTAAGAATACTATAATAATTATTAATATATTAAAATCATTAGTATATAGATTATCAATTAAAACTTGGAAATTATAACTATATATAGTAGTAAATATTGTACTTATTAGACTCAAAAGGACCAAATTTATAATTATTTTTTTATTATTATTTATACATTGTTTTATTACTTCTATAATATAATTTTTTTCACTGTATTTTGGTAATTCTTTAATTTTTTCAAAAGTCATTATGTTTTTAGTCCATAAAGTATTAAAACTATTAATATCCATATTAATTAGTCCTATGGCTGGATCCATTACTAATATCTTATTATCTTTTATTTTATATACTACTACGAAGTGTAAGTAATTATTATTGTTTATCTGACATATAAATGGCTTTTCATAATCTATCAATTGCTTTACGTCATTAACTTTATAACCTTTAGCATTTAATCCTATTTCATTAGCGGCCACTTTAATATTATAGAAATTGGTTCCTAAATGATTGGTATTGGTTAATTTTAGTAATTTGTCTATTGAAATATTACCTCCATAATACTTTATAATAGAAAGTAAGCAAGATGCACCACACTCTTTATATCCTTCTTGTTTTACTATGACATCTTTTCTCATTTTCCTCCCTTCACTAGTATTATTCTTAATAGCATTTAAAATTACTTCTTTTTCCCATAATTTCCCATAATGTTATCTTGTTGTAAAAAAAAAATACCTATTGGAATAGATATTTTTATAATCCTCTTTTTAAATTTATTAGTTCACTTTCTAATTCACTTAAATCATTAGGACTTAGAAAGACAAATACGGCATTATCATATTTACTTAATATATGAGCCTCATTTATATTAATATGAAATCCATTAGGTAATTCATTAATAATTATATCACTTGTTATATTGTTATAATCTTCTTGTTTTTCTCGTGATGGATGAATATCTAATATATATACGGCATCTAATTTTTTAAAAATATTAATATATTCTTTATAAAATTCTTGAGTTCTTGAATATGTATGTGGTTGAAATATGGCAATAATTTTTTTCTTTGGATATTTTTGCTTAATTGCAGATAATGTTGCTTTTATTTCGGCTGGATGGTGTGCATAGTCATCTATTACTACATTATTGTCTATCTTGGTTTCTGTAAATCTTCTTTTGGCTCCGGAGAATGTGCTTAATATTTCATTCACTTCTTTAGGATTTTGTTTTTCTAAATAACAAACGGATATAACGGCCAAAGTATCTATTAATTGATGAGTTCCAAATATAGGTAGTGAATAATGACCATATTGTTTATTTTCTACTAAAACATCAAAAGAAATACCATCTTCTTTGTATTCTATATTGGTGGCTTTTAAATTATTGTTATCATTAAGACCAAAATAGAATGATTTTTGCAAAGAAAGTTTTCTAACATTATTGTCGTCACCATAACATATAACATAGTCTTTTGTTTTATCAGCTAATTCTTGATATGCACTAATAACATCAGAAATATCTTTAAAATAATCTACATGATCTAAATCAATATTAGTAATTACTGTATAATATGGATGATAAGCTAGAAAATGTCTTTGATACTCACAACTTTCTAACAAAAATAATTCATTATTAGGGTTTGCATATCCTCTGCCATCACCAATTAAATAATTAGCTCCACATAATTTTCCTAAAACTAGTGACATCATGGATGTTGTTGTTGTTTTGCCATGACAACCGGCTATACATATTGTTTTAAATTTCTTTGAAATTTCTCCAACTAATTCATTATATTCATAGATTTTTAAGCCTAATTCTCTTGCTTTTATGAGTTCTACATTATCTTCTTTAATTGAAGCTCCTTTTACAATCACATAATCTTCTTTAATATTATTTTCATCATATGTTAAAAATTTAATATCATTCTCTACTAAACCTTCTTCTGTAAAGAAATGATTTTCAACATCACTCCCTATTACATTATACCCTAAATTTTTTAAAATGATAGCAAGGGCACTCATTCCACTACCTTTAATTCCTATAAAATAATACATATTAACCTTCTTCCTTTATATAAGTATATCACATATAAAATATTTTTTTACTTAAAACATATAATTTATTATGAAAAATAAATTTATTAAGTCAACTATTATTCTTATTATTGGTGGTGGTATTACTAAATTATTAGCTATGGTTATAAAAATAGCACTGGCTAGAAGTATTGGTAATGATGGTATTGGTATATATATGATGATATTACCGACATTTAATTTATTTATTACTTTATCTACATTATCTCTATCTACTTCATTAGGTAAATTAATTGCTGAAAAAAGATCATCTAAAAAAGTTATATTTTCTTCTATTCCATTTACTATGATATATAATTTCTTTTTAATGATTATACTTATTTTTTTATCTAAATTTATTTCTAATACTCTTCTTAATAATAGTATTACTTATTATCCTATTTTGTGTATTAGTTTTACTCTTCCTATTATTGCTTTATCAGGTATATTGAAAGGATATTTTTTTGGTAAAAATAATATGTTCCCATATACTTTTGAAAATATATGTGAACAAATAGTTAGATTATTATTTATTATTTTTATTGTTCCTAAATTATTAAATATTTCCTTAATTGTAGCTATATCTTCATTAGTACTTGTAAATATATTGTCTGAAGGAATTGCTATAATAGTAATGCTATTATTTATTCCAAATAAGTCCTTAGATAAAGAAAGTTTTAAAGTAGATAAAAATATAGTTAAGGATGTATTAAATATTTCTATCCCATCTACAGGGAGTAGACTTATTGGATCAATTTCTTATTTTTTAGAACCAATTATACTTACTTATGCTATGCTTAAAAGTGGAAGTAGTTTATCTTTGATTACTTCTGAATATGGTATTGTAACTGGTTATGTTTATGCTTTGTTATTAATTCCTTCTTTTTTTACTATGGCAATTTCTACTTCTCTATTACCTATTATTTCTAAAAACTATGCTGAAAGAAATATGCGTATAGTCAAAAAAGGACTTAGTCAAGGTATGTTATTTTCTCTTTTAATAGGATGTTTTTTTACTATGCTATTTATGTTATTTTCTAATTATATTTTAAAGTTTATATATAATACAACATTAGGTAGTGACTATGTTAGGTTAATAGCACCGTTTTTTATATTTCATTATATTCAAGGGCCTTTAACTACTTATTTACAAGCTATTAATAAAGCAAAATGTGCTATGTATGGAACTTTATTAGGGTCTATAATTAAGAATATCTTACTTTTTGTTTTAGCTATCTGTAATTATAAAATATGGAGTTTAATTATATCTACAATTGTCAATATTCTTATTGTTACTATTCATCATATTATATACACTATAAAATCATTTAGAAATATATCATAATCATATTATTATTGTAAAATTTATTTAATTATGATAGAATTATTAATGTAAGAGGTAGAGAGATGAATAACGTAAATATTAAAAATAAATTTAAACCAACGATGCTATTTATAGTTTTATTTTTGTTGATGCTTATATTTCCTTATATTCCACTTGAGATATTTAGAATTGATTTGGATAAACTTAGTTTTAATTATAAAGTCTTATATAATTTTATGTGTGATATAGGGTTTATGATTATATTGTTTATGATATATAAAAATGAATTAATTATAAAGTTTAAAGAATACTTTAAGAATTTTAGGGAAAATATAAATACTACTTTTAAATATTATTTAATTGGTTTTTTAGTAATGATAATTAGTAATATTGTTATTGTTTTGTTTTTTAAAAATGCTTCTGCTAATAATGAAGAAGCTGTTAGAACATTAATAGATAAAGCTCCTTTGTATATGATTTTTTCAGTTTCTATATATGCTCCTTTTGTGGAAGAAGTAATATTTAGAAAAGGTATTAAAGATAGTGTTATGGCATTTTCTAATAACAAATTTACGAAGTATTTATTTATTTTAATTAGTGGTATTTTATTTGGGTCAATGCATGTGATTGGTTCTGTTACCTCTGTATATGATTATTTATATATTATTCCTTATTCAGCTTTAGGTATTTCCTTTGCGGCTCTTCTTTATAAAACTGATAATATATTTTCTACGATAACTATTCATTCAATTCATAATACGGCGTCTATTATTTTATATTTTATGGGAGGAATAATCTAATGAGAAAAATATATAAGGTAATTATTTATGTTATGATTATAATTATACTGACAGTTTTATATGCTAGATTTATTGGTACATCTTTTTTGAAGGTAAAAGAATATCCAATATATTCGGATAGTGTTCCAAATGATTTTGATGGTATTAAAATAATTCATTTTAGTGATTTACATTATAAAAGAGCTATAACACGTGAAAAGATTGATAAAATAGTTGATGAAATTAATTTAATTAAGCCAGATATCGTGGTATTTACGGGTGATCTTATTGATAAAGATTCTATTATTTTAGAAGATGATATTAAATATTTAAAAAGTACTTTAAGTAAAATAAATGCTAAATATGCAAAGTATGCTGTTATGGGAAATCATGATTATAATAAAATAGAAACTGTAGAAAATATATATAATGATGCTGGATTCAATTATTTAAATAATAGTTATGATATTATATATGGAAAAAATAGTGGAAAAATATTTATTTCTGGAATTAGTTCTGTTAGTTATAAACAAGATGATATGACTAGTGCATTAGAGTATTTAAAAGATAATAAAGATATTGATTATAAAATTGTTTTAGTTCATGAACCTGACTTTGCTGATAGCATTATAAATGAGTATTCAGTTGACTTGATATTATCTGGTCACTCACATAATGGACAAATTAGGATTCCTTTGGTAGGAGCTTTATATACACCAGAAAACGCTAAAAAATATTATGATGAATATTATAGTATAAATAATACTGATTTATATATATCAAGTGGTATTGGTGTTTCTAAATACAATTATCGTTTATTTAATCATCCTTCATTTAATTTATATAGAATATATAAGGAGAAGACTTCTTAGTAATTTAAAAGAATAAATTTTGCATTTATTCTTTTATTTTGTAAAAAAGATTTATTAGTCTTCTAAATTTAAATAACTTTTAAGTTTTGCATAAGAAATATTTTCTAGCATTTCATCAATTAAATCATCTAATAGTGCTTCTTCTGGCATATTTTACTCTCCTTTTATTAAAGCATAACATATTCATTTAATGCAGTCTATCTATTCGACAAAACTAGCTATTTAATTAACATTACCTCTATTTGTATCTACGAGAATTATGTCATCCCCTATTTTAGTTATTTGATTCCATGATACTATGAATTCTTCTCTGGTAAATTTTCTGTTTTTTCTATCTTCTAAAACTAATGATTTTATTTTCCCATCATTACTTACTATTACATCTATTATCATGCCTAGTATTCTTCCATTAGTTACATTAATTATCTTTTTCGTTTGTAGTTCTGATAATCTCATTATATCACCTAGTATAATTATACTATTTTACTAGTTTTTTTATGTTATTAATGGCACTCTTTTCTATTCTTGATATTTGGGCTTGACTTATTCCTAATTCATTAGCTATTTCCATTTGTGTTTTCCCTATAATAAATCTTTCTTTAAGTATTTCTAATTCTCTTTTCTTTAAGTGTTCCATTGCTTTAGATATGGCTAATTTTAATTCCATAGAGTATTCATCTTCTTTTACAGATAATTGATCACATAATAAAATTGTATCTCCACCATCATTATAAATTGGTTCATACATACTTACTGGTTCACGTAAAGAATTCAGGGCATTAGCTATTTCATATTCTTCTACACCAAGTATTTTAGCAACTTCTGAATCTTTTGGTTCAACACCATTTTGAGTCATTAATTCTTCTTTTAATTTTAATGTTTTATATGCTATATCTTTAACACTTCTTGATATTCTTAAGGAAGAATTATCTCTAATATATCTTTTAATTTCACCACTTATCATAGGGCAAGCATAAGTTGATAGGGTCACGCCATATGAAGGATCAAAATTATCTATAGCTTTAACTAAACCTAAACACCCTACTTGAAATAAATCATCTAGATTATCAACCTTATTATTAAATTTTTTTATGATGCTTAATACTAATTTTAAATTTCCTTTAATTAAGTCATCTCTTGCAAATGGGTCACCATTTTTTAATTTTAAAAATAATTGATTATTTTCTTCATTTGTTAGTACTTTTAAATTGCTGGTATTTATTCCTGATATATCTACTTTGTATTTAGCCAAAATAAATCTCCTTTCGTATCTATATTGATACAAAAAGAGTTATTTTAAACATTTAGTTAGTTATTTTTAAAGTTTTTATTATCATAAACCCATTTGATTCTGACTTTTCTTTTTGCTATATCATTTGCAGTTTCACCATTATATAATCACTTATACCAGCGTTATGAAATTTATCAAAATTTTTAACTTCTACTTCTTTAGCTATTTGATTTAATGAATAATTACCTTTTTTAGTTAAATTTCTTTGATAAAATCTTTTTTCTTCTTCAGTTAAATTAGTATACTCTTTTTCTGTAATTTCCATGGAAATAATTTACATTTATTGAGAAAAAAGCAAACTTAACTCAAAAAGAAGTCGCTACTTTTTTAGGAATAGCGACATCAACTTATCATTATATGAACTTGGAAGTATATTAATACCAACTATATACATTTATAAATTAGCAAAAAAATTTAATTATTCAATAGATAAATTATTATTATAATTCAACATATCCACCAGGTAAGCATAAAAAACCACTATCATCCATTTCTACTAAAAGTAATTTGTTATTTTTTATGTTCAAGCCAGAAACTCTAAATTTAAAATTATAATCATTTTAAATTGACCTAAATTTTGACTATTCAATTTTGGATTGATTGATTACTTTCTTCGTTTGCTAGTACCTTTAAACTGTTAGTATTTACTCTTATTCATTAAGTGCTTTTTTTACTTTTTTTAGTATCTTTTTCTTTTGTTTTTTTGTTCCGAATAACATTATTATAATTAGTATTACAAAAAGAATAATTATTTCTATTGTAGTTATTTTGTCTTCATTTTGATTTGGATTAAAATTTTCTTTGGCTTCTTCATCCCACACGCCAATATTTTTGTTACTAGCAATTTCTTGTAGTTCTTGTAATTTAGTGGTATATTTGTAATCTCCATATAGATAGGCTACTTTAGCATAACCACCTTCTATTAAACTTTCTTGTAATAATTTATCATCTATAAATACCCATGCTAATAGTCTATCATATTTATCTAATTTATCGCTATTATCATCAAATTCTAGTTCTATCTTATTGGCTTTTTTTAAGACGTTACATGTGTAGTCACTAGCTTCTTTGCCATAATATTCTTCTTCTTTCTTAGGATGAACTGACTCTGGAGTGTCTACGGCAAGTAGTCTTACTGTTTTAATCTCATTGTTATATATAATTTTAAAGGTATCTCCATCTGTACAACTAGAAAATTCTACTTTTTCTTTAGCATATACTGGAGTAAACATTATGAATAGTATTATAAATAAACTTATTTTTTTCATATCTATACTTCTTCCTTTAATTCGGTATGTTTTGATTTAGATTTTAAAAGACAATTTACAAAATCTTTATTTCTTGCAAGTATTTCTCTTATTTCTCTTTTTTCTTGTCCTTGATATATTCTTTTGTCTGAACTTACTCCATAGTAGTCAAGATTCATACTATTAGATATATATAATGATCTATATAAATGATATTTTTGAGTAACTACTATGGCAGAATTAATGTTATATACTTCTTTTGCTCTATAAATACTATCATAAGTAGATAATCCTAAGGAATCAATATAGATATCATCAATAGGTATTCCTTTACCTAATAAGTAATTTTTCATAACTGTTACTTCATCATAATCATCATTTTCATGGTCTCCTGACACTAGTATTTTGTTAGATCTGCCTTTGTTATATAATTCTATAGCAGTTGTTAATCTATCTTCTAACATAGGGCTAGGTCTATTGTTTTTTATACCTGCTCCAAGTACAATTATATAATCAGCTTGAATATTTTTGTTATCAATCTGATTTTTTGTTGATAATATAACATAGTAGTTTATGCCTATAATAGTCAACAAAAACAATATAATTATTATTAATAACGTCTTTATTGTTTTTTTCATAATACCTCCAGCAGTAATAGAAAAAGTTATAATAAATATTTTGTTATTATAACCTAGTTAATACTTTCATTGTTTAACATTTTAGTTATTAAATTTTTAGCATTTGTAATGGTATCTTCATATGGTATCATTATCCATAGATTTTGTCCAGGATATGAATATGTTTCTCCCATTGAACCATAACCATCTAGTTGGATAGTTTTAATTTTATAATTTTTTAAATCATTTATTTCATATTTAATATAATTCGTTATTTCTTTAGTATCCATATTTGTGGCAAATTTTCCATCTAAAGCTGATAAAATATTAGTATATTCAGTTAATAGTGTTGTTCCACTAGTTAATTTGTTAAAAATGGCAATGATTACTTGTTGTTGATTTCTTCCACGATGTCTATCGCCATCTGCATATGAATGTCTTTCTCTTGAAAAAGCAAGAGCACATTTGCCATCTAGGTTATTATATCCTTCTTTAATTTTACAGGTTCCTATATTAACATTTTGATCAGCATAAACTTCAATACCACCTATTTCATTGACTAAATCAACGACAGTTGTGAAGTTAACCTTGACATAGTAATTAATATCCGTATCAAGAATGTCTTCAATAGTTTCTACGGCCATATTGATACCATAGTAACTAGCATGGGTTAATTTATCTTTGTAACCGGTTGTTCCGTGAAGTTGGACATAATAATCTCTTGGAATTGAAGTAAGCAATATTTCATTGGTATTTGGATTTATTGTAGCTACTATGTTAACATCATTTCTTGATGTCTTATTTATATCACCATAGGTATCAATACCACTAATTAAAACATTAAAAGGTGTATTTTTTATTGATACTCTTTTTGTAATATCTTCAATTTCCTTTTTTATTTCTATTGTTTTGATAATTCTAATATTATTATTAAAATTTTCATCATCTTCTTCATATTTATTTTTAATTATATCACTAATTAAAATAGCATCTACTTCTTGATTATATAAACTTTCTTTTAATTTTTCTATATCTATTTCAGTAATATAGTCTAAAGACAACTTCAAACTATTTATAACTTTTTCATCAGTTTTTTCATAATAAGCAAGCTTTTTTTCATATAAATCAGATGGCTCTTGATATATAGATGTATCTAAGACAACAATATAATAGTTTGTTACTTCTTCTTTTATAATAGAAATATTTTCAAAAAGATTTATCGTTTTATTTAGATAATATATTCCGAAAGAATAAGCTATTATAATAATTATAGAAACTATTATAAAAAATACTTTAATAAATTTTAAAAATTTATTTTTAAAATTATAAATAAGAAAGAAATTTAAAATGATACCAAGAATAGTTAAAATAACGATTAACATTGTAAAATAGTTATTGGGAATAATATCTAATATCTTAATAATTACTATAAGAGATATTGTCATTAATAAAAGAAGTATACCCAAAATTATACCTAGGATACTTACTTTTTTCTTTTTGTTTTCTTTTTTATCCATTTTATCACCTACTCTTCGCTATGTATAAGAGAATTAGCATTATTATTAATATTTTCAAAATATGTTATACCTGTTATTTTGATTATCTTCTTTTTTATCTTATCAAAGTTATCAATTACAAAAGTCTTTTTTATGTGATGAATATCTGTGCCTAAATAATCTACATATTTATTTTTTAACATATATTTAATTAATTTTTCTGCAGACTTACCATAATAACCAAGAATACTAACATAATTACATTGAAACATAACATCCATTTCTCTTAAGTTATCAATTAATTTATAATTTTTTTGAAAATATTCATATCTTTCAGGATGAGCAATTATGGGAATATATCCCTTTAAATTAATTTCATAAATAATATCTTCTAAATTTAAAATTTGATTATGAAAAGGAAGTTCAATTAAAAGATATTTAGTATTGTTTAAACTGACTATTTCTTCTCTTTCTAAAAGTTCAAGAATATTATTACAAACAAATATTTCGTTACCAAGATAAATATTTATTTCTATATTTTGTTTTTTTATTTCTTCTTTTAATTCTGAGAATCTTTCTAGCTTAATTTGATTATTTGCAGAATATTCACTTCCTTTAATATAGTGTGGGGTTAATATAACATTGGTAAATCCAATACTCTTTAATTCTTTTAAAAGGATAATACTTTCTTCGATAGAATAACTACCATCATCAATATTAAATAATATATGAGAATGTACATCTGTCATAAAACACCTACTATTCATAATAATTGGAGTATTTTCCTCGTTTTGTTTGATTAACACGATTAACAACTACACCGGCAATATTAGCATCTATTTTTTCTAGAGCTTTTTTTGCTTCCATTAATTCGTCAATTTTTGTGTAACCTACTGCTGTAACTAGCACTACCCTATCTACTAGTAAAGCCATAATTAAGGAGTCAGGAAGACCATTTATTGGTACACCGTCAAAAATAATACGACTAAAATTTTCTCTTAAGAAATTGATAACTCTTTTTGTATTAGTAGAATTTAATAATTCGCTAGGATTAGGAGGAACGGTTCCTCTTGGAATAACATATAAATTAGGAATGGGTGTTTTTTTGATAAAATCCGCACAATTCACAACACTTTGACTGGCTAAAAGATTAGAAAATCCTTTATCATTTGATACGCCAAATATTTTATGAATTCTTCCTAAACGAAGATCACAATCAATTAATAATGTTGTTTCGTCTGTTTGAGCAAAAGCTGTGGCAAGATTACTACTGATAAAACTTTTACCTTCACCGGGAATAGAACTAGTAACAAGTATAACTTGAGATTCCTCATCAGATGAAGTAAACATTAAATTAGTTCTAATAGTCCTAATATCTTCACTAATATTAGATTTAGGTTTATTGTGAATTACTAATTCTTCTTTCACTTTCTTTTTCCTCCTTTTTTGTACTCTTCAACGCCACCAAGAATTGGCAATTTAATTTTCTGTTCTACTTGTTCTACAGATTTAATAGTTCTATCAAAATAGAATATTATAAAGAGAATTGATAAAGCAATAATTATACCAATAAAGAAATAAATAATTACTTGTTTAGGAATATTTATATTATATGGTTCATTAGCTTCATTAGCTTCATCTAAAACATTAACATTATTCATATTATATAATTTAACAACTTCCTTTGAAAAGAAATTAGCTGTAACATTAGCTACATTCTTAGCTTCAATAGGATTACTATCTGCTACTGTTATTTTTATTATTTCTGTATTATTAACAGATGAAACAGAAATTTTATTACTCAACTCTTCATAAGTTTCTTCTAAATCAAGTTCAGCAATTACTTGCTCTAAAACTCTTCTTGATTTAACTATTTCAGCATAAGTATCTACTAAATTTTTGTTTAACGTAATATCACTTTGTGTAATTGTTTGACTAGCTGTTGTTTCATTTCCACCAAGTATGATAGTCGTATATGACTTATACATAGGTTTTTGAATAAAGAGACCATAAATACAACCAAGTAAACAAATAACTACTGTTATAGTAATTAATAACCCTATCTTCTTTTTTATAAATTCAAATAACTCTTTTAAATCTATTTCTTCCATATCACACCTCTACTTTATAAGTATATCATAATTTTAATCTTTTTTGAATAGTATTTTTATCAATTTAAAAAGATATCTTTTTAGATACCTTTATTATTTGTCTATAAGATTTTCAATAATTATAAATGTTAAATATGTAAAACCATTAAAAAGTATAAAAAATAATATAATTAGACTTATTGACATTATAAATTGATACATATTAGTCACCTTATTAATTTTATGCTTTTTCTAACATAAAAAATGTAGAATTTTAATAAAATACTAATTAATTTTTTCTATATTATCTAAATAAAACTTATCTGTATATTTAATATATTTATTATATGCTAGATTTCTTACAATAAAACAAAGTGGTATATTATACTTCTTGTTTATTTCAATACTTGTTTTCTTAATATCACTACTATTTATAAGTTGACTCCATAAATCTTCATCTATCATTTGATTTAAAGCAAATTTATCAGTTTTATTTTCTAATTCTATATCTTCATCTATAATATATTTTCTTTTAGATTTATTATAATTTTGTTTTAAATGTCCTATCTCATGATACATAGCAAAATACAAAGAAGCTTTATCATTAAATAACTTTGTTAAATATATAGCAGGCTTATCATTTTTAACTTTAGAACATCCCCTTACTTTAGTTCCAGATAAGGAATCTTCAATAACAAAATAGAAACCATATTTATTAAAAGTACTTTGTAATCTTTGATAGTTAAATGGTTTATTTCTTTCTTCTTTAAGATAATCTAAAATAATATTAAAATTATTCATTTCAAAATTATTTACAGTTTGCTTTAGTGCTAATTCATTACATCTAGATATCCATAATAAAGTTTTTATTTTATCTGCATCATCTTTCTTTTTATACATAATATTTGCCAAAATATTATCCATAGCCTTAAAATTTCTTACTTTTAGAAATGCTAATAAATCAAGTGCTAATCGATATGTATCATCTTTGTTTTTAAATTCTACCCAATGTTTTTTAGATAACTCATTTATATTAAATTGCTTTAAAAAATCAGATAAATTATCTCCATACTCTTTATTTAAATATATTTTCATCTTTTTCTCATTTTCCATATTAACTATCAAACTAATATCAATATCAGTTATTAAACTAATAGCTACCATTAGTTCTTCAGACATATCAATATTTTTATTTAAAATTTCATTTAAATGTTTAGGTGTAATATCTAAACTTTCAGCAAATTCTACTTGCGATATATTATGATATTCAAGATAGTCTTTTAAAACTGATCCAAATCCAGTAATCATTTTATCCCTCCTTATAATGATCATTATTAATATTAACAAATTCAATTTCTGTTATTTCAATTAAATTATATGGATAAGTTGCTATTGGTTTCATAATAAGTCTTATTTTATTATTTAATCTTGCAGTATAATATTCTTTTAAGTTACCGCTCTTTTTTTCAATATAATATAATTTAGATATTGGATTTGTTATTAAAGTATGCATATTTTCACAATTATAAATAATGCTTTTGATATTTTCAATTTTTTCTGCTTCACGATGTAAATTTTTACTAATTATAATTTTCTTATAATCCTTTTGATATTGCTTTGATTCAATTATATTAATACTTTCACCTTCTTGCTATACATATATTAACATATTAGGTTAATATAGTCAATTACTTTTTTAAAAAAGATAGTGTTTCCAAAGTGGGGAGATTTGGAAGGTAAAATCTTATAAAATAAAACCAACTCCTTTGGAGTTGGTTTTATTTTGAAGTATAATGTTATTATGAGAGAAAATATAATTAAAACTTATACTAGTAAATATTTACTGTTTAAAGATTATCCTAAAACTAAATCTTTTTCTATTAGAGATATTTTTATTGAACATTGGAATGATTTTTGTATTTATGCCGACAAGAATAATCTTAACATTAGAGATATTGTCTATTATGAGGTATCAAAAATGATGAAATGTAGAACTAAACAACTTGGTTATTCTTTATATGAATGCCCTAATTGTCATAATATTCATATTCAATATCATTCCTACAAATCTAAATTTTGTACTTCTTGTGGTAATAAATATTCTAAAGAATGTGTTATTTCTATTACATCTAAACTTTACAATTGTAATCATAGACATCTTGTTTTTACAATTCATGACGCTTTATGGAATCTTTTTCACATCGATATAAATAGACTTAACTTATTATTTGAAGCTGTTAATATCACACTTTCTTCTTGGTTTAAAGAAAAGTTGTAAACATGGTTTTAAACCAGGATTTATTTTGGTTTTACATACTTTTGGAAGAGATGATAAATGGAATCCGCATATTCATGCTTTAATGGCAGAATTAGGCGTTAGTGACAATAATTGTAAGAAAATAGATTTTATTCCGTTTGATATGTTAAGAAAGCGCTTTCAAAAAGTCCTTTTAGATTTATTAGAGATAAAAATTGGTAAGGATTAATTTAGAAAAATTAAAAATAAAGTTTATAAAACATCTAAAAATGGATTCTATGTTAGAGTAAAGAAGAATGAAAATCTTGGTACCAGACAAAATGTTGAATATGTTTTAAGATATTGTGGTAGACCAGCCTTTGCTGCATCAAAAATATTAAATATAGATGGAGAATATATAACATTCTGGTATCAAAGACATGAAGATGATTTATTCGTAGTTGAAACAATACATATATTTGAATTTATCAAAAGAATTATCATACATATCCCAGAATATCAATTTAAAACAATAAGATATTATGGATTTTATAGTAAGAAAAGCAAATTTCATGATAAAATGATTATGTTGGTACACCCAATGAAGATTGAATTTGCAAGAAAGTTAAATAAATGGTTCTTACTAAGTATGAAAACATTCAAAGATTCACCATTAATTTGTAGTAAATGTAAAACTGTCATGCAATTTCAATATTTCTGTACCTGAAGGAGGAAATGATGAAAAAGAATGGCAAATTTATTGAATATATATGCCCTAAATGTAAAACTAAAGAAAACATCCCTACAGAAGTCGTAGAAATGTTAGACGAAGCAGATTGTATTGGTGTTGATCTTAGTGAACCACCAAAATTCAATTGTGAAAAATGTCCTGGAAAAATGGTTCCAATTTACTACAAAAGTGTTCATGGAAGAACATATGAATATAGAGAAAAATAATATGTTAAAAAGGATTTCCCCTATTCTTTATTTAGTCGTGTCAGAAAAATATCTGACACGACTTTTTCTTTTGTCCTTAAAAGGAGCACTTTCCTATTTAATGAAAAAGAGATGACATATTGTCATCTCAACTGTTGTGAAAAATTTTTGAAAATGTCCCTAATAAAAAAACAAATATATTTATATATAAATTTAAAAAAGTATTAAATATGGAGCTTTAATACTTTATGATTACTAGAGATAATATGTATATAACTATCAGAAGTAATACTACTTCTTTCATAATAACATTTATCTGTTAATTTATCTTTTAAATAATGTAATAATTTTATTTTTTCTTCAATATCTTGATCATGAATATTACCATAAATACCTACAGTTATATTATTTTTTTACTATTGTGAAGGGTTTCCCAATTTCTAATATTACCTTTAGAATAGGGATTATGAGTAATAAATCTTTTTATATTACATTTACTAATATCAATTGGTTTATTACCACGAATAAGAATGGGATAACTTCTTTCTACCCATAGAGCACCTTCTACTAAAAGTTCAGGCTTTTCTCTTTTAATATTTTTAGTAAAGGGGGTTATCATTAATATTTGTAATTAATGTATTTACTTCACCCTTCCCTACTCCTGCTATTATTTCTTGATTATTATTTAATTTTAATAATGAAGAAATAAATGATAAATAATCTAGACCGATAGTTTTTCTTTCTTCAACCCAATGAGTAAATTCACTAATAAAATATTCTGAATTAAGATTAATATTAGAAGATTTTAAACCCTTAGCTGATAAGAATGATTTTACTAACTTATCATAATAAATAACATTATAATGATTTTGATTATTCATATTGTTCATCTCATTAAATTTATTAACCTTTTATATTTTAGTACAATAGTTTAGGGATGTCATCTAACATGAAAAAAGATTCTAATTATTTTTTTAGAATCTTAGTATTAATTAATTTATATAGATATACTCCAGTAATAGATCCAATACTATCTATTAGGATGTCTCTTAATTGACAGGCTCTGCCTGGTACGAATAGTTGATGGATTTCATCGCTAGTAGCATATATTATACATAATATAATAGATATTAGATATAAATTATTAATATTATTTTTAGTAAACATATTTGCTACTAATAAACCTAATATAAGATATTCAGTGAAATGTGCTAGTTTTCTAATAATAAAACTTAATAATTCAATATTTTCTATTTTAAATATATTTGTAATTATGTTTACAATAAAATTAGATTGGTTAGTTGATTCAGTAGCATCAAAGGATGACATTAGAAATATTAAGAACATCCAGAGGAGCATGAGGATTGTTGATGATTTATTTTTCATTAGACTTTACAAACTTTCTATAAATTGGGTATAATCTTTGTCTTATTTCCAAATCTAAAATTATCTTTTTTATATAGTTTTTATGGATTTTCTTAATACTGTTGTTCATATTTGCCAATTTTGACATAACTTCGTTGTATTTTAATGGCAGTGCAGCATTAATACTTTGTTGATTTTTAAAATAATCTTCTATATTTTCTTTGTTTAAAGATATTTTCTTTTGTTTTACTAATTCTTTTAAAACTTTCTCTCCTGCATTTGTATTAACTATAACCATGCTGATACCAAATTTATTATCTTTAAATTTATTTCCCCAGTAATCACCAATTCTTATATCGGCACAACTGCTTTTTCTGTAATTGCAACTATAGCAACATTTGTTATATATCGTTCCACTAGTAAAAAAGTCATAGAATAGTTTTTTGTTTATTAATTTTTTATTTATAGTTAGTTTTGTCGAACATTTCCAACCATATTTTTTGTTTCTAAATTTTATATTATTAATTTTTTTAATATTATCTATTGTTCTAGTCCATAGATTATAACTAGGAATGCCATGACATATTAAGTCTATTAAAATAAAGTTGTCTCTTTTTTTAATAATGCTTAAATAATTGTTTATTGATGCTATTTGACATGGCGTTCCAATAATTATTCCTTTTTTTAATTTTTTGATTTCTTTAAATGCATCAACTGTGTAACTTTGAAGATATTTAGAACCAGATAATTTTTCAATATCTTGGCTATTTTTAATAAGTATATGCTCGGCTATATTTTTTTTATAATTATAGGTGCATCCAATAATTGGCAAATTATTATCTATTGCATATTGCGATATTTCATATCCTATGCCACCAGAAGAAGAATTTAATAATACTTCTTTATTATTTGAACTTGCACTATATAAATTCATTTCTTTGATATTTTCTAATTTATTTTGACATTGGGCACATACTTTTTTGCATAAACCGCAATTTATACATTTTTTTTTGTCTATTTTGTATTCAAAAAAACCATTTTTATTAGTGACAATGCTTATTGCGTTGGTTGGACATACTGAGGCACACATACCACAACCTGTACAATTGTTAGTAATATAATTAGTCCTTTGTGCATCATTGCTATTTGTTTTGTTTATAGCTTCTTTTAAGTATTTTAAACTTTCTTTTTTTAATTCTTCAACTTTTTTATTTATTTTTTGATAGTTTATTTCATTATTTAATATATGATCTAAATTTTTGCAATATAATCTATCTGTTAAATTTAATACTTTTAATGTATTATATATTCTTGAGTTTTGTGAAAGATGATTATCTTTAAATCTTTTTAGAATGATAAATTGAACATTATATATAATTGAAAAGAGCATGCCATGATAAGAATCAGTTAAAACGTAAGAAGCTTCTTTAATTAATTTGACAAATTCACTAGGGCCACAATTATCTGCAAAATCAATTTTTGAATTGAGTGATTTATAATTAGTTGGAATTATTTTTAACTCAATATTTAATTGATTACTAATTTTTTTAGCTAATTTATAATATTCTTTATTGTTTCCTAGAAAATAACATAGTATATATTTGTTATTTTTTGGCTTTTCATTTGCAAAATTTAAGTATTTATCCCATTCTGTACAATCTAAAAGCAAGGTTGGGTCTAAAACAATCTTTACATCTTTTTGGATTAGATTTTTAATAACTTTTTTTCCTGCTTCCTCTCTTACAGAAAGTGAAGAAAATTCATTCAATAACTGCTTTATTTCATTTTCTATGTATTTACTTTTTATAGTAGACACTCCGAAACTTGGTGCATATGCTATTTTTTTTGATTTATCATCTACAAAATCAAGATAATAGCGACTATCATAAACTGTTGGTGACCAAATTTGATCACTTCCACAAACTATTTTATCCATTTCTTGAGCAATTTTTTTTAGTTCAATATGGCTATCTGCTATATCAGTGAATTTTAGTTTATTATTTCGATATTCTTCAAATTTTTTATTGTTATTTTCAATTGTACATTTATATTTTTTCTTTTTTTCTTTTTCTAAAATATTGTTGTTCATATAAGAAAAATTCATATCAAATATGTTTGTTTTTCTTATACGTGGAATATAATTAATTACTAGTGGATTATATCCCATATCAGAAATTATTTTTGATAAAGCTGATACTTGCAGCAATGTTCCATAATTGTTATATGTAAACCATGTCATGATTCCTATTTTTTTCATTTTTTACAACTTCTTTCATTAAAAATTTTTTTTATAATAAATTTTATTTCATTATAATATAGAATAATCAATATCATAATACTAATTAAATTGCTTATTAGTGAAATTATTTTAGAATAATTTATTATTATTATTAAACTATCAATAATTAAAATTATATATGCAGTAATATCTTTTTTGAAATTTATTTTTAGAGTTATATATTTTTTCATAAATTTTAATCTAATAAACCAAATTAATAGATATGATAAAAATGTAGCAAATGCTGCGCCGGTTGCACCTAATATTGGTATTAAAATAAAGTTTAAAAGAATATTTATGATTGCTCCAATTATAGTTGATTTTGCATACATTTTAGAATCTTTATAAGCTGCATATATAGAACCTAAAAAACCCGATAATGCTCCGAATAATATTGCAAGAAGTAAAAATGGTACATATTGCCATGCAGTATAGAATTCTTTTGCAAACAGAATCTTAGAAATAACCTTTAAAAACAACAAAAGAAAACAAACACTAAAAACTAATATAATATTATAATATTTATACATATTTTCAAAAAATATAGAAGACTTTTTATCTTTATATTCTTTTATAGCAGAAATTTGCCACGCTTGAGCAAACACATTTTGAATCATTTCTAATATACTAGGAATTTTATATGATATTGAATATATTCCAGTAGTCTCAATATTACAAAATAGTAATAAAACGTATTTATCAGAAGCATTGTTTATCCACCAACTGATAGAATTTGCTATAAATGGCTTGCTGTAATTTATCATATCTTTAGATATATTTGGTTCATTGACATCATGATACATCTTATTATCTTTTTTAATTATAATAGCAAATGAAATAATAGCGATTATATCACTTATTATTAATGACAGATAATATCCAATAACACCCGTATTAAAGTATAATAGAAGGAGTAAATTAAGGCAAACTAGAATAATTACTCTTATAATACTTATTAATCCTAACTCTTTAACTTTCTCTATTCCTCTTAAATAATATGCTAATATATTATTAATTGCTAGGACTATATAGTATGACAAAAATATTATAACATATTTAATGCTTATACCAAGGAACATTGCAATTATAGATAGTATATTTAGTATGATAAAACCAATTAAAACTACTCTAAAAGCAGTTATTAATACTTGCTTTTTATTAGTAATTTTTTCCATTGTGTATCTAATTACTGCTTCAGTAATACATAAAGTAAAAATTGGTATTGCAAGATTAATTGTTGTAGAAATAATATCAATAATACCATATTCTGAAGAAGATAACACATTAGTATAAAGTGGTATCATTAAGAATAGTATTATTTTGGTTACTAAATTACTAATACCAAAAATGCCAATATTTTTTAACAATTCTTTGTATTTGTTTATCATTGTACACCCTCTTGCTATTTAATTTTTAATATTCTTTTAATTTTTTTAAAACAACTAGGCCCAAATATTCTGTGAAATGGTTTAGTTATCTTACTAATGATAACTTTTCTTTTGGGAACCCAACTTTTTGCATACCAATGAATACTGTGCGTATTTTTTGTTTTTTTTAATTTACCAGTAGAATCTTCTAATGGATTAAAATATTCTGTTGGATATATAGTAATATTATTAATTGTTTGAATTTTATTTTTTAAATCAAAACCATTTTTAAGAAAAATTTTACTATTTATTTCTGGGCATGGTATTAAATTTAATTTTCCATCTTGCGTAACAAAATCCCTATCTTTATAATCATCTAATAGTTGTTTTACTATTTGTGATTTTTTTGTGGCTCCGAAACCAAGCCCTGTATTTAAATATCCTTCTTTTTCTAAACCAAAAAATGCTTCATTTTTTATTATGTCTTTATAATTTTTTATTACTTCAACATCTACATCAAAATATATACCGCCATAATTATATATTACATATAATCTTGCTACATCAGCAACATAGGCATATTTCCTATTTTTATAGGCCTCAGAAGTATATTTGTTGTAGTTAATGTTAAAATTATTTTCGTTCCATTCGATTATTTCAAAATCAGGAAAATATTTTTTCCATGAATCTATACATTTTTTTGCTTCTTTAGGTAAAGGCTTACCACCAAACCAACAGTAATGGATCTTCTTTTCAATCATAGTTATATCTCCTTTTATTAAATAGATTTATTAATAATAATGGTAAGATTAATCCAAAAAATCCTTGTAAAAAAATCTGTGCATTATAAATAACTGGAATACATGACAACTTTACAATTATTACATAATAAATAAATTTATCAAAATAATTTTTTTTATTTTTAATTTCTCTTTCATATTTTAGTGCTAAAAAAGTAAATATTACTGAAATAATTGGTGCAAATAATTTACCTACAAAGAAAATAGATTGCCCTAATGAAGGTACTATTTGACTATTGTATTTGTCATTAATATAACTACAAAAAACTGTTGTGCTAGTTTCCATGTTAACAAAGAAAGTCTTAAATAAAGGTATACTTCTTAATACATCTCCTAGAATAATTTTAAAAGGATTTGAAACTTCAAGTTTTAATGATACAGCAACGTTATAAACACCTGTGAAATATACTTGCAATGTATTAGCAATATTATAAGATATTTCTTGAAAATTACCATTTGCAATTTTTTCATTAAAAAGTCCAAAAAAGAAAATAAAACAAATTGTAAATCCTAATATGTAGTATATACTTTTTTTATATTTAGGATAAAACTCTGTTAGCATTAAAAAATAAATTAATGCAAAATATATATTTTGAGCTAATGTATCATCACTTATTAGCGCACCTATTAAAATTATAATTATAGAAACTAAAAAACTGATAATATTTTTATCTTTTGTCTTATTTTTTCTTTTAATATACAGCAAGATAGAAAAGATAATGACTTCTTTTAATACCTTAATACACCAACTTACTAGATAAAAAATTAATTTAGGAGTTGAATTTAATGATAAATTATATTTTATTTGCCATTGAATCAGTTTAGAATTTGATAATATACCAATTTTAAAACTATTAAGAATTTGCGGATATAATATACAAAAGACAAAACAAATTAACATTAAGATTATTAATATATATTTTAATGATTTTGTAATATTAAATTCATCATTTAAATTTTTATTTTTTTGTTCTAAATTATTTATTGGATACCTCTTTTTTTTATTATATAAAATTAAAATCATAAATACAAATATAAATTCATAAATCATAAATAAAACTGCATTATCATATGGTAAAGAGGAATCTTTGTAATCGAAATAATTGCCAAAACACATAAATATAGGGGTTAAAACCATACGAATAAAATAAGAAATTATTATAATAAATGTTCCTAAGTATAAATCATTTTTTTTATTAACTAAAGAAAATAACAATACCCCAATAAAGAAAAATAAAGGAAGTAAACATAAAAAAGAACAATTTGAATAATCATTAGTTAAAAATACAACGATAAAAGATATAAATGATAATGAAATCAAACTAAAATACATTATTTTTTTAATCTTACCATCAATCATTATTTATAATCTCCTTATATTTTTTAATGGTATTATCAGCAACATTAGCCCATAGAAAATTATTTTTAGAATATTTCAAAGAGTTGAGTCCCATTAATTTAAAATTATCAGCGTTTTCTTTGATTATACATTCAATAACATGTGAAAAATCATTACTATTGGAACAACAAAAACCACATTTTTCTTTATCAGCTATTTTGCTAAATGTAGTTCCTTCGCTAACTATTATTGGCATTCCAAATGTCATCGCCTCCATGATACCTAAAGGTTGTCCTTCAAGTCTTGACATTTGTATAAAAAAATCGTGTTTCAAAATTATTTCTCTTTTTTCTTTTCCGAATATTGGACCATTGACATTTACAATATCATTAATCTTTTTTTCGTCCACCATTTTTTGAATTTTTTCTATTCCATCGTTTCCTGAACCATATAAAGACAAAGTAATATTGTTTTTTTTCATAATGTCATATGCTTTTTCACAACTATCTAGCAAAATGTCTATTCCTTTGTGATAAATAGCATATCTTCCAACATAAATTAATTTAATACCATTATTGGAAAATTTTTCTTTTATTTTATTACTTTTATTTATTCCATTTCCTAATACAAACGAGTTATGATTAAATTTTTTTGACATATTGAGTTCATTATCCGATAAGTATTGAATATAATTTGATTTATAGATAAATTTATTAAAAATAAATAAATTTGCAAAATGTTTTTTTAGTGGTTTGATTTTTTGTGCATCAGTTGTTAAAGAACCATGTGGAATAATTATATAAGGAATATTATTTTCTAAAATTTTTTTATAAATTTTTATGTACTGAAAAAAATAAATGCCATGAAAAATCACTAAATCAGGATGATTAAATGGTTTTGGTAATTTATCAAAGTTTTTAATTTTGTCTAGATAAAAAACATTTTTTTCTCTTTTTAATCTTTCAATTCTAGTTTTGTTGCAATTTAATAGAGCTACATTTTCATGTTTTTTTTGGTTAATAAAATGGTCAGGAACAACATTTGAAATACCACTGGTTTTATTATTAGTAATTGAGCAAATATGTAATAAATTCATATCATTACCCTCTTTCTATTATTTTTTTAATTTTATTATATGTTATTTTTCTATCAAATTTTTCTTCTGCTAATTTTCTATTATTTTTTCCCATTTTTTTTCTCAATTTTGTATCATTAATTAATATTTCAATTTTATCAGCAATATCTTTTGGATCATTTATACAATTTATTCCTAATTCATAATCTTTTACAAGGGTTCTATATTCTAAGCATTCTTGAGTATTAATAACAGGGAGCCCAGCACTTGCATAATCTCCCACTTTATTAATTATACTTTGTGCAGCGTTTTTCATAATAGGGTTTATAGCTATATCACAGTTTCTTAGTTCTTGTACCATTTTTTCATATGGAAGTCTCCCACTAAAATCACATTTAACATTTAATTTTTTTGCTTCTAACTCAAACATTTCTTTTAATGGACCATCTCCCATTATTTTAAATAATATGTTGTTTATACCTTTGTCATTTAAAATTTTAATAGCCCTAATAGTATCTAATAAATTATAACTATGCCCTAATGTTCCAATATATACAACTATAATGTCTTCTTTATTTTTTCTACTTATAGTTGATATTTTATCAAAATTTTCTAAATCTGTCCCAAGAAACACACTTAATTTATTATTGTATTTTTTGTTTACTTTGCTTGCTCTATTTGCATATGTTTCGGAAACAGCAATAATATCATCAGCATTTTTGTAGATATAATTAGCTTTTAATGTTAGTGGCAAAAAAACTATATCTTTAATGATAGGAATTTTAAATACCATTTTAAATGCTTCAGGCCACAAATCTTGTACATCTATTATAAATCTTATATTGTTATTTTTGGCATATTTTGCTGCTTCTTTTGCTAAATCTAAAGATGGAACAGCACAATATATTAAATCAGGTTTATCAATTTTTTTTAAATATTTTTTTAGATTAATTGATAATATTTTATGACTATAAAATCTTTTAATAGAAACATTTTTTTTATACCCTGGTTCATCTAATAAAGTTATTTTGTATGACACTTTACTTAATTCTTCAGGACTATATTCTCTTTTTGATTTTGTACTATGTCTAAAATTAGATGTGACTAATTCTAATTGATTTTTTTTATGGTCTAACATATTCAAAATATATGTAAATCTACTATTTCCACCTTCAAAAGGAAATGAAACGAAGTTTGCAATCATTAATATTTTCATAATTAATTCTCCTTTCTATATGCCGGAAAATAGTCTGATTCTTTAGAAACTCCTTTTTTGTTACATAATTCATTATAAATTTCTATATTCCATGTCTTTTTACCTAAGTAAAAATCAAATCTTGTATTTTTAGCAAATTGTTTTTTAAATAAATATAAACTATCATCTTCATTTGAACTTCTTCCACCACCGTGATGAATTAATTCATATCCATTTTCTTTTCCCCATTTTGTTATTGCATATCTTAATATGTATGCTGGAGATAAATGTAAATATTCTTTTAATGTTCCAGATAGGTGTATATGAATTACTTTATTCCACAAAAAATATAAGCCTGCAGCTATAGTTCTATTTTCATATATGACTTCAACAAGAATTGTATTATTGCCAAAATATTTTTTTATCATTTCAAAATACGAATCATCAAAATAATAATAATCAGTTGCTTCGTTTCTTTCCATTGTGGAATAATAACAATCCTTGAAAGTTGATAAATCTTTAGGGTTTAGAGTAATCCTATAACTCATACCTAAAGCTAATTTTTTTCTTATATTTTGCTTACAACTTTTAGAAAATTCACTTGCTACTGGATCGTCATATTCTTTTAAATTAGTTCCTAATGTATGTCTATTATATGTTACTTCATAAATAGTTTTAAAATCTAATGCATTGTTTGCTAACGGATGAAATCTTATAAATTCAGCTACAATATAATTTTTCTTGCAATATTTACTAAAGTTTTCTTCATATTCTAATAAAAGTGTATCCTTATCACCACTAATTTTTTCAATAACAGGACCACCATATCCATATGGTGTAACAATGTCATAATATTTATGATTATCAATTTCAATTGGTATTTCTCTTTTTATAAATTGGTTGGTTATTATTCCATTAGATGTTTTTAACTTATAAATAACAACTTTTCCATTTTCGATTTTTTCATATAATTTCCCATAATTTCTATCAAAATAAATATCATTCATATTTACACCTCGAAACTATTTTTAAAAAAGTATCAATATAATTAATAATCTCTTCTTTATTATACCTTTGATCACATACTAAAGATAATTCTGAATAATATATTATATCTGAAATGTTAGTAGTAATATATTTAGATTTTGGCCAATGTGTTGGTAAATAGATACTATTATCAATAAGTTTTTCTTTTAATTTATTTATATTTACATTTTTTAATATTACCGGAACAAACAATGGACAATCAGATTTTTCATATTCACATAATAATTCTACATTAGGATTTTCCTTTATCTTATCTATGATTATTTTAGCATTATTTTTTCTTATTTTTTTTATTTGTTCGATGTTAGTTTTATTTAATATATTTAAGGATTCATTATCCATTAATTTTATACTGCAATCTTTAAACATATTATTAGTAACATCAAATAAATATAAATACTTTTTTTTGCATTCTATTTTTTCTATTATATAATTTCTTTTTAAATTCATTGCTTTTTTTCTTAACAGAACAAGTTTAGAGTTAGTCTGATAATTTTCTTTATTTAAAAGAAATTTATTATTTAAGGATATTGCAACACCACCTGTATATATAGGTATCCATTTTCTAATACTAGCTACAATATAATCTGAATATTTACAGTAAGAGTTATCACATAGTAATCTATGTGTAATGTCTTCAATAACAATTATATTTTTATTATTAAATTCTTTTATGTAAATGTCCATATTTGTACTAGTAAATCCAAAATATGACATTGCAAAAAATACATCACACTTTATATTAGTATCTATATTATATTTTAATTTGCCATTTTGAATAAAAATATTATAAAACAATATTTTATACTTATTTTCTAAAAAAGGAATTATCATTGATTCACAGCAATAGCTTGGCATATAAACAATACCTTCGCTAATATTAATATTTTTTAATATAAAATTTATAGCTGTTCGACCACTTATGGTATACAAAGTATTATCATTATTTTTAAAATTATTTAATAATTCACTATTTTGAATAATATTATAAAACTCACTACCTATTTCCTTCATTATACTCTTCTTTCAAAATAGAATATAAATTTAATGAATTATACTTTCCTTTTTTATATATGGCATTTCTTTTTGTTCCTTCCAAAACAAAACCACAAGATTTAAATAGTGAATTAGAAGAAATATTATAATCTAATACCTCAGCACAAATTCTATTTACATTTAATTCATTAAAGCAATATTCAATAAGTGTTTTTATTGTATCTTTTCCTATACCTATTTTACAATAATCTTTTAATACTTTTATACTTAATGTTACTGATTTATTTTTCCAATCAATATCATGTATAATAGCACAGCCAACAGTTTTGCCATTATAAGAAATTGCATATCTTATGTTTAAATCATTTTTTAAATTTTCAAACCATCTTTCTTGTTCAACCATTGAGATTGGCTTAGACCATCCTACAACCATATTTGACATATCTGGGTCATTAATCATAAAATGTAATATTTCCATATCGTCTTTTTCTAATGGTTTTAATAATACTTTTTTTCCTAATAAATTCATTTTAACACCATCAATTCTTTATTATTTTATTACTCCTATATTTATTGAAATCAACTATATTACCAGTACCTCTTATTATAATATCTTCTCTTGCAAACACCTTTTTAATAGTTTTTAAAATAATTTTAGTATCATTTATAAATGTGATATTATTAACATATTCTATATCTTTTTTTAATCTTTTATCCCAATCCAAATTATTTCTGCCATTTACTTGAGCAAGCCCTGTTAAACCTGGTCTTACATCATGACGATGATGTTCTTCTTCTGTATAATATGGTAAGTATTCTACTAAAAGGGGTCTTGGGCCTACAAGTGACATATCTCCTTTTAAGATATTGATAAATTCTGGTATTTCATCAAGAGAAGTTTTTCTTAAAAATTTACCTAATTTAGTTAGTCTTAATTCATCTGGTAAGAGATTACCATCTTCATCTTTTTTATTGGTCATAGTTCTAAATTTATACATGGTAAATATTTTTTCATTTTTTCCTGGTCTTTTTTGTCTAAAGATGGCAGGTTGACCAATAAATATCAAGATAAGGATACCTACTATTAAAAATATTGGTAATGTTATAATGATAGCTATTAATGACAGTATTATATCAAGTATTCTTTTTATATATTTTTTATACATAATATTTTCTCCATTAATTTATTCAAAACATTTTTTTATTATTTCAATTATTATATCTTGTTGTTTTTTTGTCATTTTATTATCACTTGGTAAACATACACCTCTATTGAAAATATCATTTCCTATATCTAAAGGTTGTCCATCTTTTCCATAATATCCACCATTAATATAAGCATTTGTTTTAGATCTTCCATTGCCTTCTCTTGTTATGAATGGATTCATTCTATAAATTGGTTGCATGTGCATAGGTTTCCATATTGGTCTTCCTTCTACATTGTATTTTGCTAATGTTTCTAATATTTCTGTGGGGCTACTTTTACCTTTTTCACTAATGTATAGTGCATCTTGTTCCCCTCTTACTTGTTTACTCATTGCATTTTCATCAATAATTAAACAACTTAACCAAAAATTTGGCTCACTGTTTTTCTTATCATATGGATTCATTTTAAGTGGTAAATCTTTAAATCCTTCTTTATATCTAGAATATATTTCTTTTTTACTTCTTATATGTTCTTCTAGAAATGGATATTGTCCTCTTACCACTCCAGCAACTACATTACTCATTCGATAATTATAGCCTAATTCTTCATGTTGATACCAAGAGGCATTTTCTCTAGATTGTGTAGCCCATTTTTTAGTTTTTTCAGCAGCTTCTTTATTGTCTGTTAGTAACATTCCTCCAGAAGAACCTGTTATTATTTTATTTCCATTAAATGAGATACAACTATAATTTCCAAATGTTCCAGTTTGTTTTCCCTTATAAGTTGCTCCTAATGATTCAGCCGCATCTTCTATTAGAATAGCTTTATTTTTATCACATATTTTTTTGATCTCATCAATTTTACCTGGAGTTCCATATAAATGAGCTAACACTACTATTTTTACTTCTGGATAAATTTCAAAGGCTTTTTCTAATGCTACTGGATCCATATTCCATGTATCATATTCTGTATCAATAAATACTGGAATTCCTCCCTCATAAACGATTGGATTAGCTGTAGCAGCAAATGTCATATCAGAACAGAAAACATAATCCCCTTTTTTAACACCAGCTAATTTAATAGCCAAATGCAAAGCAGCGGTTCCTGAAGATAGAGCCACAGAATATTTACATCCTATTTTTTTACAAGTAATACTTTCTATTTGATTAATATTTTCTCCTATTGTACTCATCCAATTAGTATCATAGGCTTCTTTCATATATTTTAATTCTTCTCCATCATGCATTGTTGGAGAACTTAACCATATTTTTTCTTTAAATGGCATAATTTTTTTATTTTTCATTTTGATTACTTCCTTTATCTATTGTATATGTATCTACAATTGTAGCTACTTTTTCTTTAATATCATTATTATTTTTATATGATGCAGTAATGAGTTTGTCTAGTTTTTTAAAGAACTTTGCATCATCCATTTCAATTGGTTTACCTATATGAATAAGTTTATTAGGAGTGGCTTTTAGTCCTTCTTCTTCCATAAGTAATTCTTCATATAGTTTTTCTCCAGGTCTTAATCCTGTTATTTTTATAGGAATATCAATGTTAGGTTCATATCCTTTATATCTAATTAATTTTTTTGCTAAATCATATATTTTTACAGGTTCTCCCATATCTAAAACAAATATTTCGCCACCTTCAGCATAACAAAAGGCTTGCAAAATTAATGAAACTGCTTCTGGAATAGTCATAAAGTATCTTGTAATATTTTTGTGCGTTACTGTTACTGGTCCCCCATTTTCTATTTGCTTTAGAAATAATGGAATTACTGATCCATTAGAACCTAGCACATTACCAAATCTAACAGCCACATAATCTGTTTTAGATTTTTTATCATAAGCCTGAATGATCATTTCACAAATTCTTTTCGTTGCTCCCATAATATTTGTTGGCCTTACTGCTTTGTCTGTGGAAATTAAGACAAATTTCTTAACTTTATATTTATCGGCTATTTTTACAGTATTAAGTGTTCCAAGACAATTATTTTTAATTGCTTCATTGGGACTATTTTCCATCAATGGTACATGTTTATGTGCTGCAGCATGAAAGACATATTCTGGTTTGTATTTTTTAAATACATTTTCTAATCTATCATAGTCTCTAACTGATCCGATTATTGTTTTTAAATTCAAGTGGGGATAAGTTCTTTTTAATTCTTGCTCTATTTCATAAGCATTATTCTCATAAATATCAAAGATAATCAATTCTTTAGGCTTACATTTGGCTATTTGCCTACATAATTCACTACCGATTGAACCGCCACCACCAGTTACAATAATTTTTTTGTCTTTTAATGATGAAGAAATTTCATTAATATTAACAACAATTTCTTTTCTTCCCAAAAAATCTTCGTACGATAGTGGTCTTACCTTTTTCATTGTTGGTTTGCCTACTAACTCACTTAGACTGGGCAATGTTTTGATTTCACATTTTGTCTTTTGACACTCATCAATTATTAGATTTAACTTTTCTCTATTTATTGACGGCATAGCAATAATAATTTCTTCAATATTATATTTATCAACATTTTCTTTTATTTCTTTTCTTGAACCTACAACAGGAATGTTTTTAATATAACTACCAATTTTATTTTTATCATCATCAATAATACAGCAAACTTTATTTTTAAAATTAGTTTTATTATTATATATTTCCGTTATTAGCATTCTTCCCGCTTCACCAGCTCCAATTATCATTGTATTAGTTAATCCATTTTTTTCTCGATAGTAGTCTCTCATTGTTCTAGCAATACGATATGAATATCTTATTGATGAAATAAAAATATATAATAGAATCAACTTTATTAAGTAATAACTTCTTGGCATATTTACATTAATTATTTGTTTATAAATAAATTCAATTAATTCATAGCTAGAGCATGCCAATATAATATTAATTAGCTCTGTTATTGAAGCATATGACCACATACTTTTATATATTTTGAATATTGAAAATATGGCAACAATAATAATACTATCAATTAAAAGATAATTATAAATATTGCCTATGTATATATTTGGTATGTCATGAAAATCAAATCTCAACCCTATCGCCAAAAAAGAACACATCGTTATAGCTAGTATATCTAATACTATAAACATTGCAATTCTTATTCTTTTTTGTGTTATTATGTTTTTAATTTTTGTCATTTGAATACTCCCTACCTACTCCATTATTTTTTCTTTCTTGTTAGAATTAATCCAAATAACAAGATTGTTGAAAAAATAATAACTAAAACTATCCATTTCCCTTTATAAGTATTCTTTTCTTTAAAATCACTATCATCTATTTCTACATCAGAGATATCTTTTAAAATATTTACTTTAATGATATAGTCTATTTTATTACCCTTATCATCAGTAATAGTTATATTTATTTTATTATCTTCTAATGTAGCAATTTCTTGATTAGATATTTCTACTTTATATGATTTATTAATAGCTACTGGTTCTAAATCTAATTTTTCTATGTCATTATTAATAGTTATTGTATATTCAAAGATATCTTTTTGAATATTTATTTTTACAAGGTCTGATTTAATTTCTTTTAAGACATTTTTATCAAATTCTTTTGTTTCTTCATGTTTGTCTTCTTTTGGCTTTTCAATTTCATTTGTTTCTGTATTAGTCTCTCTGTTATTTAATACTGTAACATTTATATTTTGACTAGTAAGATTAATAGTTTCTCCTGATTCGGTATATCCTATGGCACTATGTATATTAACAGTTCCAGCATTATCTTTTGGATCATCTACAACATTAATATTTATATTTCCTAAAATAATATTACCATTAATTGGTTCTGAAAAAATTATTTTATGTTTTATACCATTAGGATTAGAATCTGTATAATTAGGATTAACTATAAAACTTGCTGGTATATCATAAGTTGTATATACTAAAGTGAATTCTACGCTAGTAAGCATTTCTTCACTATTAGTAGACAATTCTATACTTTTTCTATCTGATTTAGGAATCTCAATATTATTTTCGCTAACTGTTAAAGCTAATACACCAGTAGTTAACATAAAAAATGTAACTATTAAACAGATAAACTTTAAAAAATATTTCACATTATCACTCTACCTATTATGTACTACCTATTTTGGTAGTATTTTACCTTAAGTTAATTATAGCAAAAATGTAGATATATGTCTACTATAAATGGAATATAATGTAAAAAATATGTTAATTATTTTGGTAAAAAAAAACAGGTATAAAAACCTGTTAGTAATCTTCTCTATCTCTAATAAATGGAGGAATATCTAATTCATTATCTTCATCAGATGTATCTTTATACATTTCATCTCTATTAGTAGAATTGAAACTATGATATAATGGTTCGCTTGGTTGTTCAAATCCAGTGGCTATAACTGTAATTATTACTTCATCGTTTAAATTTTCATTTATAACGGCTCCAAATATTGTATTTATATCGGTATTAGCAGCTGATCTTATTACTTCAGCAGCTTCTTCCACTTCAAATAATGTAAGTGATGAACCTCCTGTTACATTTATGATGGCATCTGTAGCACCATTTATTGATGTTTCTAATAGTGGACTAGATACGGCTTGTTTAGCAGCTTCAACAGCTCTATTTTCACCTGAACCTACACCTATACCTATTAATGCATTTCCTCTATCTTTCATTACAGCTTTGACGTCAGCAAAATCTAGGTTTACTAAACCTGTGATTGCAATTAAGTCAGATATTGATTGAACACCTCTATGTAATATGTTATCAACTTCACGGAATGCTTCAAGCATTGGTGTTGACTTATCAATTAATTCTCTTAATCTATCATTAGGTATTACGATTAGGGTATCTACATGTTTTTTTAATTCATCCAAGCCAGCAATAGCTTGTTCCATTCTTTTCTTTCCTTCAAAGCTAAATGGTTTTGTAACTATACCTACGGTTAGGGCTCCTAAGTCTTGAGCTACTTCGGCAATTATTGGTGATGCACCTGTTCCAGTTCCACCGCCCATTCCACAAGTAACAAAGACCATATCAGCACCTTTTAATGCATCTTCTATTTCAGCTTTGCTTTCTAGTGCTGCTTCTCTTCCTATTTCAGGATTTGCACCAGCACCTAATCCATCAGTTAGTTCGCTTCCTAACTGTATTTTTGTTGGAGCTAATGAATCGTTTAGGACTTGTAAATCAGTATTGGCAACGATAAAATCAACACCTTTTAGTCCTGAATTTATCATACGGTTAACAGCATTGCATCCCCCACCACCAATACCAATTACTTTGATTTTAGCCAACTGATTCATTTCCAAACCAAACATATTATTCATTATTTTTCCTCCTTATTTTTACCAAAATTTTTAAACATTCCAGCTATACCCACTTTATCTCTTCTTGTTTTTGATTCAGGAGTTAACAATAACTCTTCATCCAAAGGACTAATCATAGAATAATCTTTTCCTCTTATAGTCATCTTTTCTATAAAATACTTTATACTACCAAAAGCACTTATATACTTATTATCTCTTATGCCAATATCCTTCATTAAGTATATTATAACATCTTTCCCAAGAATTTCATATACTAAATTTTTAAAATATTTCATTTCTGTTGTTCCACCAGTAATAATTATGTATTCAATATTCTTCTTAGTTAGTAACAATATCTGCTTCTTAGCATAATTAAGTATCTCTGTAAGTCTACTCATAACTACTTCTGTAACTTCTAATTGGCCTATCTTAATTAATTTTTCATCATTATTTTTTATTTCATAAGTATCAGTCAAGGTAACAAATCTTTTATGAGCAAAAGAAAATTTTTCTTTTATTGTTCTGGCATCAATTACATTAATACCGAATACATAAGCAATATCTTTCTCAACGTTATGTCCACCTATCTGTAATACCTCAGTATTCATTAATTTACCTTTATTAAATACAGATACATTAGTTATGTCATGTCCTATATTAATAATAGCACCAACTTTATTTTTGATATTATCCCTTTTTACTTCACTATAATCAGATAACCCTGATAAAGTAATATCTACAACCTCTAGACCGGCACTTTCCATAACACTTACCACAGAAAAAATATTCTTCTTAGGTACTGTTATCATTATTCCTTTTATTTCTAGAGTATTTGCTTTTAGACCAACAGGATATTCTACACTATCACTCTCATTAATTACAAATTCTAAAGGTAGTACTGTTACCAATTCATAATCACTATCTATTTTACCATATACTGAAGACTTAATAACTTTATTTATGTCTTCAGTAGTTATTTCTTCATTAATTTCTATTTTATTAGTAACATACATAAACTTAGCATTATAACTTGGTACATTAACAATGACTTTTTTTATTTGAAATCCTAAGTCATTACTAACTACTTTTATTCCATCCTTTATTGAATTTACCATTAAATTAGAGTCTATTATTAACCCTTTTCTTATTCCTTTTGACTTTATAGAAGAGGAATGCAAAATATGCAATTTTTCTTTATACAATTCTGCTACGACAAATTTAATAGTATCTGATCCAATATCAATACTAGTATATATTTTTTTCATGATATCGACTCTCCTAAAATGATACAATTTAATTATACAATAACTAGATTGATAAATCAATAAAATATTTTGGTAAAAATGTAGTATTACAATTGATGTGAAACATTTCTGTAGTAAAAAAGTGTTTAAGTCGATAATATTGAGTTGCAAATCAAATTTATACGAAATAACTTGAATTACAGCAGACATTATAATATCCAAATAAATTTTCTAAATTAATATTTATAAAATTTATTTATTAATTATATTTTCTAACTTATTTATTCTACTAATCAACAAAGTACATATCTTATTAATTCTTCTATCTGTCATTCTAGTTGTACTTTGATATTTATGCAATAATTCATCAAATTCGTCTACTACGCCATCAAGTTTAGATAAATCAATTCTTTTTATATCTTTAATATCAATCCAATTTAAATTATTAACATTTTTTATTATTCCAAAATTATTTAGATGCCTATCTAATTTTTCTCTAACATTATTAATACCTTTATTTTCTAAAATTTTAATATATTCTTCATAAACATTTTCTTTTTTTTGAATTTCATATAATATTTGATGTGCTGGAATAAGTTCTGTATATGTATTGATAAAACATTCACATTTAGATACTACTTTTCCATTAATGACTTCAATAGTGGTTAAATCCTAATCTTTCACATATCATACTAGCTAGTACTTCATTAAAAGGTTGCATTAATTCATTTTTATATCCACCTTTTAATAAATATCTTTTGTTATTTTTAATTATCCATGTTTTCTTTAATCTCCCATCAGTGGTATTATTCGGTGATATTAGACTAATTTTTGTACTACTATCTACTCCACTACTAAATGTAGCATTAGTAAACTCTGAATCTTTAAAATCATGTTCAAAGAAATTTATATCTTTATATTCAATATTTGAATCAGCTGGTTTTACCCAATATTGGTCCGACAATGACAATCCGAATGCCTTATCTAATAATTCTTCAGGAGATGAAATATTCAACTTGACAAGTAATAAATCTAAATCATCTCTCCACGAAGGAATACTTCTTCCTTTAAACCAATTTGTAAGTACTGGCGTAATATTTTTATCGTTATTATAACTATTGAATAAGATTAACGGAGCATAATCTATATTTTTTATTCTTTTTGTATATGTATTAAATTGGGATATTATATAAAAAGAAATAATCTTAATAGACTATTTCTTAGTATGATGATACATTTATTTTAACTTTTTTATTATCATATAAACTAGAACTTGCTTGAACTACTGTCCTAATTCCACTTATTACTTTTCCATTTTTGCCAATTACTCTACCCATATCATCTTCTTGTATTAATACCTCTATTTGTACAGTATTTTCTTCTTCTGTATCAAATTCTTTTACCGATACTGTTTCTGGATCAGCAACTAATCTTTTTATAATTGCTTCAGTTAATTCTACTAAATTCATTATTTACCCATCTTTGATTCATGGAATTTTTTCATAATTCCAGCATCACTCAATAAATTTTTAACAGTATCCGTAGGTATTGCTCCATTATTTAGCCATTTTAAAGCTAACTCCTCGTTAATTTTAATTTCGGCTGGTGTTGTTAATGGATTATAAGTTCCAATTTGTTCAACAAATCTTCCGTCTCTAGGACTTCTTGAATCAGCAACTACTAAACGGTAAAATGGTGCTTTCTTTGCTCCCATTCTTGTTAATCTAATTTTTGTAGCCATTATTTCCTCCTTACATAGTTAAAATTCTAACATAATTATATTGTTGTGTCAACCTTTTTATGTTACACTTATATATATTTTTTAAAATTAATTTCTTATTTTTCATTATCTTTTTTATTATTACAAATTCTTCTTAATGTTTTAGCAAATTTTACTCGTTCTATATTTCTATATAAATCTGTATTTTGTGAATATTCAACTATTTTATTTGATATAATTCTTCCCTTTTCTTTTGGTTTTGCAATCTCATAGGCTAATTTTTGCATTCCTGTCATTTCAAAACACCATCTAGATTCTATAATAGTTTTATAAAATTCATTTAATCCAAATGGATATTTTTCTGGATTAGTATAATATTGTTGTTTTCTTACATTATATAAAACCTTTAATAATATATTAGCAGATAATGGTTTATTAAAATATTCCACCAATGGTATTAGTTCTTCAATAACTTTATCTGTATCTACTTCTAATAATGATTTAGTTATTCCTTGTCTGTATAAAATTAATCTAAATTTATCTATAAGTTGTTTGTTATAAACTAAACTTGACATATAATTTATCGATTTTATCATCTCTTCTGGTACTTTTTCTAATCCCTCTTTAATAATTTCTTCAAACTTATATGCTATATCATCAGAAAAGCAAGGAAAAACCCTATCAATTAATCTTCCTTTGTCCATTAAATCCATTGCTGGTTTTGTCATAGCAAAATATCTATATGAAAATAAATAAGAATTATCATTTTCACTTTCTTTGCTATCCCATGTAGGATCAAAATAATAAACACCATCGACAGCATATTTTTCATCTTTAATATATACTTCGTTTCTTGCATGACCTCCATTTTTATTAGGATAATATAAATATACTTCATGAGAACTTATACCAAGTTTTTCTAATATAGTTCTAAATATTTTTGCGTATCCTACGCATACAATTTTATTTCCAAGTAAGACTGATGATAGATTTCTAGATATGTTTTTATCTTCGTTTTCATCAACTTCAGCATATACCTTATCTCTTACTATGTCATAAACATACATTATTTTTTCCATTGGTGAAAAATTAAACTTTTCTATATCTTTTACTATATCATCTATTACTTTTACAGTAGCTTTATATTCTTCAAAGCTTATTAATTTATCATTACCTACCACATTAAAATAAATATTTGAAGTATCATTACCAAAAGTATTAATTATTTCTGTTACTATTTCTGCTTTCAATTCTAATATATCATTAAATATTATCTTCTTCGTTCTTAAAATTTTATTTGCTTTTACATATTCACATATTTTTTCAACATCAAAATTAAAAGTAACATATTCAGTATTTTGCAAAAGTTCTAACGTTCTGTTTTTGTATTGTTTAAAGAATGTTTTACTTTCTTCATCTTCACAGCAATCTATTACAGCTTCAATACTTGCATTTAAATCTCTTTCATTCCCTTCACCAATATTTAAAATTAAATTTACAAATTCTTCACTTAAATCAGTACATATAGATATTTCATAGTCATAAGGATCTAATCCTTCAGAAATATTGTATTTAGTACTTTCATATTCATCAAAATCACTTAATATTAATTTACCTCTCATTAAAATCCTCCACTTTAAACATTGACAATATATTATTAAATACATTGCACTGCAATTGCAGTTATTATAACATAATTTTTTTAGAAATCAAATTTTAAAAAATATGACACTTTACTTTTGTAATAGGTTTTGCTATAATTAAGTGGTAAGAAAAATTATGTCCTCGTAGCTCAGCGGATAGAGCACTCGCCTCCTAAGCAAGTGGTCGGTGGTTCAAGTCCACTCGGGGACGCCATATTTGTATATAAAATAAAAACGATTTAGAGAAATTTGATAAATTCTTAAATCGTTTTTATTTTTGTGGTATTATTTTATTTTCAAGGAATAAGTCAATAAATGGTAAGACAATCATTTAAAGTTTTTTAATATATTTTTTATTTATTATATAGTTCTTTATAATATGTATTTGATTTTAATAATTCTTTATGTGTTCCACAGGCTATTATATTTCCTTCTTCCAATAAATATATTTTATTTGAGTTGATTATCGTAGATAGTCTATGTGCTATTGTTATTATGGTAAAATTCTTGGAAATTGACTTGATAGCAGTTTGTATTTCGTCTTGTGTTATGTTATCAAGAGATGAAGTTGCTTCATCAAATAAAAGTATTTTACTTTGTTTTAACAATGCCCTTGCAATTGCTAATCTTTGTTTTTGTCCTCCCGATAAATTTACTCCTCCTTCTCCTAGCAAAGTATTGTATTTATCTGGAAGAGTCTCAATGAAATCATGAATTCTAGCAGTTTTACAAGCATTAATTATGTCATCATCTGTAATATTTTTATCAATTAATTTTAAATTATCTTTAATTGACAAATTAAAAATATAGGGATTTTGACTTATAATTGAAATACTATCTATCAGTGTCTTTTGATTTAATTTTTTAATATCAACACCATCTATGGTTATTATTCCTTCATAATTATCATAACTCTTTGTTAGTAAATTAAATAATGTACTCTTACCACTTCCACTTTTTCCTACTAAAGCGACATCTTCTAAGGGGTTAACTTTAAATGATACATTATGTATAATTTCTTTTTTATTATAAGCAAAACTTACGTTTTTAAATTCTATTTCTCCTTTTATATTATCTATACTTTCATTTCCATATGTTTCTATAGGAAACTTTTTATTATCAAATAATTCCATAATTCTATTTTTGGCCACTTTATATTTAACCAAATATTCTTTTAAAGAAGTATAACTAAATACAAGTGAAAAGATATCATTCCTATACATAAATATAATTAGAAAAGTAGTTAGAGTTAATTTATTAATATTTATTAAAAATATTCCTAGAAATATAATTATAAATATTAATATATCTTTTACTATTTCAGTGGTATTATATATGTTCATTCTTGATATAGAAATCTTTGTATCTAGTTTTGATTGTTTATCTAGTGTTTCACTTGTCATTTTATTTACTTTATTAGTAATACCTAGTAATTTTATATCTCTTATTCCTCTTAATATTTCATTTAAAATAGTACCACTTTTTTCTCTTTGAATCTTTGATTCTTCTTCTAATTTTTCAAATTTCTCATAAGCATATTTCTCATAGAAATAAATAATGATAATTCCTAAAATATAAATAAGTCCTATTATGATATTTAAATACATTACATAAGCTAGCATAAAAACTTCTGTTATTATATTAAAAATATTATATTGAACTACACTAAAAACAGAAAATATACCTTCTGGATCATTTTTAATTCTTTCTTGGAATTTTCCTGATGGTATTTCATCAAAATTTTTCATTTTAAGTTTAAATAATCTTTGTATTATGTCATATCTTATATCATAAAGAAGTTTCTCATGAATTTTTCCTAATAATTTAATTGCCAGTTTATTAATTAATACTGATAAAATTGATATTACAAAAAATATAAAGGTATATTTATAAGCTTCGTTTAAGTTAAAATTTGTTAAACTAGTGAGTAATTTGGCATTGATTATTGGATTAAAGATATTGATTAAAGATAATACTCCATAAGCAATAAATATTAATATAATTAGTTTTTTTATTTTTAATAAATATTTTTTCATTACTGTCACATCCTAATATTTTATATTTTTTTATTGTTTGTTACTCTATAATTATACACATGTTCTTCATTAGTTTCATTCCATTTGTATTCATATTTTTCTTCAGTAACTTCTTCTGTTATCTCTTCACCATCATAATTAATAGTTTTTCCATTACTTATTCCTAAAACTTTTGCTTTCATTTGTATAAATTCATATCTTGAAGGAATAGTTATTATTCCTAACTCTTTAGGAGGAATTAACACATTTTCTACCACCATGTCATTTAAATTATTTGAATCCCATCCATTAATAGTATGACTAAAAAATCTTAAGTAATCATCATGTATATTATCTTCAATAAACTTATTAATTTCTACTTTTTCACTACTAGTACTAGACATGCTAATATTCAACTTATAATTTCTACTATTAATTGGTACAAAAACTATAATTGGTCTTTTTGTTAAAAGTTTTTCTAAAACTTCATAGGCTATTTTCTTTAAATCTTCACTATTATCTAAATCTTTTACTTTTTCATCAATTACTCGTTTATAATAGTCTAATCTTGTTTCTCCTACAATGATTGGAAGAGGATTATCTTGACTTAGTATCCCCAGAAATAATCGCTCTGGAGCATAATTAGAGGCATAAGATATACTTGAGGTACCTGGGGTTGATAAATATATTTCATCATATGAGTTCTTCTGTTGCTTTAAATATCTACTTTGTCCTAAATATTCTTCTAGATAGGTTAATTTTGATTCTAAGTCTTTATCTCTATTATTTTGATGTCCTAATCCGTTCTCTAATATTTTTTCTTTAAATAATCCATTACAAGAATGCGTTAAAAAGCCTTTATTCATTGCATTTTCTTTATATTTTTCTTTCCACTCATTATATAGATTTGATATTAAATTCATTAATTCTTCTACTGTATGCATTTTTTTATCTCTTGTAATTATGTAGTATTCTATAATCATCCCTAAATTATTATAGAAAGAATCCATTTGGCTATTATATTTTAGTAGTTCTTCATAAAATCCTTCTGTATCAAATAATTTTTGAATAGTTTTTGATAATTCATGTGCTCTATTTTTTCTAAATAATTCCATTTTGTCACCTTCCTTAATATATATTTATATTATATCATATACTCCTACAATATAATATTAATTCCTATTTTCACTATTCATATTTCTTATTTAATGCTTTATTTACTACATCCATTCTTTGAAAGTTTTTATTTTTTAATTCATTAATATCCATGTACATTGGTTCATAGTAATTACTATCAGTCATTATTTCTAATTCTTCTCCACCTAGACGTGGCTTTCCTTCTATTATTTCACAATGAAAATAGTTTTCTATATCTTTTTCTTTTTCAACTTTACCTAAATAACCTAATATTTTAATTTTAACATTTAATTCTTCCTGTAGTTCCCTAACTACAGCTTTTTCCATTGTTTCACTCTCTTCAATACCTCCACCTGGGATAGCATAATATTCATTCTTATTTCCCACTTCATCAATCTTTCTTCTAAACATAGTTAGCACTCTATTATTATCAATTATAACTGCTCTTGAACTTTCTCTTTTCATATACTCTCCTTAATTAAATTATATCAAAATTATGGTTAAAAAAAAGTACTAAATAAATTTAGTACATTCCTTGTATTTTTTTAATATCAGCATTAGATAAACTATCTAAGCGCCAATTGTTATTTTTATCTTTTGTTACACCTAATTCTAAGGTATAGGTAACTTTATCTTTAGCTTTTTCTAATAAATCTAATTTGGCATCATCATAACTTTCTTTAGTATATTTAGTACTATCATATGTTAAATCTGATATACTTTTTTTATAATCTATTACTTCTATTTGTACTGTTACGATAGCATGATCACCATCTATTTTTTCATTTTTTATTTCATAAGTTAAGTTTCTATATTGATCTTCTAATAATTTTTTATATTTTTCTACTTGTGTATCAGTTAAATTTTGTTCTTTTAATACTTCATTAATATCAGACTTAATGTCATTATCTAATGTTTGATACTTTGAAAATAAATCTTCTACTTTTGAAGTTGGGGTATTAGACATGGTGCATCCCATTAGTAAAAATACTGCTAAGGCTACTACTACATATTTTAGTTTTTTCATATTATCACCATTAGTAATATATGCCAAAAAAAGTAAATTATACCTAAAAATTATAGTTATTTAATATATTAATTATCATATCTTTATCAAAGCCATTATTATATAAATTATTATATATTTTAGATTTTAAGATATTGCTAGAATATTTTCTATTACTTTTAATCATTTTATTTATTTGTTTATCTATCTTACCTATAAGTATTTCTTCATCTATATCTTTTATATATTTATCTATTATTTCATTATCAATATTATATTTATTTAATTCTTGTCTTATTCTATATGGACCATAGGAAGTAAAATTTATTTTATCTTTAATAAAAGCTTTAGTAAATACTTCATCATTTATTAAATTATTTTTAGTTAATTTATCAATTATATCTGCAGTATTATCTATATTTAGTTTTTTTAAATAGTCTATTATTTCTTTTTTACTTCTTAATCTAACACTAATATATTTAACACATTTGTTATAAATATTTGCATTATCATTTTCTTTTAATATTTTATTTAATAAAGTATTATCTATTTCTTTTTTATATAATAAATTATTATTTATTATTACATCTGAGTTTATTTTTAGAATAGTACCATCACTTAAATATATTTTATATTGTCCATTATTTATTGATTCATATTTTTCGATTTTCATATTGCCTCTATTTTTTATATTCAATTAATTCATTACCCTTTACTAAGTATCCAGGATTACCAATTTCTAATAATGGTTTATCTATCATACTATCACTATAAGTTTTTCCTACTTCATAGTTTGGATAAATACTTTTGAATAATGTTATTTTATTTTCTCCTCTAGAATGAATTCCTTTTATTTTGTTTTCTTTAAAATCATATTCTGTTGCTATTAGATTTTTAATTTTTAATCTATTACATATTTCTCTTATTAAAAATTCATAATTAGCTGTTATAATAACATCATTTTCTTCTTTTTGTTCTATATACCATTTTTTTATTTTATGTTCATTTTCATTCCAAAAATCTTTTACATATTTATCTAAATCTTTAACATCTTTTAAGAAATAAAATAATTTATCTTTTATATCTCGAGTAGTTCCTTTTTTAAATAATATTTTTATTCCTGTAGGAATACTTTTTAATACATTAGGAAATACCAAAAAGGGTCTTCTTCTTAACATATATTTATAGAAGTCATACCCACTATCTCCATCATATATTGTTTTATCAAAATCATAAATATTTACTTTCATTATTATACCTCTATTTAAGTATATAACAATAAATAAATTTTAACAACAAAATTTTTTATTAATATAAATTAATCTAGATTATAAATCCAACTGATTTTCTTTGTTATTACTTCAAAGGCTAATTGTGGTGCTATGTTAACTACAATTCCTATATTTTTTCCTTTATATTTTTTTAAATATCATCATTCTTATTCTTTTGTCTTGTATTCTAGGTACATTTGGAAATGCTATATTTGCACTATCATTACTATTATTAATTTAATTCTTTTCTAAATGTTTTTCTATTGCATTAGTTATTTTTAGCAATCTCTATTGACAATTGCTAATTTTGTGCTATAATTATAAATAGTTAAAGGAGGGATAAGATATGAATCCAGAATATGAAGAATCATTGAAAGATGTTTTAAAGAAGTATGGTCGTGATATTACTGAATCTGTTCGCAATGGTAAAGTTGATCCTGTAATTGGAAGGGATGAAGAGATTAGAAATATTACTAGAATTTTATCTAGAAAAACTAAGAATAATCCTGTTCTTATTGGTGAACCTGGTGTTGGTAAGACGGCTATTGTTGAAGGACTTGCAATGCGTATTATTAAGGGTGATGTACCTACTAGTTTAAAAGATAAAAAGATTTGGGAATTGGATATGGGTGCTTTGGTGGCTGGTGCCAAATACCGTGGTGAGTTTGAAGAGAGACTTAAGGCAGTATTAAAGGAAATTAAAGAATCTAATGGCGAAATAATTATGTTTATCGATGAGATACACATGATTGTAGGCGCTGGTGCTGTCGAAGGGGCTATGGATGCTGGTAATATGCTTAAGCCAATGCTTGCACGTGGTGAGATACATTGTATAGGAGCTACAACTTTAAATGAATATAGGAAATATATTGAAAAGGATGGTGCTCTTGAAAGAAGATTTCAAAAAGTACAGGTATCTGAACCTACAGTAATGGATACTATTACTATTCTAAGAGGGCTTAAATCTAGATTTGAAGTGTTTCATGGTGTAAATATTAAAGATAAGGCTTTAGTAGCTGCTGCAACATTATCTGATAGATATATTACAAATAGATTTTTACCTGATAAAGCTATAGATTTAATTGATGAAGCATGTGCTACGATTAAGGTACAAATGGAATCTGTACCTGTAGAATTAGATAATTTAAATAGAAGTATTATGCAACTTGAAATTGAAAAAGAAGCTTTAAAAAAGGAAAAAGATGATATTTCTAAAAATAGAGTTATTGAGATAGATAATAATCTTGCTGAACTTAAAAATAAAGCTAATGATCTTAATAATAAATGGGATATGGAGAAAAAGCAGAATGCTTTAATTAGTAAGAAAAAGGAAGAATTAGATAGAGCACAATTTGAACTTGAAAGAGCAGAAAATAATTATGATTTAGAAACTTCTGCTAAATTGCGTCATGGTGTTATACCTGCTCTTCAAAAAGAACTTGATACTTTGCAAAAAGAAAATGTTTCTGATATATTGAGTGATACTGTTGATGAAGAGAGTGTTGCTCAAATTATATCTAGGTGGACAAATATTCCTGTTAGTAAGTTGGTTGGTTCTGAAAAAGATAAACTTTTAAATTTGGAAAGTAATATGAAAAAAAGGGTTATGGGTCAAGATAAGGCGCTACATTTAGTTAGTGATGCTATAAAGAGAGCTAGAGCTGGTATTAAAGATCCAAATAGACCAATTGGCTCATTTATCTTCTTGGGGCCCACTGGTGTTGGTAAGACAGAAGTTGCTAGAACGCTTGCTTATGAATTATTTGATAATGAAAAACATATGATTAGAATTGATATGTCTGAATATATGGAAAGTCATTCTGTAGCAAGACTTATTGGTTCTCCTCCAGGATATGTTGGATATGATGATGGAGGACAGTTAACTGAAGCGGTTAGAAGAAACCCTTATAGTATTGTTTTATTTGATGAAATAGAAAAAGCTCATAAAGATGTCTTTAATATATTACTTCAAATACTTGATGATGGTAGAATTACTGATAGTCAAGGTAGAACAGTAGATTTTAAAAATACTATTATTATAATGACTTCTAATTTAGGTAGTGAATATATTCTAGAAAATAATAGTAATTCAGATGAAATGGTTATGCAAGAATTAAAACATACTTTTAGACCAGAATTTTTAAATAGAATAGATGAAATTATAATATTTAATTCATTATCTAAAGATGTTGTTTATACTATTCTTGATAAATTAATTCATGATATTGAATTAAGACTTCAAGATAAAAGAATTAAAATTAATCTTACAGACAATGCTAGAAAGTATATAATTGATAATTCTTATAATGAAATTTATGGTGCTAGACCAATTAAGAGATATGTCAGTAGGAATGTTGAAACTATGATAGCAAATATGATTATTGAAGATAAGATTATGTATAATAGTACAATTACTATTGATGTAGAAAATGATAAATTAAAAATCACCAATTAAGGTGATTTTTTTGTTATATAAAAAAGATAAGTATTAAACTTACCTTATACTAATTCTAAGATAACAAGTAATGCGTTATCTCCTTTTCTTTCTTTATATTTAGTGATTCTAGTATATCCACCATTTCTTTCTTTATAACGAGGTGCTAATTCATTAAATACTTTATTAACACATTCTTTATCATTATGTAAGAAAGCTAAGGCTAATCTACGAGATACTAAAGAACCGTTTTTTCCATATGTAACCATTTTATCAAAGCTTTTTCTAACTTCTTTTGCTCTTGTTTCAGTAGTTATTATTCTTTCGTTTAATATTAATTGCTTTGTTAAAGTCGCTAACATACTTCTTCTTTGTTTAGTATTTCTACCTAATTTTCTGTATGCCATTATTTTCCTCCTTAATTAGTCTTCATTTTTGAAGTTTAGACCCATTTCTTTTACTTTATCAATAACTTCTTTTAATGATTTCTTTCCTAGATTTCTAATTTTCATCATTTCATTTTCTGTCTTATCAACTAAATCACGAAGTGTAAGAATTCCTGCTCTTTTTAAACAGTTATATGCTCTTACTGAGAAATCTAGGTCATCTATTGAAGTTTCTAATATTTTTAAGCTAGGATCTTCTACTTTTGAAGTCATTAATCCTGTTTCATCTGCTATTTCATTTAATTCTGCTAATATTTGGAAATGTTCAATTAATATTCTACTTGCTAATGAGATAGCTTCTTCTGGAGTAATAGAACCGTTTGTCCATACTTCTAATATTAATTTATCATAGTTATTGTTTTGACCTACTCTCGCACTTTCAACTTCATAGTTAATTCTTTCAATTGGTGAATATAAACTATCTACAGCTATAACATTCATTTTGTTATTTTTGAATGTTTCTTTGTTTTCTTCACTTCTAGTATATCCTCTACCATTTGCAATAGTCATTTCCATATTGAATGAACCACCTTCAGCTAGTGTAGCAATTACTTGTTCTGGATTAAATATTTCTATATCAGCATCTTTTTCAATGTCACCTGCAGTAACAACACATGGTCCTACGGCTGATACTCTAAGTATTTTATCATAATCATCTGAATGATTTTTTAATACTATGCTTTTTACATTTAAAACGATAGCTGTTACATCTTCAATTACTCCATCTAGTTTTTGAAACTCATGTGCTACTCCATCTATTTTAATACTTGTAATAGCATCTCCAGGTAAACTTGATAACATTACTCTTCTTAAAGCATTACCTAGAGTTGTTCCAAATCCTCTTTCTAATGGTTCAATTTCAAATTTTCCATAAAAATTATCTTTTTGATATTCTTTTACTTTATATTCTGGTTTTTCAAATTTTAACACAATTATTTCTCCCTTCTTTTTATGGACGGCGTCTTTTTGGTGGACGGCATCCGTTATGTGGAATTGGTGTTACATCAGTAATTGTTTTTACTTCTAATCCAACAGTAGCTAAAGATCTGATGGCTGTTTCTCTTCCAGCACCTAATCCTTTTACAAATACATCAACTGTTCTCATTCCCATATCGTAAGCAACTTTTGCTGCTTTTTCTGCAGCCATTCCTGCAGCGTATGGAGTTGATTTTTTACTTCCTTTAATTCCTAGTGTTCCAGCAGAAGCCCAACTTATAACATTGCCATCTAAGTCAGTTACAGTGATTATTGTATTGTTAAATGTTGATTGAATGTGGACTTGGCCAGTAGGAACAGTTTTTTTAACTTTTCTTTTTCTAGCATTATATGATCCCATATAAAATCCTCCTTATTAACTATTTTTTCTTATTAGCTACAACTTTACCTTTACCTTTACGAGTTCTAGCATTTCTGTTTGTTCTTTGACCTCTAACTGGTAAATTCTTTTTATGTCTAGTTCCTTCGTATGAGTTGATTTCCATTTTTGTTTTGATATTCATGTTAACTTCTCTTCTTAAGTCACCTTCAACTGGATATTTTTCAACTTCTTTTCTTATTCTAGATATTTCTTCTTCAGTTAAGTCTTTAGCTTTTTTGTTTTTATCGACATTTGCATCTTTAAGAATTGTATTTGATAAACTTCTTCCAATACCATAAATGTAAGTTAATGCAATTTCGACTCTTTTTTCATTTGGTATATCAATACCTTTAATTCTTGCCATTCTTTCCTCCTAAATTAACCTTGTTTTTGCTTGTGTTTTGGATTTTCACAAATTATCATTACTTTTCCTTTACGCTTAATTACTTTACATTTGGCGCAGATAGGTTTTACTGAAGCTTTTACTTTCATAATTTATCCTCCTATTTTACTTTTTATTATAAGTAATTCGCCCATGTGTTAAATCATATGGTGATAATTCTACAACCACTGTATCGCCTGGTAAGATACGTATATTATTTACACGCATTTTACCAGAAACATGAGCTTCAATAATGTGGCCGCCTTCGAGTTCAACTTTAAATGAACCACCCCTCAATAGTTCTACTACTTTTCCTTGGGCTTCTATTATATCATTTTTACTCAAAATTATCATCTCCTGTTAAAATTTTATAACCATCTTTGGTTATGACAATACTATGTTCAAAGTGAGCAGAAGGTTTATTGTCTCTTGTTACTATAGTCCAATCATCCTCTAATATATATATTTTAGGTGTTCCTAAATTTAACATAGGTTCAACGGCTATAGTCATTCCTTCTGTTAATAGTGGTCCTGTACCTTTTTTTCCATAGTTAGGTACATCTGGGCTTTCGTGTAGTTTACTTCCTACTCCATGCCCTACTAATTCTTTTACTATTCCTAAATTATGCTTTTTTGCATAACATTCAATAGCATTTGATATGTCACCTATATGATTACCTGGTTTAGCTTGTTTTAATCCTTCATATAAGGCTTTTTCTGTATGTTCTAATAAATAACTTACTTCCTTGCTAACATTTCCAACAGGATAAGACCAAGCTGAATCACCATGATATCCATGATAACATGCTCCAATATCTATTCCAATTATATCACCATTTTTTAATTTTCTATTAGATGGTATACCATGTACTACTTCTTCATTTATAGAAGTACATATTGTTCCAGGAAAACCATTATAATTAAGAAATGATGGTGTTGCATCTTTACTTATTATAAAGTCATATGCTAACTTATCTAATTCTTTAGTGGTTATTCCCGGTTTTATATATGGTTTTAAATATTGGTGAGTTTGGTAAACTATATTACCAGCTATTTTCATAAGTGATATTTCATAATCTGATTTTATATTAATCATTTTCTAATATCTCCTTAATTTTTTTATAATCTGACTTTGGAGTAGAATTATCATCTATTTTTATAGTTCTTAATACTCCTAAATCATTATAATAATCTATTAGTTCTTTAGTTTTATTTAGATAAGTATCAAATCTATTTAAGAAAGATTCTTCATTATCATCACTTCTTTTTACTAAAGTACTATTGCAGTAATCACATATCCCAATATTTTTGGGTTTAGAATTTTCAATTATCTCATTAAAGGAAGCTCCACATTTAGGACAAGTTATTCTTCCTAATGCTCTATTTAGGGCTAACTTTTTATCTATATCTAAGTATATTACTACTCCTAGATCTTGATTTAATTCTTTTAATATTTCTTCTAATATTTTGGCTTGAGATATGTTTCTAGGATATCCATCTAAAATAAATCCGTTTTTACAGGTAGATAACTTATTTTTTAGAATTGATTCTAAAATGGAATCACTTACTAAATTACCTTTATCCATATCTTCTTTTATTTGGATACCTATTTCTGTATTCTTTTCTATTTCTTCTCTTAATAAATCTCCGGTTGCGATATGAGGAATATTATATTCCTTACTAATAAACTTAGCTTGTGTCCCCTTACCTGCAGCTGGTGGGGAAATAAATATAATATTCTTCAATTTATCTACCGCCTTTATAATTTCTATTTATTAAACTACTTTCTAGTTGATTATAAGTTTCTAATGCTACCCCAATTACAATTAATATTCCTGTTCCACCAATACTTGCACTAGCTGGTAATCCTATATCTATAAAACTTGAAAATATTATAGGAAGTCCTGCTATTATAGCAATACTGATAGCTCCGACAAAAGTAATTCTACCTAAAATCATACTTATATAATCTTTGGTTTCTTTTCCTGGTCTTATACCTGGAATATATCCTCCTTGTTTATTAAGGTTTTTAGATAACTCTTCTGGGTTTATTTGTAAGAATGTGTAGAAATAACAGAATACTATTATAAATATAATGTATAATGTAAATCCTACGGGTGTTTTATAATCTATGTACTTAGTTACAAATTTAGCAAATGGTTTATCTGGACTCATAAGTCCTGCTATAAATGCTGGTATTGTAAATAATACTGAAGATAGTATTACCGGCATAACACTTGCTGAATTTAATTTAAATGGAATATAATTTTGTCTATTTCCATATGCACTTGTTGTTTGATTAGCATATTGAATTGGTATTCTTCTTTCTGATTTTTCAATATATACTATACCTACAATGATAACGATATAGAATAATACAAATAATGCAAAAGATAATATTCCAATAAATAATGAACCAGTTCTTTCAAGAATTAGTGCTTGGAATGTTTCGATAAACATGTTCGGTATTGTTGCAATTATACCTGCCATAATTAATAAACTTATTCCATTACCTATTCCTTTTTGTGTTATTTGGTCTCCTAACCATAACAAGAAAGCTGTACCTGCAGTTAATATTAATGCTGTTTTTAGATAAGTTAGAGCTCCAGCTCCTTTAATGAAGGCAAATGACATTGCAAATCCTTGTAGAAATGCTAAGGCAATACCTAAATATCTATTTATTTGATTAATTTTTTGTCTACCGGCAGGTCCTGAATCTTTTAATTCGGTAAAATATGGTATTATATCCATTTGCAATATTCCAGTGATAATGGAAGCTGATATATAAGGCATTACTCCAAGTGCAAATATAGAAAAATTCTTTAATGCACCACCAGTAATTGAGTTATATAATTCCCATATACCAAGTCCTGATAATGCTCCTTGTGTTCCTGGTACTGGAATAGTTGTACCTATTATAAATACAAATAAACAACCTAACGTAAATAATATTCTTTTTCTTATATCTTTATTTTTTTTATTAAACAAAAGCTTTAATGATTTAAACATTAGATCACCTCTGTTGTTCCACCAATAGCTTCTATTTTTTCTTTTGCAGTCGTTGAGAACTTGTTAGCTTTTACATTTAGCTTTTTAGTAAGTGTTCCGTGTCCTAACACTTTAATACCATCTAATTGTTTTTTTATTATACCATTTTCTATTAATAATTCTGGTGTAACTTCTGTTCCATCAGCAAACTTTTCTAAGTCTGATAAATTAATTACTGCATAATTAGTTCTAAAATTATAGTTGTTGAATCCTCTTTTTGATAGTCTTCTGAATAATGGTAATTGTCCACCTTCAAATCCTAATCTTACGCCTCCACCACTTCTAGCGTTTTGTCCTTTTTCACCTTTACCACTTGTTTTACCGTTACCTGAACCAGGTCCACGGCCTACTCTTTTTCTAGATTTTGAATTTGTAGAAAATTCATTATATCTTAATTCATTTAATTTCATTATCCTAAAATCTCCTCTACTGAGCGTCCTCTTAATTTTGCAACGTGGCTTGGTGATTTTTGATTTGCTAAGCATTTTAAAGTGGCTCTAGCCATGTTAATTTTTGTACTTGAACCTAAATTCTTAGATAATACATCTTTAACACCTGCTAATTCAAGTACATCTCTAACTGGTCCACCAGCTATAACTCCAGTACCTTCAGCAGCTGGTTTTAACATAACTCTAACAGCTCCTTCTTTTACTATAATTTCATGTGAAATTGTACGATTATCTATTAATTCAACATTTACTAAATTTTTAGTTGCTGATTGTGTAGCTTTCTTTACTGCATCTGGCATTTCTTTGGCTTTTCCTGTTCCTATGCCAACTTTGCCTTTTCTATTTCCAACTACAACGGTAGCTGAAAAACGAAATTGACGTCCACCTTTAACTACTTTAGTTACTCTGTTAATACAAATAACTTTATCTTCTAAATCACTTTTTGGTTTATCAAAAGTTCTTTTTGGTCTTCTGTTATTTTTTTTGTCATTTTTCTTGAACTTTGTAACTTTTTCAGTATTAACTTGTGATTCGTTTTTATTTTCGTCCATAACATCCTCCTTATTAGAATTCTAGTCCGCTTTCGCGTGCTGCATCAGCAAGTGCTTTAACACGTCCATGATATAGGTATCCACCTCTATCAAATACTACTTGCGTAATTTTTGCTTTTTTTGCTCTTTTTGCAATCTCTTGTCCGATGATTTTGGCTGCTTCAATATTTCCTCCATTAGCAATCTTTAGATCTTTTTCTAATGTAGAAGCACTTACTAAAGTAACACCTTTTTCATCATCGATGATTTGAGCTATAATATTTGCGTTTGATCTGAAGACATTAAGTCTAGGTCTTTCAGCAGTTCCTGAAAGTGTTTTTCTTATTCTTTTATGTCTTTCTAAACGCATCTCATTTCTTGAAACTTTCTTTATCATAAGAATCTCCTTCACTTATTATTTAGATGCTTTTTTTCCTTCTTTACGACGAACATATTCACCTTTATATCGGATTCCTTTTCCTTTATATGGTTCTGGTTCTCTTACTTTACGGATATTAGCAGCAAATTCACCAACCAAACATTTATCAGCTCCACATACTTCTATTTCTGTGTTACTAATTGAATTTACAGTTAATCCCTTAGGAATTTCCATCTTTACTGGATGTGAATAACCAGCTTGGATAGTAATTGTGTTTCCTTGTACATTGAAACGATATCCTACACCGATACATTCAAGTCCTTTTTTGTATCCTTCACTAACTCCTGTTAACATATTTGCTATGTTAGCATTAGTTGTTCCATGCATTTGGTTAGTAAATTTATCATCTTTTAATTTTTCTACTGTTAATTCAGTCCCATTTACATTAACTTGTATTGTTTTAATTAAATCTAAGTTTAATGTTCCTTTAGGACCAGATACAGTTACAACATTATTTTCTACTGAAACATTAACATTACTTGGTATAGTTAAAACTCTTTTTCCAATACGACTCATAGTTCACCTTCTACCATATGTAAGCAATTACTTCTCCACCAACATTATTTTTACGAGCTAATTTATCAGTCATAACTCCTTTTGGTGTAGAGATTATTGCAATTCCTAAACCATTTAATACTTTAGGTATTTCTGTGGCCCCAGCATAAACTCTAAGACCTGGTTTTGAAATTCTTTTTAATCCAGTAATTACTCTTTCTTTGTTTTCAGCATATTTTAAAGTTAATGTTAATGTATTGTCTTTTACATTGAATCCTTCAATAAATCCTTCATTTTCTAAGATCTTAGCTATTTCTACTTTCATCTTTGAAGTAGGCATAGATACTTCTTTATTACGCATTTGATTTGCATTACGAATTCTTGTAAGCATATCAGCAATTGGATCTGTCATCTGATTCCCTCCTTCTTTATTTCTAGTTAACTAGATTTCAAGTCTTACCAACTTGATTTTTTTACGCCTGGTATTTGTCCTTTATAAGCTAATTCTCTAAAACAAATACGGCAAATTCCAAATTTTTTCATTACAGCATGTGGACGTCCACATATTGAACAACGAGTATATTTTCTTACTTCAAATTTTGGTTCTCTTTGTGATTTAACAATCATTGATTTTTTTGCCATTGTTTCCTCCTTATTTCCTAAAAGGAACTCCAAGTTCTTTTAATAGTTCAAAAGCTTCTTCATTATTTTTAGCGGTAGTTACGATTACTATATCCATACCTCTTACTTTTTCAACTTCATCAAAATTGATTTCAGGGAATATTAATTGTTCTTTAATACCAATTGTATAATTTCCTCTTCCATCAAAACTCTTTGAAGATAGTCCTCTAAAGTCTCTAACACGAGGAAGACCGATTGATATTAATTTATCAAGAAATTCATACATTCTTTCTCCTCTTAGAGTTACTTTACAACCAATTTTGTGTCCTTCTCTTACTTTAAAGGCTGCAATTGATTTTTTTGCTTTTGTTTCTATTGGTTTTAAACCAGTAATCTTTGCTAAATCAGAAACGGCTGCTTCTAGGTTTTTTGAATTTGCTAGTGCATCTCCTACTCCCATATTAACAACGATTTTTTCAATCTTTGGAACTAACATAACTGTTTTGTAGTTATATTTTTCCATTAAACTTGGAACAACTTCTTTCTTATATTTTTCTTCTAGGCGGTTCATTGTCCACCCTCCTTCCAAATTAGTCTATCTTTTCATTAGATTTTTTTGAAATTCTAATCTTTTTACCTTTTTCATCGATTACTTTTTTAATCTTTGTAGGTTTTTTTGTTTTAGGATCAATTATCATTACATTAGATGCATGAATAGGTGCTTCTTGTTCTATAATTTCACCAGTTCCATTATTATTTTTAGGTTTTAAATGTTTCTTACGTAAATTTACACCTTCAATGATAACTTTTTCATCTAATACTTTAGTAATTGTACCTTCTTTACCTTTATTACTTCCGGCGATTACTACTACTTTATCACCTTTTTTTAGTTTCATGTTATCCTCCTTTTAATAGGCTTATAGCACTTCTTTAGCCAAACTTACGATTTTTGTAAATCCTTTATCTCTAAGTTCACGTGCCACAGGACCCAAAACACGAGTTCCAACAGGAGTTTTATCTTCTTTAATTATAATGCAAGCATTATCATCAAATTTAATATAACTTCCGTCATCTCTTCTTACTCCGAATTTACTCCTAACAACTACGGCTTTTACAACTTTACCTTTTTTAATATTACCATTAGGAGTAGCTTTCTTTACAGTTCCAACAACGATATCACCGATATTGGCTGTTTTTACTTTACTTCCACCAAGAACTCTTATTACTAATAGTTCACGAGCTCCTGAGTTATCCGCAACTTTTAAGCGTGTTTCTTGTTGTACCATATTTTTTTCCTCCTTCCAAACTAAAGGATAATAGCTTTCTCAATAATTTCAGCTAATTCGTATCTTTTAGTTTTTGATAATGGTCTAGTTGCAACTAGACGAACCTTATCTCCTACTTTTGCAGTATTATTTTCGTCATGAGCTGTATATTTTTTAGAATATTTAACTCTTTTATTGTATAATGGATCTTTTTTGTAAGTTTCAACTTTAACTGTTATTGTTTTGTCTGCTTTATCACTTACGACAACACCAATTAATTCACGTTTCTTTTTCTCTTGCATATTCTTACTCCTTACCATCCAATTCTCTTTCTTTAAGAATAGTTTTCATTCTAGCAACTTGCTTTCTTAATTCTCTAATTCTTGATGGCTTTTCTAAAGACCCTGTTGCTTGTTTCATTCTTAAATTGAATAATTCTTCTTTACTCTCATTTATTTTTGTATTAATTTCTTCAGTGGATAACTTTCTAATTTCATTAGCTTTCATTATTTTTCACCACTTTCTTTCTTAACAAATTTTGTTTTAATAGGTAATTTATGTGAGGCAAGTCTTAGAGCTTCTCTTGCAACTTCTTCACTTACATCAGCTATTTCAAACATAATTTTGCCTTCTTTTACAACTGCAACCCAAACTTCTGGATTACCTTTACCTTTACCTTGTCTTGTTTCTAAAGGTTTTTTAGTTAAGGATAAGTTAGGGAAAATATTGATCCAAACTTTTCCTCCTCTTTTCATATATCTAGTCATAGCTATACGAGCTGCTTCGATTTGATTTGCTGTAATCCAAGCACCTTCCTTTGCCATTAATCCATATTCACCAAAATGTAATTCTGTATTACCTTTTGCTTTTCCATCATATCTGATACGGAAAGTTTTTCTATGTTTAGTTCTTTTTGGCATCAACATGAGAATTACCTCCCTTTTTATCTTCTAGGATTTCTCCTTTGTATATCCAAACTTTAACACCAATTTTACCATATGTAGTGTCAGCTTCTGATGTAGCATAATCGATGTTCGCTCTTAATGTATGTAATGGGATTGTTCCTTCTGAATAACCTTCTCCACGAGCAATATCTGCTCCACCTAAACGACCAGATACTAAAGTTTTGATACCTTTTGCTCCAGCTTTCATTGTGTTTCTGATTGCTTTCTTTTGAGCCACTCTGAATGATACACGATTTTCAATAGCATGTGCTATACTGTCTGCTACTAATTGTGCTACCATATCAGGATTTTTAATTTCAACGACAGAAATTTGAATATTTTCATTAACTAGTTTAGATACTTCTTTTTTTACTTTTTCTATTTCAGTACCACTTTGACCAATAATTAAGCCTGGTCTTGATGAATAAATAAATACTTCTGTTCTTTTTGAATTTCTTTCAATAATAATTTGACTAATTCCTGCACTCTTATATTTTTTAAATAAGAATTTACGAATCTTAACATCATTATTTAGATACTTAGAAAAATCTTTATTATTTGCATACCAAACTGATTCCCAGTCTTTATTGATACCTACTCTAAGTCCTACTGGACTAACTTTTTGTCCCATTAAGACCCTCCTTTACTTAATCTGTTATATTTTCACTTACAACTATTGTAATGTGACTTGTTTTATGATCTTTTCTTCCTACATGACCTCTTGAATCCATTTTAGCCCTTTTAATTACTAACCCTTCATCAACATAGCATTCTTTAACGAAAAGATTTTCTTCTTTTAAATTTAAATTATTTACTGCATTGCTTGTAGCAGATTTTAAAACTTTTTCAATAACTCTAGCTGCCTTTTGAGGTTGATTGTATAGGATTGCATATGCATCACTTACTTTTTTACCTCTAATTAAATTAATTATTAATCTTGTTTTTCTTGGAGCTATTCTAACTGTTTTTGCTACTGCTTTAGCTTCTTTATCTTTCATTATAGTCCTCCTTATTATAAGTTACTATTTCACTTTGTTAGCGCCGTGTCCACCGAATTTACGAGTTAAAGCAAATTCTCCAAGTTTATGTCCTACCATATCTTCAGTAACATATACAGGAATAAATTCTTTTCCGTTATGTACTGCAAATGTATGTCCAATAAAAGCAGGATAGATAGTAGAACGACGAGACCAAGTTTTAATAACTTCTTTTTTTCCTGTTTCATTAAGTTTTTCTACTTTTTTCAATAATCTTTCAAAGACATATGGTCCTTTTTTTAAGCTTCTTGCCATTTATTATCTTCCTTTCCTTATTTTCCATTACGACGAGTAACAATATATTTTGTTGATTGTTTCTTGTTCTTTCTTGTCTTGTAGCCAAGTGCTGGTTTTCCCCAAGGTGTCATTGGACCACTTCTACCAATTGGTGCACGGCCTTCTCCACCACCATGTGGGTGATCATTAGGGTTCATAACAGAACCACGAACTGTAGGTCTGATTCCTTTATATCTTGTTCTTCCGGCTTTACCGATTTTTACTAAGTTATAATCTTCATTTCCTACTACTCCGATTGTAGCTCTACAAGTTCCTAAAATTTTTCTTGTTTCACCACTTGATAATCTAATTAAGACATATTTGTCTTCTCTACCTAGTATTTGAGCACTTGCTCCGGCACTTCTTGCTATTTGTGCACCTTTACCAGGTTTCATTTCTATATTGTGAATTGTAGTACCTACAGGTATATTCATAATTGGCATTGCATTTCCAACTTTGATATCTACCATTTCACCAGATTCTACAACATTACCAACTTCTAATCCTTTTGGTGCAATGATGTATTTCTTTTCTCCATCTTTATAGTTTAATAAAGCAATATTTGCACTTCTGTTTGGATCGTATTCAATACTTGCAACTAAAGCTGGAATTCCATCTTTGTTTCTTTTGAAGTCAATAAGACGATATTTTCTTTTAACTCCTCCACCACGATGTCTTACAGTTATTTTACCTTGATTGTTACGACCATCAGTTTTATTTAACTTAACTACTAGACTTTTTTCAGGAGTTGTTTTAGTAATTTCATCGCTTTTTAAGACACTTCTTTGTCTTGTACCATTAGTTATTGGTTTGTATACTCTAATTGCCATTTTATTTCCTCCTTTTTCTAGTCAAAATTAATTGATTGTCCTTCAGCTAATTTAACAATAGCTCTTTTATATTTGTTAGTCATACCTGTATATTTTCCGACTCTTTTTTTCTTAGGATGTGAGTTAGAAGTAGTAATTGACATAACTTTTACTTTAAAAATGCTTTCAATAGCTTGTTTAATTTCTGTTTTATTTGCTTTAGGTGATACCTTAAATGCATATTTATTTTCGTTTGCTAAAGAAGCAGTTTTTTCTGTGATAATTGGTGCATAAATAATATCATATTTCTTATTCACGAGTAAGCACCTCCTCTAAAGTTTGTAATGCATCCATAGTTATTACTAATTTGTCTGCATTCATTACATCATAAGTATTAACTTCAGTTGGTAATACTATTTTTACATTTCCTAAGTTTCTTGCTGATAAACATACATTGTCTGTTAATTCATTAACTATCAATAGTAATTTATAATCTGCAATATTTAGGGTATTTAAGATGTTTAGCATATCTTTTGTTTTATTAGTTTCCATGCTAATATTTTCTAATAAGATTATATCTTTATCTTTAGCTTTATATGATAAAGCTGATTTTAAAGCTAATCTTCTTTCTTTTTTGTTCATTTTCTTTGAATAATCTCTTGGTTTTGGTCCATGAGCTATTCCACCATGACGCCATTGTACAGCTCTGATACTACCTTGTCTTGCGTTACCAGTTCCTTTTTGTCTCCATGGTTTTCTTCCACCACCAGATACTTCACTTCTTGTCTTTGTTGAATGAGTACCTTGTCTTTGAGATGCGTTATATAAAACTACAGCATCATATATTACACTATCATTTGGTTCAATACCAAAAACGTTATCATTTAATTTTGTATCCTTGACTTTTTCGCCTTTTAAATTAAGTATATCTAATTTAGACATTATTTCCTCCTCTTTCATCACAATATTTATTTACTTTAGGCTATTCAGCTACTTCGTTGTCTGTTTGTGATGACGAATCTTCATTAGTTTCTTCTCTGTCAATATTATCAATATTATTTGCTTCGATCATTTCATCTGTTATTTCTTCATGAACTTCATCAGCTAAATAACAAACTAATTCATCAACTTCGTTAATACGACCATTATTTTTAACAGCAGATTTTATTAATACTAATGAATTTTTTGGTCCAGGAACATTTCCTTTAATTAAGATAACATTATTTTCTAAATCTATATTGATAACTTCTAGATTTTGGATAGTGACTTTTTCATGACCCATATGTCCAGGCATTTTCTTTCCTGGAATAACTCTCATTGGAAGAAGTGTTCCTAATGATCCAACACCACGATGATATTGGCTACCGTGTCCCATTGGTCCACGTGATTGATTCCAACGTTTAATAACGCCTTGGAATCCTTTACCTTTAGAAGTGCCGGTTACATCAACCATTTCTCCTACAGTAAATATACTAGCGTCGATTACTTGACCTAGTTGATAATCACTAATATTAACACCTCTAAATTCTTTTAAGAAGCGCTTAGGTGTTGTATTAGCTTTTTTTAGATGACCAGTTGCTGGTTTGTTACTTAACTTTTCTCTTTTATCAAAAGCTGCAAGTTGTATTGCTTCATAACCATCTTTTTCTTTAGTCTTTATTTGGCTAACAACATTTGGTTCAACTTCAATTACAGTTACTGGTGTAATTTTTCCGTTTGTAGCAAACACACTAGTCATCCCGATCTTGCGACCTAAGATTCCTTTCATTTTTTCCTCCTATTACATTGTTTTGATTTGTACTTCAACTCCACTAGGTAAATCAAGATGTTGTAGTGCATCTATTGTTTCCTTACTTGGATTGTTGATGTCAATTAATCTTTTGTGAGTTCTCATCTCAAATTGCTCTCTTGAGTCTTTGTACTTGTGAACTGCTCTTAAGATTGTGTACTTTTGAATTTCTGTTGGAAGTGGTACTGGTCCACTTATTTCTCCGCCAGTTCTTTTGACAGTATCTACTATCTTAGCACACGCTTTATCTAAAGTTCTGTGTTCATAAGCTTTAAGTTTAACTCTCAACTTTGTGCTTGACATTTTTTATCCTCCCTTCGCCTATATCTAGTATAGACTTGCTCCTTACAAATTACCTGATTACCTAGTTTTATTTAAACAACTCTACCGGGCGTATCAGCAACTTTGCATATCTAAGCCAGCCACACACTTCATAAGTATACTAGAAAATTATATGAAAATCAACCTTTTTTTTCACTTTTTTTACTTTTTTATAACAAAAAAAAATACAAGCTAGTCAAACTTGTATTAATCCATATCTTCTATTTCTTTAATGACTCTCTTTTTTTCTTTTTTAAACTTTTTCATCATTTTATCAAAGTTTCCATTTTTTACTTGTTGGTATGCTAATACGCTACCGGCTCCTAAAGCCATAAAAGAAACGGCACTTCTTACTTTCATTAATCAATCACCCAATAATATTATTGACAATTATGAGAAATATATACTTATTTCTTTTTCTTAAATGATAAATCTTCTAGTATATTTGATAAAATATTATCAAATAATTCTTTATCTTCTAGGTAATACTCTTCAAAGTGTTCTTGATATTTTTCCATTTCTTTTTTAGAAGTTCTTTTTATCATGTCAGAGTATCTCGAATAATCTGCTCTACCAACTTGATCGTGTTTTTTGAATATTCCTAATATCAAAAAGTTATTATCTTTTAATTTATACATAACTATTCTGAATTTATTTTTTTTAAATTTACATAGTCCTGTTACATATCCTGATAAACAACCATTATTAAATGGTTCAAACCCAATAATAGTTTCTCCTTTTAAAAAACTATTAAAAGAATCTAATACATTGTATATTTCTTTATTTTTATATATTTTTAATAAAGGTTCTAATTCTTTTATAAATATACTTTTGTTATTACCATCAACGAAGAAAACAATTTTTTTATAGTCTTCACTAACTGGTTCTTTTGTGCGATTATTTAACATTGTTTCAAATATTTTTAATTCTGTTAATATTCTATTTAATTCTTCTTTTAACACTGATGCAATATCTTGATATTCTTCACTATCTTTTTTTAATATTAAATTTATGTCTTCTGTAATAAGACTTCTTATAATAAATATTTCTTGATAATATGAATTAATAATATTTTTATATATAGTTAATTTATTTTCATCTGTCAAATTACTATCTTGTTCTATTTCATTAATGATTTCTGGAGCACTTATACCTTGTTTTAATTTTTCTTTATATCCTTGCAAATAAAAATTCAAATTTTTATCATCAGTTACTTCTGGTGCTTCTATGGAAAATATTTGTTTAAGTTCTTGGTAGGTGTAAGCACTATTTTCTGTTTCATTATTTATAACATTATTATCTAATAATTCTATTAAACTTAGTATATCTTTAGATTTTAATTGCTTATCATTGCTAAATATATTTTTAAGAAAATAAAGGTATTTTATATCTATTTTTTTCTTTTTATTTATAGAATTAATAATTATATTTAATTTATAATAATAACATTTTTCATAAATAAGTTCTTTCTTTTGTCTATTTGTAGATAATTTTAGACCATTTATCATGTCAAATAGTATTTTATGATATTCTTTTATATTATTAATATAATATTCTTTATAATAATTATCATCATCTTTTTCTAATAAATAATTACATTCAATAATATTATTAATAATATCTTTTATTGATTTATTATCTATTTCGCTTAATAAAGACTTTATAGTCTCTATATTTTCCTCTAAATACATGCAAGCTTTAGTAGTGTCTTTTCTTAGTATATGAACATAATAGTTTATATATTTAAACAAATCAAATATTTTATTTTTATACTGAATATTTTTATCTAATTCATCTAATTTTATTTTAGCATTATTCATATAATTATTTAATAATTCTAATATTCTTTCCATTATTGACTCCTTTGGTAATCATATTTCTTTATTAGCATTTCTTTCAATGTTGTTTTTCTATTATTTACATAATCATTGTTAACTCCATATATGAAAGCTTCTCTAGATCCAATTAGAATTAGTTTTGATTTGGCTCTAGTAACAGCAGTATATATAAGTTTATTATATAACATTCTTTTGAAAGAATTAACAAAAGGTATAATTACCATATTAAATTCTCCACCTTGACTTTTATGAACACTAATGGCATAGCCATGTGTAATATTGATAAATTTATCTGGCGAGAATGATACTATGTTTCCATCAAAATCTACGATAATTTCATTTTTTTTATTGCCATTTTTTTCTTTATTAGTAATATTTATGATATAGCCTAAATCTCCATTAGATATAGAATTATCACTATCATTTACTAATTCCAATATCTTATCTCCTTCACGATATATTTTATTACCTACAATTAGTTCATTTTTATCATTACTTTTTGGATTAAATATTTCTTGGAGCATCTTGTTTAGATTATCTATTCCATTTTGACTTTTATACATAGGAGCTAGAACTTGAATATCTTTTTCTCTATAGCCTTTTTCTAATGCTTTAAGGATTATATCTTTAATAGAAGTTAAAACGTAGTCGTTATCAACTTCAATAAAATTATAGTCTTCTTTTTTTGTAAGAAAATTATCAGATAATTCTTTATTTTTTATTTCATGAGCTAGGTTAATAATATAATTGCCATCTTTTTGCCTATATAGATTATTAAGCTTAATAACATCTAATACTTCACTATCTATCATATCTTTAAGTACTTGTCCTTGTGATACACTAGGCAATTGGTAATAATCACCGATAAAAATAAACTTAGAATCTAATCTTGTTCCTTTTAATAAGGAAAACATAAGCATTGTATCTATCATACTTGCCTCGTCTACGATTATATATTCTTCTTTGCATACATTTATTTCATTATGTGAAAATGTATTGTTATCTTTATCCCATCCTAGATATTTATGTATTGTATATGCAGGTATATTACATACTTCTATGAGTTTTCGACTTGCTCTTCCTGTTGGTGCCAATAGTGCAATATTCTGGGGACTAATATGACAAGTATCTACAAGCATTCTGATTATTCCTTTGATAATAGTAGTTTTACCTGTTCCTGGTCCTCCAGTTGTTATGGTAAAGTTATTATTTAAAGAATTTATAATGGCATTCTTTTGTGATTCATCATAAGTTATTCCTATTTTTTGTTCTAATTCTTTTATCTTTTCTTTTAGTTTTGGTAATTTTCGTCTTTCCATATTATTAAGTCTATATATTCTATCTGCAATATATTCTTCTGCATCATATAATTCTTTTAAATAATACTTTTCTTTTTTTATAACAACTCTTTTTTGCTTGCTTAATTTAAGCAAATAATATTCTAAGTCTTCAGATTTTAAATCAGGTAGGTATTTTATAATATAACTATATATTTCTTGAAAAAATGAATATGTATCACCTTGTTCAAAAGTTATTTCATTTAATAAGTATATGATAAGTGCTTCTATCCTTCTTTCATCATATAAATCATATTTGTTGTTTATTGCTATCGTATCAATCTCTTTAAAATTTAAATTTATATTATCAATTAAATCATAAATATTATTATCAATAATACGAATAACTTTATCTTTATATTTATTTAAAAGCATTAATGAATCTTTGGTATTAAATCCCATTCTATTTAATTCTAAAACTATATTAGAGGTACTTTGATATTCTTTTAAAATATTATTAATTTTATTAATTCTTTCAATACCTAATCTTGGTATTTCTAATAGTTTCTCTTTATTATTTAGAATTACATCTATAGTGTCTTCTCCAAAAGATCCTACTATTTTTTTGGCAGTTTTTTCACCGATTGGAAATAGATCACTAGATAAGAAATCTACCAATTCATCTTTTTTTTCAGGTAATACTATTTCAAAACTATCGACTTGAAATTGATAACCATATTTATTATGTGTAGTAAATGTTCCGTTTAACTGATAGATTGTTTTTTCATTAAACTCTGGCAACACACCTGTGAAAGTTTCAATCTTCCCTACTTCTTCATCGCTTTCTTTTATTTTTATTAAACCTACAGTGTATCCATTAGAATTATTTCTATAGATAATTTTAGATATTGTTCCTTTAATATATGACATTGTGTTGCCTCCTTCAAAAGAATTATAACAAAATATATTTTACTAAAAAATATAAAAAATGTCTATAATAAAGATTGGGGTTTGCAAATACAAATTACTTTCTTTTTTTATCCATAATTCACATCCTTTAATATTCTTTGATTTATATTTTGATTTGATTATAGTAAATATTAGTATTTTTGCAAATAGTTAATCTACAAAGTATTTGTCTTTTTATTAAATTGGGATTTTTACTATTTCTTTTATTATTAACAGACTTAATTTTCGATAATTGATACATACTTTTTATTTGATCATTTCAATAATATTATTCGTACTTTTTTAAAATTACTTGTTATTTTATAAATTTTTATTATTTTTTAAATTATTGTTGTGTAAATAATATTAATTTTATTTTGAATAAGTAGAATTTTATCATATAATAGTATTAAAGGAAGTGATTTTATGTGTGGAATTATAGGATATATAGGTAAAAATGATGCCACCAAGAAAATAATTAATACATTAGAGAGATTAGAATATAGGGGATATGATTCGGCTGGTATTGCCTATTACGATGGTAATATTACTATTGAGAAGGCTGTTGGTAAAATAAATAATTTGAAGGTAAAGATTAGAGATAATGAAGCAAATATGGGTATTGGTCACACTAGATGGGCTACACATGGTGGTGTTACTGAGAATAATGCACATCCTTTTTGTCAAGGAAAATTTACAATTGTTCATAATGGAATTATAGAGAATTATGGAATTATCAAAAATAATCTTGTAAAAAAGGGTTATACTTTTAATAGTGAAACTGATAGTGAAGTTATTGCTGCTTTACTTGATGATATATATAAAGATAATGGTAATACTTTAGATACTATTTTTAGGGTATCTAACATTCTTGAGGGAAGTTATGCTGTTTTGATAATCAATAGTGATGAATTAGATAAAATTTATTGTATTAGAAAAGATAGTCCTTTGATTATTGGAATTGGAGATGATGAAAACTTTATAGTGTCTGATATGTCTGCTGTGAAAAATTATACTGATAGATATTATTTGTTAGATAACTATGATATTGGGATAGTTACTAAGGATGATGTTAAGATATATAACAATAATAAATTGTTAAATAAGAGTGTTTATACTTTTGATTATAAAACTGATGAATATGATAAGCAGGGATTTTCTCATTATATGTTAAAGGAAATTAATGAAGAAGAACAATTATTTAGGACTAATATGTTAGATAACCTTGACAGTATTCCTTCTATTAAAGAATATGATAAGATATATATTGTTGGTTGTGGTAGTGCCTACTATGCGGGACTTGTTGGAGCATATTTTATTGAAAAGTATGCTGATAAAGAAGTAATTACTTGTTTTGCTAGTGAGTTTAGATATAAAAAATTATTTTTAAAAGAGAATGATTTGGTGATCTTTATTAGTCAATCCGGCGAGACAGCTGATACGTTAGCCTCACTTAGAATTGCACGTGACTTAGGTGCTAAAACTTTAGCAATAGTTAATGCCCTTGGTAGTTCTATTGCGAGGGAAGCTCATGAAACAATATATACTAATTGTGGAATTGAAGTAGCTGTGGCTACGACAAAGGTCTATGCTATGCAAGTCTATATCCTTGGACTATTGGCCATTAAAAATAGTAATGAGGATTATCAAAAACTATTACCATATTATAAGAATTTATCTAAACAGATTCATGATATTATCAAGGGTGAACAATATTTAGAAGTTGCTAACCAGATATATGATAAAGATAATATATTCTTTTTAGGAAGAAATATAGATTATGCTATTTCTCTTGAAGGTAGTTTAAAGTTAAAAGAAATATCTTATATTCATTCAGAGGCTTATCCTGCTGGTGAACTTAAACATGGTACTATTTCCCTTATAAGTAATAATACAATAGTTATTTCTATTATTACTGATGATAGTATTAAAAATAAGACTATTAGTAATATAAAGGAAGTTGTGGCAAGAGGTGCTTATTCTATTATTATTGCTCGTGATGACTTAGAAATAGATAAGGACACTTATGATATTTTAATAAAAATTCCTAAAAGCATTCCTTTACTTGACCCTATTCTTACTGTTGTTATGCTTCAGCTTATTTCTTATCATGTGGCTAAATTAAGAAAAACAGACATTGATAAACCAAGAAATTTGGCTAAGTCTGTTACAGTGGAATAAATTTATCTTTTCCTTGTTAATGGCGGTTCTGGAACAATTCCTAGTCGTCCATACAAGGACGTTCTTATGGAAGAAAGGACATTTTTATGAGGGTTATTAACTATAAATTCGTTATAGCCTTCTTTTTTTAGCATTTCAATAGTATCTTTCTTATATGAATTCATAACATCATCTGAATAGAAAAAATGAAATATATGATTATTTAAGTCTAATTTTATTGCTCCACGCTCTATTATTAAATAATCTACTGGTGAATTGTTAAAAATACTTTTATCATATTCTTCTTGACAGTTATACTTTATGTAACTTAATGCTCTTATGCAATGTCTTTCTCCAAAGCAATCTAATATTATACCATCTGGTAATATAAAACCTTTTTTTGGTAATTCCATAAATACACATCCTTTAATACTAATATATAATCAATAATTAATAATATACATTTTGTTATTATACTATATAATTATATTTAATACAATATTTTGTGTTATACTTATATTGGGTGAAATATTATGTTTAAGTATACATTAGATAATAAAAGATATCATACTTTAAATTATTTTTATAAAAATAAATTTGGTATTAAAGTATTTAAAGTTAGTTTAAATGGTGGATTTAGTTGTCCTAATTTAGATGGACGTATTGGATATGGAGGATGTATTTATTGTTCTAAAAGTGGAAGTGGTGAATTTGGTGGTGACAAGGAAGATAGTTTAGAAGAACAGTTTTTGAAGATGAAAGAAGTGGTTAATAAAAAACATATTCCTTGTAAATATATTGGATATTTTCAAGCTAGAACAAATACTTATGCGAGTTTGGATGTTTTAAAAGAAAAGTACGAATGTATTTTGAAACAGGATGATGTTATTGGTCTTAATATTGCTACTAGGTGTGATGCTATTAGTGAGGATTGTTTGGATTATCTTGAAGAACTTAGTAAGAGGACTTTTTTAACTATTGAATTGGGATTACAAACTATTCATGAAAAGACTTCTATTCTTATAAATAGATGTCATAGTTTAAAACAATTTGAGGATATGGTTGTTAAACTTAGGAAGAGAAATATTAATGTTTGTGTTCATATAATTAATGGGTTACCTTATGAAACAGAAGAAATGATGTTAGATACTGTTAGATATTTAAATAAGTTAGATATACAGGGTATTAAAATTCATATGTTATATATTATAAAAGATACGGTTATTGATACGATGTATAAAAAAGAAAGGTTTAAAATTTTGTCTAAAGAAGAATATATTGATATTGTTATAAAACAATTAGAGTTATTAAGACCAGAGATTGTTATTAATAGGATTACATCGGATCCTGATAAGGAAACTTTGGTAGAACCTAGGTGGTTAGTTGATAAATGTCAATTATTGAATGATATAGATAAGGAAATGAAAAGAAGGAATACATATCAAGGTATTAAACTATGATATGTATTTTTTTAGTGCATTATTTTTTAATTAGTGATATAATATAGTGCCATGAGGAGGAATTATGAGTAAATGCTGTGCTAGTTGTACTTATTTAGATCCATGTACTGCTAATAGTTATGGTAAATACTATTGTGAAAAAAAAGGAGACAGATATTATGGTGATGATCCAAGTTGTGGTTCATATTGCGAAGCTTATTCTAGAAGTAGTAGTACTATTGATAATATGATAGATAATTCTAGGACACATAGAAATAGTGGTTGTTATATAACTACTGTAATGTGTAATATTCTTGGGTTTGATAATAACAATTATTATTTAAATACATTGAGAAAATTTAGAAATGATTATTTACAAAAAAACAAGAAATATTTACCTATTCTTGTTAATTATGATAAAATTGGACCTAAAATTGCTTATTGTTTAAGTAATAGTGAATATAGTGAAGAAATGGCTACTCTTTTATTTAATTATTATATAGAGAAAGCTGTTAGTGCTATTGAATATGAAAAGTATGAGGAAGCTGTTAGAATTTATTATAATATGACTAGAGATTTAATGGAATATTATGGAATTAATAGTAATATTAATAAATGTTCTGTTGCTTTAGCAAATCCTAGTAAATCTGGTCATGGATATTATGTACGAAAAGAAGTTAAGATTAAAACTTTAACTTGTACAGGATATAGAAAAAAATACCATTAATCTGGTATTTTTTTTACTAGTTCTTTAAATTGAAGACCTCTGTCTGCAAAATTTTTGAACAAATCAAATGAAGCACTTGCTGGTGAGAATAATACAACATCACCTTTGTTAGATACTTCTTTGGCTTTATTTACTACTTCTTCTAGGGTGTTTAAAACGTGTATTTCTATATTTTCATTAGTTTTTTCTTTAGTAACAGCATTTAATATTTTATCTTTGGTGCTTCCAAATAGTATTAATTGTTTAACATGTTCTAATATTGGCTTAGCTAGAGGTGTATAATCTAAATTTTTATCATATCCTCCTGCTATTAATACTATGGGTTCTGTAAATGAATTTAATCCGGCAATTGTTCTTGTTGGACTAGATGATACGGAGTCGTTATACCATTTTACACCATTAATTTCTCTTACAAATTCTATTCTATGTTCTACTCCACTAAATTTTTTTATTACTTCTATTGATTTATCTAAATCTATTAGATCTATTATTGCTGATAGGCATGCACAAATATTTTCGTAATTATGTACTCCTCTTATGTGTAAATCTTTAGTGTTAATTATTAATTTATCTTTATAATATATGTTATTATCTGAAACGTAGAAATAATTAGTTTTTTGGTATCTGCTAAAATATCTTATTTCTCTAGTTGAAGTTAAATTACTTGTAATTTCATTGTCTTTATTTAAAACTAAAATACCATTGCTATTTTTATATATACAAGTTTTAGCATCAATATATTCTTGATAGTCTTTGTGATAATCTAAATGATTAGGAGAAATATTGGTTATAACTGAAATAGATGGTGATACGCGCATATTCATTAATTGAAAACTAGATAGTTCTAATACTACTATGTCATCTTTAGTCATGTCTTTTATTTTAGTGAACAATGGTACTCCTATATTACCTCCAAGAAAAACATGATAATTGTTAGCTTCTAGTACTTTACTTATTAATGTTGTAGTAGTAGTTTTTCCATCAGATCCTGTTATACCAATTACTTTAGCAGGTGTTAGTCTAATAACTTCTTCTACTTCTGTTGTAATATACGCTCCCCTATTTGCTTCTTCTACCAATTCTTTTGTAGTAGGTAGGCAACTTGGTGATCGGAAAATTATATCAAAACCTTTTAAGTGAGTTAAATAATCACTTCCAGTGAATACTTTAAAATTATATTTAGACATATCAATTGTTATTTCTTTTTTATCAAATATAGTGACATTAGCTGATAAGTCTTTTAAATAGTCAAGTAAAGGAATATTACTTACACCTACCCCAATAACAGCTATCTTTTTCTTTTTTAATTCCAAATTAAATTCTTCTAATTTATTCATTATTATTCTCCTAACATTTCATTTATAACTTTCATAATCATTATTTTTCCATATTCGTAGGTTAAACTTCCTTGAAAGTATGCCATGTATGGTGGTCTTATTGGTCCATCACAAGACATTTCTATTGAAGAACCTTGGGTAAATGAACCACTTGCCATAATTATCTTATCATCATATCCAGGCATATCAGTAGGTATTGGGACGTAGTTAGCATCAATTGCTGAAGATGATTGTACAATTTGGCAAAATTTTATTAATTTTTCTGGGTCGTTAAAAGTAATATTTAAAACAATATCTGCTTTTGTTTCGTTATACTTTGGATCAACTTCATAACCATAGCAAGACATTATATAACTAAGTAAAGTTGATACTTTTAAACTATTCATAACTACTGAAGGTGCTAAATATAATCCTTTTAAGAAGTTTCTATTTTGTTCCATTGATGGTCCTACTTCTTTTCCTTGACCAGGAACATTTAATCTTTCAGCACATAGTTTTACTAAACGTTTATCTCCAACAATATATGCTCCATTTGATGCTATTCCACCACCTAAATTTTTTATAAGAGATCCTACGGCGATATTTGCTCCTACTTCTATTGGTTCTTTGGTAGATACAAATTCACAATAACAATTATCAACCATGATAATGACGTTTTTATCTATTTTTCTTATAAATTTAATAACATTTTCTAATTTATCTATATCAATACTTTTTCTTGTAGAATATCCTTTACTTCTTTGAATGTGTATTAATTTTACTTTGTTGTTAATTAAGAATTTTTCAATTTTATTATAGTCAAAATCATTATTAATTAAATCTATTTCATTATATTGAACATGGTAAGATATTAGGGAACTTTCGTTATGTTTTATACCTATTACTTCATCTAATGTATCATAAGGTTTGCCTGTTATAGATAACATTATGTCACCTGGTCTTAACATTGCATTTAAAGCTATGGTAAGAGCATGTGTTCCTGATATGAATTGACTTCTTACTAGAGCATCTTCTGCAGAAAATATTGTAGCATAAACTTCTTCAATGGCATCCCTTCCTAGATCATTATATCCGTAGCCAGTAGAAGAATAGAAATGGCTTTCACTAATGTTATGCTTGTGAAATGCATTTAATACTTTATTGCTATTAATCATACAAATACGTTCTAATTCTTTATATACTTGACTACATTTATCTTCATATTTATTTATTATACTTAAATTAATTTTATCCATAGTTTATCATCCTTTATATCTATTCTATAACAACTTCCACTTTCAAAATTATTAATTATTTCAGAAATAGTATTAATTAATTCATTTACTTCAATAAGTCTTGTTTGTCCTATTCTTTTTAATTCATTATCTAAAAATGTTTTATCTATTTCTCTTGTGCTTCTAGTATTTATCCAATTGGGAACTATACATAAATATTTATTACTTTTATCTATTAATGACATTGCTTTATTTAAAGTAATAATACCACTTTTTGATACGGCATAATCTATATTATATTCGTTATAAGTATCTATTCCATCTGTAGAAGACATATTAATTATTAAACTATTATTAAGATATATTTTAGAATATTTACATATTAGATAAGCACTTCCTATGTTAACATCTATTATATTCATAAAGTCTTTTTTAGTTTTTTCTGTAATTATATTATCATTGTATGTTGCTACTAGATTAATAACTATATCTATATTTCCATATTTATCTATAATATTCTTAAATAAATTATTAATTTCTTCTTCTATATTAGCAGATACTTTATACATAGAGACTTCTGTTTTTTGTTTGATACTATTATATAGGTTTAATACTTCTTTGTAAGAATTATTATATGTAAGCACTACTATATAACCTAAGTTTGAATAATAATTAGCATAATACTCTCCTATATCTGAAGAAGCACCTAAAATTAATACAATTTTATTAATGTTTTTCATATATATCACAATTAAATATTATCATAAATTACTTTATTAGTAAAGAATATATTATTGTAGAAACTTGTTTAGTTTATCTAAAGATTCTTCAGCAGTTTTTAATATTTTTCTCATATCTATTGTATCATTGTTACTATTTATATGATTTTTCCAGTCTCTATTAAAATGAGAAGATCCACTAGTACACAATGTTTGTGCTACTAGCATGAGCCAATTGCCTAAAGCATTTTGCTCTGTGCTCGATAAATTATCTATTAATATATACCCTAGAATAAAAGCTAGTAATGTATCCGTTTTTGCTTCTTCTTTTTCTTTCATATTATATGATATGTATTATTTCTTAGCTTGTTTTAAATTAAGTACATATTTGTGTTTATTTTGGACAAACTAATTATGGAGGTATTATGAAAAAAGATTGTGAAATAAATAAAGCTATTAAATGTGATGTTAGATCTTGTAAGCATAATGATTGTGATTATTGTACTTTAGAGAAAGTTAGTATTACTTGTAATTGTGATAATGATGATTGTATGTGTAAAGAAGAAACAATATGTGATAGTTTTAGAGAAAAATAAAGAACTTAAGCAAGTTCTTTTATTATTTCATTAAGTTTTGTTATAAATTCATTATATATTTCTTGAAGTCTTTCTTGAGTTTTTGCTTCAAAGCGTAGTGTTATACATGGTGTTGTATTAGAGGCTCTTACTAGAGCAGAAGAACAATCTGGGAATTTTACTTTTACGCCATCTATTGTTAACATTTGATAATTCATGCTTTTGGCATACTCTTCTATTTTTTCTATTATTTTGAATTTGTTATTATCAGTGACTTCTACTTTTAATTCTTGAGTATTATAATACTTATTTATTCCTTCTGATAGGCTACTTAGATTTTTATCAGTATTACTTAATAATTCTATTAATCTTATGCCATTATATATTCCATCATCGTATCCTTTAAATCTATCTCTAAAACATATATGACCAGATAATTCTCCTCCTAAGGGGATATTTAATTCGGCTATTTTGGCTCTAGTATATGTGCCTCCTGTTCTATAACATATTGGTTCTACTCCTAATTTAAGTAATTCGTCTTCTAAGACTTTAGAACATTTTACATCAAATAGACATTTACGATTACTTACTCTGTCATAAATATCACGCCACATTATTATCATGTATTCTTCAATAGGAATAATTCTTCCTTTTTCGTCAACGAATCCTACTCTATCTCCGTCACCATCAAAGGCTATACCAATATCGGCTTGATAATTGACTACTTCTTGTCTTAAGTCATTTAAATTTTCTGAAACGGCTGGATCTGGTTGGTGATTTGGAAAATTGCCATCTGATATATTATATATTCCTTTTTTTTCTATATTTAACTTATTAAATATTTTATCTGCAATTATAGATGTTGTTCCATTACCACAGTCATATATTACTTTAATTTTTCTGTCTCCTAGTCTAATATCATCAAGAATCATTTTGATATATTCATCTTCAATATTTATATTTTCTATTGTTCCTCTTTTATCTGCTTTTTTAGCTTTGCCAGTTAATATTATTTCATATAATTCTGTAACATCTTTCCCATAAGCGTTATGTATGCCATTGTATGAAAATTTAAATCCGTTATATTCTTTAGGATTGTGACTTGCTGTTATCATCATACTGGCATTTACGTATAGATAATTAGCAGCAAAATAACACATTGGAGTAGTCACTAGTCCAATATTTTTAACATTTACTCCGGCATCTAGTAATCCATTTGCCATGTAATTTGCTAAAGACATAGAAGATACTCTATTATCATAGCCTAAAACAGTTGTGTCTTTTCCTTTTTCTTTTAATCTTGTTCCATAAGCAAGTCCTACGTAATATGCTACTGTTTCATTTAATTCACTTGGATATATTCCTCTTATATCATATTCTCTAAATATATTTTTATTTAAATTCATACTTTACCTCTCTTTCATTTTCTTGGATGAAATAATTCATAATTTTCTATTAGTTTTTCATCTGAAACATTAGTGTATATTTGCGTTGTAGAAATATTTGAGTGTCCTAGCATTAATTGTATGCTTCTTAAATCAGCTCCATTATTTAATAAATGGGTAGCAAAGGAATGTCTTAACATATGGGGTGTAATATTTTTTTCTATACCTTTTTCTTTGGCAATATTTTTAAGTATTAATAAGAAACCTTGTCTTGTTAAGGGTTTACCATGATTATTTAAAAATAGATTATCACAAATAGTTCTTTTTTGTAGAGAGTGTCTATATTCTGTTAAATATAATTTTACGTATTTGGAAGCAACACTACCTATAGGAACTATTCTTTCTTTGTTTCCTTTACCATAACATCTAACAATATTACTTTCTAAATCAATATTATTGCTAGTTAAACTTACTAATTCTGATACTCTTAATCCTGTTGCATACATTAATTCTAACATAGCTTTGTTTCTATAATCATATGGCGTATTTAATTTTATATCTAGTAATTTATCTACTTCATAAATAGATAATATTGTTGGTAATTTTTTATAAAAACTTGGTCTTTCTATGTTTACCTCTAATATATATATATCTTCATTATCTAAATAGTTATAGAATGATTTTATAGAAGATATTTTTCTAGCTACTGAATATACACTATACTTATCTTTACTTAAATATTTAAGATAATTATATATATCATTATTAGTAGTTTGATTATAATCTTTTTTTATATATTCTAAATATTTATATATATCTAAAATATAAGATATAACACTATTATCTGATAGTTGTTTAACAGTATATAAATATACTTCATATTTTTTTAATATATCAATATTATTTTGACTAATATTCTTTAATTCCATACTTCTACCCTATATAATTGTACCACTTTCTATTGATTATTGCAAACAACTTTGATTTAGTCTATAATATTTCTATGAAGGTGAAGTGATAATATGAATGAACCATTAGCTATAAAAATGAGACCTAAGAATTTGAATGATATTATTGGACAAAGTCATTTAATTGGTGAAGGTAAAATACTTACTAATTTGGTTAATAATAAGAAGTTATTTTCTATGATTTTATATGGTAAACCTGGGATTGGTAAAACAAGTATTGCAAATGCTTTAGTAAATGAATTAAATGTTAAATATCGTTTTTTAAATGCTGTTATTAATAATAAAAAAGACTTTGATATAGTTGTAGAAGAAGCTAAATTATCTAATGGTATTGTTCTTCTTATGGATGAAATACATAGACTAAATAAGGATAAACAGGATTTATTGTTACCTTTTTTAGAAAATGGTTTAATTACTTTGATTGGTATGACTACTTCTAATCCTTATCATAGTATTAATCCTGCTATTAGGAGTAGATGTCAAATTTTTGAATTAAAGGAGTTATCTCATGATGATATAGTTAAGGCTATAAAAAAAGTATGCGAAGAAAATATACTTAATAAATTATCTATTGATGATGATACGATTAAATATATAGCTACTATGTCTGGTAATGATTTAAGATATGCTTATAATCTTTTGGAAGTTGCTTACTATTCTACAGCTGATGGTGTTGTTAATATAGATATTATTAAAAGTATAAATAATAAGCCTAATATTTTTCATGATAAAGATGGGGATGGCTACTACGATTTGCTTAGTGCTTTACAGAAATCTATAAGAGGTAGTGATGTTAATGCTTCTGTATACTATATGGCTAGACTTTTGGATGGAGGAGACTTAGAGAGTATATGTAGACGTCTTTCAGTAATTGTATATGAGGATATAGGACTAGCTAATCCTAGTATGGGACCTAGAGTAGATGCTGCCATTAATAGTGCTTTAAGATTGGGATTTCCTGAAGCTGGTATTCCACTTGCTGAAATAGTTATTGAGCTTGCTTTATCTCCAAAATCAAATTCAGCGTATTTAGCTTTGAATAGTGCTCTTAATGATATACGTTTGGGTAATACAGGTAATGTTCCTAATCATATTAAGACTAGTTCTCAATTATATAAATATCCTCATAATTATAAAAATAGTTATGTTAAACAACAATATTTACCTGATAATATTAAAGATAGACAATATTATATTCCAAAAAATAATAAGAATGAAAGAATGTTAAAAGAAGTTATGGATAAATTAAAAGAACTATGATCTAGTTCTTTTAATCATAATAATGTATTCCACTTCTTTCAAAACGTAATCTTGTTCTTACTTTAGAGTAAACATTATCTATTTCCATAAAATATTCTTCTTTGGGTGGTTCTTCTGTTTTGTTTAAATATTTAAACAATCTTTGAAATTCATCATATCTCTTTGGTTCATTAATTTCTAAATAGTTAAGTAATGTGTGTGCTTTCTTTGTTAGTATTGCTCCATTATCTATAATGTATAGTCCACCTTTTCTTTCTTCTTTGATGTGATGAAATGTATATGGATTATGTCTAGTTAGTCTAACATCCATCCAATCTATACCATTTGGTTGGTATATTTCTATCATTTGTTTTAAAACACCTTTCATAGCAACTTATCCCCCTGGAGTTATTTTATCATAGTATTAATGTATTTTCAAGTTGTTTACTTATACATTATTAATGCAGAAAAGCAATATATTTGGTCTTCTGATGTCATGGAAGTGGAAACACAATATTTAATATCAATAATATCTGGATTATCATTTTCAATAAATTTTTTTATATCATCTTCTAAATCTTTTTCATGTGATTCATCAAATATTTTTATTTTCATATATTAATTATAGATTATTTATTTTGATTATTTTGTTGATATTTGTTCATTTATTCTTATTAATCTATTATATTTACTTATTCTTTCACTTCTTGACATAGAACCTGTTTTGATTTGCCCTAATCCAAGTCCTACGGCAAAATCAGCAATATAATTATCTTCTGTTTCTCCACTACGATGGGAAATAATCGTTTTATAACCATTCTCTTGAGCTAATTTAATTGTTTCTAATGTTTCTGTTACTGTTCCTATTTGATTTAGTTTTAATAATATGGCATTGGCCATTTTTAATTCAATTCCTTTTTGTAGTAATTTTTTATTGGTTACAAAAAGATCATCTCCTACTAATTGAAGTTTGTCTCCAAGTCTTTTTGTTAATTTTTGCCATCCAATATAATCATCTTGATCAAGGCCATCTTCTATAGAAATGATTGGATATTTATTGATTAAGTCTTCATAATAGTCTATCATTTCATCACTTGTCATTTTTTTGTCTTCTAAATTATAGTATCCATCTTTGTAAAATTCTGAGGCAGCAACATCTAATCCTATAAATATATCACTACCTAATTTATAACCTGCTTTTTCTATTGCTTCTTGTATTAAATCTAATGCTTCTTTGGTGTTATCTATACTAGGAGCAAACCCTCCTTCATCACCTACTCCACAACTTAATCCTTTTTCTTTTAATATTTTTTGTAGGGAATGAAATACTTCTGCTCCCATTCTTAAATTATCAAGATATTCTTCTTTTGAAGGGATAATCATAAATTCTTGAAATTCTAGTTTATTTTCGGCGTGTGCTCCACCATTTAAAATATTCATCATACATCTTGGTAATGTTTTTTTATTTCCAAGATAGGCATATAATTCTTCTTTTTTAAATTTGGCTCCTACTTTTAATACAGCAAGTGACACTCCTAACATAGCATTTGCTCCAAGGTTTGTTTTGGATTCTGTTCCATCTAATTCTATCATTGTTTGGTCAATTAATTTTTGATTTAAAGCATCCATACCTTTTAATTTAGGAAATATTTTTTCATTTACATTTTTAACAGCTTGTAATACTCCTTTTCCGTTATATCTTTTTGGGTCATTATCTCTTAATTCTAATGCTTCATGTACTCCGGTTGAGGCTCCACTTGGAACAGAAGCAGTGGCTGTTATACCGCTTTCTAATGTTACATCTACTTCAACGGTTGGATTTCCTCTTGAATCAATAATTTCTCTTGCGTGAATATTTCTTATTTTACTCATTATTTTTCTCCTTTTACTGTTATTTTATTTATACTTATTGGATATAATCCATTTAACTTAGATAATATTTTTGTTGATGATGGTGATAATTTTGTTATTCCACCAGTAATAATTATGGTGTAATATTTAGTTTTAATCTTTCCTCTAGTGTTTTTTGCAAAAAGTCTTTTATCTGGTGATATTAATCCATAATTATTTTTTATTATTTTATCTAATATTCTAGGAATTAATCCATTATGCATATGACCCGATAATACTAAATCATATTCTTTTGATTTTTCTACTATTTTTTTTTCACTTAATAATATTGGTGAATGAATTAAAGCTACTTTATATTTTTTCTTTGGTAAATTAGTAACTAAGTTAAAATTATTTTGTAATGTTTCTAATAAGGCATCTTCATCTTCATGTTTCTCTATGTTATAGTAGTAATTAGTAGGTAAAGTAAAGCCACTTATAAAGACGTTTTCATCTTCATAACTTTGATTATTTAAAACATAGATATTATTTATATCATTTAATTTATTAAAAAACTTATAATCTTCTTCTAGGATGATATCGTGATTACCCAAAGAGATAAAAACTTTTGCAATATTTCCTAAGCTATTTAACCAACTAACTAATAATTTTATCTTTTCTTTGTTTTTAGTTATTTTTGGTCTATCTAATAAATCTCCAGTTATAAATATATAGTCTGGATGTGCATCTTCAATAGCATATTTTATATATTCTAATTTTTTCGCACTTGTTGTTTCATTATAGTGAATATCTCCGATATGGATAAAAGTTATATCTTTTTTTAATTTTTTAGAAGATAATATATCTTTAACTATTTCTATATTTTTCATTTAACACTACCAAACCTACGATCTCTTTTGGTATACTCTAATAAGGCTTTATCAAATTCTTCTTGATTAAAGTCTGGAAAGTAACATTTTGGAAAATACAATTCTGCGTAAGATAATTGCCATAACATAAAGTTGCTTATTCTTACTTCTCCACTTGTTCTAATTAATAGATCTATATCTGGTAATTTGTTATATAAATAACTATTGATAACTTCTTCATCTACTTCTTTTAAGTTATCTTTAATTATATGATTTACAGCATCTACTATTTCACTTCTTCCACCATAATTTAGACAAATATTTAATATTCCTTTAGTGTTATTTTTAGTAGATTTAGAAAGATATTCCATAGCTTCTATGACATCTTTTTTTAATGGTTCTTTTCTTCCAGAAAATACTACTTTTATATTCTCTTTATTAAAAAATGTAGTATCTTTTTTGAATCCTTTAATAAATAAATTCATTAAAAAATCAACTTCTTCTTTTGGTCTATTGAAATTCTCGGTAGAAAAAGCAAATACACTTAATACTTTAACACCACTATCTAATATATATTTTGCAGTATTTTTTAGAGTCTTATATCCTGCTTCATGTCCTTTACTTCTGTTTAATCCTCTTTCTTTAGCCCATCTTCCATTGCCATCCATAATAATTCCTACATGACATGGTATTTTTATGTTGTCCAATTTCATCTTACCACCTTTACTGATTATACTATAAAATATATGCTTTGTAAATTAATATATACTAGTTCTTTTCTCTTACTAAAATTTTTGATAACTCATAATTTGATTCAGAACACTTGAATATTTTATTTTCTTCTATAGATAATAGTTTTATTTCTATATTATCTATTTTTCTTTTATTTAAAGATATATTTATTTCAAGAAAACTAGGCTTATCAAGAATATTTTTAGTTGGGAAATCGTTACTTAATGTAGGAACAGAAATAGATAGAATTGGTGAAAAAGATACTTTCATAAAGTGACTATGTCCTAATAAAGCTAAGCTACAACCATGGGTTTTAAATGGATATTTATTTTTTATGTTATGATATAGTAAGATACTATCATCTTGAACTTTGATTATACCTGTTTCATAGTTTATTGGGACAATATCCCATCTAGCATTAGAAATCATTTTCTTAACGTCTATTCCTTCATATTTTAGAAAATGGCCTTCATGATTGCCTAAAATACCTATATTTAATATTTTTTCATCATAAGGATATTTTTTTATAAATTCTTGTATTTGATAAATACTTGTGTAATTACTTTTTCTGGCATATATTCCTTCTAGAATATCTCCACAAAATAAGATAATATGAATATTATTTTTTATGGCATAATCATATACTAAGTTTATATATTTATAGTTAGATAAATCACTTCCAAAATGTGTATCAGAGATAACTATACATTTAAAACTATTATTTATATCTTGTATTTTTAATGATAATAAGTCTTCAATAAAATCATTTTTTAAATTATATATTATTGTACCACTATAACTATAATTTGCTTTAATATCATATCCTATTTCTTGTAATTTTCTTAATCTATAATGTAATTGTTTTCTAGTTAAATTTAAAATACAGCATATTTCTTCTATAGAGGTATTTTCAGAAATTAATTTTAATATTAATTTATTAGTTTCTGTCATATTATTACCTCCCTATAATTATAATAACATATTTTTTCATTAAATAGAAAAAAAGATGAAATAATTCATCTCTTTAGTGATTTTTATCTAACATATTAAGTAAATTTATTTTAAATATATCTTTTTCAGCATGATTTGGAGATATCATAACACCTTTATATGCTGTTAGTTCTTTTTGGTGTCCTTCACTTAAAATATCATCAGATGCTTCAATAGAATCTAACATAACTATTTTTTGATTTTTATAAACGGTGTAATGTAATATAATATCACCATGTACTTTTTTAAACATAATATCTGTTGGTAATGATAATTCATATTTTGTTATTCCTAATTTATTATCTTCATTTGTTATTACTCCGATAAAATTACCGTCTCTTAATGAAGGATAATATTCAAATAGTAATTTTTTATATGCTAACATATTATATTTTTTTACAGAACGTTCTCTTTTTCTAAATTCATTTTCATTTAGATATTCAATTAAATAATTATTCATATAATCCCCCTTTTTCCTAGGTAGCTTTATATGTTAGCATATTTTTGTTCGTGTGTCAACCTTTTTCTGATATTATTTATATGAGTATGATTAATTTATGATAATGTCTTAAGTGC
>FR902128.1 GCA_000437895.1 Clostridium sp. CAG:914 | reverse complement strand
AGTGTTACCAAATACAGTTTGACCTGTTACTTCATTAGTAACTGTAGCATCATTAATATTAAGATATACTACACTAATTTCTTTGTTAAATGTAACGGTTCTATTGTTTTCGGTAATATTAGATTTAATTATCCAAGTAATAGTATTATTTTCTTTATCATAAACTCCACCATTTAAGTTAGAATTAGTTTCATCAATTTCATAAGGTAAGTTATCTGTAATAGTAGTAGTAGCTTCTCCGATATAATCATTGATAGTTACATTATATTTAATTGTGTAATTAAATTGTGAATCTATACTATCTATTGTTTCAGAACTTGTTTTTTCTATTTCTTCTTCTGTATAGTTACCATTACTTAATTTATAAACATATATAACTGTGGTAGTTCCTTCTGTTATTTTTCCATTTGGATTACCTTTAACTTCTACGAATTCATATCCATATATGTTTTCTTTTTTTGTATTGTATGGAGTACCAACTTTATTATTTTCATTTATAGTAGGTATTAATATTACTTCTTTATTGTTTTCATATGTAACATATTTAACAACAAGATCACCATAGATTTCTACAGGAATATCTTCACTATCTTCTACACAATTACCATTAATTATGTTGTTGTTATAAGTTATGTCTGTGCATACATTAATTTTATTAGTATATACTGTTTCATCATAACTTTTATCAGCATCAATATTTTTGTATGCTACAGAATAAGATATATTTAATTTAATGTCATAATTTGTTGTAAATTCTTTAACATTATATATTTTTGTCCAAGTAATAGTATTGTTACTTGCATTATAACTTCCACCATTTAAGTTACTCTTTGTAGTATCTATTTCTAGTGGTAATGTGTCTTTAATTATAACTTTTACTTCTCCAATAGCATTTTTAATATTAGCTGTATAATTAATATTGTAATTAACAATATCAGATGTGCTAGTTATAATATCATTAGTGTTTTTTGTTACTTTTTGATTTGTAATATTAGATTTTGATACATAGTAGATATTGATTAGATTATTTTCAGTATTTATTACTATTGATTCAGGATTATATGGATTAACAGGTGAAAGAATATAATTTTCTAAATTATTATCTTCAATTTCTTTTTCTGTTAAGTTATATGCACTTGCATATAATACAGAACCATATACAGAATAACCACCTTTACTTAAAGTAGGTATAGATTCAACTCCATCAAAGTAATATTTAACAGTATATTCATAATCTTTTTTAGTATAAACAATGTTCACTATGTTTTCATTATTATTTGTTGATATAGTAATAGTTTTTTCACCATCAGTATATTCATATCCGGTTAAACCTGATAAGAATTTTTCTTCTTCTACATTAATAACATCATTATAATATGCTGTTCCGTTATCACTACCTAAATATGTATCAGTAGCTATACTATCTTTATAGTAATTAACTTGCCAATTGTATTTTACTTTATTGTAAATAACATTAACAATAATTAATTCATTAGTGTCTTCAATAGTAAAGTCTAGATTTATACCATTGTATGCATAACCGATAGCTTTATCATCAGATAATTTTAACTCTTCATTAACTATAATTTGTTCATTGATAACTCCAGTACCAGCAACAGTACCTAAGTGAGTACCCTCTAGACTATCTAAATAGTATCTAACTTCATAGTTATAATTTTTCTTAGTATAAACAATGTTTACTATGTTTTCATTATTATTTGTTGATATAGTAATAGTTTTTTCACCATCAGTATATTCATATCCGGTTAAACCTGATAAGAATTTTTCTTCTTCTACATTAATAGTATCTTTATAGTTAGCAGTTCCAGTTACTCTATTAATAAAGTTATCTTCTGATATAGAATCTTTATAGTAATTAATTACATAGTTATAATTAACTTTAGTATACACTATAATAGCAATATTTTCTTCTTCATTTTTAGAAATGTTGAAGTCTTTATCAACACCAGTATATTCATATCCAATATGACTACTTAAATGTTTTTCTTCATTTACTTTAATTTCTTTGTTTAATGGAGCAGTTCCATTTTCAGTAGCGATTGGATTACCATTAGTATCATCTAAGTAGTATTTTATAACATAGTTATATTGTTTTGCTTCCCAGTATACTAATGGGTCAGATTCACTATTTAAAGTTACTTCTTCTCCTTTATAGTTAGTGTATTTTAAAATAAATCCGTTATTAGTAGGATGCCATCCGTTACTAGAATCTTCATCTATTTTAATATTAAAACTAAATGATGTTCCTTCTTCAGTTATTTCTCCTATAGTACTAGATGTGTAAGTGTTTCCATTACCATCTACAAATGAGAAGGCATTTCCTAATTTATCTGTTAATTGAGCATTTGTTCCAGCATTAGCTGTACTTATTTCCTCTGCTATATTAGTAAATGCATTTGCCACATCTTCAGGTTTACCATCTACATAATGTTTAATAATTGAACCTTCTTTATTTGGAGAAGATACTTCGGTTAAAATATCTGCTGCTGTTTTATTTCCGTATACCGTACCACTTGGTAACATGTATCCGATAGAGAATATTTCTGCTTGATTCTTTAATGTTGTAGCAGCACCTATTGTAGCTTTATATGTTTCTTTTGTTGTTGAATTACCATTTCCACTTGTATAACCTTTATTGTCATAATAAAATGTAGGCTGGCCATCGCTTATTACAACAACATATTTAACGGCGTTTTCAGGAATTCTTGTGTCACTAAGTAATTCATTAGCTTTTAATAATCCAGCTTGTAAGTTTGTTCCTCCATTAGCACTGCCAAAATTAGCATCATCTAAATTTTTATTAGCAAATTCTCTTAGAGTTTTGGCATCGTTATATGGAGTATCTCCACGATTATTTCCAGAAAAACCTACTAAAGCGATTTGTGCATTATTTACTTTGTTAAGTAAAGTTTCAGCAAATGTTTTAGCACCATTAACTGCACTTTCCCATTTTTGGTCTGTTTTTATACATCTATTGAAATAATATTCAATACAAGTGCTTTCCATGCTACCAGAACGGTCAAATACTACAACAGCATATAAAGGCTTTTTAATTTCTGTTGAAGTAGTTACTTTTTTACCTTTAATATTAAATGTTACTGTGTATTCTCCTAGCGTATTTGTTTTAGTAACAGTTTTTGTAACTAAAACATCGCCTTCATTTTCTAATGAACCGGCTGTTACAGTACTATTGTAAATATCTCCAATCTCAGGGTTAGTTGGTAAATTATCTAAATCTATGCTAGTGTTTGCACTAACCATTACAGGTGAAATTATTTGCATTATAGTATAAATAAATACAAATAAAGTATAGAAAATTTTTTTACTATTTTTAATAAATTTTTTCTTCATTTTTAACCCTCCTTGCTATTATTAATAGATATTTTTGACTATAGTCTTTATAGTCATCATGTGTACTACAAGTTTGTAGTATTAAAATTTCATCATCTTCTTTTACTTCAACGGAAGTATCATATAAAGATTTACTCTTTAACTTGTTTAGATGATTTACCCAACTTTCTTCATCTGGAAAATTTACATTCATGTAACTGAAATCACTAGTTTCAACATAAACAGAAAATATTTGATAAACTTTTTTTCCTTCATTAGTAGTAATGCTTATAAATTGATGATTTTTAAAATAATCATAATTGTAGTAATTATCTAGTATTTTGAAATTAGCATCAATATATTTAGCATTATGTGCAAAGATAAGTATTTTTCTACTATTAATGATATCTATTCTGTAGTCAGCAAAAACAGCTCCTCGATAATTTGAATTCATATATTCATCATGATTTAAGTAATAATCATTATCATTGTGTTGCATTATTGGCTTAGAATAATCAGTATTTTCAAAATTAATAATACCTACGACTTCGTTATTATTATATTTTGTTTTATAATCATTAATATCTTTGCTATAATCATAGCTTATGATACTTTCTGTTTTAGTACTTATATTGTTGTTTTCTATATATGAGTAATTATTATTAGTGTCTTTTTCTTTTAGCGTGATTGGTAATATTACTAATATAAAAGTTAAAACAATAAGTACTATGTATTTAGCCTTTTTCATAGAAATTCCCCCTTGGTCCATATCCTTTCGGTTGACTGAATATTATAAATATTTGTCTTTGTCTTGTCAAGTTTTTTTTAGTTGTTTTATGTGTGTTTGCCTATTTTATTCAAAAAGTTAGTACATTAGCCAACCATAATTATTATATGTACTTAATTATATTATGCTACTAAAGACATTGTTTAGATATGATAAGAAGTCGACAAATATCTAGTATTTTTAAATTATTTAATGATTGTTAAAATGAGAAAAAAATAATAAAAAAAAGAAGTAATTTGAAAAAAAATTTATAATAATATTATTGAAGGACCAAAAGAAAGGATATGATGTTAAGATTTTTAAAAAAATATAAATATGTAATGACTATTTTTTTATTTATGTTGATTATTTTTTATATAGTTTTTGTTAAAGTTAATTTAAAGAGTAAAGAAAAGAATTTAGTTGATAATCAAGTTGTTATTAATGAAGTGGAGAAGGTAGAAGTTGATTTAAAAGATGATTTGGTATATGTAGATATTAAAGGTGCTGTAAAGAAACCTGGGGTATATAAGATAAACTCTGATAAAAAAATAATTGATGTTATAACCATAGCTGGTGGGTTAATGGAAAACGCTAATACTGATAATATAAATTTATCAAAGAAAGTTACTGATGAGATGGTTATTATTATATATACTGATGAAGAGGTTAAGAATTCTAATATTGTTGATACGGTAATAAAAGTTATAGATAAAGAATGTGTTTGTCCAAATATTCAAAATGATGGTTGTATTAATACGGAAATTAATGATTCGATTACGAATGTTAATAATATTATTAATATAAATACGGCAACTTTAGAAGAACTTATGAGTATAAATGGACTTGGTGAAGCGAAGGCTAAAGCTATTATAAAATATCGAGAAGAAAATGGTTATTTTAAAATTATTGATGATTTGCTTAATGTTTCTGGTATAGGAGAAGCGTTGTTTGAGAAAATTAAAGAATATATTACAACATAGATATTTGTTTAAAGTTAGTGCTATTGTTTGTTTAATTTTGGTTATTATTTTTACTAATATTTTTAGAGTTGATAGTAAATTTGATGGAACTGAAACTTCTTTTGTTGGGGTAGTATATAAAATAAAGTGTTCTAGTGATAAAACAATTTTATATATAAAAGAAAAGTCTTCAGAACGATTGGTTATAAATTATTTTGATATATTAGAAAATGTTAGTATAGGTGATAAAATAGAGGTAGAAGGAGTTTTAGAAGAACCAAATAATAATGATGTTTTTAATTTGTTTAATTATAAAAAATATCTTTATTATAATAAAATACACTATCAAGTTGTGGCAAATAGTGTAGTAAAAATTGGTAATAATTCTAATGTATTGTATTATATTAAGAATAAGTTTATAAGTAGAATTAATAAATTGCCTAAGGCAAAAGAGTATGTTAAAACATTTTTACTTGGTGATACTTCGTTAATTGATGGTCAAATATTAAATAGTTTTAGAAGTAATGGTATATCGCATTTATTTTCTATATCTGGTATGCATATAAGTTTGTTTGCTTCATGTATTCTTTATATTTTAAAAAGGATTTCATATAATAATTTTTATAATTATTTTATAGTAATAAATTTTCTTGTTTTTTACATGTTATTGGTGGGAACTCTTCCTTCTGTGGTGAGAAGTACTATTATGTATATATTATTTGCTTTAAATAAAGTTTTTAATTTAAAGATAAAGAGTATAGATATAATGTGTATTTTGCTTATAATTATGCTTTTAATTAATCCTATGTATGTATATAATGTTTCGTTTCAATATTCATATATTATTTCATTTTCATTAATACTTTTTAATAAAAATATTCAAAGACATAAGAATAAAATTGGAAAAAGTTTGTATATATCTATGTTATCTTTTTTTGTTGCGTTTCCAATAACAATATATAATTATTACAAAGTTAATATTTTAGGAATATTTTTAAATATAGTTTTTATTCCTTTTGTTAGTGTAATTATTTTCCCTTTATCTATAGTTAGTTTTATATTTCCTTTTATGAGTTATATTTTATCTTTTTTTGTTAATATTTTGGAATATGTTTCTAGAGTAATTGAAATTAGTAAATTTGGAATTATATGTTTTTCTAAACCTAATATTTATTTAATTATTTTATATTATATATTTATTTATATGTTTTTATATAATTATAAAAATGTATATATATTTGTTTTTATTTTATTGCATAAATATTATATGTATTTTAATCCTTCTTTTAATGTAGTTTATCTTAGTGTTGGTAATGGAGATAGTTCTTTGATTACTTTACCATATAATAAGGGAAATATATTAATAGATACTGGAGGATTATATAATTATGAAATTGTTAAAAATAAAACAATTCCTTATTTGATGAGTTTAGGGATAACAAAAGTAGATTATTTAATTACACCACATGGAGACTACGATCATATGGGAGAAGCAATTAACTTGGTTAATAATTTTAAAGTGGAAAAAGTGATTTTTAATTGTGGTGAGTTTAATGAACTAGAACAAGATTTAATTAAAGCATTAGATAAAAAGAAAATACCATATTATAGTTGTATTAAAGAATTGAATATAGATGGTAATAAATTATATTTTTTGAATGATAAAGATTATGATAATGAGAACGATAATTCCTCTGTTGTATATATGAAATTTAATAATCATAAATTTTTATTTATGGGAGATGCTGGCGTTGAAGTTGAAGAGGATTTAATAGAAAAATATAATTTACAAGATATTGATGTATTGAAAGTTGGACATCACGGTAGTAAGACAAGTTCTAGTAAAAATTTTATAAATGAAATTAATCCTAAATATTCTATTATTAGTGTTGGTAAGAATAATAGATATGGTCATCCAAATAAAGAGGTAATTGATAATTTAATTGATTCAAAAATATATAGAACAGATAAAGATGGAAGTATCATGTTTAAAATTAAAAATAATAAATTAAAAATAGAAACGTGTAGTCCATAGAAAAGAGTAATATGAATTATTATAATGAAATAAAAATGCAAAAGAAGTGAATAATAACAATACAATGGGAATATTAATATGCAAAAGAGAAAGCAAGTTTGTTATAGGATATTACTCAGATGAAAGAATTGCTTTTGGAGAATATGAATTAGTGTGATATAATAATTATAGGATGGTGATAATAATATGGCATCTTCAGTAATACATATGGCAGTTGCAAACGAGATAAATAAAGTTATAAAAAAAGATAATCACAAGTTATTAATAGGATCAATTGCACCTGATATCTCAAAACATTTAGGAGAAACTAAAGTAAAAAGCCACTTTTTAGATAGTGAAGACACTGCTATACCTAATATAGATAATTTTTTAAATAAATATAAAGATAAATTAAATGATGATTTTGTTTTAGGCTATTACATTCATTTATATACTGATTATTTATGGTTTAAGTATTTTATATCAGAAATTTATGATGAAGATAATAATATGATAACAAAAATTGATGGTAGTATTGTAAAATGTAATGGAAATATGTTAAGTATTTATATTTATAATGATTATACGAATATGAATATAAAATTATTAGATGAATATAATATGGATTTATCTATATTTTATGAAGATATACCTTACTTAGAAAGTATAATTGATGAAATCCCAATGGATAAAATTAAAACCATTATTGATAAAACATCTATAATTATCAAAAATTCAAAGGAACATAAAGATTTTGTTTTTAATATAGAAAATATTAAAAAATTTATAGAGAGAAGTACTGAACTGATTTTGGCACAATTAAAGGAATTAAATATTAATTAATTCTTTTTTCTTTACAAAAAATTCGTATGCATAAATGATAGTCACCACATGGAGACTACGATCATATGGGAGAA
>FR902127.1 GCA_000437895.1 Clostridium sp. CAG:914 | reverse complement strand
AGCACTTAAGACATTATCATAAATTAATCATAAAAAAATGAAAATAATATAAAAAAAGTATTGCAAAACAAGAAAAAATAGTATATAATTAACTAGTACTTTGCAAGAGATGCCTGATTAGCTCAGCCGGTAGAGCACTCGGCTGTTAACCGATAGGTCGTAGGTTCGAGTCCTACATCAGGCGCCATTATGAAGTATTAGAACTATTATTATGGTAGTTCTTTTTTTCTTGTTTTTTATACTTGTTTGTTATATAATGGTATTAGATAATAAAGGTGGTTATAATGTTAGGAAAGATTACTAGTATAAAAGATAATAATGTTTATGTTGCTTTAAGTGTTAATGTATATGATATAGATAATATTATAGGTAAAAATGTAGTTTTTGATAATCATATTATTGGTGAAGTTAGTAATATGTCTAATTCTGTTATGGAGGTATCTTTGATTGGAGAAATTAAAGATAATAAATTTATTTATGGAAACTTAATAAAACCTTCATTTAAAAGTGAATGTAGAATTATTAGTGGTCCTGAATTGGATATTATTTATAATGTTGATAAAACTAAGAATGTTGTTAAGATTGGTAAATCTTTTTTGTATAATTCTTATGATGTATATTTAAATATTAATTCTTTTTTTGCCAATCATTTTGCTATATTAGGTAATACTGGTAGTGGTAAAAGTTATTCAGTATCGAGATTATTGCAAGGTATTTTTTATGATGCTAAGAGGTTACCATATAATACTAATATTTTCTTATTTGATGCTTATGGTGAGTATCAAAGAGCATTTGTTAATATAAATCAGGTAAATCCTAATTTAAATTATAAAGTATATACAACAGATTTAAAAAGTCAAGATTTTGAATTGTTAAGAATACCTTTTTGGCTACTTGGCGTAGATGATATTTGTTTACTTCTTAACGTTAATGATACTAGACAGATTCCTATTATTGAGAAAGCATTAAAACTTGTATGTTATTTTTGTAAGAATGATGAAAGTGTTATTAAACAGAAGAATGATATTATAGCAAGAAGTTTGTTGGATGTTATTTTTTCAGGTAAGAATCATAGTGAAACTAGAAATAAGATAGTGTCTATTTTATCAAAGTTTTCAACTAATGAAATTAATTTAGAGATTAAACTTGTTAAAGGTGGATGGGCTAGATCTTTACGTCAATGTATATATGTTGAGGAGTCAGGTAATTTTGCTGATATTGAACTTGTTATAAGTTATTTAGAAGGATTTTGTATGGATGATTTTGAACTTTCTTTTCCTGATGGATCTTATGCTTATACAATAAAGGATTTTTATACTTCTTTGGAGTTTGCATTAATTAGTGAGGGTATATTTAATAGTAATAAAGTATTTGACTATGCTAATATATTAAAGATTAGGCTTAATTCTTTGATGAATAGTGATTATGTTAATTATTTTATTTATGATAGATTTATTACTAAAGAACAATATATTAATACTATATTAGCTAAAGATAATGGAAAAGCACAAATAATTAATTTTAATATTAATTATGTAGATGATAGATTTGCTAAAGTTATAGTAAAAATATATTCTAAATTATTATTTGACTATATTGTTAAATTACCAAATAGGGGTTCTATTCCTTTTCATATTATTCTTGAAGAAGCACATAGATATGTTCAAAATGATACAGATGTTGAAATACTTGGTTATAATATATTTGAAAGAATTACTAAGGAAGGTCGTAAGTATGGAATAATTTTAGGACTTATATCACAAAGACCATCAGAAATTAGTGAAACTGCAATTAGTCAATGTTCTAATTTTATTATGTTTAAGATGTTTCATCCTAGGGATTTAAAGTTTGTAAGTGATATTATTCCTAATATTAGTGAAACGGTTCTTAGTAGAATAAAAGTATTACATCCTGGTAGTTGTATGATGTTTGGTACAGCATTTCCGATGCCTATTTTAACAATAGTTGATAAACCTAATCCGGAGCCACTTAGTCAAAGCTGTAATATTGATAATACTTGGTATGTAGAATAAACAATATCTTAGGATATTGTTTTATTTTACTTTAAAAAAAATTCTTTTTAGTATATAATATTTGTGTGGTGATAAAAATGAAATTAGATATTATTAATTTATCGGTTATGGTAGATAATAAGCTTGTATTAAAGGATTTTAATTTAAGTTTAGATAACGGAAAAATATATGTTTTGATGGGACCTAATGGTACTGGGAAAAGTACTTTGTCTAGAGTTATTATGGGTGATAGTAATTATAAAGTTATGTCTGGTGATATTTTATTTAATGGTAATAGTATACTAGATAAATCTGTTGATGAGAGAAGCAGGATGGGTATATTTTTGGCTATGCAATATCCTATGGAAATAGAAGGAGTTAGTAATCAGGATTTTTTGAGAACAGCTATGTCTAGCAAGGAAGGTAAACAAGTAGGTCTTTATGATTTTATTATGAAATGTGAAAAAGCTAGTGAAGAGTTAAAGATGGATAATAATTTAATACATAGACCTTTAAATGTTGGTTTTTCTGGTGGTGAAAAGAAAAAAAATGAAGTATTACAAATGAAGTTGTTAAAACCTTCCTTAATTATATTAGATGAACTTGATTCGGGATTAGATGTTGATAGTTTGAAAATAGTTTCTTCAAATATAAAAGATTATATTAAAGAGAATAAAGATGCTACTTTATTAATTATTACACATCATCAAAAGGTTTTAGAATATATTAAACCTGATTATGTTAAGGTATTATATAATGGTAAGATTGTTGATAGTGGTGATTATAAATTATCTTTAGAAATTGAAGAAAAAGGTTATGAAAAATATACAACAAATGTGGATACAAAGGAATAGTATTATGAATAGAATATTAATGAATAATAATATTATTGTTGAAATTGGTAATGCAACTGTTGATGACAATAAAATTGTTTTAAAGGATGGAGAAAATTATTATTTAGAGTTTGTTAATTGTACTGATATTAGTATAGAAATCGTTGCTAATGATGCGTCTTTGAATATTATTTCTTTAGATAATAATTTTAATAGTAAAATTATATATAATATTACAGGTTATTTAAAAGTGTATAGTTTTTATAATAATAATTCTGTAGTTGAGAATATTTTGGTTAATCTTAATAAAGAAGGAGCTCGTGTAGATTATTATTTTTCTTCAATATGTAAGGTTAATGAAAAATATAATATTGATATATTTCATAATGCAAAGAAAACGATTAGTAATGTATATAATAAATGTATTTCTATTGATAGTGGTAATATTAATTTTATAATTAATAGTTATGTTTATAAAGATAATATTAAATGTAAGTTAAATCAGGATACGAGAATTGTTACAATGGGTAATAATAATGCTATGGTTAAACCTAATATGTATATTGATTTAGATGATGTGGAGGCCTTTCATTCTTCTAATATTGGACAATTTGATAATTCACTTATATTTTATCTTATGTCAAGAGGAATAAGTTATTCTGATAGTATTAAGTTACTTATAAAAGGTTTTCTTTTATCTAATATGGATAATAATGTGATAAAAAGAAAAATTGTTTTAGATATAATTAATAGATACTGGGGGTGATAAAATTGAATAGAGAAGATTTTGAAATATTAAAAAATAATATTATATATTTTGATAATGGTGCTACAACGCTTAAGCCTAATGCTGTTTCTTTGGCTATAATGGATTATTATAATAATTATACTGCTAATATACATCGTGGTGATTATGCACTTAGTCATAAAGTTAGTGATATGTATGATAATGCTCGTTTAAATGTTAAAAATTTTATAGGGGCTAAGCATTCTAGTGAAATTATATTTACTAAAGGAACTACGGAAGGATTAAATGATATTGTATTTGGTTATTTTAAACATAAGTTAAGTAAGAATGATGAAGTATTGATTACTTTATCTGAACATGCTTCAAATGTTTTACCATGGTTTGTTTTAGAAAAAGAAATAGGTATAAAAGTTAAATATATTCCTTTAGATGAAAATAATGAGATAGATATGTCAAAGATAGAAAGCTCAATAACTAAGAAAACTAAAGTTATATCTATTGCTCATATTACTAATGTTATTGGTGATGTTAGAGATATAAAAGAAATATCTAAAATTGCTCATAAACATAATTGTTTAATGGTGGTAGATGCTGCACAAAGTATAGCACATTGTAGAGTTGATGTTGTTGATATGGATATTGATTTTATGGCTTTTTCTGGTCATAAAATGTATGGACCTACTGGTATTGGGGTTTTGTATGGTAAATTTGATTTGTTAAAAGATCTAGTTCCTATTGAATATGGTGGTGGTATGAATGCTATATTTAATAAGGATGGATATATTGAATTAAAAGATTTACCTGATAGGTTAGAAGCTGGTACCCCTAATATTGAAGGAGTAATTGGTTTAAATGCTGCTATTGAATATATTAATAATGTAGGTTTAGATAAAATAAATAATTATGAACATGAGTTACGTGATTATTTGATAAAAAAACTTAGTGAATTAGATTTTATAGAATTATATAATAGAGATAATTATTCTACTTCAGTGGCATTTAATATTAAGGGAGTATTTAGTCAGGATACTGCACTTTATTTGGATAAATATCATATATGTGTAAGAGCTGGTAATCATTGTGCTAAAATACTTAATAATGTTTTTAATATTAATAATACTTGTCGTATTACTCTTAGTTTTTATAATACTTATGAGGAAATAGATTTACTTATAAATGTTCTTAAGAATAGTAGTAATATATGGAAGGAGATATTGTAATGGATCCAGAGATTAAGAGAACTATTATTTTGGATAATTATCAAAATCCTAGAAATATGGGAATAGGTGATGATGGCTATATTAAAGTTAATTCTAATAATGTTTCTTGTATAGATAATATTGATATATATGTTAAGTTTGATGGTGATATTATAGATGATATTAAGTTTCATGGAGAAGCTTGTGTTATTGCTATTTCTAGTACATCAATATTATCTAATATGTTGATTGGAAAGAGTCGCAATGAAGCTTTAGAGATACTTAAAAATTATCATAGTATGATTGAAGAAGGGGAATATAATAAGGAATTACTTGGTGAAGCCTTAGTATATAGTGATACGTATAAGAATCCTTCTAGGAAGACCTGTGCTACTTTATTTTCAAGGGAAATGGCTAAGTTGATTGATAAAAAATAGTGAATATTTAAAGATATTTACTATTTTTGTTATGAAAAAAGAACACTTTCTGATGAGTGTTCTTTTTTTTATATGTTAGTTTCTTTTTTCTTTTTAATGATTTGCATAACTGTTAAAGTTATAATACCTAATATATTAAATAGGTTAGATGAATGTAACACAATATTAAGTCCAGTATGTGGAGGGTTAATGTCACCACCTTGACCTTTTTTCTCATATATATAAGTAACTTCAATAACTTTTTCACCATCATATACACCAGTTGTTTCGCCTTCAATTGTACTTAAGAAATATCCTTCAATATCTTTTTCTTCAGTAACATAAGTAGAACCAACAAGTCCATTATAAGTAGTATCATTAGCTATTTTAACATTTGTTTCTTTTTCTATATAATGAGCGATAACTTTTCCTGTATCAACAATTGTTGTTGTTTCGTCTTCATTACCGTTAGTAGTAGTGTTACCAAATACAGTTTGACCTGT
>FR902126.1 GCA_000437895.1 Clostridium sp. CAG:914 | reverse complement strand
ATTATATAGTTCATCAAAAGTTTCAACTGGTGAATATTCCTTTTCTATTAAATCAATTTTACCTGATTCAATCTGAGATATATTTAATATTCCTGTTCCTATTTCTAATAAACTATTTGATGCTGTATTTAAGTCTTTTACCGCTTCCCTACCATCTTCTGACAAATTTTCTTCATCTTTTAATAATTCTATTGATCCAACAATAGCATTTAATGGTGTTCTTATTTCATGACTCATACTACTTAAAAAATCTGATTTAGCATTATTTGCCTTTTCAGCACTTTGCTTTGCAAGTTCTAATTGTGCTATTAACTTTAAATCTGGATTTTCTATTGTGTTATACATTAAATAAATGATTAATCCAAACACAGTGTTAGTTAATAATACTTGTGGGTTAGATTTTTGAATTATTGCACAAACAATTAATAAAACAAATAATACTATTATTGGCAAACAATTTTTTTGTTTTATTTTTTTGAAATGTGTTACTAATAGAACAAGAATTATTAATAAATATA
>FR902125.1 GCA_000437895.1 Clostridium sp. CAG:914 | reverse complement strand
TCAAGCATTTTTTTGTATTTTTTTCGTTTTTTGAAATGTTTGGTATATTCTACTAATTTTTAATACTTTTCATTATACTATATGCCACAATTGTACCCTCAGATACTGCCGTAGTTAATTGATATACATTCTTTTTTATTACATCACCACATGCATATACATTTTTAACATTAGTCATACCATTAGAATCTGTAATAATAAATGAATGATCTTTTTCTACATTAAATATATCTGTACTAGGTACACTTCCAATTGATATGAATAATCCACTTGCTGGTATAACACTATCATCTGCTAATGTTACAGATACAAGTTTATCATTCTCTATATTATATTCTCTTATTGAAGAATTATACACACATTTAATATTATTTTTTTCATTAATTTCATCTATTAAAACTTTTTCTCCTCTAAATTTTTCATTTTTATTTATAACAGTAACATTCTTACAAATATTAGATAAATATAATGCCTCCTCAAGAGCAGAATTACCTCCGCCTACTACAACAACATCTTTATCCTTATATAAATGACTATCACATAAAGCACAATAACTTATACCTGAGCCAATATACCTATCATCATCTGAAAACAATTTTTTACTAATTTTACCAGTAGCAATAACCAAATAATCACAAGTTAATTCTAATTTACTAGTATATACCTTTATATTATTCGTAAAATCCGTTTTTGTTACCTTATCAAATAAATATTCTATATCTAACTTTCTAACCTGATTATATATATTAAAAGCAAGTGATGGTCCATCAGTCTTTTCAAAACCAGGATAATTTTCTATAACATTAACCTTGTTTAATTGCCCCCCTGGAGCAGACTCTTCAATTATTAATGGTGAAACTCCCCCTCTTTTTAAATATATTGCTGCAGTCATTCCAGCTATTCCAGAACCAATAATTATGACTTCATAATGTTTTTTCATATTGCACCCTCCTTACAAATCCAATTATTCCTAATACTACCAAAACAATAGATACTAACTGACTAACTCTAAAATTAAACAAATATAAACTATCCATTCTAAGTCCTTCAATAAAAAATCTTCCTATACCATACCATATACAATAAGTATAAGTAACAACACCATCTTTTCTTTTTAATAACTTTCTTATAAACAAAATAAGTATAAATCCTAATAAACACCAAATAGACTCATATAAAAAAGTAGGATGATGATAAAAACCATTTATATACATCTCTTCTATAATAAAATTAGGAATATGTATTCTTTCTAAAAATTCTCTACTAACTATACGACCATATGCTTCATGATTAAAAAAATTCCCCCATCTGCCTATAGCTTGAGCTATTATTAAACTAGGTACCAATGTATCTATTGTTTTAATAAAAGACTTATTCTTTTTACTACAATAAACATACGTTGCAATCCCCCCTCCAATAATAGCACCATATATAGCTATACCACCATTCCATATTTTAAAAATATCCAAAAAATTATTTCTATATTCACTATAATTAAATACTACATAATATATCCTAGCTCCAATAATTCCAAATAATATAACATAAAAAGATAAATCTGAAATAAAAGATCTACCTATTCCATTTTTATTTGCTTCTCTTAGTGCTAAATATAAACCAATAATAACACCCAATAATATTAATATAGAATAATAATATATAGTAATATTACCAATCTGAATACCAAATTTATTCATCTTCTATTTTTCCCTTTTTGTATAATAGGTTTAATAACTAATCCCTCCATTAATATATTTAAAAAAGATATTATTATGGATATAAATAAAGGAGCAAAAAAACCACTTACATTAAAACTATTACCCAATATAAAACTAGTTATATATAAAATTATTACATTAACCAAAGGATAAGCCATTCCTAAAGTAAATAATGTTATAGGAAGAGTTAAAGTTATAAGTATAGGTTTTATAGTCTTATTTAATACATAAATTATAATAGCCCCCAATAAAGCTGTTAAAAATGGTACCTTACCTCCAATATTAAAAGAAGTAAATAAATTAGACGCTATCAATAAAACAATAGCATACCCTATCATATATATAAACCATTCTACATATGGACTATGTATAATACCATTAATTTTTTCTTTACTATCTACTTTCTCATTACCTTCTGCTTCAATAATTATCCTTTTCTTCATATAAAATATCATTCCTTTCTTTACTACAACCAATCTAATAATATCATATTTTTAAAAAAAAAGATAGTATATACTATCCTATAAATTTCTCTAAAGTATTCTTATCTATAAAACCAACATTTCTTTTTATCTCTTCTCCATTCTTAAACAAAACAATCGTTGGTATACTCATAACTCTATACTTTTTAGATATTTCCTCAAAGTTATCTACATCAACCTTAACTATTTGAATTAAATCTGATACCTCTTCAAGAATAGGTCCTAACATTTTACATGGACCACACCAATTAGCATAGAAATCCACCAAAACATTTCCTTGAATTAAATTATCAAAATCACTTTCTTTTTCTAAATGTATTATTTTCATTCCTTACCCTCCCTATAATTATCTAAGAAACTTGTATCTTCAAGTTCTATTTTATTTCTTCTAACTAATATATCAACAGAATCTATAGTAATAACTTTATTATCTAAAAGAATTATTAAAGCCTCTTTATTTACTTCATAATTTGTCTTACCCTGTCTATTATCAATTACTTCATATATATCATTATATACCTCAACCGATTTCGTAGCATACCCTGACAAAAATGGTGTATTATTCAATATAAAATTAGCCAATTTAGATTCAGAAATCATATTAAAATGAAAAACTGGTAAAGTAAATACAACTAAAGCAATAAATACCCAAATATATTCTTCTATCATACCTACAATTATTCCCAATAATTTAGATGGTATACTTAATATAACCGTAGCCTTTAAAACATTCTCTAATATACCAGTAACTTTTAATAACACATTGTATATTAAAGATAAAAGAGAAGCAATAATTATAAAAGACAAAAATTCATAAAAAATTATATTTAATACTTGTATTCCTTTAAAAATACCCCAAAAATTAAAAAATGGTAAATTCTCATAAATAAATGGAGATAGATAATTCTTAAGCCTAAATGACAAATATACTACTATAAATAATCCAACAAAACTAACTATTTTCTTAAGAACACCAGCCTTAAACCCAGCCACTCCTCCTAAAAGTATAAATAATATAATAATTACATCAATTACATTCATATATCCTCCTTACACTATAAGTATATAACAAAACAGTTTAAAAATAAAGAATTTTATGATAAAATAATCATATGAGGTGTAAAATGAAACAAAAAGTAATAACTAAAGTTCTTAACGTAAGTGAAAAAACCAAAAATATGATGATAGAATATTTTAATGATTACAAAAGAGAGAAAACTCCCCCATATGCTATATTTCAAGCTGATGATGGTGGTACAGTCGTAACACTATATAATTCAGGAAAATGTGTATTCCAAGGATTTGATGCTGATTTATCCTCACTTTTTTGGATAGAAACAGAAAAAATAAATTCTGGTAGCGCCCAAGTTACTAGTTCAAGTGATAAAAAAAATGAAGAGAAAAAAGAAAGAAGACTTCCACTAAGAATTAGTTCAATTGGATCTGATGAAGTTGGTACTGGAGATTATTTTGGTCCCATGGTAGTTACAGCATCATATGTCTCAAAAGATGATATAGACTTTCTATTAGAACTTAAAGTAAAAGATTCCAAAAAATTAACAGACAATGACATACTAAAAATAGTTCCTAAAATAATTGAAAGAATCAAATATAATACAATTGTTGTACACAATAATGAATACAATGACTACTATAAAAAAAATATTAATATGAACCAAATGAAAGCCATACTACATAACAAAGCCCTACTTTATTTTACTGATAATAACTATCAATATGACAAAATTGTAATAGATCAATTTGAACCTCCAAAAAGTTTCTATATTCATATAAAAGATGCTCCTAAAAAAATAAGTAATGTTACCTTCCTAACTAAAGCAGAAGACGAATGCTTATCCGTTGCCGTATCATCTATGATAAGTAGATATGTCTTTCTAAAAGAAATGAACAAATTAGAACAAGAATACGGCATAACATTCCCAAAAGGTGCTGGAGATATAGTTGATAAAACTGGAAAAGAATTAGTAGCAAAATATGGCAAAGATGTATTATACAAAGTAAGCAAACTTAATTTTAAAAACACTACGAAGATACTCCAATAGTATCTTTTTTTAAACTTATTAAAAAAATTATAAAAACAAACATATATAACATTATTTTAATATCACCAATAAAATAAGATATAATAAGCAAAACTATTCTTGCCACCAAAAAAATAATCTGTGACATTACAATATAGCCAATAGGCTCATCAACAGTATTATATAATATATTAGTACTATATAATTCACTTGTCTTAAAACATAATCCTTCAAAAAAAGCTATTACATATAAAAAAACTTTATTATTTATATTTAATTTTAATATTAGTACAAACACCAAGAAAATATTTATAAATTTAAAGTACTTATCAACATTAACATATCTAATTATAAAAATCATATATATTATTGAAGCAATAGACACAATTACATTAAACAACCCCACATATCTAATACTATTATTTATATATAAATATAAAAATAACGGTTCAAACAACATAAATAGTACTCTACCCTGATCCTTAATAAAAAATATAACCTTATCTTTCTTTATTAAAGACATCTGAGAATTATACATTTTCTTATTTATAAAAAATAAAGGAATTATACTCAAAAAAGATAATAAAATTATAACCAAAATATTTATCCTTTTCATAACAAAATAATTAGATAAAATAATAGCTATATACATAAATATCAAATTATTACCTATATCAACCTTATTATTTAAAGAATATACCCCATAAATATGTCTTACTGGATGATAAGTAAACATAGATACTGATAACAAAATACCAAGAAGTAAGTAATTATTAGATTTATGAAACAAATAATAAGTAATTATAGAAAAAATAATAGATATAATTAATAAATAGTTTATAGAAACTTTTCTAGATATAAAATAAATCATTATATTTAATATTATTCCTATCAAATATACAAGAATATAAAATAATAGTATCTCTCTAAAACTTAAACCCTTTTGATATAAATATATACAAGAATATATCTCCAAAATATTTCTTATAAACGTACTTAGAAAAATAAATATATTATAAAGTTTATTCATTATATTAAATCAGAATATTTTATTATAAAAATATTTTTATCCTTATAAAAAGCATAAAATATATCACTTAAATTTACCCTTTTTCTAAGTAGTATTTTATCTATCCATTCCTCATTCTTATTTAAATATTTAAGCGTATCATACTGAATACACCCATCTAATATTATTGGTAAAGGAATAGGACTATTCTTCCTAATCTTATTATATTCAAAAATAGATAATGTTCCATTATTTTCTAATATAGCATACTCAATATCCTCAACATTACGATACCCCTTTTCTCTTAATTGACTAATCAAATCATCCAAATTATACTTTTGACGAACCATCTCCTTATAATTAATTTTCCCTCCTTGTATTATAAAAGAAGGAGTACCATCCAAAAAAGTTCTCAATTTAGGTATTTTTAAACTAACATAAGATAAAGCTATTTGAAGTATTACAATAATAATTATAGGAACAACAGAATAGAAAATAGACTTCTTAACATCTTCTACAGATATTATAGCCAATTCTGCTATTAAAATAGACACTATTAAATCAGTAATAGAAAGTTGTCCAACTTCTCTTTTCCCCATAATTCTATAAATTAAAATAATAAAAAAATAGAAAAAAAACATTCTAAAAGATATTTTTAACAATTCCATATATTCACCATAATTAGTATTTACAATCATAATTAAAATATACTAACATATAGTTTACTAGGTGAAATATGAAAAAATTTTTAAAAAGTTATGCTTACTTATTTGGTCAAATTATTATTTATACCCTAATTGTTTCTTTAATAAATTACTTCACAAAAATAAATATGAATCTAATTAAAATAATTATCCCCATCATATCACTATTATTATCATCAATCATTCTTGGCAAAAACAGCAATAATAAAGCATATTTAGAAGGAATTAAGTTTTCCATAATATATATAATCTTTATAATTATATTTAGTTACTTAATAATAAAAATACCATTCAAAATAAAAAATCTACTCTTCTATTCTATCCTTATATTAACCTCAATGTTAGGAAGTATGTTCGGTATTAATTTAAAAAATAAACACTAGTAATAGTGTTTTATTTGTTTATTTATATATATCTTTTATATTACTAATAGGTATATACTCATTATCTATAGTTACTAAATTATTATTATATATTCCTATTACCTTTCTTGTTATTAGACCACTATCTAATAAAATATGAACATTTACCCTATAAATATAATCATTAGAATTAAATATATTTTGAATTTTTTTTCTTATATCATTACTTTCAAATACTTTATTATTTTTTTCTAATGTTGAATAAAAAATACTATTATTAGTAAATTGTTTATCTATCTTATTATGATACATATTTGATTTAGTATTCATATACCCTCCTTTAATATAATATATGAAAAATAAATATATTTTTGTATAAATAAATCCTGTTTAGTGGTAAAATAAGAATATAAGCGAGGTGAAATTATTAAAAATATATCTAAATTTAAAATAGAAAATAGTATTATCATACCTATTATTATCTTTTTAATTATCAGTGTAATATCAATATTTTCTACCAGAAATTTACTAGGACAAGAATTTCAAAATCTATGGATTAAACAAATAGTATGGTATTTAATTGGGTTTGGAATTTCATTTACCATAATGGCTTTAGGTAATAAATTTCTATATAACAATGCTTATATATTCTATACCATTGGTGTTATATCACTAATTCTAGTTTTATTATTTGGAAAAGAAGTTAATAATGCCAAATGTTGGTTCTCAATACCATTTATAGGTACACTACAACCTAGTGAATTTATGAAAATATTTTTAATTATTGCTCTATCAAGAATGATAACGGATTTTAATAACAAATATAGTAATCCTGATATTACAGAAGAATTTAAATTTTTAATAAAAGTATTAATAATTGTTCTTATTCCTTCAATACTTACATTTATAGAACCAGATACAGGAGCAGTTATAATGTATTTAATAATTACTATAACAATGTTATTTATTGGAGGAATAAGAAAAAGATGGTTTGTTATAATTATAAGTCTATTTATAGTATTTCTAGGTAGCTTTTTAGGAATATATTTTCTTAATCAAAAATTATTTATTAAAATATTTGGAACATCATTCTTTTACAGAATAGACAGAATCCTTAATTGGACCAATAGTAGTGGATTACAACTTAACAATTCATTAATAGCAATTGGCTCAAGTGGATTTACAGGACATGGATTTAACAACACACCAATATATTTTCCAGAAATGCAAACAGACTTTATATTTTCCGTATTTGTTTCCAATTTTGGTTTAATTGGAGGATTTATCCTAGTATCATTAATCATATACTTTGATGAAGTATTAATATCTACTATTAATAAAACAGAAAATTTAACAGATAAATATGCAATTGGTGGAATAATTGCTGTATTAGTCTTCCAACAAATATATAACATATCAATGACATTAGGATTACTCCCTATTATGGGAATTACCCTTCCCTTTATAAGTTATGGAGGATCATCCCTACTTTCTTATATGATATTACTAGGAATTATCTTTAATGTATCTAATGCAAGTTTAAGATACACAAACTAAAAAAACTTTATTTAACAAAAAATAATAGTCTAATTTTGACTATTATTTTTATTATCACTAATATAATTTTCAGATACTATAGGAACTTTTATACTATCATTATTAGTTAATCCCATAGTAGGCAATACTACATTATCATTAGAGTCATAAGATAATTCTTCAATTTTCGATAAAAACTTTGTTGGACTTACCGAACCTATTTTGTTTATATCAGGCATATTCGATCTTAAACTATTACCCTTCTCCAATTCTTCTAAATCATTGTCATCTAAAAATGGGTCTACACTATCAAAAGTCAATTCCATATCATTGTCATCTAAGAAAGGATCTACATTATCAAAAGTAACCTTTGAATTATCTTTTATAATACTATTTTGAAAAAATGGATCAATTTTATTTTCTTCCTTATTATTATCATCTAAAAATGGATCTACAGCAGAAAAAGTAACATCATCAGATTTCTCAATAACAGGTAAATCTAATGTAATATTTATATTTTTATTATCCATTACCTCTTCTTTAGGCAAAACAACATTTAAACTAGCCGGTACAACAACTGTATCTTCTTTTTTATTTTCAATCTTATCTGCTCTAAATTTATCTCTTTTTTCTTTAAGATCATAAGCACTCTTTTTCCTAGTAAATTTCTTAGGTTCCAAAGAAAGAACAACTTTTTTCATAACAGATCTTGCTGTTTCGTATACATCATTTACCTTCATCTTCGTAGGATTACTTACCTTAACAACAAGATTATCATCATTAGATACTACAACATTATTTAAATCATTCTCAATTGTAATCGTAGGACTAATTGAATCACTATTCTCTTTAATTAAAAATTCCTCTTTTAATTCTATTATTTCTTTTCTTTCATTCTTTTCTTTTAATTCTCTAATCTTATCTTCTAACTTACCTATCTCAAGTAATAAGTTATCTATAGTTTCTAAGTTATATTTTTGAGATTTAATTATATTAAATTGTTCAACACACAATGAAACAAACTCTTCTAAAAAATCATCTTCTTTAATTTCTAAATCCCTTCTCAAAGAATTTCTCTCTAATATTAATCTATTAATAATTTCTCTCTTATTGTATAATTTAGAATAATCTTCTTCCGTAGATAATACCAATTTATATAGATTTAACATATACATCTTATCACATATCAAATAATAATCATTTCTAGCATCTTGTAAATAAGACTTATACTCAGATTTCTCACTTCCACTAACTCCAGCTTTCTTTAAAGCCTCATATGACGTTTCAAAAGTATCTAAAGTATTTTTCTTATCTTTTTTCTCTATATCAAAATTAGCTAATTCATTATCTATATCTTCATAATTCAAAGTACTATAATATGAATCACTATTAATTAATTTAGTAAATTCTTCTAACAAAGTATTTTCTAATTTACTATTAATAATATTAGAATTATTTCTACTCTCATATTTTTCATTAAGCAAAACATTTAATTCTTCTAACTTAGTATTTAATTTAGAAATACTTTCTAAATTATTTAAGTATTCTATTATATTATTAAGTCTAGTCTTATATACATCTAACTTTTCCGTTTCCCTAATTTCACCCAAATCTTCTAAGAAATCAGAAGTAACTTTAAAATATTCATTAGACAATTCTTCTCTTTCTTTAACTCTTTTCTTAATATAAGAAATTAAATCTTTTAATCTATCCCTTTCCTCTTCCAAAGTTAATGTTGTATACATTCTAGCAGCAAGACCTTCTTCATAAACAGACTCATTAATACTATCTAGTTTTATTACCGTATCATTAAAATCATGAAGCAATTCATCTCTATCTTCTTGACTACCCAACATCAAACTAGTTTTTAATATTTTATACTTCTTTTCAGTAATATCATTAAAACCCATACTTTGCTTTATCATACCATTCACCTACCTAACTTATTTTTTTAAAGTTCTCTACACTTTTACGAATGCTTTTATCTTTTTTCTCTTTAAGTTCTCTTTGACGTTCCTCAATTTCACGCTCTTCAATCTTATCTAAAGCCGAAGAAGTAATTTGACTTCTTAACATATTCTCAGCAGCAAAACTAATACTTTCACACATTCTTAATTGATAACATATATAAAACGTTGCTAAGCTACTCAAAACACGATTAATATCCGTCTCAGTAACAAAATCTTCACCATCATAATAACTACCACTAAATTCTATAGGAAATAACTGTATCTTAACAAACTCAAAAGATGTTGAAGAATAATAATGATTATAATAAACATTTATTTTGCTATATATCATATTTGCTATAGAATTATCTATATGATTTTCTATTTCTTTAAACCTATTAAAGAAATCATCCTTATCTATCTTTAAAACAGTTAAGTCATCATGATAAATTATTTTCTTACCTATTATAATTTTATAACAATTTACATCTTTCTTCAACTGTTTATTTATTTCTGCATTAAAATTTCCACAAAAACCATAATCATTAGCTATATAAATGTTAAGTACAGGCAAACTTTCAAGAGGCACCAACACTTTCTTATCAAGTATTAAATTCTTATTATAAAATATTCTAGCAAGTATATCAGTTATTTCTTTACCAACATTACGATACTTATCAGCTTTCTTTTTAGCATTATCTACCCTTACTAAAGATTGGAAATTCATAACTTTAACGACATTTTTTATTTTCATATACTCACCCTATACTTTTTTATAATCTTTTTTCTGTAAATATTTATCTTTTTGTACCACTTCATTCAATAATTTAAATAATGTATATATATAATATAAAAATACAAATAACATAAGTAATCCCAATAATATTAATAAAAATATTGATGTATATTCATTAACCAAATAATTATATAGCAAATTAACAACATATATACACAAACAATTAATTAAAGTAAATAATAAATCTCTTGGTAACTTTTTATAATTTCTATTAACCAAATTAGCAAACAACATAAAAGTAAGTGTCATTAAAACATATATATAATTTAAACCAGTAAATGTCGTCGTACACCATACTAAGAAAATAAAGTTTAAACTTATAGCACTAAATGCCAATATACCACGATTATCCATTTCTAAAAATAAACCATAAAACTTTAATTTACTAGATTTAACATTATAATTTTTAAGAGTAATCATAAATATTACAAACAAAGCTACTAAAAATATTATAGCTACGATTAAAAAAGTCATCAAATTAGAAAAAATATTTATATTTTTATCCATAATTACCTCTCTTTAATCATTAAATTAAACACATTCTTACTATTCATATAAAAAGCTTTTATATTCTTATATGATATATCTATCTCTTCATTCTTAATATCAATATTTCCATTAATCTCTCCAATTATAGGTAAATAATCTTGCATAATTAATAAATTATATTCAGGACACACTATTCTTATCGTTTTAATATGTTCATATTCTATTAAACCTTTCTCAAGGTCAAATATTCTTACCTTTATTCCTTCATTAGTCATGATACTTACCTATAAATAAGAATTTACTTTCATCAACACTATCATATGTACCATTCAAAATATTCTCAACATCTATTAAAACATCTTCAATTTTAACAAATTCACCTGGAATATTAGTAAATGGTTCTGCCACAAACATTGGCTGAGAAAAATAATATCTTAACTTTCTAGAACGATAGAAAATATGCTTATCATCTTCAGATAATTCTTCAATACCCAAAATAGCAATAATTTCTTCTAGTTCTTTATATCTCGTCAAATATCTTAAAACTTCTTCAATAAGTTTAAAATGTCTTTCTCCAATTTTTTCTATATCTACAAGTCTAGAAGTAGATTTAAATACATCAATAGCAGGATAAAGACCAAGTTCTGCTACCTTTCTATCCAAAACTATTTGTCCATCCATATAAGAAGTAATAGTCTGAACAGCTTCATCATTATAATCATCAGCAGGTATATATATAGCTTGGAAAGAAGTAATAGAACCATTATCTGTCGAACTAATTCTCTCTTCTATTTTACTTATCTCAGAAGCCATATCAGCTGGATATCCATTTTCAATAAGTAATTCCTTAAGTTCCGTAGATATCTCCGATTTAGCCTGAATAAAACGATAAATATTATCTATAAATATAAGAACATCTTGTTTCTTCTCATCTCTTAAATATTCAGCAAAAGTAAGACCAGAATAAACAGATTTACTCCTAGATACTGGATTATCACCCATAGCTCCAAAAACCATTACCATTTTATCAAGCAAATTAGATTCTAACATATCATCGTATAATTCTTTACCTTCCCTACTTCGCTCACCTGCTCCAACAAAAATAGCATGAGCATTAATAGAAGAATATACATTATGAATAAGTTCTTTAATAAGTACAGTCTTTCCAACTCCAGCACCACCAAGTAATCCCATCTTAAATCCCTTTTGAAGTGGAGCAAAGAAATCAATTACCTTAATACCAGTCCATAATATATCACTCTCTACATTTAATTCCTTAAGAGATATGGTATTATGATTAATATTTCTCTTTCTAACACTATCAAGTCTTTTATTATCAATAGCATCACCATAAGAATTAAATACACGACCCAAAATCTTATCAGAGTATTCAATTTCAATACCATCAGCTTTTTTAACAACATTAGCACCCTTTTTCAAACCTCTAGTAGTCCCCAAACTAATACAAGTAGCACTAATATTATTAATATTAACAACTTCAAAAGAATACTTATTATCATTCTCTAAAACTAAAATATCACCTATTTTAATAGAACTATCACTAAGTATTACTTCAACACTAATATCAAAAATTGAAATAATTTTACCTACTACCATAAAAATCCCTCACTATTCTTTTTCACTTATAAATTTATAACTATCTAACATTTCCTGTTTTGTCTTAGGAGAAAACTTATACTGTCTCAAATTATCAAGTATTCTTTGACCTTCCTTTAATCTGTTTTGAAGTTCAACACTCATTTCATCTATATTAGCAAGTTCATATATCTCTCTAACATCCAAATAAGATAACAAATTAATCCTTACCTTACTACCAACCTTCTTCATATCTTCAGTTTGAACATTACCACCAAGTCTTGAAACAGATAAACCATAATCAATAGCAGGCTTTTCTCCCTTTGTAAAATTCTTTGCATTAAGAACTATCTGTCCATCAGTAATAGATATAATATTTGTTGATATATAATCAGTTATATCACCAGCTTTAGTTTCAACAATAGGAAGTATCGTAATAGATCCACCATTCTTATGTTGACATCCCTTCTCTAAAAGCCTACTATGAGTATAGAAAATATCAGAAGGATAAGCATCACGACCAGGTGTTTTCTTACTAGATAAACTTATTTGTCTATATACATCAGCATGCTTTTTCAAATCATCTATACATACTAAAACATCATAAGACTGTAACATAAAAGACTCAGCAATAGATAATGCAACATAAGGTGTTAAATAAGTCCTTGTAGGTAATTCATCATGAAATGATGCTACAATAATCGTATATGACGCAGCCCCTCTTTTAGTCAATTCATAATAGATGTCCTTTACTTCCTTTTTAGTTTTTCCCAACGCAACATATATACACAAAACATTTTTATCTTTTTGATTAACTATCGCATCTAAAACAATTTGTGTCTTACCAGTTTTCTTATCTCCAATAATAAGCTGTCTCTGTCCCTTACCGATTGGATATATTAAATCAATACCAGTAATCCCAGTTAACAATTCTCTTTTAACAGGACCTCTATCCATTAAAGGTATTGGAGGATTCTCAATACTAAGTTCAATTAAATTATCAAATCTTTTACCAGCAATCAAATCATTACCAAATATATCAATAACCTTACCAACAGAATCCAAACTAAATAAACATTTGAATTCCTTTTTCAAAGCATAAGCCATATCACCAGGCTTAACCTCACTATCAATTTTAACCAAAGATACTATAACTCTATCTGGATATATACCAAATACATAACCCGTAGCCTTATCAGCAATATTAACTTCTTCATAAAAAGAAACATCATCTAAGCCAGTAATTTCAACATTATATTCATTAACCTTAATAACATTACCTTGAGTATATATATTATTATTATTCTTAATACTATCAATCGTATCATTTAAATTATTTGTCCAAATATCATCCATACTATACATCCCTTTCGCTTAGACTAAAGTCATATATCTTATTCTTATATATAATTTTAATTCCTCTATATATCTTACTACTAAAAATAGTTTCTATATATTCACTCAAATAATTATAATTTTCATTCCTACTACCAACTAATATTTTAATATAAGGACTATTTAATTCTTTCATTCTATCCAAATAATCAATAAAATTCTCAATAGTATTTTGAACAGTAACTAACTTAAAAGCCTCATAAACAGAATATTCCCTATCATTCAAATATTCACGATAAGCCTCATCTAATTTACTAGGAATTACCGTTTTAAACTTATATATCGTATCACTATCAAACTTATCCCTTAACTTAGAGCAAAAAGCATAATCTTTATTATCATCAGTAAAAGATAAAAAGTCCTTTATCAATTCTTCATAATTAATAATAAATTTCTCATCTATCTTTTTATTTAATTCAAAAACATTCTTATCCTGATATTTAGTCTGATTAAGTAAATCAATAACATCCGTATCAAAATTATATTCTTTTCCTTTATTTTCTTCTTTTTCTTCTTTTAATCCAGTTTCTCTACTCTTAATTAATTCTTCTATTTCATTAAGCTTATTTTCTTTGGCTTCAATTAAATTATCATAATTTTGTAATTTGTTAACAAAATATGACTTTGTTTGAGAATTGACAATCTTAACTGTCTTTTTAAGAATCAAAAACATAAGAAGAATAAGAATGACAATAATCAAACAAACACTAATAAATAATAAAAGCATACTAATAAGTAACTAATGGATTAAAGAATAACAATAGAAAGCAAAAAGCAAATAAAAATAACAAAAATACAGCTGTAATTATAAGTATAGTCATAACAGAATGTACAACATCATTTTTTGTTTCTGGATTTCTACCAATTGCTTCAGCCACACGGCCACCAAGTATACCAACACCAATTCCAATTCCAAGAAAACATAATCCAATCATTATTCCTATAGCTAAAGCCGTATTTGACAAAATAATATCCATTTCTTCCAACTCCTTTTTAAAGTATCCTACTCTTACTAATTATATCAAAACAAGACATTACTTGTCAATATTCATTTTCGTAATGTCATTTAAAAAATCAGTCTTAAAAAGTAACACTTTATTACTAAAACTATTAAAATATTTTTCACTAATATTTAAATCCAAATTATCATTAAATACTTCTACCTTCTTATTATCAACTTCAATAACCTCAGAAGTATCACTACCCTTATCATAATATATTAAAGTAACACCACCTACTAAAGAAACATAAGACATAGGAGATAATTTCTTATACACAGTACCACCTATTTTTAATGATGTTTCATATGGAAAGAAATAAGTATCATTACCATCAAATAAGAAGAAATAAGTATATTTATTTTTATATTCACCACTAGTTAAATAATGAATATTATCATCACTAGCATATTCATATATAGAATACTTATATATCTTATACTGACTTCCCTCTCTCAAAGGAAAAACAACACTCATAGCATTTGGAAAAATAACTTTATCCTCATCAGGCAAATATATAGGTGTAGAATCATATTCAATCTTTTCATCTTTACCACGAATATCTACAATAACATCTTTAATATTATAAGTAAAAACAGCCGTATAATCATGTCTAAGACCACCAAAATATTGATATACCCCTACATCCTTTTTATTTTTATAGTTATTATAGTTATATTCCTTATAAAAATATCCAACCACAATAAGAAGAACAATAACAACCACAATAGGAATAAATATTTTATATTTATCTTTTATAAAATCCCATATTTTTTTCATACTTACCTCCCAAAACTAAACGTATAAGTATTGTTAACCAAAAGAGTTCTATCACCATAAACAACAGATTTAAGTGTCAAACTAAGTAAAGTACTATCATCTATATCATAACCACTTATATCAAAAGTACCAAGTTTAAATTGCTCTCCTTCATTAACTAAAACATAACCATCTATAGAAGCTTTCTTTATTTCTACTAAAGAAGTATCCGGATTAACATAATTATAATTAAACGACAAATTAACATCAACTCGTGACACATTAAAACCAGATTGAAGATTTACTTTATAAGTTAAAATATTAGTAATCTTAGATAACTTATAAACAGATACAGAATAACTAGGCATCAAAGTCTTAGCATTAATTTCATCAAAAGTCTCTTTAACCAAATTATTATCTTTATCAATATATGTATATATAAACTTCATATTATATGTAGTATCAGGATTTAACCCATTTATACTCAAAGTCTCATTATTCTTAGACAAATATATAACCTCTATTTTACCTTCTTTCAAAACTTCAACATAAACAGATTTATATTCATCATACGGATCATAAATAACATAATCAACATCAATATTAGTAATACCTTCAGCCACTCTAATAATAGAAGTTACCTTAGTTTTATTCTTTATATCTTCAATATCCGTAATTTCACCATCTTCACCAGGATTAATAACATCACCTTGAGAAATTCCACCACCAATTCCAGTGCCACCTCCAGCACCTCCACCAGTTCCTTGACCATTACCAGTTCCACCACCAGTACCAGTTCCACCACCAGTACCAGAACCATTTCCAGAAATACCACCACTAGAAGAAGGTTCACTAGAACTATATGCATTTGTAGAACCAATTATCTTTTTCAAATCTATATCTTTTTTACCAAAATTAATTATTTCATTAGCAATATCAAAAGTATAAGCAGAAGTAACAATAGAAGTTTCTTTCAAAGTTTTAAGATTAACTTTATTATTACTTAACTTTGCATTCCCTAATTTATCCAACTCAATCATTAAATAATTATTAGTTTGAAGATTCTTATCCTTAGTATATATCGTTCTATCAATAGCTAAATACTTTCTATCCTCTAATTTATAAAAACCAGTATTCGTAGAATTATCAATAACAGTTTCATCTTTCAAAGTAGTAACATTACCATCACCATCAATTTTATAAAACACTCCATATAAAGTAATTCTCCCCGTAACCTCATTATATATAATTACCTTTTTACCAAGATTAATATTTTTATCCTGATACTTTAAATAATAATTACCATTCCATTTAACTTTTAATGTAGCATCTTCAGATAACACTAAAGTATTACCTTCACTATCATTAAGAACAGAGGAAGTTTCTACAACATAACCAACCTTTAAACTATTTGTATATTTAACAATAAACAAGGAGAAAATTATAATAAATACTATAGCCAAAACCATAATCACTATAAAACTTCTCTTGTTTCTAATATCAAATTTTCTCCTCATTTCATTCCTCCAAACTATTTATCTTTTTCATCAATAACATATTCAGCTTTACCAGAATATAAATCACTAGTTAATATTACTGGTTCTTCCATATTAGTAAGTTGAACCTCAAAACTAAGTGCTACAACATACGTTTTTCCTAGTATATTTTGCATACCATCAGGATTAATGACAAAACGCCAATTCTCTCGATTATATATCTCAAAATATTTACCATTTTCCCCAATAACATAAGTACCACTAGTCGTATTAGTATCCTCTTCATCATATAATCCTATAGTATAATGAACTTTTTTAATATTTTCAAAACTAGATCCACCTAAGAAAGTAACAATAATACTCTTTTCCGTAGCAGAGAAAGTCAAATCTTTACCTAGAGCAATACCATACTGATTAGAAGAATATACCGTATGTGATTTAACAACATCAAACGTCCTATCCTCAACAGGAACATCACTACTATAATTATTAACATAAGCTCTTCCACTTACAGTAACAGTATATTTACTTTCTTCACTAAGACCCTTTATCCTAATACTCTTATTAGTAACACTAGCATCAAACGGATACTTAGAATAATCTTCAATACTACCAAGAGAAATATCTGTATAACCATCTTCCGTCAACTCTTGAATAGTACCAATTAAATTACCACCTTCAGTCAATTTAACAAAATATTCACCATTAACTAAAGTCTTATCCGGATCATTTACTACAACTTTAAAATCAATAACATACTCCCCATCTACAATTTTAGCCTCTCTAGTAACTACAAAAGATGGTTCAGTCAAAGCCCTCAATCTAGTAGTCAAACTAATACCATTTAATAATAAATTATGTTTACGTATATAATACTCTCCATCTTCATCAATATCATAAACATCAATATCAGCATATATATACATCTTATAATCAGTACCAAATTCTAAATTCAAACTAGATATATCAATTTCTCTAGAATTAGAAGTCTTTAATTCATCCATAGGAATACTATTTTCAAATAAATTATTAACAACAATATCTTCTGAAGTAGTATCATTTCTCATACATATTTCACTATCTGTCTTACACATATAGTAAAATATAGAATAATCAAACGATTCAGAATTCTTATAAGCAATCAAATTAATATTAGTAGAAATACTTCTATTACCATATATATTCTTATCCATAACAATTTCATTTTTATAAGATTGAAATATAGCTTCAGCTCCCAACGTCAAGAAAGAATAAGTCTCTGTCTTATATTCATTTAAATAATTACTAGAGAAAAGTTCTGTATAAGTACTAATACCATTCTTATACATATAAGCATATACCTTATAATAATATGTACTATTAGGAAGAAGTTTATCTATTCTAACATTATCTAAATCATTAATATTAACTCTAATTCTTGGTCTTACTTGTAATTTATTATCAAGATTACCAACTTCATCTATACTATCCCATACTTCAACATAGAAATAATATTGAGGATCATCTTCACTGCCTTCATTTTTCAAATCAGATGTATCCATACCAGTAGGAACAATACTAGCAACAACACCATCAATAAGCTGTGTCTTATTAGTTACCTGTATCTTAGGAGTAATACTACTAAAAGAAAATACATTATTAATACCTACCATTTCATCAATAGATACCATTTTCAAATTCATAACACCATATTTAGAAACATAACCAACAGAACTCAAAGTTAATGGTATCTTTTGCGTTTCTTTATCATTATATATTTTATTTTTAAGTTTAACTGAAGAAATTAATCCAGTAGAACTATTAACCTCTTTTGTATATGTATAATATCCTTTTCCTTTAATATCTTTATCAGGAGTCCACAATAATGGTATACCACTACTATTAGTAGATATATAACTACCATTAGAAGATACTGTAACATTTTCTTGAAATATATAGTATCCACTATCAGAAGTCATATCAAAACCTATCAATCCATTATCATAAATAGCACTAACAGTAACCGTTATATTATTAGTATTACTACCAACAGAATTCATTCCCTTTTCTTTTAAAGTAATATAATCAACATTAATACATCTATTCTCAGTTAAAGTTAAATCACTAGGATCACAACTAGATAAATTATGAACATCTAAATCAAGCTTATTTCCCTTCTCATCAGAAAAACTAACCTTATAAGATAATACTTTATTCAATAAATTCTTATCCATTAACATCTTTATAGTAACCTTATTATCTGTTAAAGGATTATTAATTACTTCATACTTAAAGTTATACTTTAACTCTCCATCTTCATCCAAAGCTAAAGCATCATATTTACCTTCAAACCTAAATCCACTAACATCCTTATCCAAATAATCAACAATATCATTAGTAATATCTCCCGTCTTACTAACATTCTTTTTATAATAAATACTATAAATATCATTTTGCATAGCATTATATGTTAAACTACCAGCAAATTCTCTCTTATCTACATCAACCATAGTAATTTCTTGTTTTTGTTCATAACTATAATTAATTCTATAATATGAATAATACTTACTTTCTCCTTCTTCTTTATATAAAGCACAATCAGGATCACTAATAAAGTACTTATATGTAACACTATCCATAGAAGAAGTAGAAGGATACATTCTAAAATTAGGACTTTCCTTAGAAGGACTAACACTATCATATACACCATAATCACTAGGCATACCAGGTTTAGTAACCGTAGGATATTTAACATTAATACCATTACTAACAGCATCAATGACATATCCAATAGTGTATACTCCACCCCTTCTCATAATCAAATCATTATCATAATAATCTATTCCATAATCCATATATATTTCTGTTTCATAATAATTATCAATAATATTATCATATTCAACACTATCAGCAAGAGATAAATTACCACTTTTATCTTTAACATAAAATCTAACTTGATTATTTCCACTATCAAAAACCCTAAAAGTTATCTTCTGAGGAGTAATCGAATTAGCAAGAAGACCATTTTTATCAAATGCAGCCGTAATACGATATCCAACATGTGTACCATTGTCACCCAATTTATCAAACAAATAACCACTAGCTTTATTTGTAATATATTCTATATTTATCGTAGGTTCCTCAATCTCTTCCATAAGCAAAACTGGTGATATTTTATAAACAATAACATTATTATTTAAATTAATTTGTTTAGTACCCTCATTATCATAATAAGCAAACATTTTTATCGTATAGTATTCGCTTAATTTACCATCTTCATTCAAAGCCTTCAAAGCATCAATATCAAGACCAAAAGTACCATCTGTAGTAACACTATATTTATTATCATAAAATAAACTTTTAATAGTATTCTCTTCATCACCACTTATCTCTTTAATAGATATAGGTTCTACATCAGACAAATTTTCTTCTACCTTTCCTTGATATAAATACAAAACAACTTTAGAAATATGTAAAGCACTCTCTTCAGGAGTAATAATACCAGGTGAAAATTCTCCCGTAAGTTGCGTATCCAAATTAACAACATGATTAGCACTACTACCAACATCAGTCCAATCCACATCAAAAGTAGAAAGTTCCTTAGTAGTAACAGTTTTCTTAGATTCATCAGAATGAGATAAAACAACTTCATCTAAATCATAACCATTATTATATTTAGCATAAACATTAACATAATATGTTGTACCCATCTCAAGTCCATCAAAGTAAAAATCATATCTTATATCACTTTCACCAACAGTAAAACTAAGATTCTCACTACGCACAACAGTCTGCACTCCAGTAATACTATTAACTTTACTAATTTCAATTCTAGTCGTATCAGCACCAGAGCAACCAACTCTATCAGGAATATTAATCATACAACTAAAATCATTCAAATATATTGTACCAGCAATAGCTTCATGAGTAACTTTGTTTTCGTCAGGAACAACCGTAATTACAGGCTCACTACCCATCTTAAAATCAGAACTATTAACTGTAACATATTCAATATATTTCTCATTATCAAAATATTCAATAACCGTTTTAAAATAATAATTAACTTCACCCTTTAACTCATTTTTACCCATTCCTAATTTAACAGAAATAGGACTAGCATTATTCTTACTAATAGGATCTATAGCCAAATTATTATTTTCTTTTTCATATATATAATAAGTATAATTAGTAATAGCATTATCTTCATCAATTATATCCCCAATAGATAATCTAAAACTCTCTTCTGTTTGACTCCTATTAACAGTTAAATTACTAAATACAGGCGTTTTCTTTAAAGTCAAATTAGTAACAGCTATATTATATACGTCTCTAAAATTACCACTTTCCAAAGAAAAATCATCCAAAACAGCCGTATATATTGTATTACTATCAAGTCCATCAAATAAAACATCTACACTACCACTTTCAAAATCTTTCAATTCATAAACCTTAGGTACATAAACTACTTCCCCTAGTTCACTATCATAATAACTAGAATTAACAACTTCATTTTGATTAGTTTCTTCATTAAACTTATATAATGTAAGTTTTGCATACATAATATCCGGATTATCTCCTACAATAACACTATACATTAAAGATGAATCAGTTGCATATTTCTTTTCAAGTTTAATTCCAAAAGAATTCGTCTTAAATATCTTTTGAAAATATTGTTCTTTTGTTTCAGAATTAACCACCGTGAATAAATATTTAGAATTAGGAGTAAGCAGATTAACATTAATTTCTGCATCTGGAGTAACCTCTGCCGTAATATCTACCGTCTTACCAGTATCAATATTAACAACTTGAAGCATATAATTATCTCCATCATTTTTATTTTCAATATCAAATTTAACGCTAACACTAGTAGCACTAACTATAGCATCTTTAAGAGATATTTTAGTCATATTATTATCATCTACATTAATTCCAGGATTTTCTCCAGCACCACCAGTTCCATCGCCTGTGCCATCACCAGTACCATTTCCCGTACCAGCACCAGTGCCAGTTCCAGTTCCATCACCAGTACCATCGCCACCAGTGCCAGAACCACTACCATTTCCACCGCTAGAACCAGTTCCAGTACTAGAACTTGCTTTAGGCATAATTTCTACATTTTCATTACCATCTATAGTAATAGCAGTAATTGACATAATATCTGTATCACCTTTAGTGATTTTTTTATTTCCTAAATCAATTACATAGTCGCCAATTTGAATAAAAGCACCCTCAGAAGCAATCTGATATTTTACACTCTTATTTTCTATATTAACTATGCCCTCTTCAGTATAAACTATTTCAAAATAATCCCCCTCTATTGCATTAGGATTACCAGAATATTTAAGCTTAGCATTGCCCACAACAATATACTTATCATCACTAATTCTTCCAATAAAATTATTAAAATTAATCTTACCATTAGCAGAATCAACATAATACTCTTTTTTATTTTTTAATATAATAGATTCACTAGTTATATTATAAAACTTTGCTAATCCCATAGAAATAGAATCAATATCTAAAATAGCTCCCTTTTTCAAAAAAGATAAAGAACCATCATCATAATGTAAAAAACTATTTTTTAAAACCTGTGCCTTATTATTATCAACATCAACAAATTCAACCATAGAAGATAAATTTTCGTGATATCCTACACCCTCATCAAAAAAATATCTCTCTGCATTTGCACTAAGTGGATTCAAAACATATCCACTTTTAACGAATACTTCTTCATCTGGTGAAAACAAATAAAACGCTCCGACTACTAATAAAATTAACGCTATAACACTAATTCCCAAAATCATTAAGAATTTTGAATCTACTAATTTTTTCATTATATCACCTCTACTATTCCTACTATTAATACTATAAAAAGTATAACATTAAGTAAGAATATAGTCAATTAGTTTCAAGTAAAAACATTAAAGATTCAATTAAAAAAATAGGTTCTATAATATTTAATGGTTATAAGAAAACACCCACTAATTTTATTTAATAAAAAAAGGTCATAATTTTAACCCTTCATTATATATTATCTTAAAAAATTAACTACAACACTTC
>FR902124.1 GCA_000437895.1 Clostridium sp. CAG:914 | reverse complement strand
TTTTTTTTACTATATATTAATGATAATGATTACTATTAAGGAGGTATATTTTGAGAAATACAAGGCAGAAAGAACTAGTTCTAGATATAGTAAATAATAGTTGTGAACATTTAACAGCTTATCAAATATATGATATAGCTAAAAAGACTATTGATAATATATCACTTGGTACTGTATATAGAATTTTAAAGGAATTGTCTGAAAATGATAGAATTATTAAAATTAGTGATAAGAAAATTAATATGGATAGATATGATAATAAAAAATGTAGGCATAATCATTTTATATGTGATTACTGTCATAAAATTATAGATATATTTGAAGATGTTAATTTTGATATTATGAAGTGTGATATGTTTGTCATAAATGATTATGAAATAAAATATACTGGTATATGTAGTAATTGTTTAGGAAAGGAAGGAAAAAATAATGGAATTAAAAAATAGTAAAACTTATGAAAATTTACAAAAAGCATTTGCAGGAGAGTCACAAGCAAGAAATAAATATACTTATTTTGCTTCTCGTGCAAGAGAAGAAGGTTATGAACAAATTGCTGCTTTATTTGAAGAAACTGCTCAAAATGAAATGGAACATGCTAAATTATGGTTTAAAGAAATGATGGGTGGCGACTTATTAGATACTTCTCTTAACTTAAAAATGGCTGCTGATGGTGAAAATTACGAATGGACAGATATGTATGCTGAATTTGCTAAAACAGCTAAGGAAGAAGGATTTACAAGATTAGCCTTTTTGTTTGATAGTGTTGCTAAAATTGAAAGGGAACATGAAGAGAGATATTTAAAATTATTAGATAATGTTAAGAATGAATTAGTGTTTTCAAAAGATGGAGATAGAATTTGGAAATGTCGTAAATGTGGACATATTGTTATAGGTAAGAAAGCTCCAGAAATGTGTGCTGTATGTGGTGCTAAAAAGGCATTCTTTGAAATAAAGGCAGAAAATTATTAGGAGTGTTATGAAGAAATATAAATGTACAATATGTGGACATATTTATGATGAAGCAGTAGAAGGAGTTAAGTTTGAAGACTTACCTGATGATTGGGTTTGTCCTTTATGTATGGCTCCTAAGAGTATGTTTGTACTAATTGAAGATACTTCTAATGATAATACTGAATTTAATAAATTTTTAGATAATAAGAAAGAAAATAATTCTACTAGTATTGAGTCATATTTAAAAGAATATGAGAGATATAATGATGAATTTGAAAAAAATCTAGATGATATAAGAGAAATGGCTAAAACGGGAAAAAGTATTATTAGTGCTATGGGTACAAGTCAAAAGGTTATTTCATGGTCAGATATTTTAATACTTGGTTGTGGGCTTAATCCTATGCCTCTTTTAGAGTCAGATGAAATATCATTAAAAACAATTATTGGTCATAAAGCTAAAAAGCCTTTGGTAATAGATACGCCTGTATATGTTACACATATGTCTTATGGTGCTTTATCAAAAGAGGCTAAGATTTCTTTAGCTAAGGGTAGTAGTATGGTAAATACGGCTATGTGTAGTGGCGAAGGTGGTATTTTGCCTGAGGAAAGAGAAAATTCTTATAAATATATATTTGAAATTGTACCTAATATGTATAGTGTTACAGATGATAATTTAAAGAATAGTGATGCTATTGAAATAAAAATAGGACAAGGTACTAAACCAGGTATGGGAGGTCATTTACCTAAAGAAAAAGTAACGGAAGATATTGCTAAAATAAGAGGTAAAAAAGTAGGTGAAGATATAATAAGTCCTTCAAAATTTTCTAATATAAAAACTAAAGAAGATTTGAAAAACTTTGTTGATGAATTAAGAGAGAGAAGTGAAGGAAGACCAATAGGAATAAAGATTGCTGCTGGTCATATTGAAGAAGATTTAGAGTATATTGCTTATGCTAATCCAGATTTTATAACTATTGATGGTCGTGGTGGTGCAACAGCAGCAAGTCCTAAAATAATTAAGGATTCTACCTCTGTTCCAACAATATATGCTTTGTATAGAGCAAGAAAATATTTAGATGAACATAATTTAGATATTGAATTAAATATAACTGGTGGTTTAAGAGTATCTTCAGATTTTGCTAAAGCTATTGCTATGGGAGCAAATGCTATTGCTATTGGTACAAGTGCAATGATTGCTATAGCTTGTCAGCAATATAGAATTTGCCAAACAGGTAAATGTCCTGTCGGGGTAGCTACTCAAGATGATGATTTAAGAAGTCGTTTGAAAATCGATATTTCTTCACAGAGACTTGCTAATTTCTTTAATGCTACGAATGAAGAATTAAGAACATTTGCTAGAATTACATCACATAATGATATTCATGATTTGAGTGTTTCTGATTTGGTAACTACAAATAAGGAAATATCAGATTATACGAATATTAAACATGTTTAATTAATAAAAATACTAATTGTTTTAAAAGATGATTAGTGTTTTTTATTTATGAAAGTTTGTTTTATATCTCCCCGTTTTGGAAACACTATCTTTATTTTTTATTATGTTTACTTTTTAATATTATTATTTTATAATTATTATAAGATATGGTTAAAGAGAGGATGTGAAAAAGTGAGAATATTAGTTACCGGAGGATGTGGATATATTGGAAGTCATACGGTTGTTGAACTTATTAGGAATGGGTATGATGTTGTTATTGTAGATGACTTTAGTAATTCAAAACCTGTGGTTTTGGATAGAATAAAAGAAATTACGGGGAAATCGGTTACTTTTTATGAGGGGGATGTATGTAATAAAGATATATTAAGAAAAATATTTCATGAAAATAAAATAGATGCTGTTATACATTTTGCTGGTTATAAGGCTGTAGGGGAATCTGTTGAAAAGCCACTTATGTATTTTAGAAATAATATTGATTCAACTTTATCATTGTTAGAAGTAATGACGGAATTTAGTGTTAAGAAGTTAGTATTTTCATCAAGTGCTACGGTATATGGTAATCCTCGTAGTTTACCAATTAAAGAAGATAGTAATTTATCTGTAACTAATCCTTATGGTAGGACTAAGCTTTATATAGAGGGAATATTAAATGATGTATATGTTTCTGATAATAGTTGGTCTATTGCTATACTTAGATACTTTAATCCTGTTGGAGCTGATTCTACCTATTTAATTGGGGAGGAACCTAATGGAATACCTAATAATTTGATGCCTTATATTGTTAAGGTAGCTACTGGTGAATTAGATCATCTTAATGTTTTTGGTAATGATTATAACACTCATGATGGTACTGGGGCTAGAGATTATATTCATGTTACTGATCTTGCTCTTGGTCATATTAAAGCTCTTCTATATATTGATAAACAACCAGTTTTAGATTATTTTAATTTAGGAAGAGGAGAATGTTTTACGGTTTTAGATATGGTTTCTTCTTTTGAAAAATATAATAATGTTAAAATACCATATCAAATAAAAGATAGAAGAAAAGGGGATATAGATTCTTGTTATGCTGATGTAAGTTATGCTAAGGAAAAACTTGATTGGGAAGCGTATCTTGGATTAGAGGATATGGTAACAAGTTCCTATAAATATGCGGTAAATGAAAAAAATAGAGTATGAGAAAAGAGTTCCTATAAGTAAAGATAATATATGTATAAAAAGAGATAATAAGAAATGTGTTAATTGTGGAGCTTGTAAGGGTGTATGTAATTTTAGAATAGGTGTATATGATCATTATGATATGGAGCATGCTGATAAACCTAAATGTATTAATTGTGGAAGTTGTATTATGGTTTGTCCTTATAATGCTTTAAGTGAAGTATTAGATTATAAAAAGGTAATTAATGAATTAAATAAAGGTAAGAGAGTAATATTTCAAATAGCTCCTGCTTTGAGGGTTACTTTGGGGGATGAATTTGGACTAAAACCTGGTGTTAATGTTATGGGTAAGATAGTTACTTTTTTAAATATGATGGGAGCATATAAGGTTTATGATACGACTTTTGGAGCGGATTTAACTATTATTGAAGAAGGGAATGAGCTAATATATAGATTAAAAAATAATATAAAGGAACCTTTGTTTACTAGCTGTTGTCCAGCTTGGGTTAAATATATATGTGAATTTTATCCTACATATAAAAATAATTTATCTACTTCTAAGAGTCCTATATTAATGCTTGGTAGTGTTATTAAGAATTGTTTGTATGATAAGGACACTGTTGTTGTGGCGGTTGTTCCTTGTACGGCTAAAAAGGAAGAAATAACTAAGACAGATGATGTTGATTATGCAATTACTACGAGAGAACTTGCTATGTGGATATGTGAAGAAAATATTGATTTTAAATTATTGAAAAATATGAAAGTTGATAAAATATATGGTACGTCTTCTGGTAATATTTTTTGTAATTCTGGTGGAGTTATGGAATCTATTATAAGATATGTATACTATGAATTGACTAAAAAGAATGTAGCTAAGAAATACTTAAATTTTACTTCTGTAAGGGGACTTGATGATATAAAAGAGTGTCATATTAAAATAAAAGATTATGATTTATCTTTGGCTATAGTTAATGGTACAGGGGATGCTAAAAAAATTTTAGATAAAATAAAAGATGGTAAACAATATGATATTGTTGAAGTAATGGCTTGTGAAGGTGGATGCATTAGTGGTGGTGGTAATTCTAAGAAATATATGCCAATTACTGCTGATATTAAGAAAAAGAGAATGAATTCTGTATATAAGATAGATAATAAATCTAAAAGAAGAAGTAGTTATCAAAATAAGGTTTTGAAAGGAATTTATTCTAATTATATTGGTGTTCCATATGGAGATGTAGCAAAAGAATTATTACATGTAAAACATTAAAAGAGATTTCAAAATCTCTTTTTTCTTCTTGTGTAGTTATGTCTATTTTGATTGGTAATTTCTTCATTAATGTTTTCGTTGTAAGTATAAGTATTATCATATGTATAATTGTTGTTTGGTTCTTTATCTGTTACTTCAGTAGTTTCTGTTTTGGGGTCTTGTTTTATATTTATAATATTTTTCTTTCCTTTGTAATCTAATTTATAAATAGCTTCTAATGTGTTTATAAATGATGAGGTAAATATAATGGCGGATACATATGCTTTATTTACTATTAGGTAAGGTAATGCTAATATGGATGAGGCTAGATTTATTTTTCTTGATGTTTTCATGTCTTTTGATGTAAGCATTATGCTAGCTAGTGTACTAGATAAGATTGGTAGTAGGCTAAGTGGTGATGTTATTGTAAATATACCTCCTAGGATATTTAAGATAGGGAATAAGTAGTTAAATATTTTTGGTGTTTTCTTTCCTTTGTTTTCATATATATATGAAATGATAGCTTGAATTGTTAAAACTATGGGTCCTATACATGCTGAGTAGGCACTTAGTAATATTAGTGATAAGAATCCGGCTAGATTAGACATAGAATTTAATATTAAGAATTTCTTTTTTTCTTTACTGCGAATACCTGTTATTAAAAATATTCCGCTAATTATGGATATAATTTGGGCTATGATAAAGTTTGTCATTTTTCCTCCTTGATGAGATTATTATATAGGATATATTTTTTATGTCAATAAATTTATGTAAAATGAGAAAATATGATGGTAAAAAACTTTTTAATTTGTTATAATATGGTATAAGGGTAGGATATTATGAAAAGAAAGTATTATTTAATATTTACAATTTTGATATTTTTGTTATTTATGAATAATGTTTTGGCTGTAAAGACTGGTTTTGTTAATTGTAATGCTACGGGTAATAGTAGTTTATATGTTAGGCCTTCTATTGGTAGTAGTGATTATTTAACAACTTTATCTTGCAACAAGGCTGTTACTATACTTGATAACAATGCTGGTAATTTTGGTGAATGTGGAACTTGGTATAAAATTAGGTATGATCTTGATAAAGAGGGATATTCTTGTGGTAAATATATTTATTATGACTATGAGAGTAATGCTGTAGCTAATAATCAGAATAAAGCTTATGTTTATTGTGGGGATGTAGTTAGAACGGTACGTTTTCGTCGTGATAGTTATGTTTCTAGTGGTAATATTATTTCTGAATTGACTTGTGATACTGAGATGACTGTTTTAGAAGATAATACTGGTAGTGATGATGATTGTGATAAATGGAGTAAGGTTAAGATTGGTAATCAAGAGGGATATGTTTGTTCTGATTTTACATATAAGAAGAATACTTTTAATGTAAGTGATGAAGAAATTGATGATTTTAGTAAATATTTAAGTAATATGGGTATACCTCAAAGTTATATTGAACCTTTGTTGGCACTTCATAGAATTCATCCTAATTGGAGATTTAGAATACTGAATACAGGATTGGATTGGAATGATGTTATTGCTAATGAAAATGTGGCAGGTAGAAACTTAGTATATTATACTTTTTCTGATGAGTATAGGGCTACATATAGTAAAAGTTATAATTGGGAGACAGATACATATTATCGACATACTACAGAGACTAATTGGTGGTATGCTTCAGAAGATGCAATTAAATATTATATGGATCCTAGAAATTTTTTGACAGAGAGAGATATATTTATGTATGAGGTTTTATCTTTTCAACCTACTTATCAAACTGAGAATTTAATAAGAGCAATGTTGGATGGAACTTTTATGCCAAATATTTATAATAATTTTTATGGTGAAGATAATAAATATAATTTTGCTATTGATTTTGTTAAATATGGTTCAGATTATAATGTTAGTCCGTCTCATTTAGCATCAAGAATAATTCAAGAGGGAAATAACTCTTCTTCTGTAGAATATAATGGTCAAAATTATACGGTATTTAATTTCTTTAATATAAGGGCAACTGGTACTAATCCTCAAAGGCAAGGAATGTTATGGGCTGGTAGTTTAGGAAGTAGTGCGGGGCAGACATCTTATGGAAGACCTTGGAATACTCCGGAAAAAGCAATTAAAGGTGGGGCACAGTTTTTGGCTAATGATTATATTTCTATTGGACAGGATACTCTTTATTTTCAAAAGTTTGCAGTATCGGTTTCTGAAGGAAGATATACACATCAATATATGCAAAATTTAACAGCACCTTTGACGGAAGGAAATAAAGTATATAGTTCATATTATAAAACGGGTGCTATAGATGAGGCTTTAACTTTTATAATTCCTGTTTATAAAAATATGCCTAGTACTAAAGTAAGTAAACCAAATCCTGGTAATCCTAATTATTATTTAAAGAGTATTAGTGTTAATGGTAGTGAGATTGAAGGATTTAATTATAAAAAGGAAAACTATGAAGTTACTGTTTCTGCCGATGTAAGTAATGTTGTATTTGATTATGCTGTGATTAATTCTCAAGCTAAGGTTAATGTTATTGGGGATAATAATTTAAAAAATGGTAATAATGATTTTGTATTAAAGGTTACAGCTGGTAATGGTAATACTTTTGAATATAAAATTAGAATTATTAAACCAAATCAAGAGATAGATGTTGAGGAGGATAATGTAATTAAGAATATTACTATTGATAAAATAGATTTTGATTTTTCTTTGGGAGTTTATACTTATGATTTAGAAGTTCCTTTTGAAGTGGATAAAATTATGATAACTTATTATTTAAGTGATAATACTAAAAAGGATAATGAGGTAAATTTGATTGTGGGAAATAATGAGTTTAATATTTCTTCTTCAAATAATTATAAGATTAATATATTGAGGAAAAGTCCTAGTATTTCATATTTGTTAAGTAATAGTGGTGTTAAGCATAATGATAAATATATAAGTGGTATTAAGGCTAATACTAATATAGATAGTTTGATTAATAATATTTCTTCAATAAATGCTACATTGGTAAAAATATTTGATGCTAAGGGTAACTCTAAGGTAAGTGGTATTTTTAAAACAGGTGATAAAGTAAATATTAAAAGTGGTGATGAAGAAGCAAATTTTGAAGTTATTATTTATGGTGATATAAATGGTGATGGTGTTATTGATAAGTTAGATGCTGCATCTGTTTTAAGACAATATTATAAATATGTTAATTATGATGGTGTATATAAAGTGGCTGCTGATGTTAATAAAGATGGTGTTATTGATAAGTTAGATGCTGCTAGTATATTGAGAGATTGGTATGGTTATGCTAAGATAGAAGGGTAGGAAAAAATGAAAAAGAAGTTATTGTTATTTGTTATGTTTTTTGCTTTCATTAGTAGAGTTGATGCTTTAGGTATTAGTATTAATAGTTCAAGTTATAGTATTACTAAGGGTAATAATGTAAAGGTTAGTGTTCAAATATCATCTGAAAATCCTATTTTCTTTATTGAAGGAACGTTAAAATGTAGTGGGGCTTCTGTAAACGGGGGAATAGATTTAAATTTTGATAATACTAGTAATAATGTTTATTCTAAGACATATACTTATAGTTTTACTCCTTCTTCTTCAGGTGTGGTAACTTGTACTTCTAAAGGAGTTAGATTAATAGATACTTCGTCTGATGCTTGGAGGAATATTCAAGATAAAAGTATTTCAATTACGGTACGTGAGCCGGCTGTTATTCCTCCAAAAAGTTATTCTAGTAATAATTATTTAAAATCTTTATCAATTGAGGGATATCAATTTAAAGAAAAATTTGATAAGAATACTTTGGAATATACGGTAGATGTTCCTAATGGAGTGGAAAAGGTTTTAGTAAAAGCAACTTTAGAAGATAATAAATCTAGTATAAAAGGTATTGGTGAACAAACTGTTTTAGAGGGAGAAAATGTTTTAGAGGTAAAGGTTACGGCTGAAAATGGAACAGAAAAGATATATAAAATAAAGGTTAATGTTATAGAACTTGATCCTATATATGTGACTATTGATAATAAAAAATATACTGTTGTTAGAAAGAATGATGTTAAGGAGTTACCTAATACAACTTTTAAAGAGACTACTCTTAATATTGATGGAGAGGATGTTTTAGCTTATACTAGTGATATTACTAAATATACTATTGTTTTATTAAAAGATGAGAATCTTAACTATGATTATTATTTATATAATGATGGTAAATATTCTTTATATAGGGAATATAAATTTGGGGGAATAAGTTTATATATTACTAATAAAGAATTAAGTAATAGTGATTATAAAAAAGTTAATTTTAAATATTTAGATGATGAGTTAGATGGATATATATTTAGTCCTCGAGAATCAAAAATATTAAAAAATACTTTTTCTGCTAGTAATAATTCTAAATATTATTTGTTTTATGCTGTAAATACTTTGAATGGTAGTGAGAGTTTATATCAATTTGATGTTGTTGAGAACACGGTTCAGAAATATAATAGTGAAGAGGTTGATTTTTATAAAGATATGGCTCATACTTATTATTTATATGTTTTAGTGTTATTGGGTACGATTGTGATTATTTTCTTATTGTTATTAGTAGCTTTAGTTATAAAGAAAAATAAAAGTAAAAAGAGAAATATTGTTAGAGATAATGATGTAGTTGTTATAAATGAGGATAATAATGATTTAGATAAAGATATTAGTAATGAGTTAGAAGATAATAATTACAATAAGGAGGAATTACCTATTAAGGATGCTAAGGAAGAATTAAATGATAAGAATAATAAAAAGAAGAAAAAGAAAAAGATGGAATTTGAAGAATTATAGTAAATTATTATAAATTATGATATAATTAGATAAAAGAATTAAGGGTGAAATTATGGCGGATTTATTTTCATATTTTGTTAAAAATTCTAAAAATTTAGTTTCTGATCCTAGTATGGTTATAAGTGGTAATACGTATAGATTTACAGTATTAACTCCTAGGTTAATTAGGTTAGAATATAATAAAAATGGTACTTTTGAAAATAGAGCTACTAGTTTAGTTATTAATAGGGCTTTTTCTAAATTTAATTTTACTCGTGAAGAGGATGAAAGAATGCTTAAAATAATAACTGATTATTTTACTTTAACATATATTAAGGGTAAGTCTTTTTCTTCTTCTAGTTTGGTTTGTAAGTTAAATAATTCTGATAAAGAATGGTATTATGGTCATCCTGAGGTTAGAAATATGGGGGCTATATCTTATTCTCTGGAAGATATTGATACTAAGAATTTTAAATTAAATAAGGGTCTTTGTTCTAGTGATGGATTTGTGGCTTTAGATGATTCTAGTAATTTAATTATTGATAATGGTAATTTGGTAGCTAGAGAGAGTGGAGTAATTGATATATATCTATTTATGTATAAGAATGATTTAGGTCTTGCTATGGATGATTATTTTTTGCTTACTGGTAAGCCCGAATTGATACCTAGATATGCTCTTGGTTCTTGGTGGTATAAGAATGATAATTATAATATGTATGATATTGATAATGTTATTAGAAAATTTAGAGAAAATGATATTCCAATATCTGTGTTTATGTTAGGAGAGAAGTGGCATGATAATAATTGTAATTATTCTTTTAATAGAAATAATTATGATTTAAATGTTTTGGGCAAATATTTTTCTGATAAGAAAATTAATTTTGGTGTTACTATTAATCCTACATTAGGTATAAAGATGGGAGATCCTTTGTTTGATGATGCCAATAAATATATTGCCTCTTCTTCTGATAAAGTTAGTTTTTTACCGGTATCTAATCAAACTATGGCAGTTTATATCAATTTAGTTGTTAGAAATATTAATAAATATGGTATTAATCTTTTTAATGTAGATTGTGGGGATATGAAAGATAAAAATATTCTTTGGAGTTTAGCTCATATTCATTATTGTGATAGTGCTTTATCTAGAAGAGGATTAGTTATGTCTTTGAATCATGGTGTAGCTATTCATAGATATCCAATTATTTTTACAGGTAAGACGAAGGTTTCTTGGAGTCTTCTTAGTGTGTTGCCTAGTTATAATTATTCTATATCTAATATAGGGGGATGTTTTATTGCTAATGCTATTGGTGGATATTATGGTGGTGTTGAAAATAGTGAGTTATTTATTAGATATATTCAATTTGGTGTATTTAGTCCTATATTTATTTTAGCTTCAGATGGTGGTAAATATTATAAGAGAGAACCTTGGAAATGGAATTATTTGAATTTATCTGTTATTAGGAAATATATGCAGTTTAGAAATAAATTAATTCCATATATATATAATGAGGCTTATAAATATTATAAATATGGTAGTTCTATATTAAAACCATTATATTATAAATATCCAAAGATATATGATGAATCTGATTATAAGAATGAGTATTTTTTTGGTAATAGTTTTTTGATTTGTCCTATTACTAAAAAGAAGAATACTGTTATGAATAGAGTAGTAAAGAGAATTTTTTTACCGAGTGGTATTTGGTATGAATATGATTCTGGAAAGAAGTTTATTGGTAATAAGTACTATACTAATTTTTATAAGGATGAAGAGTATCCTGTATTTGTTAGTGCTGGTAGTATAATACCATTATCTTTAGATGATGGTTGTGAAGTTCCTTCTAATATGGAAATTGAAATTTTTTCTCCAGAAAATGGTCTTTCTAGTTCATTTGAATTATATGAGGATGATGGTATTAGTTATAGATATCGTGATAAGGTTTATTCTATATTGAAATTTTTCTTGGATAAGGTTGATGATGGGTATTCTTTTAGTATAGAGAAAAAAGAAGGAGTATATAGATTACCAAATAGGAATTATAAGTTAAGGTTTAGAAATATGAATAATCCTATGAATGTTATAGTTTATGTTAATGGTACAAAAGTTGATTCTTCTTTTGAAATAGATAATAATGATTTAGTTGTTAATGTAAATAATATTTTTGATGGTGCTAAGGTTAGAGTACATATTATAGGGGATAATTTAGAAATAGAGACATATAGTAAAATATATGAAGAGATTGCTGATATATTGGAAGATTTGGAAATAGAGACTGTTTTAAAAATGAAGATAGATAAGGCTATTTTTAATGATTTACCTATTAAAAAGAAAAGAATATTGTTAAGAAAGTTAAAAAGGGATAAATTGGAACCTAAATATATTAATATGTTTATTGGTTTATTAGAATTTATGGAAGAAAAGAAATAAATAACATAAAGTTATGTAGGAGGTTAATTATGTTAAAGAGTATAGTTTTAGGAATAATACAAGGGATTGGAGAATTTTTGCCTATATCATCTTCTGCTCATTTGATATTAGTTCCATATCTTTTAGGATGGACTGAGTCTTCAATGGCTTTTGATGTGGCACTTCATTTTGGAACACTTTTGGCTGTTTTAGTAGTGTTTTTTAAAGACTGGTGGAATTTATTTATAGGAATGATTAATAAATTATTTAAGAAAAGTAATAAGAAAGATGATTATTTAAATAATAGAATGTTTTGGTATTTAGTTATTGCTACGATACCAGGGGCTTTGTTAGGATTTATACTTGATGATATGGTTGAAAATGTTTTTAGAAATAAGATATGGTTGATTGCTAGTGCTTTAGGAATAATGGGTGTATTGATTTATTTGGGTGATAAGTGGGCTAGTAAGCATTATCAAAAAGAAACAGATTTTGAACATATGAGTTTAAAACAAGCTTCTTTGGTTGGATTGTCTCAAGCTTTAGCTATTATACCAGGATTCTCTCGTAGTGGTACAACTATTCTTACTGGTAGGTTATTAGGTATATCTAAAGAAAGTATAACTAGATTTACATTTTTATTGTCTGTTCCTATTATAGCTGGGGCAGCTATATTAAAGATAGGTGATTTAGTATTTACTACGGAAGTAATTGTTGGTATATTTACTTCATTTATTGTAGGTATTTTATCAATTAAATTTTTACTTAAATATATTAAGAATCATGATTTTAGTATTTTTGCTATATATAGGGTAGTAATTGCTATTATTGTTCTTGTTAAATATTTTTGTTTTTAATTTTTTGGACTAAATTAATATTTAGTCTTTTTTTTAGTTTATTAATGTGGTATAATTCATATTGTTAGTGCCCCATGGCCAAGTGGTAAGGCAATGGACTCTGACTCCATTATCGCTAGTTCGAATCTAGCTGGGGCAACCAATAAAAATATTCCCTTTTTTAAAGGGTTTTTGTTTTTAATAATAAAATATTGACTAATATAATTAAAAATGTTTAAATATATATGAGATTTAAAGGATGGTGTAATATGACAAATAAAGATTTAGCAGATGTTATATTTCCAAATATAACGAAAACAATAGAGGATTATGAAAGAGAGTATCCTAGAAGGAATTTAAAAGATGGGGCAATGGTAACGAGATATGCTCCTAGTCCGACGGGATTTATTCATATTGGTGCTTTACTTTCTTGCTTTATTAATGGTGTTTATGCTAGACAAAGTGGTGGTGTTTTTTATTTACGTATTGAAGACACTGATACAGAAAGAACTATTGATAATGGAATTAATACAATAATTAATGGTTTAAAGGAATATGGTGTTAGTTTTGATGAGGGTCCTTTAACAGAAAATACTTCATTTGGTAATTATGGGCCTTATATTCAAAGTAAACGTAAGGAAATATATCAGACTTTTGCTAAGCATTTAATTTTAGAGGGAAAAGCATATCCTTGTTTTTGTACTGAAGAAGAAATTGCTGATTTAAGAGAAACACAAGCTAAAAGAAAGCAGAGAATAGGTTACTATGGTAATTATGCAAAATGTCGTATGGTTAGTGTGGAAGATGCCATAGAAAGAATAAAAAATAATGAAGAATATGTTATTAGATTAAAGTCACCGGGTGATGCTGATAAGAATATTATTTGTCATGATGAAATTAGAGGAGATGTTGTTTTTCCAGAATATGATTTAGATATTCCTATTATAAAAAAAGATGGGTTACCAACATATCATTTTGCTCATTTAGTAGATGATTATTTAATGGGTACTACTCATGTTATAAGAGGTGATGAGTGGTTATCATCAATGCCATTACATTTACAGTTATTTGATATATTTGGTTTTGAGAGACCTAAATATGTACATATTTCTCCACTTAATAAGAAAGAGGGAAATATTGTAAGAAAAATAAGTAAAAGAAAAGATCCTGAATTTGCTATGAGTTATTATTATCAAAAGGGTATTCCTCTTCAAGCAGTACGTGAGTATTTGGCTATTATTACAAATAGTGACTATGAAGATTGGCATATGGCTAATCCAGATAAGAAAATAGAAGACTTTAATTTTCAATTTAGTAAGATGAATAAGAGTGGTGCTCTTTATGATATGGAGAAATTAATTAATATATCTAAAAATTATATTAGTAGTCTTACGGCTTTGGAGGTATATGATAAGTTATTGGAGTATACTAAGGAATTTGATTTAGAATTTAATAAATTATTAACTAAGTATAGGGATTATTCTATAGATATATTAAATATTGAGAGATGTCAAGAAAAGCCTAGAAAAGATTATGCTAGTTATAGTGATGTTAAGAGTCAGATATGGTATATGTATGATGAATATTTTAAAGATGTTAATTATGAATGGCAAAAAATTAATGATATAGATGAAATTAAGAAAATATTATCTACATATATAGATAAATATTATAATGAAAATTATAATAAAGAAGAATGGTTTGATAATATTAAATTATTATCTTTAGAATTGGGATATGCTGCAAATATGAAGGATTATAAGAAGAATCCTGATAATTATAAGGGTAATGTTGCTGATATATCTACTGTTATTAGAGTGGCATTAACTAGTAAGTATATGACACCTGATTTATATGAGATTACGAGGCTTTTAGGTCGCGATAGGGTAATAAATAGAATTAATAGTATTAAATATTAAGTACAACTTTTGTTGTGCTTTTTCGTTATATAAATAAAAAGAGCATTATTGCTCTTTTAGTTATAATTTATTATTATGAGACCCATGTCCATAATCTAAATTTATTAAATAACATAAATTCTTTTCCTGTTAGTTGATATATGTAATTATCCTCACTAGAATTTTTGTCTAAATAATAATTCATTTTTAAAGAAAAACCTATACTATAATATTCTTCAGTATATTTTTTATCATCACCATAACATATCCAGTCATCTTTACTGCACATAATTTTATCAATGATTATTAATGGCTTTGAATTAGGATAATGTTCTAGTCTAATACTTTCTTCAAAAATAAATATAGTAAATAATCCTATTAATGAAATAATAATTATTTCAAGTATTTTTAAGATTTTTTTCAATTTTTCCTCCTAATTAATATAATTTTAGATGTAGGGTGTTAATTTATTTATTATCTGTAGAACCAAATCCACCACTGCGTTTACCTATAGCGCTATCATTATCAGTTACTAAAAACTTTTGAAATATTACTTGACCAATAACATCTCCTTTTTTAACTTCTAAATCATGATCTAAAAAAGTTAAAATATTGAAAATAGAAATGGCCATCATTTGTTTCGTTTTCATAATAATCAGAATCTACAATACCAATACTATTAGCCATTACAAATCCTTTTTTAGGTCCAGAGCTACGGTTAGCTAACATATACCATTCATCATCTTGGCAATAGGCTTTTAATCCGGTAGGTATTAAAGTTGGTTTTACGCCTGGTTTATAAGCAGGGATAATGATATCTTCGGCGGCTTCTACATCATATGCTGCTGAACCTTTAGTTTTTCTAACAGGAATGTGGATATCTTTATCTTCCCATCCTTTAGCAATTTCAAATCCTCTTAATCTCATTATTATACTCCTATTAAATTTTCTTCATATAAAACTATTTTATTCTCTGATATTGTTTTTTTAACATCAATAACTCTTTGATTAGATGATCCACACCATCTTAATTTTGGATTATGTAATTCATCTTTATATTGTCCGTCAACTAAAACATCGATATAATTTAAAACTTCTTTATTTTTTAAATCTTTATCATATAAAAATCCTGTCCATACCCAAATATTTTTATCTGGATATTTTTCTTTAAATGTTTTAGCTAATTTTGTTGTTCCTTCAATATTTTTAGGATGCATTGGTTCTCCACCTAAAATAGATAGACCAACAATATAATCTTTATTACATAAATTTAATATCATTTCTATTGTTTTATCTGAAAATTCTTTACCTCCATTAAAATCGTGAGTTTCAGGATTAAAGCAATTTTTACAATTAAATACACATCCTTGCATAAATATTGATACTCTAACACCAGGACCATTGGATATATCCATTTTTCTAATTTTGTTATATCTCATTTTTATTCCTCAGCATCTTTATTATCTATATGAATTATTCTTTCTTTTATTTCTTGTGTTCTTCCTTTATTCCAGAAATTAGTTCCAATGTAACCACAAGTTCTTCTAGCAACACTTAATTTATCATGATTTCTATTACCACAATTTGGGCAATACCATTCTAAATTATCATCAATAAGTATTTCTCCGTCATATCCACATTCATGACAATAGTCAGATTTAGTATTTAATTCAGCATACATAATATTATCATAGATAAACTTAATTACTTCTAGTACAGCATCTAAATTATTAGTTAAATTAGGTGTTTCAATATAAGAAATAGCTCCACCAGGACTTAACTTTTGAAATTCACTTTCTAATTTTAATTTAGAGAAAGCATCAATTTCTTCAAATACTGGAACATGATATGAATTAGTAATATAATCACGATCGGTAATTCCTTTAATTACTCCAAATCTTTCTTTTAAACATTTTGCAAATTTATAAGTTGTTGATTCAATAGGTGTTCCATATACGCTGTAATCGATATTTTCGGCTTCTTTCCATTCCTTACATTTATCGTTCATTTTTTGCATGACAGCCAAACCAAATTCTTTTCCTTTACCACCATCAGTATGACTATGTCCTGTCATATATTTAACACATTCATATAATCCGGCGTAACCTAAAGAAATTGTTGAATAACCATTATGTAATAAGTCGTGAATACTTTCTCCTTTTTTAAGTCTTGCTAATGCTCCATATTGCCATAATATTGGGGCTACATCAGAAGTTGCTTTACTAAGTCTTTTATGTCTTATTTGTAGTGCTCTATGACATAGTTCTAGTCTTTCTTCGAAAATGTTCCAGAAATTTTCCATATTTTTATCGCTTGATAATGCTACATCAACTAGATTAATTGTTACAACACCTTGATTAAATCTTCCGTAATATTTTGGTTTTCCAGATTCATCTACGTAAGGGGTTAAGAATGAACGACATCCCATACATGGATAGCAATTGCCATTTCCATTTTTATCTATTTTACATTGAAGCATGATTTTTTCAGAAATATAATCTGGAACCATTCTTTTGGCAGTACATTTAGCTGCTAATTCTGTTAAATAGTAGTATTTACTATCTTTGTGGATATTATCTTCTTCAAGGACATATAAAAGTTTTGGAAATGCTGGCGTAATATATACACCTTTTTCATTTTTCATTCCTTGAATTCTTTGATTTAATACTTCTTCAATAATCATTGCTAGTTCTTCTTTGTATTCTTCTGTTTCTCCTAAATACATACATACACTCAAAAATGGTGCTTGTCCATTTGTTGTTGTCATTGAATTGATTTGATATTGAAAAGTTTGTACTCCATCAACTATCTCTTTTTTTAAATCTTCTTTTGCATATTTTTCACAATCTTCTTTTTTAAATTTGCGTTTTTTATATTTTTCTAAATATCTATTATAACTGTCTCTAACAAAAGGTGCTAAATGGGTAAGGGTAATTGTTGCTCCACCATATTGACTAGAATTTACTGCTGTAATCAATTGAGTAGCAATAGTCATTGCTGTTAAAAATCTATGTGGTTTTTCTATCATTACACCATTAATATTTGTTCCATTTTGAAGCATATCTTCTAAATTTATCAAATCACAATTATGTAATGCGTTTTGAGCAAAATAATCAGCATCATGAAAATGAATTATTCCATCATCATGAGCGTTAACTATATCTTCTGGTAATAAAAATCTTCTAGTAATATCTGTGCTAGTAATACCAGCTAAATAATCTCTTTGTGTTGTAACTATTTTGGCATTTTTATTAGAATTTTCTGTATTCCAATATTCATTTTCTCCATCTATTAATTCTTTAATTGCTAAATCAGTAGTATTACTTTTTCTAACTAATTCTCTAGTATATCTATATGTAATATATTTTTTGGCTAAGGCATATTTACCAATAGACATTAATTTCATTTCAATAATATCTTGAATATCCTCAACTAAAATTCTTTTCTTTCCTAATTTTTCAATATATTTAATAATATTTTTTATTTGGACACTAGAAGCCTGATCTTCTTCTTCTACTTCGGCATTAGCTTTTTCTATTGCCATTTCTATTTTTTCAGGACACCATTCTACCATATGTCCATCTCTTTTAATGACTTTCATTTTTGTTCCTCCTTATTTTTGTATCGTCGATATAATTATAATATATTTTATTTTTCTTGTTTGTTGCAATTGCAACAAATATTAAAAAGTGGTAATATTTTATTAAGAGGTGTAAATGTGGATGAATTATTTTTTAATATTAATACGTTGGAAAAGCATAGATTACTTAAGATTTTAGAGGCTCATACTATGATATTGAAAAAAAACAATCTTATATTGTCAAGTGTCAAGCATGAAAATATTATTTGTATTTTAATAACTGGTCATCTTCAAATTGTTAGAACTGACTATTATGGTAATCGTACAATTATTGAAGATTTGAAAGAAAATTCTATTTTTGGTTCTATGATTTCATCCATTTCTAATACGGAATATGATGTTTTAGCTAAAGAAGATGCACAAATAGTTATTATAGATTTTAATGAAATTATTAATTATAATGAAGTTAATACTAAATATTTTAATCAGTTTTTAAAAAATTTATTAAAAATAATTTCTCAGAAAATTCAAGAAAATAATGAAAGAATTGAAATTCTAACTAATAAAACTATTCGTGATAAATTATTAGCATATTTTAGAAATAATACTAAAAATTCAAATAATCGTATTGTTTATTTACCATTTACTTTAACTGATTTGGCGGATTATCTAGCAGTAAATAGGTCATCCATGTCTAGGGAATTGAAAAACCTAAAAGATGAAGGCTTTATTGAAATAAAGAATAAAAAAATAAAACTTTTATTTGATGCGGATATTAATTAAAATTATTTTCAATTTATTTTTTATCATAATTATTAATAAATATATCATTATATTTATTTTGTATCAAATAATCAATATTAGAATTTTCTTTAATTAGTTTTTACTTATTTAAATAAAAAAACTAACATTTTTGTTAGTAATTTATTTCTCTCAAAACTTTAAGAATTCGAGTATCAATCAATCTGGTGCCGAAAACAGGAATTGAACCCGCAACCTCCTGATTACGATTCAGATGCTCTACCGATTGAGCTATTTCGGCTTTTATGGTGCTGAATGATTGAATTGAACAATCCTCTGATGCTTACCATGCATCTGTTTTACCACTAAACTAAATCAGCATATGGTGACCCGTATGGGATTTGAACCCATGAATGTTACCTTGAGAGGGTAATGTGTTAACCGTTTCACCAACGGGCCATATATATCTTTTTTGAAGATATTATTATTTTAACACTATACATTTTTTTTTACAATACTTTTATTTAGATTTTTTGCCTCTTTACTTTTATTTGCTTTTATATTATACTTTATTTATAAGGTAGGTATCATATGAAAGTTAAAAACATATATAAAATATTTTCTATTAGTGTTATTTTTGTAGCCTTAATTATTTCTATAATTGCTATGTCTACATATAGCTTAGGTGAAGAATTGGAAGATAGTTTTACTGGTGCATTATTAATTGAAGATAAAGATGCTATTCCTTTTGTAGAATTTACTAAAGGAGTTGATATTTCTTCTTTTCCTTCTTCTAAGACATTAACAAAGCCAAATTATCGTAGTCAAACTACTGGTGCATGTTGGGCATATTCTGCAATGAATGCTTTGGAATCAACTTTATTAAATAAGTATAGTACTACATATAATTTGTCTAATAGTAATAATATTGTTAATGTTTCACATGAGAGATTTTATTTAGCTAAGGCTTTTAGTGGTAGTAATGCTAATGAATATGGTTTTATGACTCTTGGTAAAGGTGGATATGCTTTACATAGTATTTTGTATTTGACTGGAGGATATGGACCTATAGCACTTAATTCTAATTCTCCATTTAATGGGGAGTATACTAGTGATACATTAGTATCAAGAAACAATGTTCTTAATCAGAAAAAAATATATGATGTTACAGAAATACAAGTTATTGGTGGTGTTGATCCTGATAGTGATAGTGCTGTTTCAAATAAAATTAATGCAATTAAGGATCTTATAAATAGTGGAATAGGTGTTACTACTAATAGTAGAAGTTTACGTTCTGGTTGTTCTTGTTTTAATACTGATACCAGAGCATCGTATTGTCCTGATTTAAATGGTAGTTATGGAAGTAATTGCAACTATCATGCTTCGTTGATTGTTGGATGGAATGATAATTATTCTAAGGATAATTTTGCAGAAGGATATAAGCCAGATAAAAATGGTGCTTGGATAATTAGAAATACGCATGGAAGTAGTGGTGAATATTATATTTCTTATTATGATCCATATTTATTGAATAATGAAAATATGGCTATAACTTCAATTAAAAGTGTAGGATATGATCATATATATCAATATAATCCTTCAGGATGTAAAAGTTATCAATATGCTGGTGATTATTATTGTTATAGTTTAGGAAGTGTTCCATCTAAACAAGTTGTTAGTATTTTTGAAAAAAATGGTGAAGGAAATCAAAAATTAGATTCAGTTGGTTTTTATGTTCAATCTTCTAGTTCTAAGAGTGTTGAAGTTTATTTTTCGTCATCATCTAGTAATGATATTCCTTCTGATTTATTTGATAGTAATAATAAGATTTGTGAAAAGAATAATATTACAAATAATGGATATTATTCATGTGAATTATCTAATTCTAAGATAATTAGTCAACAATATTTCTTTATAGGACTAAAGGGAAATGGTCAAATATTTGCATTTCAAGGTAATTCTCATCCGACGTTATCTAATGATAAAGTAGGTATTTCTGTTAGAAAAAATTATTACCTTAATAATAGTACTTGGACTGATGCTGCTATATCTAATTCATCAACTATATTTGTTAAAGCATTTACGACTGATACGAATGATGAACCTTCAATTATAGGTGTTGATTCTGTGACTATTAGCCCTAATGTTCTTAATTTGAAGGTAGGTGAGTCATCAAGTTTAACTTATAATATTAGTCCTAGTAATGCTGATATTAAGAGTACTGAGTTGTCTAGCAGTAATACAGGTGTTGTTTCAGTAGATAAAGATGGAAAAGTAAGCGCAGTAGGAATAGGCACGGCAAATGTAGTTATTAAAGTAGTAGGTCAAGATAATAGCGAGGCTTCTGATTCAATAGTGGTTAATGTTATTAGTCAGTATACATCTGTTAATTCTGTTACTTTAGTTGATACTAATAATAATACTCTTTCTAATAGTATGAATTTGAATATTGGGGAAGAGGTTACTATAAAATTTTTGATTAATCCTAGTAATGTTACTTTAAAAGAAACAAATTGGACTAATTCTGATAGTAGTAAAGTTTCTATGAAAGATAGTGTTGGATATGCTCTTATTAAGGGAATTGAAGTTGGTAGTTCTGATATTGAAATAACTGTAAAGGATTATGATGGAAATGTTAAAACTGATAGTGTTAAAGTAAATGTTATAAATTCCAACCAACCTGTGCTTGTTTCTTCTATTGCTTTATCACCAACTTCAGTTACTTTGAATCCTAATGGTACATATAAATTCAATGTTACAGTTAGTCCTAGTAATGCTACTAATAAAGGGGTTACTTG
>FR902123.1:28393-36174 GCA_000437895.1 Clostridium sp. CAG:914 | reverse complement strand
AAAGTGCTTGACTTTTAATAGTTAGTCACCTCATATAGCGATTATTACATATACCATAAAAAAAGACCAATGTGCGACCAAATTCGCTTCATCAGTCTTTTATTTGTTATTTTTTTGATATTTTGTTATAAGTCAAAATCTTCAAAAGTCCTTATTTTAAGGGATTATTTGTTCCCCTTATCCTTTATTGCGGCCTGTGCCGCAGCAAGTCTAGCAATAGGTACTCTAAATGGTGAACAAGATACATAATCAAGTCCTATTCTATTACAGAATTCTATTGATGATGGTTCTCCACCATGTTCTCCGCATATACCAAGTTTAATATTTGGTCTTGTCTTTCTACCTTTTTCTACAGCCATTTCTACTAATTGTCCTACACCTGTTTGATCTAATTTAGCGAATGGATCAGATTCATAAATCTTATTTTGATAATAAGAATCTAAGAATTTTCCAGCATCGTCTCTTGAGAAACCAAAAGTCATTTGTGTTAAATCGTTTGTACCAAATGAGAAGAATTCTGCTTCTTTGGCAATAGCATCTGCTGTTAGGGCAGCTCTTGGTATTTCTATCATTGTACCAATATGATATTGCATATCACTATTCTTTTCTTTCTTAACAAGTTCTGCTGTTTCTACAACTATATCTTTAACAAATTTAAGTTCTTTTTCTTCTCCAACTAGTGGTATCATTATTTCTGGAACTATTTCTATTCCTTCTTCTTCACTTACTTCAATAGCAGCCTCCATTAGTGCTCTAGTTTGCATTTTAGCTATTTCTGGATAAGTTACTGCTAAACGACATCCACGATGTCCCATCATTGGATTAAATTCATGTAAATCAGATATTTTTTCTTTTAATTTTTCTACAGAAACATTCATGTCTTTAGCAAGTGCAATAATATCCTCTTCTTCTGTAGGTAAAAATTCATGTAATGGTGGATCTAAATAACGAACTGTCATTGGAAGGCCATTAAGTACTTTATACATAGCTTTAAAGTCACCCTTTTGGAATGGAATTAATTCATTCAATGCTTCTTCTCTATCCTCAACTGTTTCAGATAGAATCATTTTTCTAATCTTAGGTATTCTATCTTCTTCAAAGAACATATGCTCTGTACGACATAGTCCAATACCTTCTGCTCCAAGTTCAACAGCTTTCTTAGTATCTCTTGGATTATCAGCATTAGTTCTTACTTTAAGGCGTCTATTCTCGTCAGCCCAAGCCATAATTCTACCAAAGTTACCAGTAACAGAAGCTGGAACTGTTTTAATATCACCTTTATATATTTTACCAGTAGATCCATCTAATGAAATATAATCTCCTTCATGGAATGTATAATTCCCTAAAGTAAATTCTTTCTTTTCTTCATTAATCTTTATTTCGCCACATCCAGATACACAGCAAGTACCCATGCCACGAGCAACAACAGCAGCGTGAGATGTCATTCCACCACGTACTGTTAGTACACCTTGGCTAGCTACCATACCTTCAATATCTTCAGGAGTGGTTTCAAGTCTAACTAGAATAACTCTTTCTCCTCTTCCACCTTTTCCAGCGTTTTTAGCATCTTCTGCATTAAAATAAATTTTACCAGCTGCTGCTCCAGGTGATGCAGGTAGTGCAGAACCAATTACTTCTCCTTTTGCTAATTCATCTTTATCAAACATTGGATGTAATAATTGATCTAATGATTTAGCATCTATTCTTAAAATAGCTTCTTCAGGAGTAATCATTCCTTCATCTACTAGGTCACATGCTATATTAATAGCAGCTTGTGCTGTTCTCTTACCATTTCTTGTTTGTAAGAAATATAATTTACCTTCTTGAATAGTGAATTCCATATCTTGCATATCTTTATAGTGATTTTCTAGTTTTGTAGCAATTTTAATAAATTCTTCATAACATTCAGGTAAATCTTCAGCTAATTTAGTAATAGGTTGTGGAGTTCTAACACCTGCTACTACGTCTTCACCTTGTGCATTTATTAAATATTCTCCATATATACCTTTTTCTCCAGTAGATGGATTTCTTGTAAATGCAACACCTGTTCCAGATGTATCTCCCATATTACCAAATACCATTGCTTGAACATTAACGGCAGTTCCCCAATCTCCTGGTATATCATTCATACGACGATATACTATAGCTCTTGGATTATCCCAAGATCTAAATACTGCTTTAACTGCTCCCATTAATTGTTCACGTGCATCTTGTGGGAATTCTTCCCCATTCATATGATCACTATAAACTTTCTTAAATCTTTTAACAAGTTCTTTTAAATTATCAACATTAAGTTCAGTATCATAATGTACTCCTAATTCTTCTTTTAATTCATCAATAATCTTCTCAAAGAAAGATTTATTAACTTCCATAACAACATCAGAATACATTTGAATAAATCTTCTATATGAATCATAAGCAAATCTTGGATTATTTGTCTTTTTAGCAAATCCTTCAACTGCTTCATCATTAAGTCCTAGATTTAATATTGTATCCATCATACCAGGCATACTAGCTCTAGCACCAGAACGAACTGACACTAAAAGTGGATCTTCATTATCTCCAAACTTCTTTCCTTGGATTTTTTCTAATTCTCCAATTGCTTTAAATATTTCTTCTTCTATTTCTTTACTTATTTTTTTACCACAATTGTAGTATTCAGTACATGCTTCAGTAGTAACTGTGAATCCTTGAGGTATAGGTAATCCTAAATTAGTCATTTCGGCTAAGTTAGCACCTTTTCCACCAAGTAAGTTACGCATACTGGCATTACCTTCTTTAAAAGCATAAACATACTTCATATAAACATCATCCTTTCTTTTAATACTTTATTATCATATCAAAAATAAATATCATAATCAAGAAAAAAACATATGTTTTTCAGAAAAAACAGATGTTTTTTAATTTACAATTCATCATTAAAGAGAAACTGGATAATTCAATATAATTCCGTTTATTACCTATTTCTTTTTTCTCATCATGTACTCATACATGTTATTATTTTTTGTTATAAAGAATAAATTAACATCACCATTTTTAAGTACTATATGCATAATTGGTTTATTAATATTTTTCTTAACATCTAATAGTTCATCAAAAGATACTACATCATATACATCATATCCTCTAACATCTGGAATTGAATTAACACTTACTATATCTTTATCATATTTTTTTAATATTTTCTTTAGTATTTTTTGATATTGTCTATTATTAAAATCATTATTTTTAATACTGATAAATAAGTTAATTAGAACTATGATATCAATAATTATAAATATAATAGATATAATAAACATTATTTTATTACTATATTCATCATAACTTATCTTTTCAATAACATTTTTTTCTTTAATATTTTTATCTATTATAGTAATATCAGTTGTTTTATTACCAAGAGGCATAATCATTTCAATAGACTTAGGAGTGTTTTCTAAATTTTCTATTTTTTCTATTCCATAGTCATTTAGTATATATAATCCTATCGTTAAATAACTTGAATATGGAGTATCTATTTTATATTCTTCTATAAATTCATTAACTATGTCATTATATAAATTATAATCTATTTTAACTGTTTCATTAATTTCAAAACTATTATATGCACTCTTAATAGTAATTCCTTTTAACATTATATCTTTATTAAATATACTTTTTTTACTTTTATTATCTTCTACTTTAACATTAGCTTTAATATAATAACTAGAAGTAACTTTATTTTTTTCTTTAATATTGAATTTATATCTGAAATTGCCATCTATATAATTAATAAGTTCTGTTACATATTGCATATCTTTATCTAAGTATATATTATCATAATAAGTATTATCTTTAAGATATACTCGATAATCCAAAGCTTTTTCTTCGTTATATTCAAGGTGATATACTGTTTTACCTTTAAGTGCTTGTTCCATAAATATAAAAGCTAAAAAAGTAATAAAAGCTATGAATAAAATATAAATATATGTTTTAGTTTTTTTCATTTCCAACTCCTCTATACTATTAACATTATATATTTTTTTTAGCTATATATCAATAATAATTATTTATTTTTTGGATTAATCAGTGTAAATTTTTAATGACTCTTCCGGAACTTAAAGTTTATTTTTCTTCCTACCATAAGAATAAAGTCTTTCTTTTTTTAGCTAATTCGATTACTTGATTATTTATAGTTCCAGATGTAGTACTTGTTATTTTAGTTAATTCATCAGTAGTATTAAACTCACTTATTATCGCCATCCAAATAATCATCTAAATTAAATGTAAATTCAATCATTCCACTATAATCGTTCTCATCATAACTATAATCAGTATAAAATGTTAAAAATATGATAAATCTGTTTTTCAGATATCTAGTTATCTTTATATCCATTACTGGCTCAACTCCATTTAAATCTCTAACATTTAACCATGTTTCACCACCAAAAATATAATCTTTAAAATCTATTGTTTCATTCATAGGTATTTCAAGTAGTTTCTCTAATTTACAATTCAAGTCAAAACCAAACGAATAATCATCTCCAGAAATATCAAAAGATAAAGTTTTAAATGATTCATATGATACTTTTTTACCATTTTCATAACTACTTTGTTCTTGTGTTACTAAATTAATACTGACTTTTTCATTATTAACTTTTTCTAATTTTGCCAACTTAAACATTTTTTACACCACCAATAATTACAATTTTATTCATGATTTCACGTCCTTTATTTATATCTTAGCATAATAATTATTTTTTTTGAATACTTTGTTATATTTAATGTTTTAATAAATTTTAATTTTTTTGTAAAAAAGACTTCCATTTTAGTTTTTTTTGTGATATATTTAATTAGCAGTTTGTTATTGCATGTGTCTCCTTAGCTCAGTTGGTAGAGCAACTGACTCTTAATCAGTGGGTCTAGGGTTCGAATCCCTAAGGGGACACCATTTTATTTATAAAATTAACAAAATGTCTTGATATATCAATATTTATATGTTATAATCAAAAAGCAGTTGACAAAATGGGCTTGTAGCTCAGGTGGTTAGAGCGCACGCCTGATAAGCGTGAGGTCGTTGGTTCAAGTCCAATCAGGCCCACCATTTTGTATAAAAAGACAACTGGCCCGTTGGTGAAGTGGTTCAACACACATGCCTTTCACGCATGCATTCATGGGTTCAAATCCCGTACGGGTCACCAAATTGATTTAAACTTAAAACTTTAAAGTTTTAAGAACAATATACGCTAACAGTAATGTTAGTTTTTTTGTTTATATATAATAAAAAAAAGAAGTCTTAAACTTCTTAATCGTTGTTTGCTTTTACTAACTCTACTGCTTTTTGGAAAGCTAAATCCATTTTCATAGCTTCTAGTGTACCTACTTCTTTTAGTATTTCTTCTTCAGTAACATTATATTGTTTAGCTATTTCTTTGATTTTTTCTTTTGCTTCTTTATCAGTTATTTTTATATTTTCTTTTTTAATTATCTCTCTTAATAAATAACGATATTGAATTCTTTTTTTAGCTTCATCTTTCATCTTTTCAATTAGATCTTCTTCTGTAGAATTAGTATATTTTAAATATAATTCTTCGGTGATACCTTGTCTTTTCATTCTGTCCATAAATTCATGGTACATTTGATGTGCTTCATCATCTATAAGTTCAGGTAATATCTCTATTTTCATATTATTAGCGGCTTTATCAAGACATGCATCTTCATAAGCATGTTCTAATTCATGTTCTTTTCTATGAGTAAGTTCTTCTTTAATATCTTTTTCTAAAGATTCTTTGTCAGTAATACCTTCCATATTTAAATCTTCAAAGAATTCTTTGTTTAATTCAGGTATTTTTCTTGTTTTAATTTCATTTACTTTAACTTTAAATACAACTTTTTGTCCTTTTAAGTCTTCTTGCATATAGTCTTCAGGGAAAGTTAATTCTATATCCTTTTCTTCACCTTTAGCCATACCTATTACAGCATCTTCAAATCCTGGTATAAATGTATTGCTTCCGATAGTTAGTGAGTAATTTTCACCAGTACCACCTTCAAAAGCCACTCCATCTTTGTATCCTGCAAAATCAATAATAGCAATATCTCCAGATTCTACATTCCCTTCTTTAACTACAACTTCAGCATATTCATTTAATAATTCTTTTATACTATTATCTACTTCTTCTTTTGTAACTTTTGCTTTTTCTTTTTTAACTTTTAAATTAGTATATTCCCCAAGTGTAACTTCTGGATCAGTAATAAAAGTAAATTTAACTTCTAAAGTATCACTATCGCATTTTATTAATTCTACTTTAGGTTCTATAATAGGAGTTATTTTATTTTCTCCTAGTAATCTTTTATATTCTTTATTTGTAGCTTCATCAGCTGCTTCTAAAATAATTTCTTGCTTTCCATATTTTTTTTCAAAAATATCTCTTGGAGCTTTACCTGGTCTAAAGCCATCAATATTAGCTTTCTTATTTAATTTTTCAAAAGCTTTATCTTGTAATTCAACCCATTCTTTTCCTTCTAACTTAAAATTAACTTCTTCTCTCATTTCTACTCCTTACATAATTTCTAATATTTTTACGCCATATTTACCATTAGGACTTTCTACCATACAAACATCTCCAACACGAGCATTTAAAATAGCTTGGGCTAAAGGAGATTCGTTAGATATTTTATCATTAGATGGATCTGCTTCTTTAGAGCCTACTATGCGATATTCTTCAACATCTTCATCTTCAATGTATTGAATACGAACTGTTGCTCCAATTCCAACTTTATCTGTATCTCTATTTTCAATGATTTCAGCAGTTTCCAATATTTTTTCTAATTCTAGTATTCTACTTTCTATTTGAGCCTGTTCGTTTCTAGCTGCATCATAGTCAGCATTTTCAGATAGATCTCCAAGACTTCTAGCATCTTTTAGAGCCTTAATGATTTCAGGTCTTTTTACTTCCTTAAGTTCATTAAGTTCTTCTTCTATTTCTAAAAATCCTTCATTAGTTAAATATATTTTGTCTGTCATTTTTTCACCTCTTTTAACATTTCAACATTTTACTAGTTATTTTATATTTTGTCAAGTGGTTTTTACGCCTCATTTCAACAACCAGTCTTATATCTTAACTCTAATCATATCACCCTGATAAACTTCTTCTTTAACCGGTAATTTAATTATGTCTTCAGGATGTCTACATACATCTATATTATTATCTTCTATATCTAGTATTTTTTCTATTTTATATGTAAGTGGTTTATATTTTGGAGACATAAATTCAATTGTATCTCCTACTTTAAAATAATTTTTAACTCGAATTATAGCATAACCTTCATTATATTCTTCAACTACCCCCAAAAAGTCTTGATTACTTACTTCTGTTCTTCCTAAAAAATATTGTTCATCTTTTCCTGGAAATTTATCATAAAATTGTGCTTTATTATCTCTATTAGCTACTCTTGATAATATTTTCTTATAATATTTCATTTTTTCTTCAGTAAGAACTCCGTTATAATAGTCATCAATTAGATTTCTATAAGTATTGACTACTACAGCTATGTAATAACTACTTCTCATTCTTCCTTCTATTTTTAGACTAGTAATACCTATATCTATCATATCAGTAATATAATCTATCATAGATAAATCTTTACAACACATTGTGAATTTAGTCTCATCTTTAATTAATTCGTGATTCTTATCATATAAATCAAAATCCCATCTACATATTTGAGCACACCCTCCTCTATTAGCATCTCTATTTGTAAAATAGTTAGATAAAACACATCTACCTGAGTATGAAGAGCACATT
>FR902123.1:0-28371 GCA_000437895.1 Clostridium sp. CAG:914 | reverse complement strand
AAGAGCACATTGCTCCATGTATAAAGCATTCTACTTCTATACCAGTCTTATCAATTATTTCTTTAATTTCTTCTCTGTTTAATTCTCTTCCTAGTACTACTCTCTCAACACCTAATTTTTTCCAATACAATACACTTAAATAATTTAGTGTTGAAGATTGAGTACTAATATGAATATTTAATTTAATATTATTATCATGAACTAATTTTATGACTAAAGGATCTGCTACGATAATAGCATCTACATTACATAAGGATAATTCTTTTAAATATTCTACTAATCCTATAGTATCTTCATTATGAAAAATAATATTCACAGTAACATACACTTTTTTACCTAATGAATGAGCATATTCACATGCTTCTTTTATTTCTTTAATATTTAAATTCTTTGCATTAGCTCTAAGACTATAATTTATTCCTCCAAAATATACAGCATCAGCTCCATAAGATAGAGCTACACGTATTCTTTCTAGACTTCCAGCTGGGGCTAACAATTCTATTTTATTCATGTGTACCACCTTCGTTACTATTTTTAACCTTGTATATTGTTTTTTTATCTAAAAATCCAGTATATGTATCTTCTACCTTATCTTTATTAATAAATTTATTTACCATTTCATTAAATTCTTGTCTATCAATATTAAAACTATCCATAACAATATAATCAATAAAATCAAGTTTATCTAATTCATTAATTAAATTTATTATTTTATTACTATAAATTATAGTTCCAAAATCACTCTCTTTAATAGGATATTCATTATCTAAATAAAATACGTCTTTTTTGTATGATTTATCTATATATTCAAAATAATTACTTAATAAATATCTTCTGGAATAAAATATTGGTACATATCCATATGCAGTTATAAATAATTTACTTTTAGTATTTAATTTAATATCTCTTATTTCTTCTTTGGTAATATCTGAAGATATATATGCATAATTTATTCCCATATCATTATAAAATTTATTAGAAAGGATGCTTAAATTTAAATGATCTTGATATATAACTAGTGGTATATTTAGTTTTAGTTCTTGACTTAACATATATACACTATTATCGTAGTACATTATTTTATCAACTTTTAGTGTGGATACCTTTTTTAAAACTTCACGAAGTAATTCTATGTCACTACTATGCATCATCTTGTTAATAAGTAATATTACTTCTTTATTTTTAATCTTATCAATAACTAATTCTAAATCTTTATAATCCACTTCAAAAGACTGATTAGCAGATAAATTTTTAATAGGAATTATAAATCCATCTATGTTATATGACGTAAGTTCATACATATGATCTAAACTACTAGGAGTTACTATTATTTTACTCATTACTATCCTCTTTTCTAACCGATATGGATATTTTATCTCCTACGGGAACATATTTGGTAACAAAATCAGAATTATTATCTAAAAACGAAATAAATTCTTTGATTTTTCTAACGAGTCCTCTTTGATTTTTAGTTTGTATTAATTCTTCATTCTCAACAAGTCCGTGAAAAGATAAATTATCGCAAACTATTATACCATACTTATCTAAGTTCTTACTAAATTTTTGAAAGAATTCTATATTATGTCCTTTGGAAGCATCTATAAATATTAAATCATATAAATCTGTTATTTCTACATCACTAGCATCTTTATTTATGATAGTAATTCTATCTGATAAAGACATAAGTGAGATATTATTAACAGCTTCATTATATCTATTTATATCTCTTTCTATAGTAGTTACTTTTATATTTTCATTAACTAGAGCCATTCTTATAGCTGAGTAGCCTACGGCACTACCTATTTCGAGTATTCTGGTAATATTATTTTCTTTAATTATTTTAAGTAAATATTCTAATCCATCACTTTGCATAATAGGAATCTTATCCATAATAGCTTTATTATAAATATTTTCTAACATATTTCCTCCTTATTATAATAGAGGTTACTAAGTAACCCCTAAACACACCAGTTATTCTCTCTTTTTAACTTCTCAATTGTATTATAATGTTCTGTTTCATTCTTACTTAAATATGTCTTGCCATTGCAATCTGCTACAAAGTAATAATAATTATGAACTCTATACTTAATTGTACTTTTAATAGAATCGTTTCCAGGATTAGATATAGGTCCTACTGGTAAACCCGTAAATGAACTACATCTTGTATTATAAGCATAATCACAAGTATATAAATTAGCATTTCCATTTAGGGATATTTTGAAGTCATCTATTTTTAAATAGTAATAAGTTGTTACATCACTTCCTAGTGTCCATCCTGATTTAATTCTATTGTAAAATACGCCTGCTACGCTAGCTCTATCATCAGACCTTGCTCCTTCTAGCTCTACTATTGAAGCTAGTGTTAGTAGTTGATGAATAGAATATTCACTGTCTTGTAATTCTTCTTTATATTTAGTTAACTGTTTGTCCATTTCATCTAACATTGTTTCTATTATTGTTTTAACAGAAACATCTTTATTTAAGAATGTATATGTATTAGGAAATAAATATCCTTCAAGTGGATAATATATTTTATCATTAAGTATATCATTTTCTAAAAACCAATATTTATCTATTAAACTTTTAGTATATTCTTTATCAGTAAAAACATTCATAATATCTTCATAACTATTATTAGTATTTTCACTTATTAACTTAGCTATTTTTCTTACATTAAGTCCTTCTTTAAATATTATTGTTATTTGATCTGGATTATAAGAATTACCTTCTTCTAAGACATTAATTATTTCACTTAATTTCATATTTCTATCAAGTTCATAAACAGAAGCTTTCAAATTAGAAATATTATTTATTTTAACATATACTTTAAATATAAAAGTACTTCTTATTAATTTATTTTCATACAGGGCATTTCCTATTTGAGCCATACTACCACTTTTTATTTCAACGATAACTTTATCACTTTCTCTAGACATAGGTGAAATCATATGATTATAATAGAAAGCCACAGAAAAAATAGCTACTAATAGTGTTATTAGAACTATAATAAAAATCTTATACTTCTTCATAAAAACTATCCATTATCCTTATTATTTTCTTCTTGAATAGATTCTAAAATTGTTTCAATAATTTTCCATTCTTTTTCACTCTTAATAGGCAATAATTCTGAATTATCAGCATTAGGGTCATATATTGAAGCAAATACTCTTATATTACCTTTATTATCTTTAGTATTATCTGTATATACAATATAATTCTTTTTAGTTTCTTCTGATTCAAATGTAAATAAAACTTCACATTCTATTTCATTACCATCTTTATCAATTACATTAAATTTATTATTTTTTTCCATTATTTCACCTTTCTATCTAAATAACTTTGTAATATTATAACTGAAGCCATTCCATCAACTTTTTTCTTTCTTTTTTTTCTTGACATAGATGCTTGTATTAAAACATTATTTGATATAACAGAAGTTAATCTCTCATCTTCCATAATAACTTCTATACCTAATTCTTTTTCTAATTTATTTTTAAATTCTAATGTAATACTTGCTCTTTGTCCTAATGTATTATTCATATTTTTAGGTAGTCCTAAAACTATTTTTGTTATATTTTCTTTTTCTATTATATCTTTTAATTTAGGAATCAATGTATCATATTCACTATCATTAAAAAATATAGTAGTATAAACAGAGGCTATTGTATTAGTATTATCACTAATAGATATTCCTAATGTTTTGCTTCCTAAATCAAGTCCTAAATACTTATCAATAATAATCACTTCCTACCTAAGACAATTTTATCAAAATATAAAATATTTGTCTATATATTTGCTTATTTTTCTCAACCATTTTTAAATGGTGTAATACTAATATAATTGTTTTAAAAAATTAAATATTTAAAAACAAGGATGAATAAATTTAAGTATCCTTGTTTTTTATCTATTAATAATATTTTGAATAATCTATTTTTTAACTGGTACAAAATGTTTGTTTAAAAATCCATCTATTTTTCTTATATCAAAGTACCATAATAAACAGAATGTAATTGCTCCCACAAAGTTTACTATTAAGTCTTCCATGGTGTCTATAAGACCAATATCTAAATAACCACCTTCTATTTTGTATAGTTCTTTATCATTTTTATCATAAAGTATTGTGTATTCTATATTATCTATAACTTTTGTTATGTGTCCGTCATTAAATTCAACAGAAGATACTTTATCTGTAATAAAATCTTTTTGCATATCTGAATTAAGGACTCTATCACAAGCAAACTCAATAAATTCCCAAAGAACCCCTATAGTCATAGAAAAACAGAAGGCAAATACTGTAATATATAAAGGCGATAGTTTAATATTAACACTATTATCATTTAAGATATTAACTAAGGATAAACCTACTCCTGCTGCTAAAAAGCCATTTAATGTATGAAGCATAGTATCCCAATATGGAATAATACCATAAAAATTATTAATTTCTCCTAGTATTTCTGATGCAAAAATAAATACAAAGATAATTATTTCTAATGTACTAGGCAATTTTATTTTAAATTTATCTTGAACAAATATGGGGATAAATAAACTAACTAAGGCCAAAAAGCAAAGAAATGCATTATGTAAATCTCCTCTTATTAATTGTAAAATCATACATATAATAATTAAAAGCCTAATTATTCCATATACAATTAATGGACTTCTTTCCCCTTTTTGGGCTTCTTTTATCATATTCTTGTAATTATATTTGAATTTTGACATAAACTCACTCCTATATTTTACTAACTAAAGTTATTCCCTCACTAAATTTACATGGTTTAGAACATGTATATCCAAATGTACATCTAGCTCCTTTAGAATATGAATTAAATTCTTCATACAATGAACTGTTTGCTTCTTTTAGAGCATTAATGTATTTAGTTAAAACTTCTTTGGTTTGCATCCTTATTTCTAACTGAGCGTTAGTACATAATCTTTCACTACATTTAAGTAAAAAATTGTCATAAGTACCCATTTCACATATTATAACATTTTTTCCTTGTGGTAATAGTGAATCTACACTTTCCATATCTTTATTCCATTCATGTACTAAATTTTCATCATCCATTATTATTGGAGGTACAAAATAACCTTCATTACTAAATTCTATTTTATAATCAATAGTTCTATGCCTCTGAGCTTGTGCAAATGATGCTAAAGAACCAATATATTTAGTAGAATATACCCATGAATAATATTCATTGCATTCTTTTAAATTAGTTCCAAATAATGATAAACTTCTATTCTTTATATTTCCTTGTAATCTTTCTTCTAATAATCCTAGTTTATCTAGTAAAGAAATAAACTCTTCCATACTTTTTGCTAATTTTAAACCATTTTCATTTTGAGCTTGACTAATATATTTTTTCATAACAGACACTATAAAGTTAAGTTGTCTTATACTAGTGGTATAAATCATTTCAGTTGGATAGAAGACAGATATAAAGTATCTAGCATTTTCACGAGCTAATTTAGTAATATGTTTATCGTCAAAAGTTGGATATCTTTTTTTTATTTTTTCTTCTAGTATATTAGTCCATTTATTGTATAATTCTATTTCTTTATTACTCATTCCATCAATAGCTTCTGTATATCTTAGCGACTTTTCACTTGTTGTATATTGGTGCTCATTGTTGAGTACCATTGCCAATATTTTAGGTATATTTTTAATATTTAAAGTAACATTAACATGATCATATACGCTATGATGTCCATTATTTAGAGTTGTTTCAATTCTATTTAAAGTCTTGTCTTCACTTTCTTTTTCTAAACTACTAAAACCATGCTTAGAATAACAAACTCCTGCTATTTGTCCACATAATTTAAGAGAGGAATCCATATTGAATGTTCCATCTGAATTTCTATATGTATTTGGTAAAATACTTATTTCCATATATTAAAACCTACTTTCTATAATATCTATTCTTATTCTTTCCTTATATAAATATTAACAAATATATCAAATATTGTCAATTAGAGGAAGGATATATCTTTGTATAAAAAAGTAAAAAAAGTTATAAATTATCAAAACTTTTACTTATGTCTTGAGAAACTTATAACTTTTATTTTATATACTATAACTCAAATTGAGAATTATATAATGAAGCATAGAATCCATTCATTTTTAGTAATTCATCATGTTTTCCTTGTTCTACTATATTTCCATCTTTCATAACAAGTATTATATCAGCATTTTTAATCGTAGATAATCTGTGTGCTATTATGAATGATGTTTTTCCTTTTGTTAATTTATCCATAGCTTTTTGTACTAACTCTTCTGTTCTGGTATCTACATTAGATGTGGCTTCATCTAGTATTAAAAATGGGGCATTTTCTATCATACCACGTGCAATAGTAAGTAATTGTTTTTGTCCTTGGCTTACTGATTCTCCACCATCTATTTTAGCATCTAATTCTCCAGATAAAGTTTTAATAAAGTGACTAACACCTACGACATCACAACATTTCATAATATCTTCATCACTTATATTTTCTTTATTAAATTTAATATTATCACGAATAGTACCCTCAAATAACCATGTATCTTGTAATACCATTACAAATAAATCATGAATATTTTCTCTTGTTAATTCTTTCGTAGATACGCCATCTATCAAGATATCTCCATCATTAATGTCATAGAACTTCATTAATAAGTTAACCATAGTTGTTTTACCAGCACCTGTTGGGCCAACAATAGCAACCTTTTGACCTGGCTTAATCATAGCATTAAAGTCTTTTATAATAGTTCTATTTTTATCATATCCGAACTTAACATGTTTAAATTCTATTTCACCTTTAACAGTTTTTTTATCTAATTTCTTAGTTATATAGCTTTCATCTGGCATCTCCGTTTCTTCTAAAAACTCAAATACACGTTCCCCTGCTGCTGTCATAGATTGAAGTTGTGTCATTGCTTGAGCTATTCTAGTTAATGGATTAGTAAATAATCTAACATATATCATAAAGGCTACGATAATACCAAAAGTAATAATATTTTTACTTACTAATATAGCTCCAACAACACATACAGCTACATAACTAAAGTTTCCAATAAATCCCATTAATGGTTGCATAATGCCTGATAAGAATTGACTCTTTTTATTACAAACATATAAGTTTTTATTTAACTTATCAAACTCTTCCATAGCTTCTATATCGCCATTATACGCCTTAACAACATTATGACCAGAATACACTTCTTCTATATGAGCATTTAAGTTACCAAGTTCAACTTGTCTTTGCATAAAATACTTTTGACTCTTAGATAGTATTATAGACATAAACATAAAACCAAATAAACTAGATATAATAGCGGTTAAAGCCATTTGCCAGTTAGTAACAAACATCATTATAATACTACCAATAAATAGTGTTATAGAACTAACTAATGAAGCAATCGTATTATTCATGGTTTGAGCAACAGTGTCTATATCATTAGTAACACGAGATAATACATCACCCGTCTCATGACTATCAAAATATCTTAAAGGTAACTTATTAATCTTCTTACTAATATTTCTTCTTAATTTATAAGCATATTTATTAGCAATAATTGTAGTTAGAATGGATTCTATATAACTAAATATAGCACTTAACATATATATTATAGCTAATACCAAAGCCATACTTTTAATTTTAGCTATATCCATTTTAGGCTTAATAATAGAATAAATACTATCGGGTAAATTATCTAATTGCAATAGAATATCATCTAATTCTTTACCACTATTCTTTAGATTTTCCATTAATGACTGTAGAGCCATTTTATCTTCTATGGTAATGTCATCACTAGTCATAATATCTTTAATGATATTCTCACTAATATTAGGGGTGATACCTAAAGTAATTTCATCAGTTAAGTCTGATAATTTATTTGGAGCTACTAATGCTAATATAGCACTTAAGGCGGCCATACCTAAAGCAAATATTAAAACATATTTCCATTTACCTAAATTATTAAATATTTTAATTAAAGTTCCTTTAAAGTCTTTAGACTTTTCCATTTTTCCATTTCCATGAGGACCCATTCTAGGCATTTTCTAACTCCTCCTTTGAAAGTTGCGATAAAGCAATTTCCTTATATATCTTACAACTTTTTAATAATTCTTTATGTGTACCTATTCCGACACATTCTCCTTCATTTAACACAACTATTTTATCAGCATTAATAATTGTTCCTATTCTTTGTGCTACGATTAGAGATGTAGCATCTTTAGTATATTCTTTTAGTGTGTGACGAAGTGTAGCATCTGTTTTAAAATCTAAAGCAGAAAAACTATCGTCAAAAATATATATTTCAGGGTCTCTTGCTATAGCTCTAGCTATAGATAATCTTTGTTTTTGACCACCAGATACATTTGTTCCTCCTTGTGCTATATGAGCTTCATATTCTCCATCCATATCCTTAACAAAAGAACTAGCTTGGGCAACATCAAGAGCTTCTTTTATTTTACCTAATGTAGGTTTAGTACCATTTACAGAGCCATATCCAACATTAGATTTAACACTACCTGTAAACATAACAGCTTTTTGTGGTACATAACCTATTTTGTTATGTAATTCTTTTAATTTGTAATCCTTAATATTAATACCATCTATTAATACTTCACCTTCTGTGGCATCGTAAAATCTTGGTATTAGATTAATTAATGTTGACTTACCACTTCCAGTTGAACCAATGAAAGCAACTGTCTCTCCCTTATTAACTTTAAAACTAATATTTTTAAGAACATACTCAGAAGCATCTGGATACTTGAAAGATACATTTTTAAATTCTACTGTTCCTACCTCTAAGGCTTCATTACCATCAAGAGTACCATCTTTTAAAGATAATTCTTCGTCTAATACTTCATTTATTCTTTTAGCAGATACACTAGCACGTGGTAATATCATAAATATCATGGCAAGCATTAAGAATGACATAATAACTTGCATACCATAACTAGAGAATACAACCATATTAGAAAATAAAGTTATTTTATCTATCATGTGAGCTGCTTCAATTAAATAAGCTCCAATAAAGTATATACCTAAAGTTAAGAAATGCATAACTATATTCATAATTGGATCTAATATAGCAAAACATTTTTGATTAAATAATTGCATATTAGTTAAATCATTATTAACTTTATCAAATCTATTTTCTTGATACTCTTCAGCGTTAAACGCTCTAACTACCCTAATACCAGTAACATTCTCTCTTGTTACACCGTTAACTTTATCTATTAATTTTTGTACTTTCTCAAAACGTGGATATACGATTTTTAGAAGTATTCCAATAGTTACTAACAGAATTGCAACACCTGCTAAAACAAGTAAACTCCATTCAACATTTTTATTAATTATCTTGGTAATGGCCCATACACACATAACTGGGGACTTAATAATCATCTGCATACCCATAGCCACCAACATTTCTAACTGTGTAACATCATTTGTCGTTCTAGTAATTAAACTACTAGTTTCAAACTTTTTAATCTCTGTCATGCCAAAGTCTTCAACTTTCTTAAATATACGTCTACGTAGATTCATAGAAAAATCAGCTGATATAAAAGAAGTAATATATCCGACAATAACAGCACTTCCTAAAGAACCAAAAGCACATAATAACATATAGCCACCCTGTGCTAATATATCTTTTATAATATAACCTTCCGATTGAAGTATCCTTGTAATTTCACTCATATAGTCAGGTAATTTTAAATCAAACCATACTTGAAATACTATTAATATAGCTACCACAAAAATTAAAACCCAATCTTTTTTATTAAATTGTTTAAATATTTTTATCATTTTCTCACCTCTGTAATTATATTATTTTTAATGTATAATCATACATTTTCTTTAATAAATATTCTAATTTTTTAATCTCTTCTTTACTTAAAACTTCTTTAAAATCATAAAAATTATCTAACTCTCTTCTTATATTTTCTCCAATTTCTAAAGCTTTAATCGTAGGTTTTATACTTCTATATCTTGAATCATTCAAAGACTTCTCTCTATATATAAAGCCTGCCTTTTCTAACCTATCTAATGTTCCGGATACAACAGGATTACTCTTCTTAAACATATTTTCTATATCCCTTTGATATATGTCTTTATCTATATTTCTATATAGAAAAGCCAATATATCACTTTGAAATCCAGTAATACCATATTTACTAAATAAAGCATTCTTCTTCTTACCTATTTCTGTGGTAATACATTTAAGTAGTATACATATATTTTTATCATCTATCATATTACACTTCCTTACACATTACACAAATATATAACACGTTATATATTTTGTCAACACTTTTTTATCAAAAAAAATTCCATTATTGGAATTATTTTATTTTGTTATCCTGTTCCATTGGCTACCATCATACCGGTTACGCCTTTTCCATCTGTTCCTGCTTCCACGAATAATGTTGAAGCAAAAGTTCTTCCTGAATCAAGTTCAGTCTGATTTTCATTAATTTCATCTACCCACATTACAATGTAATATGTTACAAAGCTAGGATCTGTAATAGAGGTAGAAGCTTCTAATACTTTATTTAATGGTGTTAAGACAATTGAATTAATTTCTTCTTCTGTTTTTCCTTCAATATTGTCTAAATGTGTTTTTCCCATAACTTCATTAAAGTCACTATCTAAGACTTTAAAATATAAATAAGTAAAATTATTTATGTTAGGTTTTAAAGTAAAATATAGAGGTACGGGATTGTCTAAACTGTTATTAATAACAGTAAATTTATATACACTACATATTTCATAACCGTTGTCATCTATGCAATATTTATTTTTATCTATTTCTCCAGATTCATTTCTATACTTGCTTGCAATATCAACATATTCTTCTGCCGATGGAATAACTCTTCCTTTGATTAGTGATAAGTCTTCTACAAGGCTAATATCCAAAGTTGCTGAACTTAGATTAACAGCGTTGTTTTCACTACTTATTAAGGCAGAAAACCAAGCAAATGTAGCTCCCGATATTATTAATATGACCATAGCTACAATAACCATAAATATTAAAGCAGTCTTTTTGTTATTCATATTATCACCTATATTAATATAATAACAGAAAACGAGCTCTTTTTCAATATCTAATAATGGAAAAATATATTGTAACGAATAGAAAAATGTCAAAAGAAAAAGTACTTTTCGTACTTTTCTAATTATTATCCTAATTTAAATGTACCAGTTAATTTGTTTCCTGTACCCATACCAACGGCACTAAAGATAAATTGACCTTTATAGCTAGCACCCATCATTGATGATTGGTTTTCAGTAGAGTCATTTAACCATACTAGGACATAAAGTTCAGCAGTATTAGCTCCTGGAGTTGCTCCAACGGTTAATGTTGCTGGATCCATAATAAGTTTTCCACTTCCACTAACTGTGTTTGGTAGAGCAAGTGCTTTACTTAAATTATGGGTATAAGTATATTTTCCTTCAGCATAACTTATAATTTGAGCTTTTAAGTCACCATTAGCTGTCATGGTAGTTCCTGTTTCTGTTGGAGTTGTTTCCATTGTAGTTACTGTGCCATCTAATTCAATAGCATCACTACCATTGTTAGTTACTGTTATTTTATATAATGAGCAAACTAAGTAACCACTTGAATCAACGCATTTATCTGTTGCTTCATTTAAGGCATAATTCATATTATTTGTTTCATTTCCTTGTCCTTCTCTAAGTACTTTATCAGGAACAAAAGGAATTATTTTCTTACTAGCATTTTCATCAGTAGTAGGGAAAACTCTATCTACGGTTAATTCTGCATCAAATTGATATGCAGTTAAATTAACATCGTTTTCTCCACTATTTACTGAAGCTGAGAACCATGCAAATGTAGCACCAATAATGGCAACGATTAAGGTAGCTACACTAACTACTCCTAAAAATATACCTCTTCCTTTACTATTTTCCATTATCTTTCTTATCCTCCTTTACTATAACAATAATATCAAAATATTATCTTTTTTGCAATATTTTTTATTATATTTTTGAAATATTTTTAAAAATAAAAGAAGGAAGTTACTTCCTACTTTGTTATGGACTTACTTGTGTTACTACAGCACCAGTCATGTAGTTTGAACCATCTGATGATGTTACTTTTAGTGTACCAGTATAAGTAGCACCTGAATCATTAGGAGTTTGATCTCCACCAGTTTCATTAACATATAAAACTAATGAATATTTTGCAGTCGATGGAGTTTCTTCACTACCTGCTGGAAGAGTAACATTAAATATATTTTTTGCTCTAGCACCTTCGGTATCTCCAACTGCTGGAACAGCACCACATGCAACAGTTACTGTATCTATACTATTTTCATCTTCATATATACAGTAATATAGATTTGTAAAATCATTTTTAGTTGACTCTAGGCTGGCATATACTGTTTGTGGAATAGATGCAGTATTTTTTAGCGTAAACACATAAGTGCTACATAAATTATATACAGTTGGATTTTCTGATCCTTCTTCTGTCTTTGAGATACCAGCACATTTTGCAGTTGCTCCAGTTCCTGCTTGAACAAAAGATTTTTTCATTACTTCTTCAGATACAGGTATCATATTATTTTTTATACCACTTACATCTTCATCTAGTTTTAATGTTCCACTAACATTAGCACCAGCAGCTTGTACAGCATTTGCATTACCACTAGCACTTGCAACGAAGTATGCAAATGTAGCGCCAATAATAGCAACGATTAAAGTGGCAACGCCTACTACTCCTAAAAATATTCCTTTGCTTTTATTTTCTTCCATTTTTCATATCCTCCTTTACTATAATAATAATATCAAAATATTTTTATTTTTGCAATAGAAAAAAAATAAAAAAGATACACTTTTGTGTATCTTAACATTATTATGCTTTTGCTGAAAGAGCACCAGTCATGTAGTTAGAACCATCAGCAGATGTAATACTTATAGTTCCAGTAAATGCTTTACCAGAATCAGCTGATGTTTGATCTTCAGTAGTTTCGTTGATATACATTACTAAAGTATAAGTATGTGTACCAGTTGTAGCTGGAATAAGTTCACTAAATACATTACTGTCTGTAGTTCCTTTAGCTGGCATATTTCTACAAGCAACTTTTTCTGTGTCAGATGTACCTGCTTCACCTTCAAATATACAATATTTTAAGTTTGCAAATGTATTGGTATTAGCAGTTAATGATGCATATATTGTTTGAGCAATAGATGCTTTGTTACTTACTGTAAATTGATATATACTACATAGGTTATATACTGTATTACCACCGGCTGCAGAGTAACCTTCACATCTTCCAGTTCCAGTTCCTGTTGCTGTCTCTGTTCTTTTATATGATGTTTTCATTAGTGCTTCTGTTACTGGTATCATATTTTGTCTATAGTCAACTACTTCTGATAAAGTTAAAGTACCAGCAACGTTAGCAGCACCAGCTTGTACAGCATTTTCTTTACCACTAGCATTTGCAACGAAGTATGCAAATGTAGCACCAATAATAGACACTATTAATGTAGCAACACTAAGTACGCCTAAAAATATACCTCTACTTTTATTGTTATCCATCTTTTTTCATATCCTCCTTTACTATATTAATGATAGCAAAAAATTTACTTATTTGCAACATATTTTTTTCTTTTTTTAGGAAAAATATCTACATTTTTTTTATTAAAGAAAGAAGTAGTAATTGCTTACTACTTTAAAATAATGATAGTTGACTAGTTTCTGGCATGTCTTCAAATACTCCCATCATTTTCATTTTTTCAATTAAAGTACTAGATACTTTACATCTATTTTGAAAATCTTCTATAGAAATAAAATCATGTTTTTTAGCTTCATTTTGAATGTTTTGAGCAACTACTCCACCTAGTCCATCTACGGCTCTGAATGGACACAATAATGTTTTATCATCTAATATTGTAAAGTTCTTAGCATCACTCTTTCTAATATCAATGGTTTTGAAGACAAAACCTCTTGCTGTTGCTTCTAAAGCTAATTTCAAAGTTTCTAAAATACTTGCTTCTTTATTCGTAGCATCATAATTTTTTTCCATTATTTCTAACATTCTATTTTTAATAGCATCATATCCTTTGACCATTACATCAAGATCAAAATCTTCAAATCTAGTAGAAAAATATGTTGCATAGTATATTATTGGATAATGTACTTTAAAATATGCTATTCTAAATGCGCTTATAACATATGCTGCTGCATGTGCTTTGGGAAACATATACTTTATCTTTGCGCAAGAATCAATAAACCATTCTTCTATTCCAGCTTTTTTCATAGTTTCAACATGTCCTGCCCAAGTTTCTGGATCTTTGCTTGCTTTTCCTTTTCTAACAAATTCCATTATTTTAAATGCTTTAATTGGTTCTAATCCTTTATACATTAAATAAACCATTATATCGTCACGGCATCCTATTACATCTTTAAATGGTACTACGTTATTTTTTATAAGTTCTTGAGCATTACCTAGCCATACATCAGTTCCGTGGGATAATCCAGATATTTTTATAAGTTCAGCAAATGTTTTGGGTTTAGTATCTACTAACATTGATATGGTAAATGGTGTTCCAAATTCAGGAACTCCTAATGTACCTGTTTCATTCATTATTTGTTCTTTTGTAACACCTAAAGGCTCTGGTGATAAAAATATTGCCATTGTTTCTTTATCATCAAGTGGGACATTTCTAACATCCCATCCTACTAAATCTTGTATCATTCTAAGTTGTGTCGGATCTGTATGACCTAATATATCCAATTTAAGAACATCTTGGTCAATAGCATGATAATCAAAATGAGTTGTTCTCCAAGCACTAGTGTCGTCATCTGCCGGATATTGGAAAGGGGTAAAATCAAATACATCCATATATCCTGGAATTACGACTATTCCTCCTGGATGTTGTCCTGTTGTTCTCTTAACTCCTGTACATCCAACAGCAAGTCTTTCTAATTCACATCTTCTTTTATTGGTTATTCCTTTGTCTTCAAAATACCCATGAACATAACCTAAGGCTGTTTTTTCTGCTACAGTACCTATGGTACCTGCACGGTATACATTATCAACACCAAACAATACTTTGGTGTATTCATGAGCTGCTGCTTGATTTAAATCAGAAAAGTTTAAATCTATATCTGGAACTTTATCAGCATTAAATCCCAGAAATGTAGCAAATGGCATATCTTGTCCATCTTTAATCATTTTTTCACCACATTTTGGGCAATATTTATCTGGCAAATCAAATCCTGTACTATATACTTTACCAAGTGGATTTCCATCTTCATCATTAAATATACTATGTTTACATTTACCACATCTATAGTGAGCTGCTAATGAATTAACCTCAGTTATTCCCATCATTGTAGCTACAAATGAACTTCCTACACTACCTCTTGAACCTACTAAGAAGCCATCATCATTACTCTTTTTTACTAATTTTTGGGCAATTAAATATATAACATCAAAACCACCACCAATGATACCGCCTAAACTTTTCTTAACTTTTTTCTTTAACTCTTCATCACTAAGTCCTTCTGTATCATCTTTTTTAATTCTATTAAAAACTTGTTCTTTAATGAATTCATCCCCTTTATTTATAGATTCATGTAGTATTGCAAAAGCTTTTTCTTTTGTATAGTTATTTTCTTCTTCTAAGTTTTTAGTAATGGTATTCAATACTATATCTCCATATAATTCTTTAGCAATTCTTTCTTCTATATCAAATGGTAGGGGATCCCCATACCATTCTTGGGCTTTGGTGTATACTAGGTTAGTAACTGTCATAACAGAATTTTCTATTTTTGGAGAAAAAGGTACTCCACCAGTTTCAATAATAACTTCTATTATATCTATCATATCGGCAATCTTATTTGGATTTTCAATTACTATTTTATGAGCTATCTCATCTCCTAGAAATTCAAAATCACTCATCATTTCATCAGTTGTTCTTAAATGTTGTGATGGAATATTAGTAATATCGTTTTTAGCAAGTGGGTGTCTTCCTCCACCTGGTACTTTCTGATTGATAATAATTTCACGATATATTTTATCGCTTCTAAGAATATGATGAACATCTCCTGTAGCTACGATTAATTTCCCAGCCATGTTTGTTGTTTCTACTATTTTTTTGATATGATTAGATAATTCATATTTATTTGCAAAATCTTTTGTTTGAAGTAAATGATCATATACTTCTAGAGGTTGTACTTCTACATAATCATAAAAATTAATAACATTGATTAATTCTTCTTCACTCTTAGTTCTAGCAGCATCAAAAACTTCACAATTATAGCATCCACTACCAATCAAAAGTCCTTCTCTTTTATCTTTTAGTTCACTTCTTGGTATTCTTGGTGTTTTATATAAATATTTGGTATTAGCTAAACTAATAATTTTAAATAGATTTTTTAAACCTGTTTTATTCTTAACAAGTAAATTGATATGATAACATCTACCAAACTTATATATGTCTTCTTGACTTACCAGACTATTTAATTCATTAATATTATGAATATTTTGTTTATCTACTTTTCTTAACATTTTATCTAAGACATAAGCCGTTCCTTTAGCATCATAATCGGCTCTATGATGAGCAGTTTCATCAAAAGGAACATCATATCTTTTAACTAATGCTGATAAACTATGTCTTGCTTGGTTGGTATCTATAGCTCTACTCAATTCTAATGTATCAATTACACAATTAGTAAATTCTCCTAGTTTATATTTTTGATAACACATTTCAATAAATGAAGTATCAAATTTAGCATTATGAGCAACCATTGGGTAATCTTTAAACCATGCTATAAATCTTTTAATAGCATTTTCTTCATTATCTTTATCTTCTAACATTTCATCCGTTATATTAGTTACTTCAATAATTTTTGGATGTAATTTTTTACCTGGATTAATTAATTCATTATAAGTATCAATTATTTCTCCATCTTTAATAAGTACTGCACCTATTTCAATAATAGAGTCTTCTCCACCGGCATTAAATCCTGTTGTTTCAAGGTCGAATACACAATAAGTTGAACTTAATAAATCAGCATCTATTGGTCTTTTGCATATATTTATCTCATCATCTACCATGGTAAGTTCTGTTCCATATATAACTTTAAACTTATCATCTTCTTCTTTACCTTTATTGTAGTCTGTTACAAAGTGATAAGCATCCGGAAAACTTTGACAACCATTATGATCAGTAATGGCAATAGCTTTATGACCAAAGGCAATGGCTTGTTTCAATAACTTTTTGCAATCTGCTACCCCGTCCATTTGACTCATCATTGTATGGGTATGTAGTTCTATTCTTTTCTCTTCATAATTGTCACTAACAACTTCTAATGTTTTTCCTTCTGTTTCTGTAACATCTTTGTATTTGGTTATGAACACAAGTTCATTAGCATATTTATCCATTTCTACTTTACCATAGAAATTATACCATTTATTTTCTTTAATTAGTCCTTTAATTAGTTCATACTCTTTATCATCCTTAGTAAACATTTTAACAAATATACTGTCAGTATAATCCGTTACTTTTAATGTAATAATTTTATATCCTGATTTAGATTCAAAAAATTCACTTCCAAATACCATACCTATAATATTAATATTATCTACTTCATACATTATATCTTTAATTTCTGTTACTTCACTTGATTTCTTTGCTCTATATGTACTTTTTGTTACTTCTTCTTTTTTACTAGAAGCAGTATTCATATTATAACTAGGTGTATATTCTACTACCTTCTCATTTTCTATTTGATTTATTAAGTCTTTATTTCCATCTAAGGATAAATTAATATCTATATCTATATCATTAAATCCATAACATTTAAGTTTGTTTATAATATCATTCTTAATAGTAATTAAATTGGTACATTCTACTTTATTATAAGCATCTATTCTTAGTGTTTTATCTACTAATGTTATATTTCTATCTAAAAATACATTATATTTAGCCATATCTAATGCTATATCTTTTAAAATACTAGAAAAGTATTCAATTACTAAAGAATAGTCTATATCTTTAACATCTATATATAATCTAACGTTATTAAAACATTTTTTTAAACACAAAAGTAGTTCATTATATACTGATAATGGTAAAATAAACTTATTAGAAATAATAAAATCATACTGTTCATTATCATCATACACAATTACTTTTATAACATCACTATCTTTAAAATATGTATAATATTCTTCTTTTAAGCCAACCTCTTTTATTAATTTATTAAGTTTATCTCCCATACTACACCTCTAATAACATTTTAACATCATTAAATATTTTAGTCTATAAAATTAACTAATTAATATAAAAAAAGAGTTCTATTTTAAACTCTTCTTTAAGTCTTCTAAGTATTCCTCTATATTTGTGGCATCACTTCCTCCACCTTGACCAAAGGAAGGATTGCCTCCACCATTACCATGACAAGATAGAGAAATATTTTTAATTATATCTCCACAGTTAATACTAGTATTTTTACTCTTAGCTATAAAGTTAATATTATTGTTATTTATATTTGCTAGTAATATAAATAAATTATCATATTCATTAATCAAATTATCTATTATTTGTTTTAAACTATCTATTCCATAATTATTAACTTTCATAATTATAATATTATTTCCATTAATAACTTCTAATGATTCTTTAAATTTAGATAAATCTGCACTATCTCTTTGTACTTTTAATTCATTATAATTTTTATCTAATTCTTTTATTTTATCTTTAAGATTTTCTATTTCTAGTTTGTATTCTATTATAGCTTTATAACTATTTAATTCAATATTTTTTTCTTTATATTCAAATATTAAATCTATTTTTTCTTGATTAGCTTTAGTTATTAATTTATTAGATTTATCTAGTAATTTATTAACTTCTTCTTTATATGGTTTGATATAGTTTTCTAACATAACTTTAATATTATCATTTGTAGTTCCTTCTATTCTATAAACATTACTTCCTTTAGATTCTATACTTAACATACATATTTTTTTAATATCTTTAGTATTTTTGATATGTGTTCCTCCACATAATTCAATAGAGTCTAATATTTGTACTACTCTAACAACATCACCGTATTTATCTTCGAATAAAGCCATAGCTCCTAATTTACGTGCTTCATCTAAGGACATATATGTAACTTTTGTATCTACTTCTTGTTTTAATTTTGAATTAACATTGTCTTCTAGATTAATAATTACATCATCAGTAATTTTACCATGATAAATAAAATCAAATCTAAAAGTATTTTCATCTACCCTACTTCCTGCTTGGTGAACATCATTTCCAAGCATGTCTTGTAATGTTTTTTGAATTAGGTGAATTGAACTATGATTACATTGTGTTTTAAATCTTTTTTCTTTGTCTACTATAGCATGAACTTTATCTCCTACTTTAATTAAGTCCTTATTTACTTTTACATGTATTAAGTGTTGTTTATTAGGACATTTTATTACATCTATCACTTCAAGAGAATAATTTTCTCCTTTTATAATTCCTGTATCATTTACTTGTCCTCCACTTGTAGCATAAAAAGGATTATCTTCTAAGAATATATAACAATCTTCATCTGAAGAAGATACAAATTCATTATTTTTAATAATATTCTTAATATTTGTATCTATCTCTTCTGTATCATATCCTACAAAATTATCTTTTTCTTTATACCCTGCTAATAATTCATTTTGTACTTGCATTGTTGATGTTTTACTTTGATTATTTCTTGCTAATTCTTTCTGTATATTCATATATTTATTAAAGCCGTCTATATCTACTTCAAAACCTTTTTCTTCGGCATATTCCATTGTAAGTTCTATTGGAAATCCATAAGTGTCATATAGTTTAAAAGTATCTTCTCCACTTATTACTTTATTAGTACTATTTAAAAATATATTTTCTAATTTCTTTTCTCCACTAATTAATGTTTTTTGAAATAAATTTTCTTCTTCTAATATTAATTTCTTAATAGATTCTTTTTTTTCTTCTAAATACGGATATATTTCTTTATAGTTTTCTACTACTACATTTACTAAGGAATACATAAAAGATCCTTCTATACCTAATTTGTGTCCCATTCGATATGCTCTTCTTAATAATCTTCTTAAAACGTAACCACGACCTAAATTATCAAACATTGCTCCATCTGCAATAGCAAAAACTAATGTTCTTATATGGTCGGCAATAATTTTAAATTCTATTTGTCCATTATATTTTATGCCTGTAATTTTTTCTATTTCTTTCATTATAGGTAAAAACATATCTGTATCATAATTAGTTTCTACTTCTTGCATAATACAAGCCATTCTTTCTACACCCATACCTGTATCTATATTCTTACTAGGTAATTCTTTGTATTCACTTCTTGGTACGCCTTCTTTAGCATTATATTGGCTAAATACATTGTTCCATATTTCTATATATCTATCATTTTCAATTTCTTTTTCTAGTAATTCTATTCCTAAATTATTAGGATCATATTTTGGTCCTCTATCATAGAATATTTCACTATCTGGTCCACTAGGCCCTGGTCCTATTTCCCAGTAATTACTCTCTAGTTTAACAATATGACTTTCATCTATACCTAATTCTATCCATTTATTATAAGCTTCTATGTCGTCTGGATATACTGTTATATAAAGTTTATCTTTATCTATATCAAAATATTTTGGACTAGTTAATAGTGTATAAGCATACTCCAAAGCTTCTTTTCTGAAATAGTCTCCAATTGAAAAATTACCTAACATTTGAAAGAAAGTATGATGACGAGCTGTATGTCCTACACTTTCTATATCACCTGTTCTAATACATTTTTGGACACTGACAAGTCTTCTTGAAACCGGTACTTCGCTACCATCTAAAAACTTTTTAAGTGGAGTTACTCCAGCATTAATCCATAATAATGATTTATCATTATATGGTATTAAACTAGCACTTTCTATTTCTGTATGTCCAAGACTTTTAAAGTAATCTATATACATTTTTATTATTTCATTTCCTGTTAATTTTTTCATTTTACTCACTTCCTAATATTTCATTTAATCTTTGATAATATTCTTCAATACTACCATTATTGTTAATATAATAATCAGCATAGGCAATAGGTCCACCTTTAGCTAAGTTTTCTATTTCTGATACATCTCTATTACTTGCTTCTTCATTAGTTAATGGTCTAAATTCTCTTGTAGCTAATCTATCATATCTTATTTTTTTATCACATATAATGGCTATTACCATGAGATTATCTAATTCATTTTTTAATATTTTATATTCATCCCATGAATATAATCCATCTAAAACAACATTACATTTCTTTGATAATTCTTTTATTTTAGGTAAAAGTATTTTGGCATAAGCCCCCATACCAAGTTCACTTCTTAGTTTTTCTCTCATCATTTTTTCATTACTTGGTGTTATTTCTAGTCCACTTTCTTTTAGTTTGTCCATAGTTACTCCACCAAAATATACTTTTTCATATCCTTTATTTTCTAAATATTCACTTGCTACTGATTTTCCACTTCCACACATTCCTACGATTGCTATTATTTTATTCATATTAACCTCCTTAAAAAAAGAATTATCTCATTCCTATAGGAACGAAATAATTCGTGGTACCATCCTAATTTATACATAATATGTATATCTTAATTTATATAACGGTGTTCTTCCGGCGACTATTAATCGCATTAATAAAAGTAGCTTCAATTAACTAAGACTATCTATTTTCACCTACCATAGACTCTCTTTAAGTCATTTATTAATTTACTTATCTTTTACATATATTTATTCATTTGTTTCATCATTTGATTTACTTGTTTTTGTGATGGTGTTCTTCCCATTGAACTCATCATTGTCTTTATCATTTGTTCATTTATTGGTGGGTTTTTCTTTAGGTACTTTTTCATGAAGTGACGTGCTACAAAGAATCCTATAACCGCCCCTACAATAAGACCTAATACTAAATACAATATATCTCTTAACATAATTAGTCCTTTCTTGCATTATTATACTAATAATTCTTCTTTTTGTCTATCAATAATTAAAGAATCTAACCAAAAATAATCATTATTTATAAAATCACATATAAAAATGTTATCTTCACTATAATATATATCATTTAAAAATATAGAATTCATATCATTAGTTTTTAAAATCAAACAAGTTCCATATATACTTAATTTACTAAAACTATTAGTTTTATATATGTGTAGATTATTATCTCTATGATAACCATCTTTATTAACATTTCTAGTATATATATATTCATTCAAACTAAATTTATTAAAATTTATAGCTACTTGTTTATAATACTTATATGATAATTTATTATCGTAATTATTAGAATAATATACTTCTTCCAAAATCTTATATAATCTATATGGCCATTTTTTATAGCAAAAAGTAAAATATTTATTAATTTTAAATATATAATAAGTTCTCATATTATCACCATATATAATATAAATTATTATATATTAAAATTTTGTCGAATTATATACTGTCTTTTATTTTTATAACTAAAGATGTAATATCTAATTCCATATCAGTTAATATATCACTTTCATTACCATCTTTTATATAATCATTTATATTTATAATATCATCTGTTTTACTTACAAGTTTAAGAGGTGACGTGTCATTAGAAAACTCAATATATATTTTCTTATACCCTCTTGGTAAAACTTGTCTTCTATATTCTTCATCTTGCTTTAAAAACAAGTCAATGTTAGGCATAGATACAATTCTAGATTCAATATAATTCTTAATTAATTCTTTTTTTAGTCTCATAGCTAGTGATAGTTCACTACCTGATGCTATTAAAATTAAATCAAGTTTGTTCTTTACTTCACTTATAACATATCCGCCATATTTTACCTCATCAATACTAGTAAACTTAAATGATTCCGGTTTATTATTTGATAAAATTATGGCTGTTGGTTTCTTGCTCTTAAGGACCAAATCCCATACCCCTATTAGTTCTTTATAATCAGCCGGTCTATATACATTTAAGTTAGGGATACTTCTTAATATAGTAAGTTCATTAACAGGCTTATTTATTATACCATTTTGTTCATTTAAGAATGTATCATGAGTAAATATATATGTAACTGGTAAATTCATTATGGCAGAAGTTTTTATAGAAGGAATCATTTTGTCTAAATTTGATAATGTTGTTCCAGTGAATACTAACATATTAGTTAGAGCCATTCCATTCATTATGCCACCTGAAGATGATATCATATTATCTAAGTCAATATTTCTTCCTGTATAATTATCTTCTTCATAATTACCTTTTCCTTTTAGGTATGCCTTAGTAAGTACGGCATCTCCTAGGGATATTCCCATAAAATAAGGTATGAAAGTAGAAATAACATTCATAATTTGATAATTAATATCAAGTAGGGACTTATCAGTAAATAACTTATCCATATCTATTACTTTTTCTAAATCTAGTGTTATATTTTCATTATTTATATAATCATTAAATTTTTCTAAATCATCTGGATTATAAGTCTTTGCAAATTCTTCATAATCTTGATACCATAAACTATAATTATCTACATTTCTTTCTTTAATTTCTTGTCTATATAATTTAATTGCTTCTTCAAAATTATATTTTTTATCTTCAATGGTTAAGATGTCCGTTAATTGCTTCATATCTTCTTCTTTAATACTTCCAAGTATTTTATTGCCAATTTCATATGCTGAATTCTTATCTTCGTTAGATTCAAAAATAATTAAAGTTGGTCTTCTATTTTTATTAGCGCTATCTAAGGCTTTACTAACTTCTGATAATTTAGAACTATTTTTGACAAGAATAACATTAAAATCCATAGATAAATACATATCCATTATTTTATTGTTATCTTCTCTGTTAATAGCATCATATAATATAATTAAATTATCTAAATTATATTTACTGCAAACAGAAGCACTTCCAAGTCCACTAGCACTAGTTAAATCTCTATAATTGCAAAGTGAATATATATTATAGTTAAATAAAGTTATTTTTTTCTTATTATATAAAGATTCTAAGTTTTTTTCCGCTATTGCCATTCCTATTGCCATAGATAAACCTTCTCCACTACTTGTAGTTGTTACTTCAATAGATTTATCTAAATCATAACTTGGATATACTGATAAATTAGATTTATATGAACCATATTCTTCTAAATCTTCTTGTTTGTATTTACCAAGTGCTGTGTATAATGTAGCATATAAAGCTGGACTTGCATTACCATTTGATAAAACTAATCTATCTCTATTACACCATTCTGGCTTATCTACATCAAATACTAAATGATCTTTATATAGAGTATATAATATAGGTACTACACTTAAAATACTATTATTGTAAGTTATCTTACTTTTATATGCCATATTTAAAGCTAACAATCTAATATCATTAATAAAAGCATTCTCATTATATTTTGACATATTTTGACCTACCTTTCATAAGTATTATATCATAAAATAAAAAAAAAGAAATATTTTTTACAATATTCCTATTTCTCTTTACTTAATTTATTTTCGCCTTTATAAAATCCACACTTTGGACAAACTCTATGAGGTCTTATCATTTCTTTGCAATTAGAACATTCTACTAAACCATTAGCTGTAATTTTGTAATGTGTTCTACGCATATTTTTTCTTGTCTTACTTACTTTTCTAAATGGAACTGCCATATTTATTCTCCTTCCTTTGAATCAAATAATTCATTCAAGTCTTGAAATGGATTATTAGTTTGATGTTCTTTGTTGAAAGTATCCTCACTAATGAGTCTCCATCCATTTCCAGACATATTAACCTCTTCACAGTTTTTTCTAACTTTTAGAGGAATTTCCACTAATATATTTTGCCATAAAATAGAACTAATATCAAGTATATTTTCTCTTTTTTCTAAAATTTCTTCTAAATTAGTGTCTATTTTGCAATCAACTCTTTCTAAAGTGATATCATCTGGTAATACTATTATACCAAATATTTTCCCTGTTACTAAGATAAGATTATCATTATTTAAAGATATATTACCATCAAATTTTAAATCTATATCATAAATATTGTTCTCTTCAAGCAATTCTTTAGGTAAGCTAATACTATCTGATAAAGTTATTTCATCTACATAACCATTAATTAATTTACTAATATCTACTTTCATTATTCCTCCATATTATCAAATGTTATTTTTCCTAATCTTCCTTGTTTTAAATCATTAATTATGGTAGTGTACACTCTTTCATAATCAACTTCCTTGTTTCTGATTGCTCCAATATTATAACCTATTTTATCAAGAATATCAACTATATCATTATAATTATCTATTTTATATCTTTCTTTTAATTGTTTTGGATATAAATTTAGCATTTTTTCTACAATATATATTGCTACTTCTTCTATATCTAATATTTCTTCTTTAATAGAGGAAAGAGAAGCTAAATTTAATGCTATATCTTTGTTATCTAATTTAGGCCATAAAATACCTGGTGTATCTAATAACTCTATTTCATTATTAATTCTAATCCATTCTAGTTTTTTAGTGACACCTGGTTTGTTTCCTACGTTGGTAACTTTTTTACCAACAAGTCTATTAATAAATGTGCTTTTTCCTACATTAGGTATTCCAAGTACTAAAGCTCTAGTTTTCCTTCTATTAATTCCTTTATTTAATTCTTTTTCTTTTTTATCTTTAAGTAATCTATTAGTTGATTCAAAAATTATTTTCATATTTGGATTATTTGTAAGGTCTAATAGTACAACTTCATATCCTTGCTTTTTATAATACTCTATCCATTTATTTGTGACATTTAAGTCACATAAATCTTTTTTTGTCATTATCAATATACGAGGCTTATTTTTTATTAAGTCATTAATATCGTTATTCTTACTTGATAGTGGCATTCTTGCATCAATTATTTCATATACTATGTCTATTAAATCTATTCTTTCTTTTACTTCTCTTTTGGTCTTAGCCATGTGACCTGGGTACCAATTGATACTCGTAGATGATAAACTTTTTGTATCTTCGTTCATTTTTTTATTTTTTCTCATTTCTCTTTTTTGGTACATATCCATTATTTATCACTTCTTTCTTTTTTTATTAAGTCGTTTTTCCACTTATATATTATATCATATTTTTTTGTGTTTTAAGATACTCTAATGCAATTTTATATTGTTCATTATATCTAAAAATAATATCTATGCTTCCATCTTCATTGACATATATATTTGAAATATAACTATCAACTATATTTCTGTCTATCTTATCTAGTTTTTTAATATTTTTAAAATGTTCTAATCATTCCAAATTATATGAATTGATTTTTTCCTTATCTAAGTTTTCTTTTGCAATAGAATAATAATTAACTTTGTTATTAGTATTTTTTTGATAATTAGCATAGTTTATCTTACTATTTCTACATGGTTTTTCTTGTATAACTGATAAGCCATATTCCTCACATAAAGAATCTGATAATCTTCTTAATTCTGCATAAGTTTCTCTTTTATCATAATATCTTTTTCTATCTTTAAATGATACAGAGTTTATTACAAAGTGATTATGATAGTGATTACTATTAAGATGTGTACTGACAATAACTTCAAATCTATCTTTCCACATTTCTTCGGCAAGTCTAACTCCAATAGCGTGACATTGTTCTGGTGTGACTTCTCCCTCTGCGAATGATTGAAATAATTCAGTACCATTATATTTTTCTGTACAAGTGTATCTTACAAAATAATCTCTATCAATAGTTGAAATAAAGTTCACTTGTGTTTTATGTTTTAAAAATTCAAATGTCTTATTCATTTTTAAAACATCTCCATTTAATTTTTATACTTTTAATTTTCATGAAGTTCAAATCTATATTTTTGTTTAATTTCTGGATACTTTTCACGATCTACTTCTGACATAAACATATTTAATGGTCTTGAAGCAAAATCAACTCCGTTTGTACATTCAGTTGAATATAAAGGTTTATAAATCATTAATTCTTCCTTATTCTCAGTATGTCTTGCAGTACCAATAATTTCATATAAATATAAATTTGGTTCTTCTTTTAATTGTTCCTCTGTCATTTTTTCTCTCTTAAAATGTTGAACGATATCTCCCTTATTAAATTTTCTTTCCATAAATAATTCCTCCTAATCTAATTTAAAATCTAAATATACATATTTATCCATATCGTATGCTAAATTATTATCTATCAACTTTTTAGCAATTTTACAAGATTCAGACATTCTTTTTCCATTAAATAATGGGTCGATATATCTTACTTTTGCCCCGTGATTTACATAGTAAACATTTTGAGGTTTTTCTTTTGATACTTTTACCTTTTTTGCTTTTTTCCAAATATTAAATATATCTTTATATTTAGATTTTTCAATAACATCTATTACATTGCTTTCTTTTAGTCTATATAAATCTTGCTTTGTTATTTTATTTTCTTCACTTAATTTTTTCAATATATCTGCAATTAGTTGCATAGAATATCTTGTTCTATCTTCACGATAAATAACAGATAATCTGCTAGTGACTTTGACAAAATTCCTAGCAATTTTTTTAGTTTTAAATCCTAGTTCTATTTCTTTTTCTTCATTTGTTTGTATTTCAATATCATCATACATTTCTTTAATATTTTCATAACCTAATAGTTTATAAGTAAATAAAGCATTAGATAAAGAATACTCTAATCTATCAGCAGATAATTTTGGAGTATCATTATCAGCAATAGGATAAATATGATAATTATCTACTTCTGATATTTCAATATTATCTCTTTTTAGCAATTTCATTATTTCATCAGAATTTTTAATAATTTCTGTTGTTAAGTCCTCTGTTGATTCTTGTGTCATATAATCTCCATTTAAGAAATCCACACAATGTTTAAATGCAGGAGTTGCTATATCGTGGAATAAACCTGATAAAGTCTGTTTTTTATCACGAGTAAAATGCCACACTATTAAAGCAACTGCTACTGAATGGTCTAAACTTGAAAAGAAAAAATCACTTTCAAACAAATCAGAATATATAGTACCACAAGTCACACTTATATATTGCTGTGATAACAATTCTTTTGTATCTATATACTCATTTAACCATTCTGGAAAATCTGGCTCTAATATTTTAAAATAATCTTTTATCTCTTTATTAACACTATCTATATATCTCATTTCTATCTCCTTATACAATTTGTTTTAGTTCATTAAAAAATCTTTTTTAGTTATGAGTACATTTCTATTATCAATCATATATGATAAAAATTTATTTTTCTAATACCCTTATCTTTAATTTTTTCAATTAATAATAGATTATGTCCCCAAGGTAATTTGGCAACAAGCTGTTGCCATTTTTCATCTTCAACATTTTCTTCATAGAATAATCTC
>FR902122.1 GCA_000437895.1 Clostridium sp. CAG:914 | reverse complement strand
TTTCTGCTTTTTCCATCTACTTCTAATTTTATTGTTTCATTCATAAAGTTTAATTTCCATTCAAAGTAGTCTTTATGAACTATTACTTTTTCTACAAATTCTTCTATTACTTTTTCATCTACACCATTATAATTAATGTCTAATAATTTTCTAATGCTCTTTTTAGCATTTTCGATTCTGACATCCAATGGTTCAAGTGATGAACATTTCTTTTCTAATTCTAATATCTCTAATTTATATTTTTCTATTCTACTAGATAATTTCTTTTGAAACATATCATATAAATTTATATCTAATGTTTCATCCAAATAATTATCCATTAATCTATCTAACTTTGTTGTTTCATTTTCAATTAATTGATTCAATTTATCAATTCTTTGTAACATCTTCTTTTCAGGATGTTCATCTATATCAACTCCTTTAAATAATCGTTCTGCTAATTCTCTTCTATTATCTGAATTTTGTGTAAGATTCCTAAATATAGCTTCTGCCATATATTGTAACTTCCACTCTGGTACTTGACCCATATCACAACTATCTTTGAATCTATTCTTAGGTCTAGTTTTTTTGTTATAACAAATATAACAATATGTAGTTTCATTTTTATTTTTATGATAGATCTTTCTATTAAAATTAGATCCACATTCACATACTAACTTTTTACTCCAAATATTTTTAGGAACTCCTAACGCTTGTTTTCTTCCTAATTTAATTGGTCTTGAATGACTATCCATTATTTGTTGAACTTTTTTAAAATCTTCTTTAGATATAATTGGCTCATGTCTTCCTTCAACTACTACCTTTTCTACTTCTCCATAATTTATCTTTGCCTTTTGTTCTAGATAATCTGGTATGTATGATTTTCTATAAACTATAGTACCTGAATAAAATGGATTTCTTAAAACTCTTGAAATGTATGGAGCACTCCATGTTGTTAAACCTGTAGAAGTTGGAACACCTTTTTTAGTTAATTCATCTGCAATTTTTACTGTACCTTTTCCATTTAAATATTCAGAGTAAATATATCTTACAATTTCAGCTTGCTCTTCATTTACTTCTAAGTTTTGACCAACTTTATTGTAACCTAGAATATTACCTGATCCATAAAACACTCCATTTTGAAATGATATCATCTGACCTGCTTTAACTCTTTGCGATGTTTTCTTACTTTCATTTTGAGCAAGTGTTGCCATAATAGTAAGTTTTAATTCTCCATCTTCATCATTAAATGTCCATATATTATCTTCAGTAAAATATACTTCTACTCCAATCTTTTTTAGCTTTCTAGTTTCTTGCAATGTATCAACTGTGTTTCTAGCAAATCTTGATACCTCACGAGTAATTATTAAGTCAAACTTTCCTGCTTTTGCATCCTCCATCATTCTCATAAAGTTTTTTCTTTTCTTTGTAGATGTTCCTGTTATACCTTCATCTATATATCTATCATATAAAATCCAGTCAGGATTTTTCTTTAGAATATCATCATAGTATTGAACTTGATTATCTAAAGCAGATAATTGATCTTCATGTTCAGTTGAAACTCTAGCATATATTGCTACCTTTCTTTTCATTTTCTTCACCTCTACAAATAAATTATCACTTTTATAAAAATAAGTTTAGGATGCGATTTTGCACATAAGAAAAAGAAGATTTTTCATCTTCTTATTAGTATAAAATATTAAAAAATTTCAAACTTTTTCTATCAAAAACTATTATCAAATAAAAGCGACTTATCATTTTAATAAATCGCTTAAGTATTATCTTTTCTTTCCTAAAGTTTTATTATAATTTGAACAATAAACACCACATAATGAATCATCATTATCAAATATCTTAACAGATGGTCCTATAACAAATTCATATCCTGCATCAATATACCCTAATAGTTCTTCCTGTGGAACATAAACGTGATAATTCATAATTGGTGGCATATTTTGACAAGAAGCAATTTCCTCTTGTATAGATTTACATTTTGTATTATAAAAAAATGCTCCATATTCTGAATTAACAAAAACATTATAATCTTCATCAATGAACAATCCAGATGCTAAAATATTATTGCTTATCTTTTTTTCTTTTTTAAACCTAGCTTCTAATATTCTTAATTCATCTGAAGTAAATTCATAATTATCAGGAAACTTAATAATTTTTATAGGATCTGTTGTTTCATGTGGATATGGATGATATGGAAATCCTTTTAGTATTTTTGCATTTTCTTTCATATATAAAACTCTCCTTCGAACAATCGATATTATAACACATTTTATAAAAAATGCAAATTACAATGGAATACTAATTGTTTGGAAAAATATTATCTTATGATTACTGTAAATGGTAAAATAAAATGTAGGAAATCGG
>FR902121.1 GCA_000437895.1 Clostridium sp. CAG:914 | reverse complement strand
AAATTTGATGGTATAATTAATGTGTGTTAAAGATAAAAGCATTTTGCATAAAATAGTATTTATTTTTTTAGGTAAATTCAAAATAGTGGTATTAATTAGTGCAAATGAAATTATGTTAATTTCTTTAATCTATTACCAATTAGGGCTGTGGCAAAGGCTAGTATATTTAAAAGAGATAGAAATCTCTAGGTAATATAAGCAAAGATTTGTGTTATAGCCTGTATAAACTAGTGATTACTATTCTTTTTATTAATGGCGGCCCAAGCTGCTATAAAAGCTGGAGAACAAACTAAATAAGGACTACAAGACTATAAAACTAGGATAAAATAATCCTAGTTTTATTTTGATGAAAATAGTGACCAACTTTACAAAATGACGATTTTATGGTATATTAATACCAGTTAATTAAAAAGCGATTCATTCGAAGTAATTAATTTATAATTTTTCATATAGAGAACTTGTGGTTGGTGAAAACAAGTGAAAAATAAATTAATGAATTACAAATGATGATTTTAATCGGAGAATTCCGTTATCAAAAAGAGAGTAATAAATATACTATTATTACAAAAAAATAAGGTGGTACCACGAGCAATTCGTCCTTTGTTGGATGTTTGCTCGTTTTTTATTTTCAAGGAGGTGATTTGTATGGATAGTGACTATTACTATTATAGATTCGAATATTGTAATTTAATTAACTATACAAATTATTTAGGAGGAAATAAAAATGGAAAATAATATTGATATTATTATTAGAAAAGCTGTGCAAATATATAGCAAAGAAACATTAGTAAAAAAATTAAGAAGTGATAAAAAGTTAATAGTTAAATTTGGTGCTGATCCATCTAGACCAGACTTGCATTTAGGACATACTGTTCCTTTAAGAGTTTTAAAAATGTTGCAAGATATGGGACATGAGATTGTATTTGTTATTGGAGATTTTACTGCAATGATAGGTGATCCTAGTGGTAAGAGTAAAACTAGACCTCAATTAACATTCGATGAAACAAGAAAGAGTGGAGAAACATATTTTAAACAAGTTACTAAAATACTTGATAAAGATAAAACTAAAATTGTTTATAATTCAGAATGGTTGGAAAAAATGAATTTTAAGGATGTATTAGAATTGACAGGAAAATATACAGTTGCAAGATTACTTGAACGAGATGATTTTAATAATAGATTTAATAATAAAACGCCTATTGGAGTTCATGAGTTTATGTATCCTTTAATGCAAGGATATGATTCAGTTGCAATTCATGCTGATATCGAAATTGGTGGAACAGATCAAACTTTTAATTTATTAGTTGGTAGAGATTTACAAAAAGATTATGGTCAAGAACCTCAGGATGTTATAGTTTTTCCTTTACTTGTAGGTTTGGATGGTAAAGAAAAAATGAGTAAATCGTTAGATAATTATATAGGAATAGATGAAGAACCTGCAATTATGTTTGAAAAATCAATGAGAATACCAGATAATTGTTTAGACGATTATTTTAGATTAACAACTGATATTGATACTGATGTATATAAAGAATGGATTAAAAAAGATATAGTAGAAGCTCATAGATGTTTTGCAAGAGAAATAATTAAAATGTATCATGGCAAAGAGTTTATAAATCAAGCTGAAGAAAAATATAATGCAAAAGCAAGTAAAACATTAACTGATGAAATAGATACAGTAATTTATAATGGTAAATTACCTATATCATTAATTGATTTATTATTCGAACTAAAATTAGTAGAATCTAAATCAGAAGCAAGAAGATTGATTATTCAAAATGGTATTAGTATTAATCAATTAAAAGAAACTAAAGTTGATAGAATTATAAATAAAGAAGACTTCACTAACGGGTTTATCATAGTTCAAAAAGGTAAAAAAGTGTTCTTAAAAATACAATTGGAAGCTTAGTAATAAACTTCTTTTATATGTAATGTCGAATGTCAAAAACACTTAATGAGATTAAATTAAATAAATTTTTAGAGTATAATGTTAATAAGGTAATAGAATATTACAATTATCTTAAGGAGGGAAAACATGGAATTAAAAAAGATTCAAAAAGATATTTGGCAAAATAAATTAAACAAAGGATTTAATACAACAGATGTGAATAAAGAATTTTGCTTATTATATGGAGAAGTTTCTGAAGCATATGATGCTTGGAAAAAGAAAAAAGATGATTTGAATGAAGAATTAGCTGATATTGCTATTTACTTAATGGGATTATCTGAAATGCTAGGTTTTGATTTGGCGGACGAAATTGAAAAAAAAAGTTTCTAAGAATGAAAAACGTGTATATAAAAATATAGATGGGGTTAATGTAAGAATTAGCGATTAATATTTAGGTGTTGGAAAAAAGTCATCTAACTTAAATTTATATTAAAGCATCCCGAACTAAACTGCGGTACAAGCCACTATCAAATCTGGTAGTAGATTGTAATTTACTTATATTTTCATAAATAAGACTTTATTTAAAGGAAATTAACTAAAAATAAATGTTTAATTACTCCTAACTTAATTTATTAAAAATTAATAATTAGAGTAAAAATAGTATTTTAAAAGATTGAAATTGATACTTTTATCGTAAATTTCAATCTTTTTTTAGATTGAATAACAACATTTGAGACAAGAAATAGAAGGTTATAGAAATGCAATTATTGTATGTCAAACCAGAACTTAAAGATTTATCTCAGTGTTCAAGAATTGCTTTTGTAAGAGCATTTAGACGTTTAACACAAGATTATGTATATGATTATTTAGGATTGACAGGAGATGGTAAGATAAAAATAAGGAATAAAATGTGAAAGATATGGTAATTGTGGTGAGTGCAGAAAATATCACCACAACAAAAAAGCAAATAGAAAAATCAAGAGGAATAGATAAATTCAAACAAATATATAAAAAAGATTTGCTTTTCTTGTGTTATAATAAGTATAAACATAAATAGTAATTTATTAAGGAGTTAAAATAAGATGAATAAATATATTAATTTAAATTTAGAAAACATAGATGAAGAACATATTTGCTGTGCTATTGGTGATCCAAAGCATCAAACAGGTGTTAATAATAAAAAAGAATGGATTAAAAGCAAATTAAAAGATGGTCATGTATTTAGAAAATTAAATGCTAGAGGTAAAATATTTATTGAATATGAACCAATAGAAACTGCTTGGGTTCCTATTAACGGTAAAAACTATGAATATATTTATTGTTTATGGGTAGCAGGTAGTTTTAAGGGGAAAGGAATTGCTAAAGAGTTATTAGAATATGCAATAAATGATTCAAAAGAAAAAAGTATGAGTGGAATATGTACACTTACTTCTAAAAAGAAGAAACCATTTATAGGAGAAAAGAAATTTTTTGAACACTATGGATTTAAAGTAGTAGATAGCATTGGCGATTATGAATTATTAGCATTAAAATTTGATGATAGTGAAACTCCTAAATTTAATGACAATGCAAGAACTATGAAGATAGATAGTCAAGACTTTACTATTTATTATAGCAATGAATGTCCTTATGTAGAATATGAAGTAAAAGAGTTATCAGATTATGCAAAAGAAAAGAATATAAAAATCAACTTTATAAAAATAGATTCATTAGAAAAAGCAAAGAATGCACCTTGTATTTTTAATAATTGGGCTAATTTTTATAAAGGCGAGTTTATATCTAACACTATATTAAATGCAAATTCATTTGAAAAAACATTAAAGTAAAATTAAAATCTACCAAGAAATTCTTTAAGTTTTAATGTTATAATTAAAAAAGATAAATACTAATTTGAAAGTGAGATAAGAAAGTGAAAAAAATATTAAAACCACATTGGATGTTTTGTATAGGATTAATACTCGGAATTATAAGTCGACTTTTAGATATATATACTCAAAATTTAGGGAAAATTTTTTCGCAAATGGCAATATGGATACTACTTGGAACGTTAATTTCTATTTATAGTAAAACAAAAAAGATGGCTATGATGAATATATTCCCATTTTGTATTGGTATGCTAATTACCTATTATATAGTAGCAATTATAACTCATGGAGTTTATAGTAGGAGTTTTATAATAGGTTGGACTATATTTGCTTTATGTTCTCCTATATTTGCCTTTTTTACTTGGATGGCAAAAGAAAAAGGGATAATTCCCAAAATAATAAGTATTGGAATTATTATTGTCTGTGTACTATCAAGTATAATTCTATTTGATAAATTAAGAATATATGACTTTTTGATAGATGGATTATTAATTTATTATTTATTTATTAAAAAAGTAGAAAGAGATTAATAAACTATATGATATGATTTTTTAAAGAAAATCTTTTCACTTATTTAGATATAGCAAATATTGTTAGATTTGCACCTAGTGCTTGTAATACACAATTTGGATAGTAGGACCAAAAGAAAAGAAGGCGAAAAAGGAATCATGTCTAAAGATAAAGCTATTTATTATAATCAAATTGATATTGGCATATTATTGTGCATTTTAGAACTATATTTAAATAAAAAATTACAAATAAGAAAGAGAAAGTGAATTATGGTACATTTAGTATATTGCTGTGATAAATCAAAGGAATTATCAAAAATTTTAGATGGTTGTTATAATATGGTTACAGATAAATAGTAATTTGAAGAGGTGTTGTAGTATGA
>FR902120.1 GCA_000437895.1 Clostridium sp. CAG:914 | reverse complement strand
CCAAATCTACACTTTTTGACGTAGAATAAAATTTCCTTATCGTATATTAATATAACATATTTATCAAAAATAGTCCAATTTATCAAAAATAAATAGTTATAAGCTATTGAAAAATGTGCACTTTCTATTGAAAATACACATTTTATAGTAAATTGCACTTATTTGTGCACTTTAGATTGATTTAATGAAAAATAAAAAAGTTCTATTTCTAGAACTAAATTACTATTGCAATCATGGTAGAACTACCTTTATTAATAATTTTTGTAAGTGTCTGACATAGTTTATACCTTACACTTTCAGGCATCATAGATAGTTTAGCTTGAATTCCCTCTTGGACAATAACATCTAGACTTCTTCCAAATATTTCACTCTTCCAAATATCATTTCCTTCTTTATTATTAGTCAAATAATTTATTAATTCCTTACTCTGAAGTTCACTACCTATAATAGGTTCAAACGTAGACTCAACTTCAACTTTAATCATATGTATAATTCGTACATAAAGGATGCTCCCCATGTTTAAATGTAATACCGTAGTTATTTCCGGTATTTAACACAACTCTTAGAGATATGTAATTATTATCGTTTAATTTATAAACTTCAATTTTTTCTAAAAATTCATATATCAAACTATCAATATCAGCATTTTCATATTTAAGTTTCTCTAAAGCTTTCTTTTTAACTTCCTCTAAGTATTTATAATTATTTAATATACTTTTACTTTTTGCTTCTAAGTTATTTATTTCTGTTTTAAGTTTCTTGATATTAGCAATTATGTCATCACTTTGTTTTTTAAAGTCATCTTCTGTTATTAACTCTTTAACTATTAAATCAAGTATCTTAGATTTACTCTTTTCAAGTATATTTATTTCTTCCTTTTTCTTTTCAATATCTTTAGAATAGTCTTTGTTATCTTCAATAGTCTTATATTCTTTAATTAAATCATCAACAATAGAAACATTAGATATATACTTTAATATTGATTTGCCAACTATTTCTTTAATCTCATCATCATATAATATTGGACCATCACAGCCTTCTGTATTATATTTTAAGAAATGACTGCATCTCCAAGTAATAACAACCTTTTTCTTTTTACCGCTACTTATTTGTTTCTTTCTTCTAAAAGTAATATTATGATTCATACAAAATATCTTACCACTAAAAGGATATCTATTTTGATATACTTCTTTATGAGTGCTAAATCTATCACTTCTTGATTTAACTATAACTTGTGCTTTTTCCCATAGTGCTTCAGATACTATTGGTGGAACATTTACATTATCTTCATAAAGTTTCCAATCTTCCTTATCAATATCAACTCTTTGTTTAGTGTGATAGTCGATTACTCTGGTTTTATTGCCACAATAATAACCTTTATATTTAGGATTAGTAAGTATATATTTAATTGTACCTTGAGAAAATGGTTTACCTTTTTTATTTAATATTCCTTCTTCAGCAAGTTTATTACCAATACTTCTCATACCAATATGTTCGTTTACATACATATCATATATTTTTTTAATAATTTCAGCTTCTTCTGGTACTATTACTAATTTACAATTATCTTTTTTATAACCCCATATAGCATCATTACCTAATACCTTACCATTTTCAATAGAACGTTGGAATCCAAATTTTACTCTTTCAGATAATTTTCTTACTTCTTCTTGTGCAATAGAAGCCATTATAGTAAGTCTTAATTCAGAATCATTATTAAAGGTATTTATATGGTCATATTGAAAAAATACTCCAACACCATATTCAAGTAGCTTTCTAGTGAAAGAGATACTATCTAAAGTATCTCTCGCAAATCTAGAAATCTCTTTTGTTATGATAAGATTAAACTTGCCTAATTTAGCATCTCTAATCATTCGTTTAAAAGAATCTCTTTTATTAGTTGATGTACCACTAATACCTTCATCAACATAACCCTCTACAAAAGTCCATTTACTGTTTTCTTTAATATAATTTTCATAGTAAGTTACTTGATTTTCTAATGAGTTTAATTGTTCGTACTTATCAGTTGAAACTCTCGCATAATAAGTTACTTTAAGAGGTAATTCATAGATAGAAATACCTTCAGCAAGAGCGTTTCTTATATCAAATAAAGTAAGCATTAGGTATACATCTCCAATTCACTTGTTAAGGAGTGTATTTTCTCTAACAAATTATTTTCAACTAATTCATAATATTCTTTTGTAATAACTTCATCAATATACAAATTCTTATTTAAGATTAATTGTACTTTAAATCTACTAATTCTATCAACGATACTCTGAGATATATTCTTGTTCATATAAATTCCTCCTAACTAAATCTATTCTTACTAATTAAATAATATGATTACTATTACCTAATTCCTCTTGAGCATAATATTATGTCGTGCTTTTAAGAAAAAGTAAATCTATAATTATTCATTATCTATTGAATTATCTTGCTGTTTTTCATAAGATTTAACGATTTCATATATGTCTTCAGCATTATTAGTTTTTTCTTTTAAATCAAACATAGTATCAACATCACTTTTATCTATACTATTTCTTAAAGCTGTAAAGAATTCTGTATGTATATCTGCTACAAATTGTTTTTTTATTTCAATATCATTTTGACCAATTAAATATTTATTTAACATTTCAAATTTATCAATAACGACATTAATATTTGAATTAATCATAACTGAAGAAAATGATAAAACTTTTAATAATTCATTTAAGTTATCATCTCCACAAATAATACTTAATATCTCTTGATTGTTTATATATTTATTAAAACCATCAATATACATGTGATTACTTTTAAAATTTACCCCATCTTTTAATAAAGTATTTAACCATTGCTTATAAGCATTTATGATAATTTTTCTTGCTTCCTTCTTTGAATCATCATAATTATATTTATTGGCATCATACAAAATATTATATCGAGCATATTCTAAATAGTATCTACTATCTTTTAGAATCATATCAAGCCAAATTTTTACATCCTTTAAAATATCTCTAAAGTTAGAATAATAATTATTAATATAACTCTTCATACAAGGACTATTATGACACCAAAAGAAGATTCCATTATAATTTGCACTTTGTCTCATCATATCATGAGATAATTGTTTTATTAAATCTAATTTTGTATTTATCATTTTTAATTTCCTTCTTTCATTTATTTAAATATTCACGCAAGCACAAGACTTTTTATTCCTAATTATTGTTTTCTTCATTGTCAGTAGAAAAGTGTTCTAAAACAGATGATAAAGCATCTAAAAAATTTTTATAGAATTTATCCTTTATAACTTTTATTCTATCTTTTTGATATTTATCTATCTTATTATCACTAATGGCTGACACTAAATTAATAATATCTATTTCCGATAACAAAGCCTTTAAAAAATCCTGATAATTACTATCTAACTTTGCTTCATAAATAGTCAACATGTTATTAATATCATTTTTATTTGAAAAAACTTCTTCTAAAACTAATTCCGTCTTTTTGGCCATGAACAAACTCCTCACATATTAAATAATTCTATCTTTATCCTTTTCATCTAACAAATAATAGTCATAAGGATAACTACAAGCAGCTTCCCAAGAATACATATCAAATTTATTTTGAAGGTTTGAAAATGTATTTTTTAAAACTAATCTTTCGTCTTTATATGGTAAGTATTTTACATTACTTAATATATTACTAACATATATAAAATAATCATCTATACTTTTTATTATTTTTTGAGTTTTTTTAACTAATTTTTCAACATCATTATCCATCAATAAAATCTCTCTTTCTCTAATTTAATATTAAGTATTAGTGCAAGGAATAGGGAAAGTCTAGCAAGCCTCATCCTTATTCCATTACATTAATTACTTATAATTGCTACAAGTATAGTGTTATAAACTTATAGGGCTGGAGTACAGGAGTCATTCTGTATACATATTTAAGGTAGTTATAGTCTCTTGGGACACCATACCTTTCTATCCATACCATGAATACCTCTTTTACAGCATATTGATATATACTTATTAACCACTCTATGTTGGTACTTACTCCATAATAGTTGTAATAACCTCTTAATTTAAGATTAACTAATTTAATTAGTGTTTCCATTTCTAGGTATCTATATTGTTCTACACACTCTTTGATAGCTTCATATTTCTTTGGTATGTTTTCTTCTTTAATCTTCATACCTAATTTAATATTTCCTCCATCTTTGTAGTTATATATATTAAAACCTAAGAAGTCAAATGTTGCTTTTGTTTCTTCTTTAAGTCCAAAGCTAAATATTCTTGTCTTTTCTTCTTGTAATTCAAGGCCAAATATTTCTAGTCTTTGTCTTATTCTAATATTAGCTGTTTCTCCATCTGTTGGCTTTTCGAATAACATTATGAAGTCATCTGCATATCTTATTAGATAGCATTCCCCTTCAGCTTCTTTCTTAAAGTTATTTTCAAACCATTGGTCCAATACATAGTGTAGATATATGTTTGCTAACACTGGGGACATATTTCCTCCTTGTGGTGTTCCTGTTTCGCTTGGTTTTGGAATCCCTTGCTCCATTACTCCTGCTTTCAGGAATCTCTTAACATATTCTATAAAGTGTCTATCTTTAATAATCATCTTTAATAGTCTCAATAGTACTTCTTGATTAACATTATCAAAGAACCCTTTTATATCAGCTTCTACTATGTAGTTAACTTTCCCACTGTAAATTGCTTCGCACAATTTATTTAGGGCTTGATGACAATTTCTTTTAGGTCTGAAGCCATAAGAACAGTCTAAGAATATTGGCTCATATATGTTATTTAATATATCTGCTATTATCTTTTGTACTATCTTATCTTCATAGCTGGGTATTCCAAGTTCTCTTATTTTGCCATTGGCTTTTGGTATTCTTGCTCTTCGTACTGGTTTAGGATAGTATTCAAACTTCTTCATCTTGTTTAATAGGTTATTTAAGTTTGCTTCTAGACTTTCTTCGTATTTGAACTTACTTATATCATCTACGCCTGAGGCTTTCTCACCATCCATTTGTGCATGTGCTTCTTTCATTGATTTAATATTAATATATCTCATCAATCCTTGTACCTTATGATACTTTGCCATCTGATTTTGAATTTCAGGTATTACCACCACTTTGACCACCTCCATGTGCGGCATTGGTTATAGTTCCTGGTATTCCTCTTTTCCTATGCCTCTAGCGAAGCATAGTTATGTAAAACCACTCCAATACATATCATGTCTCATAACTAATTAACCTCGTTATAGTCTTTTAAGACTTGATACTTATTTTCATAATCTGGAATCTTTAACAAGTAAGCTTTCTTACCTTTAAGTTTCATCAAACTATTAAATAGGTTATCATCTTCAACTTCAATATTAAACTTATTTAATATATCGATTAATTCATTATAAGAAAAATACTTAGCTCTACCTGCAAAATAATAGCAAGCATCAATTCTCATTTTGTTTTCATCTAACGTTTCAGCTATTAAATCTATATAAGGTGTATAATTCTCATTTATCTTAAATACTACATCTAATATAGTGACTCTATAAAGAGTTTCACATTTTAGCATCTCTTTTCCTCCTTTCTTGCTACAAGTCTATCAAATGGTCTTGCAAAAACTTGATTTAAGCATTAATTTGATATACAATAATACTCAAATTTTGGAGGCAAATTATGTTTTTTGTAAAAAATATTATTAGTGGTAGTTTTAATATTAAATATAGTAAAGCATTTAATTCATTTATGTTAACTAATGAAAAAAGCAAACAATGCAATTATACAGAATATAAATTTTTTAGTGATGAAGATGAAGTAAAATTATTACTTCAAATTTACAAAATTGGAGAAAGTTTCAATAAACTTATAAAAAAACAATTAACAACATTTACAAGTGATAAATACTATATTAATTATGATGTTATATATAGATATGTATGTGATTTAAAAAAGTCAAATGATTTAAAATATTCCTCTTATCTTTTATACAATATTTATAAAAGCTTAATTGTTAATTTTAAGCTGAAGGAGATTATCGAAATTGAATTTCCTTTTCGCTTCAATAACGAAGGAATATATTCAGGAGATTTCTTAATTGATTATATTGATGATAGTAAAAACCAAATATATATAGATAAATTAGTAGAAACAATATTAGAAATTCTAAATAAAAAAAAGGGAACCCCAATAAATATGAGTTCATGTAATATTTCATCATTTATATTTGATTATGATATTTCAAAATATATTAATAATAATTTTAGTGGGGTTAGAAATGAATATAGAAATCTAATACGTGCTTTAATAAAGTTATGCAATAAATTTGGTATTCCACTAATGGTAAATTTAATTAAAGAAGAAAAAAATAAAATACTAGATTTACCATCAAATAAAAGAATAGAAGTTAAACAATATAATTATCCACAATTAAAAGAATTTAATAGAACATATAACAATAAAATTTATATCTACTCTAATGAATTAGTAATTAAAAATGTTGAGATTAATTTAAATGATTTTATTATTGAATGTTACTATTTATATCATCTTTTCTCTTTGAGTAATGACTTACTCACTAAAAATTATAATATCTATGAAAATGGCAATGATGATTCACTATACGAAAGTTATACTAATAATGAAAAAAGATACAAATATTTACAAAATCAACTCGAAAAAATATTTTTCTATCATTATACAGACTTAGACCATCCTTTTGACTTAAAATATATAGAAAAAAAATTATCTAGCAAAATAGATAATTTTAAACAAAATACCATTGATAATTTAAAATGTAATAATATTAAAATAAGCAATTACTATAATGAAAATAGAATAGAATTAAAGAATAAGACAAATAATTATGAATTAAAGTTAAAAACTTACTCATCAATTTCAACTGCTGTATTATATTTATTGTTGGATAAATATTATAATAAAATTATACTTAATGAGTATAATCAAAAATGTTATCATTGCAATACTAATGCAGAAAAGTTACATAGATTAAGATTCGAAAATAATATTTATGATATATCAATTTATCTATGCAATGGTTGCTTTAAAAAATGGTCTAACAAATGTAATAATCAACGGGTTAAAAAATCTAATTCAAAGAACTCAATTAACCTCTGAATAATTATTTTCTTTTAACTCTCTTTTATACTTATAGTATGAACCTCTGGATATACCGCATATTTTCATAACCTCATCATCAGAATTACTACCGTTAAAATCTTTACTATTCTTTTTAATTATCTCCTTACAATGTACTTCTTTCTTTGAAGTATATTTTTTTCCTTTAATACGTCCTATCTGCTTCCCATTTAGCTTAGCTGTGAGTAGTCCTTCAGACGTTCTCTTGTGAAGATAATCAACTTCATCTTGTGCCTTTTGAAAACCTAACTGTATTTGTTCCTTAGCAAGTAGCATTAGATATTTCTTAACAGCTTCTAATATAATATCTACATTAGTCCCTGTCATTGGTATATCAGTACTTAGAGCTTTTCTATATACATCTGTATTAATATGTTTATCCTTCAAAAATACAATATTAACACCAAGATTAAATAATTCTTCGTATAAAGCAAATCCTTCTTCAGCATTTCTACTCATACGAGATACTTCATCAAATACTAATGTTACATTAGTCTTATTAGTTATATCTTTCTTAATTTGATTAACTAAGTTTTCCATTTCTTTATTTCCTTTAAATGTAGTACCAGTATATTTAATTTTGATTATATAAGCTTCTGGATACTCTTTTAAGATATTCCTAATTTGTCTATCTAATTTCTGCTGGGGAGTTGAGATCCTTGCCACGGCAAATATTTTTTCTTTCATTACAAAACCTCCTATTAATTAGTATTGAAATAAGCGACCATTTTTTCTGACACACAGAATATTATTTCCAACTATTAATAATTAACTCAATTTTAATGCTATTCAAGCACACGTTTATTTTAATACTAATAATTAAATTTGAGAGCCCCTAAATTATTTAATAATAGACATTCCTTTTAATATAAAATCCTGAGTTGTTTTATCAAGCTTATCTAATCCCATTAATTTAAACAGCTCTTTGTGTTTTTCCTTTTGAGTTTCTTTATATATTTCTCTCATTTCTTTTGGTGTTACATTTAACTTTTTACATTCAATATTAAACAGCAATTCATCATAATCCTTTCGCGTAACATAATAATTACCACCGAGTAATACTCCTCTAAGTTCATTTCTTTTTATCATACGTCTTAATGTAGCTGTAGAAAGACCAATAGCATTACTTATAGTTTTTAATCTAATTAACTCTGTATTCATATAGTTCCTCCTAAAAATCGTAAACTGTCATATACTTTGACTAATTAACATATATTATCATTAATTATCATTTACTTTCATAATTAATATATAAACAAAATACAAAATAAAAGATAGTAAATTATACTATCTCAAATTAAAACTTATCATTGCTAAGTGTATGAAGTTTCTCATAGCTACTTGATATTACTACATTAAAGTCTTTATCTTTATATTCTTCTTTAACTTTTGTAATTGCTCTTATAGATTCTTCTAATACTTTTTCATCTTTTGTTATTATTACAAAAGTAATATCTTTTTGGTCTTTAATCTTCTCATAAGGTATTACACCATCTTTAATTTCTATAACATCCTTTTTATTAATCACAACTTATTCCTCCTTTTTTATATTATTATTTACTACACTTATATTCAAATGTCTTATGATATAATTTGTCTGGTGAATCACAAGCAATAGATATTCCATATTCTCCAGTATCAGTATATTTTATATAACTAGAAAACTTACAGGTTGTTTTATTAATACTATAACCATGTTCATTAGCATAATTAGTTTTTGAAGTATCAACAAAATAACTAAGGTCATCACAACTAACTAAATTATCTGAACTATCACTTTCATTGTTTTTATTTATATTTATTATAATAAATATTACCAATAATACAAATATGATAGGCACAATTTTTTTAATAAATGGATGTATATATATTTGACTATTATTTCCTATTTTATATCCACAATGAATACATACATTTGTAGTATCACTTATTTCTTTATTACACTCAGGACATTTCATTAATGCCATATCACACCTCCATATATCAAAGTGAAACTTTGATATAATAAAAGTATAACATAAAATCAATTTTTCTCAAAGTGGTACTAGGTTATTTTCTCAAAGTCATACTTATATAATTTTATTATGAGGTGGTAGAAATGTCTAGTAAAGAAAAAGAAATAGATATAAGGGAAGTATTCAGTCAAAATTTAAAATACTATAGGATTAAATCTAATATATCACAAGAAAAACTAAGTGAAATAGTGGGATTAACAGATAAATATATCTCTGATTTAGAAAGACAACTTTATGACCCTTCACTTAAAACTATTGATTCATTAGCAAAAGCATTAAATATTGAAACATATTTATTACTTAAATATGATGACACTCACAAAGATGTTCCGAATAGAATATAAAAATACTCAAGACTTATTATAGCCTTGAGTATTTTTATTTGCCAGTAATACTAAAGAATTTATTAAAGAATTCTGTTAGTTTATCAAGTACTCTTTGTTTCTTTTTAGCTCTATCATTATCTGCTGTGAATCTTGACATTTGAGGTAATATATTAACTACATCTGTACCATTTTCTTCTACATTACCTCTATCAAATGCTTTTCTAATAAATACATAAGTTTCATCACTCTTAAGATTTTCTTCTTCAATAATCTTATCAAGTTCTTCCTTTTTTTTAGTATTCATAAATGTCTCAAAGTCTTTATATACATCAGAATCTTGATTCAACGAATCAATAAACTGTTCAATTAAGTCTTTCTTATTTCTTAATTCAGGTGAAGCATTAACAGCTTTTTGAATCTTAAGTAATAACTCTTTATCTTGCATATTACTTTCGTGATATTTCTTTACTAGATTTAGAATATAATCTATATTAATGTCTATTGTCTTAATTAATTCCATTTCAAATTCTAAATCTTCTGTAATATCTACAGCTTCAACCTTAGCTCTCTTAGTAAATTCATCATGTATATCTTGATACATGCTATGATAGTCTTGTATGTCTCTTGGCGTCAGTAATTCATTACTTTCAAATTCATCAAAAGAAGTAAGTATATTAGTTACCTTTAATATAGCACCATATAACTTAATAAAGTCTTTTTGATTCTGTTCACCAACTATTTCAACTCCAGCAGGAAATTTATTTAATAGTTCTTCAACATAACTTTTATAGCCTCTAACTTCTTTTCCTTTATCATCCTTATAACCATTGTAATAATCATTAAAGGATTTAAGTAATACTATTCCACAGGCATCCTTATCACCAAAAAGTCCTAATGCTTCATTTAATCTTTCTTCTAAGTTTCTAAATGAAACTATATTTCCAACAACTTTAATTGAATTAAGTATTCTATTAGTTCTTGAAAATGACTGAATAAGGCCATGATATTTAAGATTCTTATCTACCCATAATGTATTTAATGTCTTAGCATCAAAACCCGTTAAAAACATATTTGCTACTATTAACATATCTATTTCCTTATTTTTCATTCTTAAAGAAACATCTTTATAATAGTTTTGGAACTTCTCAGAAGAAGTGTCATAACTTGTACCAAACATTTTATTATAATCATCAATAGCAGAATCTAAGAAGTCTCTATCTGATTTAGATAAGTTTTCAGTTGATTCACTATTCTCGTCAAATAGACCATCGTCTATAGCATCATTAACACCAAAACTATATATTAGTGCTATTTTTAAGTCATTTGGTTGTTGTTTAAACGCTTCATAATATTTCTTAGCCATACTTATACTTGATACAGCAAATATTGAATTGAAGCCATTTAAACTACGCACTACCTTAACTTCTTTATTTCTATTATTCTTAGCTAATTCTCCAACATTATCTATCGCTTTAAATAAATAATTACCAGCTTTAGTCTTTCTATCAAAATTATCAATAATATATGCTGTTATCATATTGATTCTAAGGTCATTATCAAATGCTTTTTCTTCATTTATCGCATATACTTTTTCATCTTCAACATCTTGTTTAATATCAACTCGACCTACATATTCATATTTAAAAGGTAATACGTTCTTATCTTTAATAGCATCTACTATTGTATAGGTATGTAATTTCTCACCAAAAGTCTGGTCGGTAGTTAATAACATACCGCTTTGACTTCTTGCATTTTCTTTAAATATTGGAGTACCTGTGAATCCAAATAGGTAATACTTATTAAACTTCTTAACAATAAGTTTGTGCATATCACCAAATTGACTTCTATGACACTCATCAAATATAAATACTACTTCCTTATTGTATATATCGTGATTATCATTTCTTTTAACAAATGAAGTTAGTTTTTGAATAGTAGTAATTATTATTCTAGCATTATGGTCATTAAGTTGTCTTTCTAATATCTTAGTAGAAGTATTAGAGTTAGCTGCATCTTTTTGAAAGTTATCATATTCTTTCATTGTTTGATAGTCTAAATCTTTTCTATCTACAACAAATAATACTTTATCAATATATTCAAGTGAAGTAGCAAGTTGTGCTGTCTTAAAGGATGTTAATGTCTTACCACTACCAGTTGTATGCCAAATATAACCTCCAGACTTAATACTACCATACCACTTATAGTTGTGAGCTATCTCTATTTTGTTTAATATCTTTTCAGTAGCAACTATTTGATATGGTCTCATTACCATTAATTCTTCATTACTTGTAAATACACAATATTTAGTTAATATATTAAGTATTGTATGTTTAGAACAAAATGTCTTAGCAAAATCTATTAAATCAATAATAGTATTATTCTTTTGGTCTGCCCAATAAGAAGTAAACTCAAATGTATTAGATGACTTAATATTCTGTGCCTTATTCTTCAAATGCAAGTCTCTTGTAGTATTAGAATAATACTTTGTATATGTACCATTACTAATTACAAATACTTGTACATATTGATATAAACCGCTATTAGCCCAAAATGATTCTCTTTGGTATCTATCTATTTGATTAAATGCTTCTCTTAATGTTTTACCCCTACGTTTTAATTCAATATGTACTAATGGTAAACCATTTACTAATATAGTTACATCATATCTATTATCTCTTACACCATTATTAACATACTGATTAATAACTTGTAATTTGTTATTATGAATATTCTCTTTATCTATAAGTCTTATATTAGTAGTAGTTCCATCTTTATGTCTTAATACTTTAGTTTCATCCTTTTGAATAGTAAATGTTTTTTCTTTAATACCATAGTTTTGATTAGCTATTTCCTTAATAAAGAAGTTATTCCACTCATCATCTTCAAAAGTATAATGATTTAGTTCTTCAATTTTACTTCTTAAATTATTAACTAATTCTTCCTCTGAATTAAAGATTAAATACTCATATCCTTCATCTTTAAGAGTTTGTATAAATTCTTCTTCAAGTTGTGCCTCACTTTGATAACTTGTATCTTTTCTTTTTAGTCCAAAGTATTCTGCTACAACTGTTGAACCATTATTTTCAGATACTAATCCATATTCTTTATTCACAAGACACCTCCTCAAAACTTAATAACTTATTTCTATAATACTCATATTGTTTTCTTCTAGCTTCTATTTCAGCAGGAAGTCCTTCTGAAATGTCATTAATTAATATTTCAAACCTGTCTAAAAAATTAACTATTCTTTCTTGTTCCTTTATATCTGGTAAATATACTTCATATTTCTCCGTTACAGGTAAGGATATTTGTGGCATAGACCCCATCTGTCCTCCAACTGTTCTGAAATAATTAACATTATTCTTTAAATAATAGTAAAGATACTTCACAGTAGTTTTATTATTACAAGTATAAGCCCACATTTCATTTTTAAAAGTAAATGGTTTATCATAATATATAAAGTCTATTAAGCCTCTAGACTGAACTATTACACATGGATAATTAATTATATTATCTTTTGGAATATTATCCCTAGTAGTATCTACTTTTGTCTGCCCACCTGCAAATATTCTTACTTCACCATCTTCAACAGCAATTTCTTTCATCTTTCCGGCGGTAATAGGTGTACCTTTAACTCTAGTAAAGAAGTCTCTAATTTTTATATTACCATTTTTATTTAATAATTTACCACGCCAAAACTCATATTGACTCTTTCTCGCTTCTAGCTCCGCTTCTAGCTCCGCTTCTAGCTCGCCAAATTTATCAAGAATTCGTACTATTTCTTCTTGTACCTCAATTGGTGGAATTGCAACTTTAAACGTTGTTAACATTGGCAATGTAATATAAGGTACCGAACCCTTTTTAGAATTCAAATCAATATATTTCTTTAAGTAAGCATTTAAATAATGAAATAAATACTTACAAACTATATCATCAATAAAATCCATCAATACATAAGTTCTTTGATATGCATTGAACTTTCCTACATAATAATTCAAATGCCCAACTTGACTTCCATTGCCTGAAATCAAAATTGCTTCTCCATCGAATGCATACGTATTAATTCTAAATGGCTTAGCGTCACAGGTAAAAAATGCATATTGCCCATCTTCTTCCATAGCATTAGCATTCAATTTTCCCGTAGATATGGATACAAGGTTATCCAAAGTTTTATACTCAACACCATTAGGACATAACTCTTTGATTAAATCATTAATCCTACTCATGGTAATCAGACTCCAATTCTTGAATTATTGAATCTAACTCTTTTCTTACTTGGGATTGTTTTGCAACTATCTCTTGAATACTCTTATTAAGTTCAACAATATCTATTTCTACTTCATCAGTAGCAGTCTTCAGATAAGAATTAACTGAAATATTATAATCATTCTCTGCAATCTCTTCATTAGGAACAACTATTGCTTTGTTCTCTACATCAACACGATTCTTCAATAAAGATAGAATGTTTTCAATATTAGTATCAGACAACTTGTTCTTATTAGTAGTTCTTACACACTCTTCAGAAGCATCTACAAATAGAATACTATTGTCAGTCTTATTCTTCTTAAGAACTAGAATACATGTTGCAATAGAAGTACCAAAGAATAAATCACTAGGAAGTTGAATAACAGTATCTACAAAATTATTATCAATTAAATACTTTCTAATCTTACCCTCAGCACCGCCTCTATAAAGAACACCAGGAAACTCAACTATTGCTGCAGTACCTTTAGCACTTAACCAGGATAACATATGCATTGTGAAAGCTAAATCAGCCTTAGATTCAGGTGCAAGAATACCTGCAGGTGCAAATCTTTCATCATTTATAAGTAAAGGATTAGACTTACCAGCCCACTTAATTGAATAGGGTGGATTTGAGACTATTGCATCAAATGGTTCATCGTCCCAATGCTTAGGGTCTATTAAAGTATCTCCTCTAGCTATATTAAACTTATTATAGTTAATATCGTGCAAGAACATATTTATTCTACACAAGTTATAAGTAGTAAGATTAATCTCTTGTCCAAAGAATCCTTGCTTAACATTTTCTTTTCCAAGTATCTTAGCAAACTTAAGAAGTAATCCACCTGAACCTACACAAGGGTCATATACTTTATTAACTTCTGTTTTATCTATTAAAACTATTCTAGCAAGTAATTCTCCAACTTCTTGTGGTGTAAAGAACTCACCACCAGATTTACCTGCATTTGAAGCATACATAGTCATTAGATATTCATAAGCATCACCAAATACGTCAATAGTATTATCGTGATAATTTCCAAGCGGTAAATCACCGACAGCATCTAATAACTTAACTAACTTATTATTTCTTTCATTAACAGTATTTCCTAATTTATTACTATTAACATCTATATCATCAAATAGACCTTTCATATCGTCTTCAGAATCAGTTCCCTTAGCTGAATTCTCTATGTTATTAAAGATATTATTTAGTGTTACATTAAGGTCTTTATCACTTTTAGCTCTTTTTCTAACATTAACAAATAACTCACTAGGTAAAATATAAAAACCTTTTTCTTTTAATGTTTCTATTCTACCGTATTCAGCTTGGTCGTCTGATAGAGCAGCATAATCAAAATTATCATCAGGTTCTAATTCATTAATATAATTAGTTAGATTCTCAGATATAAATCTATAGAATAAGAATCCTAGTACATATTGTTTAAAATCCCAACCATCTACTGAACCTCTAAGTTCATTAGCTATCTTCCAAATAGTCTTATGTAATTCTTCTCTTTCATATTCTTTCTTATTATTCATCATTCTCACCTCAAAGTTTCAAAAATCTCCACTATAAGTATAGCATAAAAACTAACAATTTTCGAGTTTCTGAGAAAATAAAAAAGAAGAATTTTAATTTCTTCCATTTAGACTATTCTATATTTTTAAATAAATCTTTTAGTTCAATACCCAACCAATAACATATAATACACAATTCTTGCAATGTTATTCTTTTAGCTTTACCGCTAAGTATATTAATTAATCTTTGTGGTTTAATATCAGGATTTGCTTTTGCTATTAGATATTCAGCTGCTGTAATATCAGGACAAGTCTTTTTGAATTCTTCGTCATTATCCATCTTTTCCAAAAACTTTAATATTTCTAATACTATTTTTTGATAGATATTCATATAACTAATTTGTATTCCTTTCTATAATTCACTCATAAAACAATGTCCAAATGATTCTCTACACTCATAACATAATACATTAGGGTCAATACTATCAGTATTATTCTTATTACAATAAGGACATATATTTGGTTTCATTATCTCTTGTATAATATTTCTTTGTATCTCAGCTACTTGAAATATTTCTTGTAATACCTTTACACTTGTTGATTCAATATTTTTAATTTTACTTTCACAGTTAATCAAATCGCTTTTGATTTTTTCAATGTCTTTCATTTACCTACACCTCCCGAGTTTATATTTATTATACTGTGTTTTTAAATAATTGGATTAAAAAACTAATTTTATCAATCTTTTGGTATATCTCTTATTTCTATTTTTCTATTTATAATCTTATTAATAATTCTATTTTCAGCAGGTGGTCTCAAGTGATTAATACAAATTCTATGTAGTTCTTTCTTACACCTTTTATAATTATTAAAGTAATAATCCATTACAGTATCTATATCATCTAAACGTAATGTAGTTCCATTTAATTGACTAAAATCTTTTAAATTCTCTTCAAGTAATTTAGTATCATATCTATATAAAAAGATATTAATCTTCAAGAATACTCTGTATAAATCAATATGATTATTAAGCAATGATTCTAATTTATCTAAATTAATCTTAGAAGTACTTTCATACTCGTTAATATATTCTTGATACTCTTTATCTTGAAATAATTTATCTAATAATCTTTTACTAATACTACTCATACAAATATCTCCCTTCAACTAAATTATATCGAGTACTTATTTATTTGTCAGTGCTTTTTTATTTAAATTATCAAAACTTAATTATGGCTTGTTTATTCACAAAATATGGAGTTTTAACTAATTCTAATATATTTATACTATTTTCTTGTTTCTGTGAGAATATGATACTCTAAACAAGACCACAGGACTTATTATCAAGAATCATCGTCATCAAAGTTCCACAATGATATATCTTGAGTAATATATTTAAGATTATTAATAAGACTCGTTTTAAGATAATTATATTTATCATCTATCGGATTATCATACTCATCTTTATTTTTATTTATTCTTAAATGTTTAAGAATATAATTTGTACACATATATATTAATTGGTAATCATATTCTTTCTTTAATTCATCAAACAAAGAATTATATTTATCTAATTCAAAGTCATTTTCGCTAATGAAACCTCGTCTAATTAATTCATTTGTATAACCACTATGAAGTGTTTTATCTATTTCATCTTTATTATTATTTAATTTATTGTGGTCCATTTCCCAAATCTGGGTATTCGGGTTTATATCCATATTCCTAATATTGGGATATGGTAATTCATATATAACATAATCATACTTAACAAATCTTCCTTTATCATCTCTTATGGGCTTTCTAATTAAATAGTTTTTTGATTCTAGTTCTTTTAATAACCTGTGGATAGTATTTTTACTTTCTTTAACAATAGAAGTAAGTCCTAATGTTGAATAGGACCAGTCATCAGGAAGTGATAACATAGTAATTAATAAACCTTTAGCAGGTAAAGATAATTCTTTATCTTTTAATAATTCATTAGATACTTTTGTATAATTAATTTTATTTTCTTCTCTAAAGACCATACTATCACACCCTCCGTGATGATATATTTTAACGTATTTTTATAAATATCTGGATAAGATATTAAGATATTTTTCTCTCTTATTCAAAGATAGCATTATTTTTGTGATAATGTGATAGACTGTATTTCTTTAATATAAATAAAAAAATACCACTTCAAATATAAGTAGTATAGTGTTATAATTCATTATAGTTATAAAAACAAATATCTAGGTCAACATAGTAAGTAACTTCATGTGTTTTATGGTGAGCATACCTACATAATCTAGTAAAGGTAAACGCTTCCTTTTTGTACACATTATATGTATAGATGGTGCTTTGGCTTTAAGCTTAATACCATATCGTCCACCTTGTTTAATAATTTCAGGTGTCTCCAATTTCATATCACTTAATGATGGTGTAGCAATTCCATAGCCTGTTTGTTTTACAGTTTTTAATGCTGTCTTTACTTGACTATACTCATACTTTGCCTCATTATATTCTTGAAATAATTTTATTAAATCAACTTTACTAGTTAAGTCAATTCCAATAATTTCATTTAATACTTGATTATATAAATCTTGTGGAGCTGATAAATTAATTGTAATTTCCCCCGTAGAAGGATCTACTTCAGACAAATATGCCCTATCAATGTATTCACAACCCGAAAAATAATCTGTAATAGTATCTACATCTCTTATTTTATTAATACTAACAACACTCTCTTTAATTTTTTCAATATATGTCTTTTTTAAATAATGTTCCTTATTTAAAACAGTAATCCACTCTGGCATATTGATTTTAACCTCTAAAACTGGAAATTCATATAGTGCTTCCCTCAAAATATCATACATATCTCTCTCTTGCATATTTAAAATATTCATAGGAATAATAGGAACATTATATTTATCTTTAAGTTCCTGACTAAGCAACTGTGTATTTGTATCATTTGGATGTGTTGTATTTAAAATAACAATATATGGCTTACCAAGCATCTGTAATTCCGAAATAACATTTTCTTCTGCCTTAACATAATCATTTCTTTCAAAATCAGAAATAGATCCATCTGTTGTAACTACAATACCAATCGTAGAATGATCCTTAATTACTTTTTCAGTACCAATTGAAGCAGCTTCCACAAAAGGTATAGGCTCAGAATACCAAGGTGTCATAACATATCTAGCACCATTCTCATCTTCAACGCCCTTAGCATTATCTATAACAAATCCAACACAATCAATCATTTTAATATTACAAGAAAAATCATCAATATTAATTTTAGCAGCTGTTGCCGGAACAAATTTAGGCTCCATAGTCATTATAGTCTTACCCGAAGCAGCTTGTGGTAATTCATCTAAAGTTCTCTTTTTCTCAAATTCATCTGCTATATTTGGAACAACTATAGTTTCCATAAATCTTCTTATAAAAGTTGACTTACCAGTACGAACAGCCCCTACAACACCTAAATAAATGTCTCCACCAGTTCTTTTTGCAATATTTTTTATAACTTCAATTTTTTCCATATAAACCTCTTTTCAATAAATAATATGTCATAATTACATATTTATTCAAAAAAAGAAAGTTTATAAAACCTTCTTCAAATATTGACCAGTATAACTATGTTCATTCATAGACACTTTTTCAGGTGTTCCTAAAGCTACAACTTCTCCACCAAATTCACCACCATCTGGCCCAAGATCAATAATATAGTCAGCCACTTTAATAACATCAAGATTGTGTTCAATCACAATAACCGTATCCCCATTATCAACTATTCTATTTAAAATTTTAAGTAGTTTATCAATGTCATAGCTATGTAACCCTGTCGTTGGTTCATCTAATATAAACAAACTCTTACCAGTAGGTTTCTTCTGAAGTTCTTTGGCAAGTTTTACACGAGCAGCTTCACCGCCAGATAAAGTTGGTGCACTTTGACCTAGCTTAATGTAGTCAAGTCCAACATCTTCAAGAATCTTAAGTTTATTAATAATTTTAGGATGATTTTCAAAAAACGGAATAGCTTCACTAACTCTCATATTAAGTACATCATATATGTTTTTACCTTTATACTTAATTTGTAATGTTTCACGATTATATCTAGTACCATTACATACCTCACAAGGAACATACACATCAGGTAAAAAGTGCATTTCTATTTTCTTAACACCATCACCCCAACAAGCTTCACACCTACCACCTTTAACATTAAAACTAAATCGTCCTTTATCATACCCTCTTATTTTAGCCTCTTTAGTTTCAGCAAAAACATCTCTTATATCATCAAATAATGAAATATATGTACTGGGATTACTTCTAGGAGTTCTACCAATAGGACTTTGACTAATATGCACAACCTTATCTATATTTTCAAGACCTTTAATTTCTTTACACAAACCAGGTTTATCTTTAGATTTATACAAATAATTAGCTACTCTTTTATATAAAACTTCATTTATCAAACTACTCTTACCAGAGCCAGATACACCAGTTATACAAACAAATTTCCCTAATGGAATATCTACATTAATATTTTTCAAATTATTTTCTTTAGCTCCTCTAATTTTCAAGAACAATCCATTTCCCTGCCTTCTAACTTTAGGAACTTCAATTTTAAGTTTACCAGACAAATATTTACCTGTCAAACTGCCTTCCGTATTCATTACCTCTTGTGGTGTACCAGCGGCTACAACATATCCTCCATTATCTCCAGCATAAGGACCAATATCAACAAGATAATCGCTAGCCACCATAGTATCCGTATCATGTTCTACAACTATCAAAGAATTACCTAAATCCCTCATTTCAAGTAATGAATTAATAAGTTTATCATTATCTTTTTGATGTAATCCTATACTAGGTTCATCTAAAACATACAAAACACCCGTAAGTCTAGAACCAATTTGTGTTGCCAATCTTATTCTCTGACTCTCACCACCAGATAATGTTCCAGCCATTCTATTTAATGTCAAATATTCAAGTCCAACATTAATAAGAAAATCCAATCTAGAACTTATCTCTTTTACAATCAAATCAGATACTTCCATCTTTTCTTTACTTAATTTTAAATTATTCATAAATTCTCTCAAATTTCTAATAGACAAACAAGAAACATCATATATATTCTTACCATTTATTAAAACAGATAAAACATCAGACTTAAGTCTTGTCCCATTACACACAGGACACTTCATTTCTGTCATATATTGTTCAATCCAATCTCTAATCCAAGTACTCTTAGTTTCAATATAACGCCTCTCCAAATTAGTAATAATTCCCTCGAAATAACTTTTAGTATTTCTAGTAGATCCGTTTTTAGAAACATAGTTAAATATAACCTCATCAGGTGAACCATATAAAATAATATCTAATTTATCTTTATCTAGTTTTTTTATAGGTAAATCTAAATCTATATCATATTTTTTACTAAGAGCATTAAGTTCCGTCCTAATAGTAGAATTATCTTCCTCTAAATTAATTACCTTTATACCACCTTCATTAATACTCAAATTTTTATCTGGAATAATCAAATCAATATCAAGCTTATATTTTACACCAAGCCCCTTACATTCAGGACAAGCACCATATGGAGCATTAAATGAAAATATTCTAGGCTCAAGTTCAGCCAAAGAAAAATCACAATATGGACAAGCAAATCTTTCACTTAAAACAATCTCTTCCCCAAATGGGACTTCTACAACAATTTTACCACCAGATAACTTTAAAGCCGTTTCAAAAGAGTCATACAATCTACTACGAATGCCTTCTTTAATAACCAATCTATCTATAACCACTAAAATATTATGTTTCTTATTCTTGTCTAAAGAAATATTATCAGATAAATCAATAATTTCATTATCTACCTTACACCTAACATAACCATCTTTCCTTAAACTATCAAATAATTCTTTATGACTACCTTTTTCACCATAGACAACTGGTGCCATAACTAATATTTTTGTTCCTTCATCCATATTCATTATTCTATTTACCATTTCTTCCACACTTTGAGAAGAAATAGGTACATTGTGAATAGGACAATAAGGAACACCAACCTTAGAAAAAAGAAGTCGCAAATAGTCATACAATTCTGTTACCGTACCAACAGTTGACCTAGGATTTTTATTAGTAGTTTTCTGATCTATACTTATAGAAGGACTAAGTCCTTCTATAGAATCAACATCTGGCTTTTGCATTTCCCCCAAAAATTGTCTAGCATAAGAACTAAGACTTTCAACATATCTTCTTTGACCTTCAGCATATATCGTATCAAAAGCCAAACTACTCTTACCACTACCAGAAACACCCGTCATAACAACCAATTTATTCTTAGGAATATCTATATCAATATTTTTTAAATTATTCTCTCTAGCTCCTCTTATACGAATATAATCCATATAACACTTCCTCTCATAATTAACCCATCATTAAGTATTATACCCCAAAAGAAAAAAAAGACAAATATTATTTATCTTTATTCATAATTAATTTTATTTTATATTTAATTCTATGTAATGTATTATATATAACCTTAGTATCTTTATTTAATAAGTTAGCAATTTCACCAATATCATATCCTTCTAATTTCAAAGAAAAAACCTTTTTCTCAATATCAGACAAACTATCACAAATCAAATTAATAAATTCTTTAGCACCCTCTTTATTAATAAAACTACCTTCTATATCAGTATTATCCCTAAACAAATACTCCTTACCATCATCCAAATTAATAGCATCATTTAAAATCATAGCTTTATTATTAGTATTCTTTTTTATATAAGTAATAATCTGCCTATCAATACACAAAAGAGCAAAAGTATAAAAAGAAGTATTTTCTTTTTCATTAAAACAATTAATAGCATTATCAAGACCAATATATCCTTCTTGAATTAAATCATTAATTTCCATACCATAACTACCAAGTTTATAAATTTGATCTGTACTTTTCTTAACTATAATTGGCTTATATTTATTATATAGTATCTCCCTAGCTTCCTCATTATTTTCTCTAATCAAAGAAACAAGTTCAAAATCATTATATTCCATTTTCACCCCTTTGTGCCACTATACGAGATAAAATAATACCACAAGACACAGAAGCATTAAGACTATTTATTTTACCAACCATAGGAATAGTTATCATATAATCACATACACCCTCTAATGTCTTACTTATACCCTTACCTTCATTTCCTATAATCAAACAAACAGGCATATCATAATTAACTTTAGTATAATCACTACCCTTCATATCAGTACCAAATACCCAATAATTACTTTTCTTTAATTTATTTAAAGCACTAGATAAATTATTAACTCTAACAATAGGCATATCATAAATAGCCCCAGCACTAGTTTTAACAACTGTTGAGTTGATATTACAACATCTATCATTAGGTATTATAATAGCATCAACACCAAGAGCTTCACTAGTCCTAATAATAGCTCCAAAATTATGAGGATCTTCAATATGATCTAATATAACAATTAAAGGATTATTCTTTTTTAAATTAATAACATAATCCAAGTCATAAGTTTTAATATCATCCACATCAAGTATTATTCCCTGATGATTACCATCAACTTTCTTATCCATAATTTTATTTTGTAAAAAAGTATATCTAATATTGCTTTTTTTAAGCAATTCTAATATTTCTCTATCATTAAAATTTTCTTTTAAATAAGCATGATTAACCTTGTCATTGTCAAGTATTTTTTTCTTACATACATTTCTTCCATATATATACATATTATTCCTCCAACTCAAATCCCCAATTAATTAGTCCACCATCCAAGTTATAAACTTTATTATATCCCATAGAAATAAGTTTTTTACTTGCTTCCTCACTTCTAATACCAGTAGAACAATACACAATTATTATATCATCTAAATTATAATCAATCGTATCTATTATATCCAAAGGAATATTGACACTATCAATGATATGTCCAGTATTATATTCATCTTCTGTTCTAACATCGATAATATAAGCACCATCATTAATTAATTTCATCGCATAATTACTATCAATAGTTTCATATTTTGCACTAGAACAACCTATAAGCAATAAAATAAGTAACAAACTAAATATTTTCTTCATAAGAACCTCCTAATATATAAGCAATAATTTCTTCCACTCTTTTTTTCTCATTATTTAAATATAAGTAACCTACCAAAGTCTCAAATCCTGTAGATAATTTATAAGTAATAATATCCGTATGTCTTGGATGCCTATTTTTTTTATAATTTCTTCCACGTTTTACAATATTTATTTCTCTATCAGTTAAATACTTTGTATTAATTAAATAACTAATAATTCTTGCTTGATTTTTTGCAGATACATAACGTATAGTTTCCTTCTGCAAATCATCTACCAAAGAAATACCACTTCTAATTAAATACTCTCTTACTCTCTCTTCATATATTGCATCTCCTAAGTAAGCTAATGCTAATACATTAATATTATCTACATTCATAAACTTCACCAATTAAATTGTACTAAATATTTGAATAAAAGTCTATAATAATACAAAAAAAGACCTTAAATCTATTATTTAAAAATATCAAAAACATTTTAGATAATATAAGGAAAGCCTTTATATAATTAATTTTTTTCTACTTGAATTAAATAAATATAACTATCTTATTATTTTCTTCTTTTTTAATTGCATTTTATTATATAAATCAACAATTCTAGCAACCCAAAACATATCATTAAATTCACCATAATAAGTACCATACGGAATAATGCTTCTAGGATCAAAAGTAACACAATCACCTATATCTGTTGAATATGTTAATAAAACGCCTGATTTACCAGTAATGTTAATGTATATTTTAGCATTATCAAATTGATTAGAAATATCATAAAAAGAAATGGAAACACTATGAAATTGATTATACAACGCAAACATTGAACAACCACCATGAACTCTAGTAGACCCTTGTACTTCAAATCCCGTATATGGTAAAGTATCAGAAGCCAAAGAATCGAAATTATAATCATTCATTTGAATATTTTCTGATGCAATATTTAAGTTACCTATTGTAGCTGGACCTGATATTCTTATATGATCTTCTGGACTAGATATATAATTAATATAATCATTAAATAGTTGTATCAATACATCATCATGTATTACTTTTTTTATACCCTATAACTCTTTTTTTATTTCATCTGTCAAGCCACATTCTTTTATTTTCTTTTCTAAGTCAGTATAATCAATATTAGGTCTCAATTTAGAAATACGTCTACCAATATCATCATAATTAGGAGTCTTAGTTTTAGATAAACTCATCATTTTAAACCAAATAGGATCAAATCTATTATTTGCAATAAAACCATCTTTAAATATAGAATTTAAAAATAAAATAAAATCATCACAAGTTGTTTTAATTCCAGCATATCCGTAATAACCACCCATAACATTAGCTTTAGGATTATTAACTCCATTAGTATTTAATCCGGTATATCTATATCTATCATCACCAAGATTGCCTAAATAAGTATTCCTTAATTGAAGTGGATTAATAATATATTCATTACTTAATTCTTTATAATCTTTATGTGTAACTGTTTCAAGAATATCAGTTAATATCATAATAGGAATATCAGTATACAAATATTGCCCTTTCAAATGAGGCAAAACTCTGCTAGTTCTCAAACTTTTTAATCCTTCCTCTTTATTCTTTTTTTGATTTATCATTCCATAAGTTCTAAAAGCATTTTCAAAAGTTAATAAATCATCAAGACTTAAATCTTTATCTAAGTTGGGATAATTGTCAGTAATATCCCTAATTTTTGTATCAAAACTTATATTGTATTTACCTTCTTTAACAATTCGAAAAAATAATACTTCAGTATATAATTTCGTCATAGAGGCAATATCATATATTTCATCATCTTTAGGATTTGGACCAACAGGAATATGAGTAGTATTCCTATCAACAGAAATACTTAAAACACCATTAGGAATATCAAACATTGAATAGTCTTTGTGCCATCTTGACATTATTTCATCATATTCTTGCCTAACAAATTCTTCAGTAGAATAATTATGATATATAGCATAAACAATTTGTTTAAATCTTTCATAGGTAACATATGGAATTTGTTCCTCAATACTTGTCAAAAAATAATTGTATCTTCATCCAACATATTTAGCATTGAGAGAATTTCTTCGCTCTTATTAGGATAATAATAAATTAAATATTTATATAATAGTTCCATTATAAAATCACCTCCATTATTATACAAATATTTAAATAAAATCAATGGTAATACAAAAAAGAATTTAGATATATCATTTAAAATCTATTTAACAGTTAGCATAATCCACTTTACAAGATATCCAAAAAAAAATATAAGTAACAACAGAATAGAAACGCCGTCAAATTAAAAGAATATATTGAAAATAATATTTTTCCAGAATATAACAAAAATGACGAAGGACACAATATAGATCATATCAAATATATTATTGAAAGAAGTTTAAAATTTGCTAAAACTATTCAAGATATTAATGTTGATATGGTATATACTATTGCCACTTATCATGATTTAGGACACCATATTGACCAAAAAAATCATGAAAAAAATTTCAGCTAAATGTTATTAAAAGATGATATGTTAAAACAATTTTTTACTGAAGAAGAAATTAAAATTATGGCAGATGCTGTATACGATCATAGAGCTAGTATGGAAGAAGAACCAAGAATAATTTATGGTAAAATAATTTCCTCTGCTGACAGAAATGTCGATATAACATCACTATTGAAAAGAACATATTCATATCGTAAAAAAGCTAATCCTAATGCATCATTGGATGAAATTATTAAAGAATCAAGACAACATTTAATAGACAAAGATGGAAGTTATGGATATACTAAAGAAAAAATGTATTTTGATGATACAGATTATCAACACTTTCTTGAAGACATAAAAAATTTAACCAATGATAAAGAAAAATTCAAAGAAGCCTATTTATTAGCTAACAATTTACAACAAGAAAATATTAAAAAGGGATATATATATATCGCCATTTCAAAGGAAAAATGTACCAAATATTAGATGTTGTTTATGATAGTGAAACAAACAATGAAGATGAACCGAAAAAAGTAGTCGTATATCAAGCTTTATATGGTGAAAAATTAAAATGGGCTAGACCATATGAAATGTTTACTTCAGAAGTTGACCATGAAAAATATCCTAATGTAAGACAACAATATCGTTTTGAAAAAACATCTCAAGAAACCACTACTCAAATTGTTCTATGTTCCAGTAAAAAATTTGCCACGAAAACATTTGAAATAGCAAAAAAATTAAAAGAACTGGGATTTAATCCCATTATACCTCAAGAATTTCTTGAAGAAATAGAAAAAAATACTGCTTCAAGACTCCATTTTTCAAAAATAATCGATGATAGAACAGACTGTTTATTAATTATCAATTAAAATAAGAATGGCGTTGCTAATTACATTGGAGCTAATGTCTTTGCTGAAATAGCTTTTGGTTTTTACTACAATAAACCAATATATTTATTAAATGATATTTATCCACCTTATGAAGAAGAATTAATAGGTTGGAATGCTGTTCCATTAAAAGGAGATCTAACAAAAATCAAAAAATTAACTAAAAAGCCATCTAAATCATAGATGGTTTTAAAATACTATGAATTGTCGTAATCTAATATATTATAAAAAATATATATCTATTTGAATTCATGAAAAAATAACTTTTCTTAATTGATATGACAAAAGATAAAAGTATTAACAAATAAATTATATTTATATTGACATATATAAAATTATATTTTATCATTATATTAATAATAGAGGTACCATATGGAAAATAATAATTATCAAACATTGTTATCAGTATTATACCAACAAATAAGAAATAATAATTTTAAAAGCAAAGAAGCATTAAATAATTACATAATTTATTTAAAAAACAATTTAATTCCATCGGAGGTTTTATCTAATGAAAAAGTATTAGAACTTTTAAATTTATATGATTCGATACATCAAAATGATAATCCAAAATTAGACATGAGAAATTATAAGGCTTCTAGTCTAAGTAATCAAAATTTTATTATTTCAACCCAAACTGATACAGTATTAAAAACTAATTTCTCAAATAAAGATTTAAATAATGAATTTAAAAAAATACAAAACGAAATAACTTCTTCTCAAACCAAAGATGAATTAGCGAATTCTGACATTGTCTTTGCTGAGATGAAAAAAAATAGAAAAGAAGAATTAACCTTACTATCTATAAATGAAGTTTTACAAAGAGATGATATTGATTCAGAACTATTAAGAAAAATCAGATTCTTTATTAATAATGAATATATAAATCCATATTCTTACAAAGTTGATATTAATACAGGACTATTTTATAATCAAGAAACCAAAAAAATGTTTGAAGTCAGAAAAAATCCTCAAACAGGTAATTATGAAATATATAAAGGTTCAGAAGTTGAATACAGTAAAGCAAGTGAAACTGAGGAACACTCAAATGAATCTTTAGAAGGAAACAATGACTTTGAAGAAGAAGACCAAGAAATAAACAAAGATATAGATAAACAACAAATGTTATATAAACCAAAAGTTAGAAGACTAATAAAACCAACCAACTTAAATAATGCAGCCTTTGTAAAAAGTAGTTTTATTGTTATTGGAATCTGTATTTTCTCAATAATATTAGCCATAATTTTAATAAATAGATAATAAAAATCCAACTTAAATTTTTAAGTTGGATTTTACATATAGTTAATATTAACCTATAATTTACTATAATAATTAAATCTATTCTTAGCCCACTCTTTTTGTTTATCAATAAGTTCCTTAGCACCTTCTGGATTAACCTTTTTAAGATTAGCATATCTGTTTTCATTCTCTAAGAATAAATCATATTTATCTAAATCAATATCTTTTGAATCTAAATTAAATACTCCTGTATCAGGATTATATCTAAATGTTAAGAAGTAACCACATTTTGAAGCTAAATATCCATCATCTAAACTATGTTCCATACCTGTTTTTATACCATGTTCAATACATGGAGCATAAGCTATAATAATTGAAGGACCTTTATGATTATTTGCTTCTTGCAAAGCTTTTAAATATTGTTCTTTATTATATCCAATATTAACACAAGCAACATATACATGTGGATAACACATTGCTATTCTTGCTAAATCCTTTTTATAATTAGATTTACCAGAAGAAGTAAATGAAGCAATAGAACCAATATTACTAGATTTTGACGATTGTCCACCTGTATTTGAATATACTTCAGTATCCAAAATCAAAATATTAATATCTTCATTTGTTGAAAGAACATGATCTAAGCCACCATAACCAATATCATAAGCAAATCCATCTCCACCAATAATCCACATAGATTTAGGCACAATATAATCTCTAAGTCCATCTAAATATGGATGTTCTTCAAAATTAATTTCATTATATACTTCTTTACAAACTTTATAATCATCCATATTATTTAACCATTTTTCAAATATTGGAGATTTATTTTCTTCCATATATTTCTTTATTTTATCACGCTTAATATTAATTCCTTGTTTAATTCCTAATCCAAATTCAGCATTATCTTCAAACAAACTATTAGCCCAAGGAACTGAATAAGGAGTAGCCGGAGCACTAGCACCATATATTGAAGAACAACCTGTTGCATTAGCAATAAATAAATTATCATTAAATACTTGAGTTAAATTCTTAATATACGCCGTTTCACCACATCCAGCACAAGCACCTGAATATTCAAATTTAGGATCCCTAAATCCAATATTTTTTACATTCAAAATAGCATTATCAAAGCTTACTCTATGTTCATTTAAATACTCAAAATCATTATTAGTAAATTTACCCTTATCATATTTTTCCATTGAAAGAGCTTTATTTCCGACTTTACCAGGACAAATATTAGCACAAAGACCACAACCAGTACAATCTTTATAACTAATACCAATTACATATTTTTTATCCTTAGGAAACATACTTGGAAGAGCATTTTCATATTTATCATCTTTATCTAATAAATATGGTCTAATAACAGCATGTGGACAAACAAAAACACATTGATTACACTGAATACAATTCTCTTTATTCCAACAAGGTACATTCTCTGCAATATCTCTTTTCTCAAATTTAGTACTACCACCAGGATAAATTCCGGATTTTCTATCAATAAAAGCACTAACTGGTAATTCATTTCCCTTAAGAAGACCAATCATCTCATCAAATGTTTTATCACCCTCTTCTTCAAAATTTAAATTAATCCATTCTGAATCTACATCAATTTTATTTATATGAGATACTGATTCATCAACAATTCTGTTGTTTACTAAAACAATATTCTCTCCTTTATGTGAAAATCTCTTAACATTCGTATCTTTCATTATTCCTCTAACTTTATCCGTATCCATAATTTTAATAATGTCAAAAATACAAATTTCCATACAAGTACTAATCTTATTTTTAAGACCTAACTCATTTACTAATTTATAAGCATCTATCGTATAAAAATTAATCCTTTTCTTAGCCAAATAATACTTAACTTTATTAGGTAAAGTCTCTATTAAAGTCTTTTTATCTAATTTTGTATTCAAAAATAAAGTACCACCATCAACCAAATTGTCAACAATATCATATTTATAAATATATTCTTCTTTAGAAACTACAATTAAAGACGGATTGTTTACATAATATGGACACCTTATTTCTTTATCAGAAATTCTCATATGACTTCTTGTTACACCACCAGATTTTTTTGAATCATACTGAAAATATCCCTGTACATATTTATTTGTATAATCACCAATAATTTTAATCATATCCTTAGATGTTGATACCATTCCATCTGAACCATAACCATATATCAAAAATTCTGTCATATCATTTGGAATAATAAAACCATTATCAACATCAAGAGATAAATTAGTAACATCATCATTAATTCCTATCGTAAAATTATGTCTCATCTTATCACTATTCATGAAATCAAATACAGCCTTTATCTGTGCTGGATTAGTATCTTTAGAAGATAAACCATATCTACCACCAATAATCTCTATATTACTATTCTTAAGTGCTGATACAACATCTAGATATAAAGGTTCTCCATTAGCAGCTGGTTCTTTAGTTCTATCTAACACAGCAATTTTTTTAACACTATTAGGAATAACATCAAGTAAATGTTTATTACTAAAAGGTCTATATAAATGAACCTCAACCATTCCATATCTATTTCCCAAAGTATTTAAATACTCTACTGTTTCTCTTATTGTATCACATACACTACCCATAGCAATAATAATACTATCAGCATCTTTATCACCATAATAATTAAATGGTTTAAAATTAGATTCTGTAATCTCATTAATTTTGTCCATATAATCACTAACAATATCTATACTATCAATATAATATTTATTTCTAACTTCAGTATTTTGAAAATAAATATCATCATTTTGCGCCGTTCCCCTAGTATTATAATTTTCATTATTCATAGCTTTTTTTCTAAAAGATTCTAATGCATTTTGATCAATTAAATTTTTAATCTTATCGAAACTCATAAGCTTAATTTTATCAATCTCATGACTAGTTCTAAAACCATCAAAAAAATTAACAAAAGGAAGTGATGATTTAATAGCAGATAAATGAGCTACAGCTGCCATATTATAAGCATCTTGAGGATTAGCTGAACATAACATACATACACCAGTTGACCTAATTGCATATATATCTTGATGATCTCCAAAAATTGAAAGAGCATGTGTAGCTAAACTTCTTGCAGCAACATGTAAAACACCAGGAAGCATTTCCCCAGCCATTTTATAAAGTGTAGGAATCATTAACAAAAGTCCCTGACTAGCCGTAAAAGTAGAAGATAGAGTACCAGACTGTAAAGCACCATGAATTAATGCTACCGCTCCAGCCTCTGACTGCATCTCTACAACTTTAACTTTATTACCCCAAAAATTAACCTCTCCAGAATTTGCTAATACATCTACCTTTTCTGCCATCGGTGAAGCAGGAGTAATTGGATATATCCCACATAATTCTGAAAATTTATATGCTACATTACTAACAGCCTCATTAGCATCCATTGTCTTAAAATTATCCATCATATCACCTCAACATAATTGTAACAGATTTTCTACTAAAAATCTATTAAACTATTAAAAAAGATAATTATTAATATATTTATTAATAAAAAAAGACTATTACTATTTACAAGTAAAGCCTTGATTTATATATGATGTTTTAAGAGTTGTAAAATCTCTATCTAAATTAAATTTAGTTAAATCATCATTTGATATTTCATCAAAATCAACTACATAAGTAACTTTATAATTATTATTAACATCAGTAGTATCTTGCAAAGAAAAACCCTTAACATTTCCATAAGTACTCTTTACAACATCATGTCTACTTTTAAGCCCTGCCAAATCCAAAATTGTACCAGTAACACCATTAATTATATCATCAATTGTATCACCAATAACTCCATCAATAATTCCATCTTTGTCATTGTTTGTATCATTAGTAGTACCATCAGTACCAGTACCAACACCATCTGTCACATTATCCACATTATCATTTTGCGTATAGTCATATGTCATTCTTACTTTCTTAACTTCATTATTCTCATAATCAATACTATACGTAATTTTAGTATCAATACCATTATTAGTATCATATTCTTTTTCACATGACATAGTATCCATTTTACTTGTATCACAACCACTTAACAATAATATAAAGAATATAAACATCAAAATCTTTTTCATACTTACCTCCTTTTAATTATAATATGGATAACAATAGCAAAATAATAAGAAGTAATTTTTACCATTTTTTTAACAATATTTACCAATAAAATCAAAATATCTATCTATTTTATTTTTCTATCAATAAAATTACAAAGACGTAAAGGATTTAAAGATGCCAAATTATATATTTCAGGAAATTGTTTAATAGTTTCAATAATCTTTATATCATCATCAGAAAAAAATAATATACTATTGTCACTCTCACAAACAACATAATTATCTCTCCCATATAAATAATCAATTGAAACACCAAAAAAATTAGCTAATTTTTCTAAATTGTCAGCATTAGGCACCCTTTTTCCCTTTTCATAACCACAAATAGATACTTTAGTAACACCCAAATAATTTCCTAATTCTTCCTGGCTTAACCTTTTCTGAATTCGTAGTAGCTTAATTCTTTTACCTATAATCATAATAATCTTTCCTATCTTTATTTTTTATTTTTCTTATGTTCTTTTACATTTTCATCTAACTGAACATTATTATTAGTAATATCGCTATTACCATTATTTTCCATTTTTTCTTCTTGCCTTTTACTTCCACTAGATAAAAAAGTAACTTTTTCTGCAATCATTTCCACTTTTTTATGTTTTGTTCCATCTGCATTATCAATCATTCTCGTCTGAAGTCTTCCTTTAACGCCAATAATATCTCCAGTTTTACAATACTCAGCAGTATTTTCAGCTATACCTGTCCACAAAACACAATCAAGAAAATCAGTATCATATTCTCCATTAGTATTTTTAAAGTTTCTAGGAACAGCCAACGTAACAATACTCCTTTTTTTACCAGTTTCAGTAAATTGCAACTCAGGATTATGTGCTAATCTACCAACCAAAATAACTTGATTCAACATAATAACCTCCTTTCTTTTTGAATTTACCATAATAGATTTTTTAGAGCAAATCAAAAAAATATAAAATTGATAAGTTTAAAAAACAAAAAATTAATATTTTTTAATCTGATATTTATAATTATTAACAATTATATAAAAAATGAATTATTTACAATACAAATAATTAAAATTTAACAATAATAAAAAAAAGAGCAAAACAAATTTGCACTTTCATAAATTTTACATTTTATTTACACATTATAAATCTTTAATTGTATCAACTATAGCATCTACATATTTATCCATATTATTTATCATATTATCCAAATCATTTTTATTAGTAATATATCCCAATTCCAACAAATAAGATTCAGCTCCTGTATTACTATTCCAATAAGGATTCCCAACTTTCTTATATTTTCCTTCAATATTTTCATTTCTATCATCAACATAAGCTCCAGTTACTATACCACCAGTTTCTCTTATCATATAATAATAGTTAGAATTAGTGGAAATATCATAAGCATTCATTCCTTTTTTTTCATAATCTTCCAAAGAATTTTGTATATCAATATCTGTAAAATTTCTACTATAAATAGAATTAAATACTTTATTTATCTTATTTATAGAATAGTTAAGACCTGTATATGTATTAATATTTTCTACAAGCTTCTTAGCAAAATCATAATTGATATTTTTAGCTGTATACACCTCAAGTCCATTAACATTATGATTAGCATTACTATTCATATGTACAGAAAACAAATATTTTGCCTTTACCTCAGAAGATATAACAGCTCTACCATGTATGCCATATTCATCAAGTAAATCATTTTTCGTAAGTTGATTCTCTTCTCGCGTCAACTTAACTTTAAAACCTTCTGATATTAATCTATCCTGTATTTTTTTAGCAATTTGAAAAGTAAAATCTCTCTCAGAATATCCATAAGCACTAGCACCACCATCCATACCACCATGACCAGGATCAATAACAATATCATAAACACTATCATCTTTATTTTTTTCAACATGCAACATCATTGTAGGATAGCTGTCCTCAAAATCTATAGTCACCTTTTTTTCATATTTACTCATAGAATAATAAGTAGTCATATCATATGTAGTAGCATTATTGATTGAATAATACTTATACCCAACACTTCCATCTTCCAAAGTATATTCACTACTAACAAACAAATAGTAATCTCCAAAAGGAATATCATCTAAATATAAACCATCATTAATGTACTCACTTAACACATATGTATTTTCTTTTAAAATTAAAGGTACCCTAATAAATTCACCATTATACAAAACCAAAGAATAATTAAGTTTATCATCAATAGTTCCTTCAATATTAAGCCTTGTTCCATAAGTATAATATTTATTAATTGTAAAAACACTATCCATAATATCAAGTTTTTCAATTTCATCATTATCATTATTAAAATAATCATAAAAAACAAACCCAATAGCAAAAAGTAACAAAACACCAATAAAAATCAAAAATTTTTTCATTTATCCTCCAATCGTAACACTAAGTAATCTATTTAATTCAACAGCATACTCCATAGGAAGTTCTTCTCTAAAAGCATTAACAAATCCCAAAATCAAAAGTTCTTTAGCCTTTTCCTCATTAATTCCCCTACTCATTAAATAAAATAATTTATCCTCTTCAATTTTAGACACCGTAGCCTCGTGATTTAAACTAGAAGTATTATTATCAACAATATTAGTAGGAATCGTATCACTTTTTGACTTTTCATCTAAAATAATTGTATCACACTTAACACTAGAAACAGAATGAATAGCATTCTTTGCTATTTTAACCATCCCCCTATAAATAGCATTACCACCACTTGAAGCAATAGACTTTGATATTATATTGCTCTTCGTATACGGAGCCAAATGAATCATTTTAGCTCCAGTATCTTGAATTTGGAAATTACTAGCTGTTGCAACAGTAATACAATTTCCTCTAGCATAAGGGCCATTCAATATACAACAAGGATACTTCATATTAACTTTTGCACCAACATTTCCATCTATCCACTCCATAAGACCATTTTCTTCCACTATAGCTCTTTTAGTAACTAAATTATACACATCACTAGACCAATTTTGAATTGTAGTATATCTACACTTAGCATTTTTTCCAACATAGATTTCTACAACTGCTGCATGTAAAGCATCTTCAGTATACGTTGGAGCTGTGCATCCTTCAATATAATGAAGTTCAGAATTATCATCAACAATAATAAGAGTTCTCTCGAATTGTCCCATATTTTTACTGTTAATTCTAAAATAACTTTGCAAAGGTCTATCTAACTTAGTATTCTTAGGGATATAAATAAATGTGCCACCACTCCAAACAGCACCATTTAAAGCAGTAAATTTATTCTCATTATACTTAACCAACTTATTAAAATATTTTTTAAATAAGTCAGGATGTTTTTTTAATGCTGTATCTGTATCTAAAAAAATAACATTCTTTTTCTCAAGTTCACTTATCATATTATGATAAATCACTTCACTATCATATTGTGCTCCAATTCCATCTAAATATTTACGTTCTGCGTCTATTACTCCTAATTCATTAAATTCATTTCTAACCTTATCGGAAATATTATTCCAATCATTAGTCAAATTTTCATCACTTTTCTTATAATAATTAATATTATCATAATCAATATTTAATTTAGGTCCAAAGTCAGGATCACTCAACTGATTAAAAGTATATAATGCTTTTTCTCTAAATGAAAGCATCCACTCAGGCTCTTTCTTTATAGAAGACATTTCTTTAATTAAATCATTAGTTAACTTCATTATGCACCAACTTTCACTTGCAATTATATCACGTTTTTTTAATATTTTAAATAAAATAGATTGACTTTTATATTTTTTTATAATATAATCAGTATTGCCGTGGGGAATTAGCTCAGTTGGCTAGAGCATCTGCCTTGCACGCAGAGGGTCAAGGGTTCGAGTCCCTCATTCTCCACCATTGTTCGGGGCTTAGTTCAGTTTGGTAGAATGCGTGGTTTGGGACCATGAGGTCGCCTGTTCAAGTCGGGTAGCCCCGACCATTGTAAAATATATTAGGTTATATACCTAATTTTTTTTTGCCATAATTTTCTTATAATAAAATAAATCGATAGAAAATATCCATTCATAAAACAATACATTTACATTTTATCTATATCAAAAGTCATTATCTCGTCAAACAAATCATTAATATTTTCCTTAGGAATTTTAAAAACAAGATTTTTATTTCTCTGTTCACCCTCTCGAATACCACTTCTAGATACCCTACAAGCTATTGAAACTTTAACTATATTTTTTTCCAACAACTTAAGAAAAACATCAAATGATTTTAACTCATATATAATCATTTTATAATATCTAAAATAATCTACACATTCTATTCTCTTTTTACTCGCATATATTAATGCTAAACTAGACAACTTAATCTTTAAATGAGATCTTAAACTATCAAAGTTTATAAATGCATCTCTTTTAATCAAATTACCATACAAGTCATACACAAATAAAAACAATTTTTCTTTTTCATAGTTTAATTTTAATTCAAAAAAATATTTATTGTTAACCAATACTTTTTCATTAAATTTCAAATCACAAAGTAATAATTTTCTATCAATATATATCATATCAATCTTACCATATTTCTCAAGAATCTTGTTCATTTCATACAAAGAAGGACCATCAAAAGCTTTTGTAAACAAAGTTATAGGATATCTACTGAATCTTGTAGTACACTTAATTTCAATACCATAATAATCCGGAAAAAACATACTATCTGGTAATTTGCCAAGTAAACTTTCAAAAGTTAATCCAACTCCACTTGTATTATTAACAATTGATTTTATCCACTTTTTTTGTGATATTAAATTAAAATTATTAATTAGATTACTATATTTTTTATTAATCATAAAAACCCTCCAATCATTATAAATAATAATCATATAAAAAAATACTTAGTATCGACTCATAGCCAGGCGGTCGTAGTAAAAAAGCAAAAAAACCCTCAAAGTGAGAGTTTTTAATCACAAATTGGTGCGGGTGAAGGGACTTGAACCCCCATGGATAAACCGCTAGATCCTAAGTCTAGTGCGTCTGCCAATTTCGCCACACCCGCAAAAAAATGGTGGACCCTGTAGGACTCGAACCTACGACCGCCCGGTTATGAGCCGGATGCTCTAACCAACTGAGCTAAGGGTCCATTACAAAATCAATAATACCATAATTTATTCTATTTTTCAAGACATAAACAAGATATTTTGATTTTTTTATTATATATAATATATTACTTTATTTCATAAACACTAACTTGTTTTTTATCTTTACCAAGTCGTTCATATTTTACATACCCAGAAATTGTTGAATACAAAGTATCATCAGTACCTCTACCAACATTTTTTCCAGGATGAATCTTTGTTCCTCTTTGACGATAAATAATAGAACCTGCTTCTATAAATTCACCATCACTAGCTTTTGCTCCTAATCTCCTACCTGCAGAATCTCTACCATTACTTGTAGAAGATTGACCTTTTTTATGAGCAAATAATTGTATATCAAATTCAAAGAACCTAAACATATTTATTCCTCCCTAATCTTAATATTTTTTCCATAATTAATTTCTATTTCTTTTAGACATCTTATCATATTATCCAACAATTTTCTTGTGATATCATTTTCTTTTTGAACTGATATCTGCATATTACCACTGCCCTGTACTACCGATATAGTGTCAGTACAGATAGACATAATAGCATTTATAGTAGTTAAAACAGTACTACTCACAGAAGCACAAACAATATCACTACCATAATCACCAAAATTAGCATGTCCCTTAATAGAAATCATATTTTTTGAAACTTCTACTTTAATCATAGAAACTCCTATTTAATTTTTTTTATTTCTACCTTAGTATATGGTTGACGATGTCCTTGTTTTCTTCTTGAAGAACGATGATTTGGTGTATATTTAAAAATAGTTATTTTTTTACTCTTACCATTTTTAACAACAACACCTTCTACAGTAGCACCTTCAACATAAGGATTTCCTACCACACCATCTGCCATTAAAACTTTATCAAAAACGACTTTTTTTCCTTCTTCTAAATCTAATTTTTCAACATAGATTACATCGCCTTCATTGACATAATATTGTTTTCCACCAGTTTCAATTATAGCTTTCATTTTTACCTCCTTATATATTTTGTTTAAGACTCGCCTATAAGGTGAGAAAAATCTACTTATATACCTTTTTCGTGCGGTTGAGCAATCAACTCGAGGTCTTTCAAACAGTTATAATTTTATCATAATAAACTATATTAGTCAAACAAAAAATATTACATTTTACCAGAAAAACGCTTATTTAATGCAATTTCCTCACTAATATATCTGTTTTTAACCTTAAATATATGTGTTCTATCTCTCTGCATTTTATCTAACTTATTAATAATCTTAATTTTATTATACATAATTTTATATAAATAACGTTCCAATAAAAACTTATTAAATAAATAATCAATATCTCTATAATATTTATAAATACCTTCTAATAATATACTTAATGTTAAAAACATAGTATAATTAAACTCATAATAATTATGAACTATTATTACAATAATTATTATTAAAGACAAATAAACAGTCACCTTATTAGCTAATTTGTATGGAAGAATTTCAAATAAAAGTAAATTTAATATCTTTCCCCCATCAAGAGGATATATAGGCAAAATATTAAACATTAGTATACTAATATTATATTGTTTATACATATCAAAAATATATTCACGTACACAACCATAGTTGTATAATAACACCATAATCAAATAAAATATAATCTGAAAAAAAATTCCTCCAAAAGCAACCTCCAATTCCTTTGATATTTTCTCATTAATATTATAATTTAACTTTGTCATTCCACCATACGGATAAATTGTTATTTTTAAAACATTAAACCCATTCCTCAAAGCTATCAAATAATGTCCCATTTCATGAATCAAAATAATTAAAGTAAATATAAGCAAATTTGTCATATGACCTGTCAAAACAAAGCCCAATGCCATTAATATATATGTATAATGAAATTCTATCTTTATCATTGTAAATAATCTTCTACATTCAAAAAGTCATTATCTTCTGAATATACCAAATAAAGAGTATTATTATTTACCTCACCAAGTAAACTACCAGCTTCAACATAATCATATAATTTCAAAGAAACATTAGACATATTTCCATACCATATATCTACACCATTTTCGCCTTCAATAATAACCGTATTGTTATATCCATCTTTTTGTCCTATATACAAAACTAAACCACTATTAATAACTGGTACTAAGTAATTATCACCAACTTCTAATTTTACACCATCCAAATATTTAGAAATATCATTATATTCTAATTTTTCCTTAAATACAGGATATGTATCATTACTAATTTTCTTCAAAGGAACTACACCACCAAGATATTTATTATATATTTTTTTTATTTTAGAAAAAGATATATTATCAGTATAAATATTTTTATAAATATAATTTTTAAATTCAACACTACTCTTTGACAATATAGACAATACCAAAAATATCACAATTAAAAATAAACATCTCATCATTAAATTTCTTAAATATTTTATTATCTTCTCTTCTTTAACATTTTTCATAGTAATATATATGAAAAAAATTATAAAATATGAAAAAAGCTATTTAGATAAATAATCTATAGCTTCTTCAAACGTATTTATTTTAACCAATTTCAATTTATAATTATTATCTTCAACAACTTTCTTAGCTTCTTCATAGTTTGCATCCGGCACCAAAACTATATCCATTTTATCATTATTAGCTCCCATTATTTTATATTTTATTCCATCAATTTCTCCTACATTACCATCAATATCAATAGTACCTGTACCTGCTATTTTTCTTCCTTTAACTATATCTATACCACTTTTTTCCTGATATATAGCAAGCGATAACATAAGTCCTCCAGAAGAACCACCTTCACTATTCTTAAATTTAATATCAATATCATCTGAAAGTTCATACTCATAATTAGTTACCATAGCAATACCAAGTAAATGATTATAATCAACCTTTAAATTAGCCTCAATCAAAACATCATCTCTTAAAACCTCAAAATTTACATAGTCTCCGACATTTTTATTATTAACAACTTTTTTAATATCTAAAATATCATTAATTTCATTACCATCACACTTTATAAGTTTATCACCAATTTTTAATTCATTTTCACTAGTTACACCAATAACTATATTATTAGACTTAGTTATCTTTATATCCTTTCCCATATAATTATAAGCAACAAAAATAGCATTCTGAATTGAATTATCTAACATAACTTTATTTCTCAATTTTATATCATCTAAAGTTTCATTTGATAATTGTTGATTTTCTATCTTTGATACATCCCAACTTTTAATTATCTTACCCATAACTAATGACAAAACAGTACCATCATATTCCGTTACATAAAGCATATTTAAACTACCATTCGTTTTACTATCTCCAAGTCGTTCCAAAACATTAATAGTACCACCTGGAGCCGATACATAATAAGGTAACTTAATATTTAAAATCAAAAACATACATAATATAATTAAAATAAATAACAAATTTTCTTTTAATATTTTTTTCATAAATCTCCTTACTATTATAATATATTTAATCATATAATCTATTATGAAGAAAAAAATTATAAATTTAATAATTGTATTTTGTTCAATTTTTATTTTAATTGAAGTATTACTAAATAAAGTCTTAATATATAATTCCATAAATTATTCATTAAAACTCTGGGTCAATAATATTATACCATCATTATTTCCTTTTTTTGTTTTTTCTGACATTCTACTAAATTATAATGTAACACAATATATTCCAAAATCAATAAAAAAAGCATTCAAAGCAATGTTTAACATTAGCGATCATTTAGTTACAATATTTATATTAAGTATGATATCAGGATTTCCATCCAACGCAAGAAATACAAAAATATTATATGAAAAAGGTAAAATAACAGAAGAAGAAGCAAATCACATTCTTATATTTAGTCATTTTTCTAATCCTTTATTTATTCTAACGACCATATCACTATATTTCTTTAATAATAGCAATGTTGGTATAATACTTATTTTATCTCATTACCTTAGCAATTTTATTTTAGGAATAATACTCCGAAGCAAAAATAAAAGTAATAATAAAGAGATAAACTCTGCCAATATTTCCACAAACAATTTTGGTAATACTTTTATAAATGCCATAAAAAGAAGTATAAACACAATATTAAATATTGGAGGAATTGTTACCATATTTTTAGTAATATCTGCTATTATTACTACAAGATTCAAATTTAACACATATAATTCAATGCTAATTAAATGTATATTTGAAATAACAATAGGCATAGATGCACTATCTCAAATTAATCTAAATTTAACACATAAATTAGTTATAACAAGTATGGTATTATCTTTTGGAGGACTATCCGTACATATGCAAGTATTAGCAGAAATTATTAATACCAAAATCAAATATCGTTACTTTCTAATTGGTAGATTTTATCAAATGATACTTTCAGGAATAATAACTTATATCATATGTTTATTTACAACTATATGAATTATTATCATGATATTTTGTATATTTAAATTTAAATGTTTTACCATATGGATCTTGTCCACCACAAGAATAATCACCTTCAAAATAAAGTCTAGCTTCACAATCTCTTCTTCTTATATATAAACATGTTTGATATGACGAACTTCTATTATTTCCATTTTTCCCCAAAAATATTTGTTTAAACATTAAATCAGCCGCCTCTTTTTGACTTTTTCCCTTATTTATAGCATTACAATAAGACTCCACTGCTGTATTCAAATATTTTATGCCATTATTTCCAAAATCAACTAGAGAGGCCATTTGATCTTTAGTTAATTTCCCATTCATATTACATTTTTTTAAAATATTATTAATAGCGTTTTTATTATAATTAATTATACATACAACTGCTTCCTGCACAGCCGTTTTAGGAATACAAGCTCCATCATTTTCAAAGAAAGACCTAATAAAATACTTTTTATTATTTGAAGAAACAGTACTACAAGGTAATAAATTATATGAACTATAATCTTTTAGAAGATGATTTGTAATCCCGTAAGCCGTTGTATAAGTACTTGAACTAAATTTTTTTATTTTATAACCACCGCTACAAGTACCAGGAGTACTTTCAAATTGATACAAAAAATCAGCAATGTGCTTATTATCAGAAAACTTATTACTAATTACATCATATTCTATAGGATTTGAAGAACTAGGTTTTGAAGACGAAGAACTCGATGAAGAAGAGTTAGAAGAACTAGGAGGATTAACTGGTGGATTACTAATAACAACTTTGCAATCAATTATAGTGGAATTATTAGCAACATCAAAAATCTCCACACGAACATTTGAAAGAGCAGCATTAATATTAATTCTATTACTTGTATAAGTACTATTATTATATTTATAATAACTTACTTTAACATTATCAGAAGATTTAATATCAATTGTAGTTTTACCTTCTCCTACATAAGCAGTACATGAACCAGTAGGCTTAACTTTATCAATATTTTTTACTTCAATACTCTTTTCATTTCTATGACCATTCTTAGTTATCTCAGAAAATTTATATACACCATTTGAAGTAACTTGATAAGTTGCATCCTTGTCTCTAACAACTTTTCCATTTGGTAACAATAAATAATCAAAATAATTATCAATTATACCAACATTAATTATAACATTCTTATTAGTATATTCAGTATTATTTAAAGTCAAATTAATACTAGCATCAGTTACAACAACTAATCTATTAACACTAGCAACAGCTCCCCTTGAATTTAAAACACTATATATTAATTTATAAGTACCTACTTTATTATAATCAACTTTACCATCAATAGAAACTTTAGAAGTAATGTTACCGTCTATTGTATCAATAGCCACATAACCAGGATCGTTATATATATTGCCTAATTTTATATAATCAACAGTTTTTCCTTTTAAATATATATAACTATAATTAGATTTCTTACTTAAAACCTCTACCTTTCTTCTTACAGAAGCATTACCTAATTCATATATAACATCATAATTACCAACTTTATCAACATCAACAGTATTTGTTACAATAACCTTATTAGTAACCTCTTTACCATTATCAGTTTTAGCAGTGTACCCTGGTTCAACATATATATCACCAACATACATAGATATACTATCATTACCCAACAAAAAAATACTATATTCTTCATAATTTCTATTACTACGAGACTTTATAATTAACAATATAATAATAGCAATAACCACCAAAATAACTATTGTTATTATTCCCACTTTTTTATTATTATTTTTATTTAGAGATAAAAAGGATTTAATGTTATCAAATAAATTTATTCTTTTGTTTTTTTCTTCATCATATTTTATATCTATAACTTCTTTATTTTCATTAAACATAAATCATATCTACCTCACTCCATAAACTATATTTTTAATTTTAAAATGCTACCATACTACAAAATAATTTAACACAAAACACTTTTATTGTCAAGGAAATGCAATCGTACATTTGTTGTAAAAAAAGAAACTACTTAGTTTCTAATATTCCATATTCTCCATCTTTTCTCTTATATAAGATACATATATTATCTGAATGCATATCCTTATATACAAAGAAATCATGTCCTAATAAATTCATTTCTAATATAGCTTCTTCTTCATCCATAGGTTTCATTTCTAAAGTCTTTCTCTTAACAATATTATATTTAATGCTTTCATCTTCAATATCATTTTCTTCTATATCAAAATTAAGATTTAAATCTTTATAACCTTTATTCTGCTTACTCAATCTAGTCTTATTTTTTCTAATTTGTCTTTCCAGTTTATCCGTTACAAGATCAATAGCAGAATATAAATCATCATTTCCAACTTCTCCTCTTAATATATACTTATCCGCAGGTATAGTTACCTCAATAATCTGTTCTCTTCCACGAACCTTTAAAAGAACATTAGCCACTACTTCGTCATTTTGAAAATACTTATTTAGCCTGTCTAATTTATTTTCAACATAATTTTCTATTGCACTAGTTACTTCTAATTTATCACCACGAATGTTATATTTCATATTATCATATCCTTTCTTAAAATAATTATAGCAAAAATAAAAGAAAAAATCCATTATTTAAAAGATATTTATTTGATTATTGTAAACCAATATATTAAAAAAAAGTAAACCAAAGTGTTTTTCACTTCGTCTACTTTTATAATACAACTTCATATTAAGACTTATACTTTATTTTATTTTTCTTGATTCCAAATAATATCTCTTATCATAACTATGTCCCATAGAGAATGTTTTCCTAGGTAAAGCACCATCTAAAATAACTGTTTTAAACAATTCTTCTTTACCCATTACTTTAAATAAAAATCCAATATTATTTACATCACTACCCATCTCTCTTGTAGTATCATCTCCATGAATATAATCAATCTTTCCCTCATTCTTAGACAAATAGTCATCCAAAAACATTTGAATAGAACCAACAGCAATATTTGACTTAGGATTACTAATATATATTTTTTTATCAAAATCTTTAGTAACAATTTCTACTTCTTGTCCATTACCATCTTCATTTATTTCATAATATTTATATAATTCACTAAGCATATTATATGGATCAGTATTAAATACAACTCTATGAATAGGTTCAAATTCCAAAGCACTACTATGTAAATTAACAAGTTCTACCAAAGCATATCTAGCTGGATTATTTAAATATTCTTCTTCACTCATTGTTTTTTTCAAATTCTCATAACATGTTTTAGCAGTAGCCAAAGAATGATTACCATCCCCCATAGCAAATAATAATACACCCTTATCACTAACACCATACTTTTTATTAAAATTATTTTGATCTGCTAATAATTCTAACTTTTCATTAATATTATCAATTATATCCTTATTAAGTTTGTACCCTTTAACATGACCACCTTTTTGCATCAAATCAAAATCATAAACTTTATCATTTTCACTTACCAAACGACTTAATGGCTCTATAACATCCTTTTTATCATCATCAATTAAAATCATTATATGAGGTAACTCTAACAAAGCATTTTCTCTTACTTTAACTCTAGGTGGAATTCTTTCTATAACTGTCTTTTCTGTAGCTCTTATCAAAGTCTGGCTACCTTTTTCAAAAGAGTAATCCTCTAAATCTACAACGCCAATTAATCCTTCTCTAATTTTTCCATCATTTTGTGTTCTCTGTAAATAAATCATTGTGTCTTTATATTCCACAAACAAATCATTATTTACATATTCTTCCATAGTATTATTGATTTCAGAAATTCTCTCATTAACATTATCACTTTCCAAATAGATTTCTGGTAAAGTCAACCTCAAAGTAGATGGACTATCACCCACTATATCGTTAACTTCTTTCCAATATTCAGGTTCACTAGTATATTGATCACAAGCTACAACTGACCACTTAGTCATATCAACATTCTTAGGCAACAATATATTAGCACTTTTAAATGGTATATTCATTTTTATCACTCCTCCACTTATAGTATAACACCAATAAATATATATGTAAATCAAATGACAAACACTATTTTAAATAATCACATTCCATACACTTTACATTATCTTTGTTTTCTAATAAAATCCCACCACATTTTGGGCACAATTCACCAGTAGGTTTATCCCAAGTAGCAAGTTTACATTTAGGATAATTATTACATCCATAAAATATCTTACCCTTTTTCGTTTTTTTCTCAACTATTTTCCCACCACATTTAGGACAAGGCATTATTTCAATAGGATTAACCTTATCATTTTTAATATATTTACATGCAGGATAATTAGAACAAGCAACAAACTTACCATATTTACTTCTCTTAATCACTAATGGACTATTACAATTAGGACATAATTCACCAGTTTCTTCAGGTTTAGACTTTTCCATACTAGTAAAAGCATTCTCTACCTTAGGTTCAAAATCTTTGTAAAATCTATCTAGCAAATTCTCCCAATATAACTTTCCTTCAGCTATTTTATCCAAATCTTCTTCCATATCCCTAGTATAATCAACATTTATTATATCCTTAAAAAATTCCTGTAATTTATCTGTAGTTTCTATACCAATTTCTGTCGGATTAAACTTTTTATCAATTACTTTAACATAACCTCTTTCTAAAAGTATTCCAATAGTCGTAGCATAAGTAGATGGTCTTCCTATTCCCAAAGTTTCCATTTTTTTAATTAATTGACTTTCAGTATAACGTGCTGGAGGTTTAGTAGTATGTGCACTATAGTTAATTTCTTCTGAAACAACGCTACCATTGTATTTACCAAAATCAGGTAATAATTCTCCATCATCTTCATTATCATCATACACTTTTAAATATCCATCGAATTTAACAATACTACCAGTTACTTTAAATTTATAATCATTATTATCTAAAATAATACTAGTTACTTCCATAACAGCATCTTTCATTAAACTAGCCAATGCTCTATTATATATAAGTTTATATAACTTAAACTCATCAGAAGTTAAATATTCACGCACATCATCTGGACGTCTATTAATACTAGTAGGTCTAATTGCCTCATGTGCATCCTGTACATTATCTTTCTTCTTACTAGTCTTAACATATCCAACATAGTCATCACCATAATTATCACGAATAAATCCATAAGTAGATTTAACAAACTCGTCACTCAATCTAATTGAATCTGTTCTCATATAAGTAATTAAACCAACTGTCTCATCTTTTAAAGTAATACCCTCATATAACTTCTGAGCCAACATCATTGTTTTCTTAGAAGTAAAATTAAGTTTACTAGAAGCCTCTTGCTGTAAAGTAGACGTAATATATGGAGGCTTAGCTTTCCTAGCTTTATCTTCTTTCTTAATATTTTCAATAATAAACTTAGAAGTTAATTTATTCAATATAGCAATTGCTTCTTCTTCTGTCTTTATTTCCAATTTATCTTCTTTATAACTATCTAACTTAGCCTTAAAATCCGCAAAAACAGCTTCAATTTCATAATAATCTTCAGGAACAAAAGCCAAAATTTCTCTTTCTCTATCCACAATTAATTTTAAAGCAACGCTCTGTACTCTTCCCGCTGATTTACCACCAGTCTTAGACTGCATCAACTTGCTAAGTCTAAAACCAATAATACGATCTAACATTCTTCTTGTCTCCTGTGACTTAACTAAATTATCATCTATCATTCTAGCATGTTGAAAACTATCTAAAATAACATTTTTAGTTATTTCATTAAAAACTATCCTACGATACATATTATCATTAAGTCCCAAAGTATCATATAAATGCCAAGATATAGCCTCACCTTCCCTATCAGGGTCGGTTGCTAAATAAACACAATCAGCACTTTTTACTTCTTTTTTTAGCTCATTAACTAATTTCTTTTTTCCCTTAATAATAACATAATCTGGTTTATAATGATTTTCCAAATCAATTCCAAATCCATACTTACCAGATGTAGATAAATCTCTTATATGACCCAAAGAAGATACAACCTTATAATCCTTACCTAAATATTTTTCAATAGTCTTACTCTTACTTGGAGACTCAACAATTACTAATTTCATACTCATTTCTCTCTTTCCATAACATTATATACATATAAAAATATGTTTGTCAAACAATTTTACTTCTAGTTAAAAAACATAAAATAACAGCATAAACTTTTATCAGGAGGAACCATGAACAATTTTATAAAATTCTTTTATAACATGAAAGTTACCAATACTAACTTTATCAACAACTATTATGAATTTAATCATAACAACAATTACTATAGATTATATATATTAAATGAAGAATATAATATTTACAACTACAATAATATCTATACAATTAACAAAGAACTAATAAATAATACTCTAATGAGTGAAATAATATTAAACAAAGATAAAAATATTATAACTACTTACCATAACATAAATTATATCTTATTAAAAATAAATTGTAATATAAACAAAAACATCACTCTAGAAGAAATTGATTATCTATCTAAAGTTAAAATAGTTAATAATAATAAATCAAATTGGGGATTACTTTGGAGTAAAAAAATTGATTACTTAGAAGAATTAATAAGCGAAAATGGAAAAAAATATCCACAAGTAGTTAATTCTTTTAACTACTTTATAGGACTATCCGAAAATGCTATAAGTTATTATAATAATATAGATATTGATAATAATATGATGTATTATATTTCTCATAAAGTACTAAGGCCTACTGACAAAGTAGATTCTCTATATAACCCATTAAACATAATATATGATTATAGAGTACGAGATGTAGCTGAATACATAAAAAATTCATTTTGGACAGATAATCATAATATATACAACGAATTAAATAATTATTTATATAAAAATAATTTATCATTAAATGACGTAAAACTATTAATATCAAGAGTATTATTTCCAAGCTTTTATTTTGACTTATATGAGGATATATTTAATTACAATAAAGATGAAAAAATACTTAATAATATAATAAGTAGAATAGATGAATATGAAGAATATTTAAATTCAATCATTATATATTTTAAAAGATTTTATCCAATAGATGAAATAGAATGGTTAAAGAAAAAGATTATTAATTAACATTAACAACCTTTATAATTTCAGGAATTTCATTAACTAGTGCTGTTTCTATACCACTATCTAAAGTGTTATCAATTAAAGGACAATCACTACAAGCACCAGTTAATCTTACATAACAAACTCCGTTTTCGTATTTAATAAATTCAACATCCCCACCATCATTTTGTAAATATGGTCTAACTCTATTTAAAACTTTTTCAATTTTTTCTTCTACAGTCATATCAATCACCCAAAATAAGTATAATTGTTTTTTTTCTATTTTTCAAGGCAAAACATTTGCATTTTAACTTTTTTTTGCTATAATAAGCCTAGTTGGTGAAAATATGAATGAAATAAAAGTTGGAGATATTATTGAAGTCGCAGTTACAGGAATTCAAAAATATGGTGCATTTGTCTTAATAGATGATAAATATGATGGACTAATACATATATCAGAAATATCAAAAGGATATGTAAGAAACATTAATGATTATGTTAAAATTAAAGATAAAATATATGCAGAAGTTATTGATATAGATACAAACAACAACAAATATAAATTAAGTATTAAAAATATAGATTATAAAAATAGTAAAAGATATATTAGTGATATAAAAGAAAATAACAATGGTTTTGAACCATTAAAAGATCATTTAGATTCATGGATAAATGACAAGATTAGAGAAATAATGAACAAAATGTAAAAAAAAGTGTTGACAAGATAGTTTAATTAGTGTTATATTAGTCAATGTCAAAGCCAATTATTTTGACTTATGGGCGATTGGCTCAGTTGGTTAGAGCATCTGCCTTACAAGCAGAGG
>FR902119.1 GCA_000437895.1 Clostridium sp. CAG:914 | reverse complement strand
TGTCAATAATTTTTGAAAATGTCCCAAAATAATTTAAATATTTGCGGGATTTTTTCTAAACTTTTTGATACCTCAGGTCGGTAAGGCCTTTCATTTCTTTTACGAAAAAGAAACGAAACAAAGAAACCGGGAGATGTTTTATATTAGGTATATACATGTTGTGTATGTGCTTTTCTTAACTGCTTTTTAAAATATTCTATTTTCCAAGGATGAGTTATTGGTGGAATATGTTTTTTCTTTTCTTTAACTACTAATGTATTTTCTGTATCAAATTCTAATGATACTTTCTTATTTCTTTCTAGTTCTTTTAGTTCATATACTTTTTCATCAATAGTAACTAGTAAATCACCATTATAGGCTCTTATTACTAAACATTCTGTTTTAGGCATAAAACACTTAATTTGATTATCTAAGTATGGTTGATAATATTTATTGTTGTATTTAATTGAATTGCCATTATCTATCTTTCTTGGTGTTAATACAGCTAGTGTATAGTTAATTACTTCTTCAGTTGGTGATACTTCAAATACTGATTTAAACTTGTGATAATCCATAGCAAATCTTTTATTAAATTCTGGTACAAATACTTCAGTTAAATATTTATTTGCTTCTTCAATTGTTGTAATTCCATTTAATTTTAGTTCATTAACCAATCTTCCTTGAAATGTGCCATTAGTTCTTTCTATTAAACCTTTAGCTTGTGATACAGAAGTAGTTTCTAAATCGATTCCTAACTGCTTACAGGCATATCCGTATTGAGTTAAAACATCTTTGTCACTAGTTCTTTTATCAGGATTTAATGACATATAGTTAAATACTGTTCTATTATCAGTTAAAAACTTGTAAGGAATACCATAATCAGTAAGTATTTGATATAGTACATGATAATAACCATTTAATGTTTCTTGATAATCAAACCAAGCACCAACTATTGTGGAAGTTGCTTTATCTATGGCTAAATGTAAGCATGTCTTTTTATCTCCAAACCATAAGTGTATAGATCCATCTTGTTCAATTACTTCACCAAAGTATTTAGGCTTTTCACCTCTTGGATGTGAATCTTCTAAATTCATTTCATGATTAACTATTGCATCTATTTTTTCATCAGTCATAGTTAGATTAATTTTCTTTTCTTTAAGTAATTTTTGTTTAATAAATTCTTTTTTAGTTCTTTTTCTAGCTTTCGGAGATAATATACCAGCTTTAGTTAAAGTATTATAAATAAACTTATATGAAACTTTAATACATTCATTTTTTTCAAGAAATTCTTTAAAATGACAATAATTCCAATCTTGATATTTTGTCTTATATAGTAGTATAATATCTTCAGAAAGAGATTTATCTAAGGTTGTTGCTGGTTTCCTTCCGCGGTTCCCATGCACAAAACCTTCTTTACCTCTTTCTTTATATTTGATTATTAAACGATTAACTTGTCGTTCTGTAATACCTAGTTTCAAGGCAGCACGTTCTTTGTTACCATTGTGATCAACTACTTCTTTGATAACGTTATATTTGTCTTTTTCTTTCACTCTTAATTCAACCTTTCTCATAAGTCACCTCAAGTGACGTATTATATATTAAGTTTAGGACATTTTCAAATGCCAGCACTTAAGACATTATCATAAATTAATCATA
>FR902118.1 GCA_000437895.1 Clostridium sp. CAG:914 | reverse complement strand
AACCTACAAAATTTTTTACCAAAAACCTACAAAAAAGATTGACATTTACAATTACTTTAATGGATTTTCTAATTTAAAATTAAATTTCCATTCAATATACTCTTGATCTGTTATTTCATACTTTTCTCTTTTTTCTCTCATTTTTAACCATTCATTAATTCCATTGTATACATTTATGTTGTATGCTGAACCAGCAAATCTATCTGGATCTATATTTAATTGATAATATGGATATTGTTCCTCATACCACATTTGATAGTAGATTTCTTCTATAGGAGTTGTAAAATCATATTTTCTTATTGCATCCACACTTACTTCATATAGCTTTGCCAATTCCTCCAATCTACTTGGACTTGGACTAGTAGTATTGTTTTCGTACTCACGAATTGTTTTATTCGGTTCATTTCCTCCAAATCCAAAATAAGCTGCCACGTCCTCTTTAGTCATATGTCTAACTTCTCTTATGTACTCAAGTCTGGCTCCTTGAGACATATTCTTTAAATTAGGTTTAATGTAAAACATTCTATCTACCTCCATTTCAGTTTTACTTTTTTACCAACAAAAAAAGTAGCCCTAACCTTATTGCTACCTTCCTGCATAAAAAT
>FR902117.1 GCA_000437895.1 Clostridium sp. CAG:914 | reverse complement strand
TATTTTGGGACATTTTCAAAAATTATTGACATACTTTTTTTATATTATTTTCATTTTTTTATCAAAAATAATACTCACAATTAATATATGTCAAATTAGAATAATTATTCTATCTATTTATAAACAACAGTACCAATATTTTTATCTTCTATAATATCATCTAATGCATTAACATTATCTATATTAGTAACAACAATTTTTATATTATTATCTCTACATATTTCAATTGCTTCCATATCCATAACCCCAAGGTTTTTATCAATAACTTCTTGATAACTAACTGTATGATACATTACTGCATCACTATACTTATTAGGATCTTTATCGTATACACCATCAACATTTGTCAATTTAATAATAATATCTGCGTCAATATCTTTTGCTCTAAGTGCAGCACCTGTATCAGTTGAAAAGAATGGTTTTCCCGTTCCTCCACCAAATATTACAACATTACCATCAAGAAGAGCCTTTTTAGCCTTATCACTATCAACATCATCAATAATTTTAACAGAAAGACCACTCTGATTATAAGCCTTACATCCTAACTGTAAAAACATATCTTTAAGAACTAAACTATTCATAACCGTTGCTAACATACCAACATAATCAGCCGTTTCTCTGTTCATTGCATGAGTATCTCTACCTCTAAGAAAATTACCACCACCACAAACTATTCCAATATAAACACCTTTATCATGAATTCTTTTTATTCTTAAACATACTTCCTTAATATAATCAAAATCAAGTCCATGACCATTTTTACCAGATAATGATTCTCCAGATAATTTAATTAAAACTGTTTTATTCATTTTTCCTCCAAAAAAGATATATAATTATATCTTTAAATATTTTTTAACAGCACTATAACTACCAAACATACCTACTACAATACCAATACCAAGTAAAAGTAATGAAGATAAGTAAATAAATGGATATGGTTCTATTAACATTGCTAAAGAAGAACCAAATAATTTACCATCAAAATAATTATATAAAGATGTATAACCATATATCATTAAAATAATTGGAATAATAGAACCAAGAATACCAATAAATGAACCTTCAATTATAAAAGGTATTTTAATTGAAATATTAGAGGCTCCTACTAAACGCATAATCTCAATTTCCGTTTTTCTAGAAAATATTGCCAATTTAATCGTATTAGCAATTAAGAAAGCCGTAACTAATATTAAAGCTACTACAGCTCCAATACTAACTTTTCTAATAACATCAAAAACAGTAATCAACTGATCAACCATATCTTCTCCATAATTAACCAATTCTACCTTGTCTATTTTCTTAATACTAGAAGCAGTATTTTTAATTTCTTCGACTTCTTTAACTTTAATTAAAAAACTATCTAATAAAGGATTAGTTTCATCAGTCCAATTATCAACTATAAAACTAAAGACCTCATCTCTTTCCTTTGTTTCTTCTGCATATTCTTTCTTTGATTTAAACTTTATTTCTTCAATATTTCCCATATTAGTAATTTTTTTCTGAATATCTTTTACTTCATCTTCTGTTGTATCAGACTTCAAAAATACAACCATAGTAACATCTTTCTTAATGGAGTCAGTCATATTTTCAACATTATAAGACAAAACAATAGAAATACCTACCACAATTAAAGTAATAGCAATACACGAAATAGAAGCTAAAGAAAGAGAAAAATTTCTAATAACGCTTTTCATAGCATCACGAAAATATCTACGTATATTTCTAAAGAACTTCATAATACTTACCTCTTTCGTAATCTTTTACAATCTTTCCTTCTTCTAACACAATAACTCTTTTTTGCATTTTATTTACAATATCTCTATTATGTGTAGTCATAACAATAGTTGTACCCATCTTATTAATATCATCTAAGACTTTCATAATTCCCATACTAGTATCAGGATCCAAATTACCAGTCGGTTCATCGCATATAAGAAGTTTAGGATTATTAACAATAGCCCTAGCTATACACAATCTCTGCTGTTCACCACCAGATAATTGATTAGGATACTGTCTAACTTTTCCCTTAAGACCAACTAACTCTAATACTTCCATAACTCTTTTTTGTATTTTTTTCTTATCGACAGCAAAAACTTCCATAGCAAAAGCCACATTTTCAAAAACTGTTAACTTAGGTAATAATTTAAAATCCTGAAAAACTACTCCTAATTTTCTTCTTAAAATATAAACTTTCCTATTCTTAAGTTTTGCTACATTAACTCCACCAATAATAATACTTCCTTTATCTGGTTTTTCTTCTCTATATAACATCTTTATTAAAGTAGACTTTCCACTACCAGAAGCCCCAATAATAAAGACAAAATCACCTTTAGAAATAGTTAAATCTATATCATATAATGCAACAGTACCCGTTTTATAGGTTTTTTGCACATCTGAAATTCTAATTAAGTCCATACTACACCTCTTAACAATTATAACAAATTAATCTCTAATTTAAAATACATTTATAACATTTAACATATATTTACATTTACTTTTCACCAATCGTCTCATAAGCATCTGTTATTAAAAAGAACGCACTAGGATCTAATTCTTTAATAACATCTCTCATAAAAAGATATTCTGAAGTCGGTATAACACACATAAGCATTTTTCTCTTATCATTAGTATACCCACCTCTAACATTAATAACAGTAAAACTATGATGCATGGTATTTAAAATAAATTCCTTAATTTCTTTTTCTTTATTTGTAATTATATAAAAAGATTTCATATCAGATACACCAAGTATAACTCTATCTGTAATTAAACTAGACACATAAAGAACAACCAAAGCATATAAAGCATTAGCAACTCCATACACAAATCCACCCAATACAATAATAATACTATTAACTATTCTAGTAGCATTACCAATAGATATCTTCAAATACTTATTCATTAATTGATACAAAATATGTAACCCACCAGTGGTATAACCAGCTTTCATTATAAGTCCCGTAGCAAAGCCAGTAATAATACCTCCATACAAAATAATAGCAACAATATTAACTTGACTTAAATCAATCCACTTTACAAAAGGATAAGTAGCCGTCAAAAAGAAAGGAAATAACAAAGATCCAATAATTGATTTTTCTGTTTCTCTTTTTCCAAGCAAAACAAAACTAAGTATCATAAACAAAATATTAATAATTAAAACAAATAAACTTATATTTATATTAAAATATTGTTTTACAATTAAAGCAATTCCTGTAGATCCACCAGTTACTATATTGTATGGAGAAATAAATAAATTAAAGCCAAGAGCTGATAAAAATGTTCCAATAACAAACAAATTAAATTTTTGAATCTTATCACCAACATTAAGTTTCTCAATTTTCTTTACATTATCATCCTTCATTCAAATCACCCTTCATTCCTATCTCATAAGCATCACTTACCATAAAAAATATATCTTTATCTATTTCTTTTAAAACATCTTTAACAAAATAATATTGATTAGTAGGTATAACAACCAAAAGTAATTTCTTTTTTTCATTATCATAACCACTTCTAGCATCAATTAAAGTAACTCCATTAAATATAGATAAAATATATTCTTTTACTTCATCATAATGTTCTGTAACAATATAAAAAGTTTTACATTTACTTCTACCAAATAATATTTTATCACTTAATGTTGTAATAATATATAAAACAACATAACCATATAATATTGTTTCCCAAGGAAAAACCAACTTACTAGATAATACTATAAGTCCATCCGTAATCCGCATAGCTTTACCCACTGTAATATGCGTATACTTAGAAATTATTTGATTAATCGTATCTGTTCCACCAGTAGTATAACCAGACTTATATACAAGTCCATAACCAATTCCCGACAAAACAGCTCCCATTATTGCCAAAATTATTTTCTCAACATTATCAAAATTTATAATTGGAACAAATACCTCCGTAATAGAAACACATATAGGAAATAAAATAGAACCAACCAAAGACTTTAAAGCAAAATCCTTACCAAGAACAAAATAAGCTATAATTAAAAGAATCATATTAGTAATAAGTATAAATAATGAAGGTTTAACTCCAAACTGATTTAAAACAATTGATAAACCACTAACACCAAAACAAACAATATCATTCTTTAAAAAGAAAATATTAAACGCAAAAGCAATAATAAGACAAGCTAAAAATAAAAATACATATCTAGTAAGTATAGGCCTTTTACCCATAATCTTATTAACTGCATCATTAACCCTTCTTCTTCTTACAAAACCTAGCATTTATTTTTTCACCTTCAATCCAGCAATAATAAAATCATCTATTTTACCATCTAAAACTCCATACACATCACTTGTTTCATAACCACTATCATTATCTTTTACCAAAGTATAAGGACACATTACATAACTTCTTTTACCAGAGCCAAAAGCAATAGACATTTGTCCACCATTTATTTCACTAAGTTTATTATTTAACTTATCCATCTCTAACGCATATAATTTACTTTTCAAAACTTCCATAGCTTGAATTTTATTTTGAATTTGACTTCTTTCATTTTGACAAGTAACCACAATCTTCGTAGGTAAATGTGTTATTCTAACAGCTGAATCTGTTGTATTAACACCTTGTCCACCAGGTCCACTACTACGATATATATCTATTTTTAAATCTTTATCATCTATTTCTATATTAATATTTTTATCAATCTCAGGAGTAACTTCAACAGAAGCAAATGAAGTATGTCTTCTCTTATTAGAATCAAAAGGACTAATTCTAACTAATCGATGAACACCCCTCTCACCCTTTAAATATCCATAAGCATTAATACCTTTAACCAACATTGTTACACTTTTAATACCTACTTCTTCACCATCTTGCATATCTAATAATACTACACTATAATTATTATCACTTAAGTATCTAGAATACATCCTATATAACATATTAGCCCAATCACATGCTTCAGTTCCACCAGCACCAGAATGAATTTCTAAAATACAATTATTCTTATCATATTCACCACTTAAATATGTACTAATCTTTAATTTATCTACAACAGAACTTAATTCAACATATTCACTATTTAACAATGACATAAATTCTTCATCAACTTCATCACTCAAAAGTTCAATATTAAAATTTATCTTATTCTTACATTCTACAATAGGATTAATCAAATTACTTAAAAAACTCTTCCTATTTATTACATCATCCTTATCCGAAGAAGACCAAAAATCCGCACTATTAATCCTACTATCTAGCAAAGATAATTCATCTATCATACTATCTAAGTCAAAGAGACCTCCATACATCATTAATATCATTCAAAAGTTCATTATATTTTTCAATCATTTCTTTTTTATCCATCATATACACCTACTCAACTAGACTAATTATAGCAAAATAATGCCAACTTGTCTATATAAAAAATTATAATACAAAATCATATATTTTTAATTATATGTAATTTAATCTATAACTTTTTATAAAAAAATAAAGGCTTAAAACCTCTATTAATTATTTAATCAACAATTCTGTTGATACTACTCACTATTATTATTATCTTCAAGTTTAACTAATACTTCTCTTGGTTTAGAACCATTTTGAGGTCCAATTATACCTCTTTCTTCAAGCAAATCTACTATCCTAGCTGCCCTATTATAACCAAGCCTGTATTTTCTTTGAATTAAACTAGCACTAATTTTACCACTTCTTATAGCAAAATCAACAATTTCATTATATAATGGATCATCATATTCTTCTTCAGAAACATAACCATCATTATAATTATCTTCTCCACTAGAAGAACTATTATCCATAGTTATTGATTCATCATAGCAAGCTTTCTGTTGACTTATAGTGAAGTCAACAATCTTCTGTAACTCCTCTTCTGAAACAAAAGCTCCTTGAATTCTAGTAGGTTGATTCTCACCCATTGGCAAAAATAACATATCACCTTTACCAAGTAATTTTTCAGCTCCCACCATATCTAAAATTGTTCTTGAATCAATTGAAGATGAAACAGCAAAAGATATACGCGTAGGAATATTTGCCTTAACTACACCAGTAATTATATCTGTAGAAGGTCTTTGCGTAGCTACAATTAAATGTATACCAGCAGCCCTTGCCATTTGTGTAATTCTCATAATTGAATCTTCTACTTCTTTAGCAGCCACAAGCATTAAATCAGCTAACTCATCAATTATAACAACTATATAAGGTAATTTCTTATATTCAGGATTTCTCTCACAAAATTCATTATATTGACTAATTTTCTTACACTTAGTATGTTCAAATAATTCATATCTCCTCTCCATTTCAGATACGATATTTTGTAATGCAACTGAAGCCTTTTTTGGATTAGTAACAACAGGGCATAATAAATGTGGAACACCATTATACATAGAAAATTCAACTTTTTTAGGATCTACTAATACTAATTTGACTTCCTCTGGTCTACTACGCATAAGTATTGATGCAATAATACAATTTATACATACTGATTTACCACTACCAGTAGAACCAGCCACCAACATATGTGGAGTATCATTAATTTCAACCCATCTAACTTTACCCATTATATCTTTACCAAGACCAACAGCCAATAAGTTTTTTTCATTAACGGAAGGCATACTAGAAAATACTTCCTTAAATGATACTGCAGCATTAACCTTATTAGGAAGTTCTATACCTATTGTACTTTTACCAGGAATAGGGGCTTGTATTCTTACATCCTTTGCTGCTAAAGCTAAAGCAATTTCTCTCTGAATACTAAGTAATTTATTAACCTTTGTTCCAGCTTTAAGTTCCATCTCATATTGAGTAACAGTAGGACCTATATTAACTTGAACAATCTTTCCAGATATTTCAAATACTTTAAATACTTCTTCTAACTTACTAATACATTCCTTAGCATTATTTTCATTTTCTTTATTATTAACATTCTTAGCACTTTTTAACAATGATATAGGTGGAAGTTTATAATTAGGATTGCTTGTAACTTCCTCATCCTTCTTAAAGGCAGACTTCTCTTCATCCATAGCGTCTTTTATAGGAATATCTTTATCAACATTAATATCATTATCCTTAATATGCGATAATTCTTCCATAGAAGATATAATAATTCTTTTATCTTCTACTTCTTCATCTTTAGCTTCTTCTTCCTCATTACTTTCCTTAATATCTTTTTTAACTTTCTTAAATTTAGGAACTTTTATTTTCTTAACTAAATCTATTAAAGAAGTATTAAATACAAGAATAAGACCAAGTAATGCAATTGTAATAAGTACTATATATATACCATCTGAAAATGCCCAATCAAAAGTGTATCCAAATATAGCTCCTATCATTCCACCACCAGTATTACTAATAACCTGAGGACTCCTAAAAGAAGACATAACATTAGTAAAAGTTTCCGTAATTATTTTGCTACCACTATTTAATTTAATATATTCTCTATGACAATACACAAGTAAAGTCAAAGAAATCATATAACTTCCAATAAACTTAGTAGTTAATAAATTAGGCATTTTTCTTTTTACTATTAAATATAACCCAAGTATTAACAAAATTATTAAAAAAGGTGCATAACAAATTCCTGTTAAAAAGACAGCAAAACTTCTAAAGAAATTACCTGCTCTACCATAACCTAAAATACCTATCACACAAATAAGTACAATTAAAACACCAAGTATTTCTTCAGAATATTCAAATTTTTCTTTTTCTTTCTTTTGTTTTTTCTTAGCCATATTTATACTCCCTTTACACTAACAATTATACCATTTAGCCATTTTATTGTAAAGAAAAAGAAATATAGTTTGTAAAGTTTATCTATTATCAAAATAAAAGATAATACTCTAAATATTATCTCTTTATAAAATATTCCTGATACCAAACCAAAAAAGTATAAATAGTCCATATTTTCCTACTATTATCTCTTTTTCCAGCCCTATGATCATCTAATAACTTAATTATCTTTTTCGGTTTAAAGAAATATTCACTTTCTAAAAATATATTTTTTACTTCTTGATAAACATCATCTTCTTTTAACCATTCACGAATAGGAACAGGAAAACCCAACTTTTTCTTATCAGCAACCTTATCAGCTAATTCCTCTTTTGCAACTTTTCTAAAAGCATATTTTGTTTCATTACCAACAATCTTATATTTACTAGGTAATTTACTAGCATACTCTATAACTTTCCTATCCAAGTATGGTACCCTAACCTCTAAAGAATTAGCCATACTCATTTTATCAGCCTTTAACAATATATCATAAATTAACCAAAAATTAAAATCTATATATTGCATTTTAGTAACAACATCTAAATCATATACTTTATCATAATAAGGCTTAGTAAAGTCCTTATATGTCTTATTACCATAATTAAAATTAACTATCTTCTTAGCATCATTAGGTTCAAAAATAAATGCATTACCTATATATCTATCTTCTATTTTTTTACTCCTACGATATAAAAAATTAAAACCTGTATAATTTCTAAAAGGATATACCAAAATACCAATACACTTTCTTATAAAATATGGTATTTTATTATACCAAGAAACAGAATATGGTTCATGATAAATATTATATCCGCCAAAAATTTCATCAGCACCCTCACCAGATAAGCAAACCTTTACATGTTTACTAGCTGTTTTTGATAAAAAATATAACATAACAGCCGAAGCATCAGCCAAAGGTTCATCCATATAGTATTGTACATTAGAAAATTCTTTAAAATATTCTTCTTTACTTATTTTTTTACTAACATTACTAACATTAATCTTATCAGAAAATTCCTTAGCATAATCTATTTCACTATATTTCTTATTATCATATCCTACAGTAAAAGTCTTATCAACAGAACTAAGTTTAGCAATCAAAGAAGAATCTACCCCACTAGATAAGAAACTCCCCACTTCAACATCACTAACTTTATGTGCCAAAACAGAATTATCAATTACTTCTCTAATTCCACCAACCCATTCTTCCAAACTTTTATCATCATTAGGTTCTAACTTAACCTCATAATATTTCTTAATTTCTAATTCTTTATCTTTATATATAAAATAATATCCTGGTAATAATTTATATGTATTTTTAAAGAAAGTATCCTCTCCAATACTACACTGAAAAGTTAAATACTGACTTAACATATTTTTATTTAATTCTTTCTTAAAATTAGGACTACCTAAAAAAGATTTAATTTCTGAACCAAACAAAAAATTCTCATTATCATAATAGTAATAAAATGGCTTAATACCATAAAAATCTCTTGCCCCAAAAAGACTTTTTTCTTTTATATCATATATTACAAAAGCAAACATCCCCCTTAACTTATTCAAAATATCTTCTTTATATTCTTCATAACCATGAAGTATAACCTCTGTATCCGTATTAGTACTAAATTTATGTCCCTTACTTTTAAGTTCTTCTCTTATTTCTTTATAATTATAAATCTCTCCATTAAATAATATAACTTTATCTTTATCTTCATTAAATATAGGTTGACTTCCCTTATCTAAATCAATAATTGATAATCTTCTAAAACCAAGAGCTATATTATTATCAACATAATAACCATCAGAATCAGGTCCACGATGCTTTATAATATCAGCCATATCTCTAATAATTTTCTTTTTATTCTTACTATCATCACAAAATCCTACAAATCCACACATATTAACATCTCCTTTATACTACATATATTATTTACTAACTAACTCTAAAGCCTTATTCAATTGATTATCATTTTCAAAAACAGGATTATTTAAATATTCTGAAGATAACTCAACATAATTAGTAGGAATAACACCTTCTTCATTAATCCAATTACCAAGTGGAGTCAACCATTTCTCAATCGTATACTTTATCATACTACCATCACTTAGTACCAATGTTTGTTGTACAGTACCCTTACCATAAGAATTAGTACCAACAACATAACCATTATAACTTTCTTTTATTGAAGAAGCCAATATTTCTGAAGCAGAAGCCGAATTTTTATCTATCAATACAGCTACAGGATAATCCCTACTTTCCTTAGTTTTATCTTTTCTAACAGTCACTTTATCATTTACTTCCAATTTATAAATAATATCTCCTTTCTTAAGAAAATAACTTGCAATATCAGTAACAGTAGTCAAATATCCACCAGAATTCCCTCTAACATCAATTACAAGACCACTAATTCCTTCCTTTTCTAATTTAACAAGTTCTTTATTAAATTGTTCTGAAGCTACAGAAGAAAATATCGATAAACTAATATACCCTATTTTCTTATCATTATGATTAATAACCTTACCAGAAACAACAGGTAATTCAACCATATCTTTAACAATAGTAATATCTAAATTTTCTTCTCCTCTTTTAACTAATAATTTTACTTCCTTATTTCCATCATTCTTAACAATACTAGCAATATCATTAACAGACATATCCTTAGTATCTTTATCATCTAACTTCAAAATAATATCTCCATCTTTAAGACCTGCTCTATACGAAGGACTATCTTCAAAAACCTTATATATTACTAAATCATTTTCACTCTTCATAATAAGAGCTCCAATACCCATATATTTACCATTAACAGCCTCATTAAAATTATCTGTAACATCTTTATCACTATAGCTTGTATATTCATCCCCTATAGAACTAACCATACCATTAATTGCAGACTCAACCAACTTGTCTTTATCAACTTCCTTATAATAATTATTTACAATAGCATCATATGCATCAACAAATTTAGCAAGTTCCTTCGATAAAACAAAATAATTCTTACCTTTATTTAAAATAGTTAAAACAGAAAAACACGCTAAAACTCCAAGTAACAAAGAAAAAATAGTAATTGAAAAAACCTCATCAAAAGAATAACTTTCTTTTTCCTTTGAAAAAATCCCTATCTTTTTTTTCTTATCTTTTTTCTTTTTTCTATTATCTATATTATTTTTAACATTTTCTTCCTTATTATTTATTATTTTTTTCATATACCACCACAATTCTAAGTTTAACACAATATCATCTATTTAACAATTAAAGAAACATATTTTCCTCTGTATTTTACATACTTTTAAAATAATCATTCATACTAATAAAGGTGAATATAATGGATAAGATTATTAAATTATTAAAAAAAGACACTAACAATCTAGAAAATATTATATATAGAAAAAAATATATTGGACTAACAAAAATATTCATAATATATAATGAAACCCTTGTATCTAGTGATAAAGTTAGTGATTTTATCATAAGAAGTCTAGATAACATAACTCCTTTTTTCGTATATCATAAAATAATTAATAATATAGATAATTTTAAATATAAAGTATTAAGAAATTATAATGAAATAGATTTTTATTTAAATAGTGGTTTTACCATACTATTAATTGGTAAACACTATATTGCCTTAGAAACAAAAAAAGACATAACAAGAAGCATAACATCACCAAATACAGAAAATGTCATTAGAGGTCCTTCTGATGCATTCACAGAAAACATAGAAATAAATATTGGATTAATAAAAAGAAGAATAAAAAACAATAATCTTTGGATAAAAAATTATAATATCGGACTATATACCAAAACAAATATATCACTAATATATATAAATACCATTGTAAAAGAAGAATTAATTAATATGATAGATGATAGGTTAAACAAAATAAATATTGATGGTATATTATCATCAGGAATAATAAAAAATTTAATAGAAAAAGAAAATAAAAGTATATTTCCAATTATTATGTCTACAGAAAGACCCTATATGGCATGTAAATATTTACTTAACGGAAATGCCGTTATACTCGTAGATAATGACCCATTTGCACTAATATTACCAATTTCTCTTAATGATTTCTTTTTTTCAGAAGAAGACGAATATTCAGGAAGTATAAATACTAGTTTTTCAAGAATAATACGATATATATGCTTTATTATATCGTTAATAACTCCAGCATTATATATAGCCATAACCACCTACAATCAAGAAATAATACCAACTCCACTCCTACTGAGTATAGCAGGGCAAAGAGAAAATGTCCCCTTTTCTGCTTTTATAGAAGCAATACTAATGATATTTTCTTTTGATATATTAAGAGAAAGTGATTTAAAAATGCCTAATTTTGCTAACAGTTCTCTATCCATTGTTGGTGCTCTAATATTAGGAGACGCTGCTGTATCAGCCGGAATAGTATCCCCAATTATGATTATTGTCGTAGCCATAACATCCATATCATCATTAGCTTTTTCTGAACCAGAACTAATAAACTCATTAAGATGGTATAGACTTATCTTTATGTTAGGAGCTAGCTTCTTTGGAATATATGGACTAGTTCTTGTAGGATTATATTTTCTAATAACAACAATTAGCACAAAATCATTTACTCTACCTTATCTATCCCCTTTTGCACCAATTAACATAAGTCAATTAAAAGACAGCATTATATCTTATCCAATAAAGAAAAGAAAAAAAAGAAATAATTACTTATCAAACAATATAGTAAAAAATAAAACGGAGGAATAAATGAAAAAATATATTTTATTAATTTTTATACTCTTTACCTTAACAGGTTGCTATAGTTACAAAGAATTAAATACCATTGCAATAACATCAGCATTAGAAGTAGACAAACAAAATGATGAATTTATATTAAGAATGCAAGTAATGAATCCACAAGACTTAAAAGAAGGAAACAGCAAAAACGAGGCACCATTCATTATATATGAAGGAAAAGATAAAACAATAATGAATGCAGGACATAAATTAGAAACTGTATCATCAAGACTACCATATCTATATCATATGCAAATATTACTATTAAAAGAAAATGTACTATACAATGATTTAGATAAAATTCTTGACTTTCTCATAAGAGATCAAAATATACGAAATGACTTCTATATTATAATTGAAAAAAATAACGATGATTTAATTTCTTTAACAACACCAATAGTAAGTATCTCAGCCAACTCTATAAAAGAAACATTAATTACCAATAGCAAATATTATAGTACAACTCTTTTGGTAGAATTTAAAGAATTAATCTCTAATTATTTAAATCCCAACATAGAACTAGTATTACCTTCCATAGAAATAATTGATAATACAAATGAAGATAACGAAATAAGTAATACCGAAAAAACATCCAATTTTGCTAAATACAAATTATCTACTCTAGGAATATTTAAACAAAATAAATTTATAGGTTACCTAACAGAAGAAGAAAGTGTAGCTTATAACTTTATCAGTGGAAAAATAAATAATTATATCCTACAATATCAATGTAATAATGATAAATATATTGCTCTAGACATAGTAAGTAACAAAACAAGCATCGAATTAGATAACAAAAAAATCATCATAAAAATCAATTCAAAAGCAAATATAAATCAAGTAGATTGTAATATTAATATAAAAGATAACAAAGTAATAAAAGAAATGGAAAATAAAGCCAATAAAGAACTATATAATCAAATAAATACCTCTCTTACTAACATAATAACAAAGTATAATAGTGATATATTCGGTTTTAAAGATATCTATTATAAAAAAAATTACAAATATTACAAAGAAATAAAAGATAATTATTATGAACATTTTAAAAATTTAGATATAGATATAAAAACAAACGTCAAAATCATATCAGAAGGTAATACTGTGGAGGGTATAAATGAAAAAAATTAAGCCATTAGAATTTGCCTGTTTTATCCCTTTTTGTATAATAGGTATACTTATAGGTATCAATACCCAAAGAACATTTAATATAGCCGAAGAAGACGCATATATTTCTATAATTTTAACTATTATCTTAGGAATTATCCCCATAATCTTATTTTCCTATATCCATAATTATGAAAAAGATTTAAAAATTAATAATAAAATTGAAAAATTATACGGAAAATATCTAGGTACATTTATAAATATATTAATTATAATTATTTTCATTGTAGTTAGTATAGTACTCCTATACGACATTAGCAACTTCATATCTTCCCAATATTTATACAGAACACCAATTTCCATAATAGCCTTACTTCTTATAATTACAACAATATATAACGTAAACAAAGGAATAGAAAACATGTCAAGAATTACTATAATTATATTCTTTATAAATATTATTTTATTAATAAGTGGATATGGAACATTATTAACAAAAATAGACACCAGTAATTTCTTTCCAATATTAAAAAATGGTATAAAAAATCCACTTATAAGTAGTCTATACTCAGCATCCTGTTCCATATTACCATTATATTTATTATTAATAATACCAAAGAACAACATAAAAAATCAAAATAAAACAAAATTATATGTAATATTATTTTATATTATATCTACAATAATTTCACTCATAATGATAATTTCCACCCTAGGAACCCTAGGAATATACTTATGTAAACTATATGAATATCCAACATATATAGCCCTTAAAAGCGTATCTATCCTTAGTATATTAGAAAGAACAGAAAACATATTATCAATGCAATGGGCAATGGCATATTTTATAATATTATCATACATAATATACTATATATCAGAAAATATAACCGATCACATAAAAATAAAAAAAGAATATATAATTAATATTATTGGTATAATTATCTTTATATTATCCATAATTTCATTTAAAAACAACATTATATTTAACAACTTCACAAGTAAATATTTGCCTATAATTACTTTACCAATATTAATAATAAGTATAATAACATCAATTTTAATTTTTATAAAAAAAAGAATATGATATAATTAATATGGTGATATTATGATAAGAAGAAAAGCTATACTTATGATACATGGTTTTGTTGGTGGAAACTATGATTATGGAGATTTAATTAATGAATTAGAATTAGTAAAAAATTTTGATGTATTTACATATACCCTACCCGGTCACGAAAAACTTATTGTCAAAAACGTAAAACAAAAAGATTGGATAAAAGAAAGTGAAAGACAAATAGATATACTCATTCAAAATAAATATAAAAACATATATGTAATAGGTCACAGTATGGGTGGAGTATTAGCTACATACTTAGCATATAAATATCCAAAATACGTAAAAAAACTAGTATTAGTAGCACCAGCATTTAAATATTGCTGCTTTGATAATGATAAGTTAGACATTATGAAAAGTATTCAAAAACTACCACAGATTTTAAATAGTCTACCCCACGACGAAGTCGTTGAAAGATTAATAAAAACCCCTATACCCACAATAATTGAATTTACCAATCTAGTAAAAGAAAATAGTAACCTATTTGACAAAATAAATTGCCAAACTTTAATTATTCATGGAAAAGAAGACTTACTTGTTCCTAAAGATAGTACCGAGTTAGTATACAATAATATCAGTTCTAAATCTGTCAAATTAGTTAACATTTCCAAAGTTAATCATAATTGTTTTACAGGAAAAAGAAAAGAAGAAGTAAATAGTATTATTATAAACTATTTAAAACACACACCAAAAAGAAAAAAAGAAATTACAGATATTTAATGTAATTCCTCACAAACACCAGGATCAGGTTTATAAAAACAATGATTTTTATATCTACCAGCAAATTCTTGATCCCACCAAGAACTAGAACAAGAACTTCCACTACTTGGAGCATAAAACCATAAAGCATTGGTAGCAGGGTAATAATATTCTCCTCGAATAACCCTCATAGCAAGGCTTTTTTCTTTTTCTGTAGGATTTCCATAGAATAAATTACTCTTTGTACCAGAAAAACCACCTGGACTTTGAAAAATCATATCATATATAGTAGTAATATTTTTAAAAGTCAAACAATTAGCAATAACCCTGTTAATACCAACATTACCAACCATAAGCATACCAAGATTACCTTCACCCAAAGCCTCAGCCCTCATCAGTCTTGCCAATAATTCCAATTCTTTTTGATTATACTTAACAACCATTTCATCACCAATAAATTATATGAAATATATTAAAAAATAATAACAAAAGAAAACTCACATAAATATTAAGCATGTGAGTATTAATCAATCTGGGACGGATGGTGGGAATCGAACCCACGAATAATGGAACCACAATCCACCGTGTTAACCACTTCACCACATCCGCCATAACAGTACCTAATATACCATAGAGAATAACTTTTGTCAACAGTCAAAACTTGAGTTTTTTATTTAAAATAAAAAATAACACTATGGTTATTTTATCAAATTATTAAAGTATTTATCAATTTCTTTTACTCTTGACTTAAATATACACATATCTACAACATTAGATATAGAATATACAATAAGAAGAATACCAATAAGTGTTGTAAGTACAATAATAGTTCCTACAGGATTAATTATAAGAATAATACCACATATAATCATCAAAATAGAACTTATAAATGACATCACAAAACTACTACCCATATCTTTAATTATAAATGAAATTCTTAAAGAAAAAATACCACTTATAACAAAGAATATACCTAAAGTTATTGGAATAATGCTTTCAAAAATACTAGGATTTAAAAAAATACAAATACCAAATAAAAATGATAGAATACTTGTACTCATCTGAAAAAAGAAAAAAATAGGATTAATAGTAAAACTATCTATAAAATTATATACACCATAAACTATCATAATAGAACCAATAACATAAGCAAAAGTATCAAGTGATGCTTTAGGCCAAACAATAAGTAATAAGCCCACTATCATAAACAAAATAGACAACACTATTGATAAATTTATATATTGATTTATTTTCTTAATCATTTCTATCATCCTTTCTAAAAATATTATAACAAAAAAATCAAGAAAATACAACAATATTAAAAAACTAAATTTTTGACAGAAAAAAGATACATTTTCTTAAAAAGGTATCTTTTATTAATTAATTTTATTTAAAATATCCCTAGCAGCAATAAGACCTGTAGCAGCCGCCGCCACTATATTACCAGCCTTACCAGCACCATCTCCAACAAAATATATATTATCATTTAAAAGTTTCATATTATTATCAGTTTCAATTTCATTTGAGAAAAATTTTATTTCTGGACCATACAACAAAGTATCATCATTTGAAATACCAGGAATAATTTTATTTAATGTCTCCAAACCCTCAAGTATATCTGTTATTATTCTATGTGGCATAACCAAAGCAAGATCACCCGCAACACAATCCTTTAATGTAGGTTCTATAAAACCTTTATTAATTCTATGCCAATCACTTCTTCTTCCTTGTTTTAAATCTTTTAATGTTTGAATTATAGGCTTACCATCACCTAGAACATTAGCAATTCTAGCAATAGACTCCCCATAAAGTCTAGTATCAGTCACAGGCTCCGTCAAATTTATTTTAGCTATAAAAGCAAAATTTGAATTATTAGACTTCGTTTCCTTGTTTGAGTATCCATTTACACAAATATAACCTTCATAATTTTCCTTAGCAACAAAACCACCAGGATTAGTACAAAATGTTCTTACCTCATCACCATATGTATCACTCTTTATAAATATTGTAGGTTCATATAGCTTAGAGCAAATATCTTCCATAATTTCTTTTCTAACCTCTACCCTAACACCAACTTCAATACTTTGTGATACATAAGGTATTTTATGCTTATCAGAATATTCTTGTACCCATTTAGCACCAGTTCTACCAGGAGCTACAACCACATATCTAGATAAAATACTCTCTTCCTTACCACCTTTATGATAAATAAGCTTATAAGCTCCATCTTCTTCCCTAGAAATATCTTCTATATTTATCATTTCTAATGTATCTACATTTTGTTCTCTTAAAAATTTAGTAAATTCAATAATACACTGTGGCAATTTATCAGAACCAATATGTTTATTTTTTATTATTAATAATCTACCACCAGCTTTTGCTACTTCTTTCTTAAATTCTAAAGCTTCATCCATATTCTTAGGATATGTCTTAGCATCCATACCAAATTTATTAAATATCTCTTCACAATCATCAATCAACTTATAAGCTTCTGTTTCAGACACATATTTAAATAAATCTGATTTACCTAATTTAGGTATAAAATTTAACTTTCCATCAGAAAAAGTACCTGCTCCACCATATCCAGATAATATATTACATGGTGTACAATTTATACATGAACCACCATTTACAGTTATAGGACATACCCTTTTATCAGCAAACTTTCCTCTATCTAATATTGCAATTTTTAAATTTTTATTTTTTGAAACTAATTCATATGCTGCAAATAAACCAGCAGGACCAGCTCCAACTATAACTACATCATACATACTACACCTTTTATATAACTATTGTTATATCCTTTCATAACTAATTTTACTAAATTTATAAATAAAAGTCTAGTATAGAAATTATTATCTAAAATTAAAACTTTATCCTAGAAGATTCCATTTAATATATTCATCAAGTATATCATTTAAATTTTCTTTTTTAATCGGCTTTAATAAATAATAATTATATCCTATTTTTTTATATTCATTATTATATTCAACATCATTATTCTTTGTTAATAATATAATTGGCGTATTAAAATTTCTTTCATTATGTAATTTTTTTATTAACTCTGTTGAAGAAATAATATTCATATTTTCTTCTAAAAATATTAAATCATAGTTTTCCTTACTTCTTATTTTATTTAAACAATCTTTACTAGTTAATGATAAATCTAATTGTATATTAGTGTCTTTTAATAATTTTTCTATTATTTTATATGTCGTATCAACATTATCTACAATTAATATTTTTTTATTATTAAATACATTAGAGTATTTATTAACAATATTATCTTCTTCATATATTTTTTGATCAAGTATTATTTTAAACGTATTTTTATTTGGATTTGACAATACAGACATAGTACCATTTAATAATATAGCTAATTTATATGATTTATATAATTCTTTATTATCTTTTGTAATTGTATTAATATTATTATTAGTACTTGAGTCTTCAACAGAAATCATTAATCTACAAACATCATTTTTAATTATAGTATTAACATTTAATTCTATATAACCATGTAGAGTTTCAGATAAAGCATAGTTTAAAACATTATTTAATAATTCTTTAAAATTTATTTTATCACCATATAAAAATTCAGGTAATGAATGTTCTATATTAATATTGAAAGATAATCCCTTATTTTCAATTTTATTACTATATATATTAATTATTTCTTTAAATAAATTTTTAATATTATATTTATTATTATATATCTTAATATCATTAGTAATATTAACATCCAATATATCATTAGTTACTATTTTAAAATTATTAGTATATTCTTTTATTTTTCTAGCTGATTCCTTATTATCAGTAATAGAATCACTATTTAAAATATAATCTGTTTCATCATTAACTTTTTTTGTAATTTCTCTAATTTCCTGTGTCATATTATATATAAACAAATTTTTTTCATCATTAGCACTATCTGATATTTCCTTTGATTTATATACTTCTGTTAAAAGTTTAACATCAGGATTTTCTATCGTAAAATACATTATCACTGTAATAAAAGTTTCTAAAAATGTAATCAATAAAAGACCTGGATACAATTTTTGAATAATAACCGCAATAATACAGAAAACAATAAATAATACTATTGGTATACATTTTTTTGATTTCAATATTTGATAATTTTTAAAAATAAGAAATATCCAATATAACATAAGTATGGCTGTTATTACATATACAAAGTTTGCTGACGGACCATAGGAATAAATAATTTTATTTTCATTATGATAATATAATGGTAAATAATATATTATTAAAGCAAAAATTATATATGATATTATTAAATATACATATTTTGTATTTTTTTTAATACTTTTTATAGATTTATCATCTTTTCTTGTTATGACATAAATATATACAGTAAATAATATTGACCAAGTAATATATAATAATAATAAAGTCTTGGAAACAAAATTATTTATTGCCGGTATTTTTTCATTAATTGATATTGTCCCATAACAAATTATTGCAATAACAACAGTAAGAAAGTTTGAAATAATCATATATGAATATATTTTCGTCTCTGATGTATTAACTTTATCTCTATTAAAATAAATAATAACAAGCATAATACTATAAAATAAACTTGCAATTGTAAAAAAATTGTTTGACATTATTTTCACCTCTTATCTTAACACAATATAACATAAAAAAACAAAAAAGTCATTACCTTTTTGTCATTACCTTTTTGTTTTAAATATGCGTTTTAACGTTTTTGTTGATTTTATCTTTTGATCTAAAACTTGTCCTTCTAATATAAAGAAACTTTCTCTATTATCTTCATTAATTTCAAGTTCTTGTATTAATTGATTAACTGCTATTTGTAATTTATCATAATCGACTTTGTTATTTGCTGTATATGGAATATTAGTTATTATATAATATTTAACTCTATCTCTTGGTTGTAATTTTTCACAACACATTTTATCTATAATAGTTAGTAACTCATCATCAGTCATATTACTATCATTATTTCTTTCAATACATAATCCTGCATAACTTCCATGCGGATAATTGGTACTTTTAACTCCAACAACAACAGCTGATTTTACTTGAACATAACTATTAGCTATTGTTTCAATGTATTCTCCAGGAATATTATGTCCGTCAGGTCGCACTACAATTCTTTTTGCCCTTCCTTCAAAAAATATATATCCATCGCTATCTACCCAAGCTAAATCTCCTGTTTTTATCCATTTTGTTCCTTCGTTATCGGTTAAGATAGTTTCCTCTGTTAATTCAGGTCTTTTATAGTAGCCTTGCATTCTTGAAGGTGAACTGAAAAATAACATACCTTTCTGATTGACAGCTAAGCCATTAGCATTTATATCATAGATATTATCTTCATTATATGGTAATATTTTTATAACATTCTTTGATAATGGAATTCCAGCACTGCCCAACTTTATAGGTGCATTTTCCTTAGTAAAAGTCCCACAAGATGCTATTTCAGTCATTCCCCATCCAACCATTATATCTATATTATATCCTTTATCTTCAAATTGTGTTATAGCCTTTTTCTGTAGTTCTGAATTAAGACTATCTCCACCAACAATTATTTTTCTAATACACGACATATCTTCTTTTGTCTCCATAATATATGTTAAAAAATTAGGTACTCCCATAATCACTTTAGGTTGATACTTTTTAATCAAATCTATTAACATATCTGGACATTTTTGAATTGAAAAATTAGGAATTACTTGTAAATTTTGATTTTGACATAGCATTACATGAATACCTACCACTAGTCCATAAGCAATAAAAGGTGGCATAATAAGTAAAAATCTATCCCCAGGAACTGAAATATATACTTGTTTTTGTGAATAGACAAGAGAATTAAATGATTTGTTACTTAACATTACACCTTTTGGGCTTCCTGTAGAACCGCTTGTATATTCGATAGCAGCAATAGCATCTTCATCATATGTTACAGTAGTTGATTTACCATTACTATCATTCAAAAAATCATTCCATGTTCTAAATCTTGTATTTTTTGTTAACATTTTTAATTTTGATAATATTGGTTTATAAACATTAATAACTCTACCTAATTTAACTTTATTAGATTCACTATTAGCTGAATTTAAAGGTGAAATAGATATTATTTGTTCTAAATTTGTTTCATCTGATATAGATATCACTTTATCGTTAAAAGCATCTACTACAACAGCTATTTTAGCTTTTGAATCCTGTAAATATTGAGAAATTAAATTTTTATTTACTCTTGGGTCAATAACTTGAACAGTTGCCCCAATTTTAGATAAAGCATAAATTGTACAAAGTGTTTCAGGTAATGATACTGATAATAATGCAACAACATCTCCTTTTTTAACGTTGTTTTGTTCAAACGCTGAAGCTGTTTCATTAATGTTTTCTATAAAATCTTTGTAAGTCACATGATTACCTAAATAAGTACTACTTTCGCAATCTAAGTTATTTTGTGTATAATAAATTAAATCTTCATACATAGTTCTATATACTATTGGATTAGCTAATTCTTCAACAGTATAATATTTTATCCATGGTCTTGATTTTTCTACACTAGATTCTAATGGTCCATATAAAATTCCATCATAAAATTGTTTAAGATATACATTTCTTTCACTATCTTTTATTTCTATATTCATTTTAATTTTCCCCCAACATGTATTAGAATAACATAAATACGAAAAAATGTCAAAAATACCACTAATTTTAGTGATATTTTATTCAATAAAGCCATTGCTTTTTAATTTAGCAATTATTTTTTCCTCAGATACACTACCATCTAATCTATTAGCAGCAGTTTTTTCAGTACCATCAAATATAAATACTGTCGTAGGTGTTCCATCATAACTAATAATATTCTTAAGTCCTTGTCTTTCTTCATCATTTAATAAATTAACTTCTATGTAATATGTATATAACTTATATTTTTTTGAAACCTTATTTAATTTAGGTTTAAAATCCATACAATGTTCACAAGTTGTTTGACTTAATAGAAGTACAAAATCTTCCTTATTATTAATCTTCTCCATTAATTTATCATATTTTATTTCTATCAAATATTGTTTTTGATCTTTTATATTAAGTATTATTAAAACTATTAAAGCAATTACACATATACTTACTAAAATAATTAATTTTATTTTACTATCTTTCTTCACAACAATCACCTACAAATATAATAACACTTTATCTATTTATTGTAAATCTTTTTATATTCTTCTAATGTCAAATCATTTTCATATAAATAAGTAGCTAAACTACCAACGTATCTATAATGCCATGGTTCATAATTGTACCCCGTAATATCTTCTTTTCCCTTAGGATACCTCAAAATAAACCCATATTTATGTGGATTATTAATAAGCCAATCACTCTCTTTAATAGAAGTAATATCGTGTTCTATATAACATAGACCATCCTTATATACACATATATCAACAGCAAGTCCCGTCTGATGTTCAGAAAAACCAGGTTTAGCCACACTCCTAAATGTATATGCATACCCCTTTTCTTTTAAAAGCCTATTATATAGTTTTTCTTGATAAAAATAATCCCTATATCCACTCATTATATCTATTTCTAAACCATTCTTTAAAGCATCTTCTCTCATATTGTTAAAATTTATTAAAACTATTTCATCTATCAAAATATTATCTTTATATTTACTCTTAGTATCAACAAGTCTACTTGGAACATATGTCTTATTTAAACCATTTTCCTTATTAACCAAAATATGATAATCCATACATCACCTACATTATTATATGCAAATATAAAATAATGTTATACTTTTGATAAATTCTTATGTGTCTTCATTATCTTTTTAATACCATATGGATGAGCAAAAGCAATAACTGCTATAATACCATCAATTTTAACTATAATTCCTTCTCCAAATTCCGTATGTTTTACATGATCACCAACAGAATAATCATCACCACTCTTTTTATACATTTCTTCTTTATTAACAATTTTTGTAACTTTATTAAATAAAGTTTCCCTATTATTTATAACTTCAAGATAATCAGGATCTATTTCATCCATAAATCTACTAGGTAAATTATGTTGTACATTTCCAAATAACATTCTCTTCTTAGCATTTAATAACCATAAATTTTTCTTAGCTCTCGTAATAGCAACATAACATAGTCTTCTCTCTTCTTCAATAGCATCCCTTGTTCCTTCATTTATAGAATTATAATGAGGAAATATTTCTTCTTCCATACCCGTTACAAAAACATTATCAAATTCTAATCCTTTCACAGAATGAATTGTCATTAAACTAACTCTATTATCTTCATCTTTATATTCTTCAACATCACTAACTAAAGATATTTCAGCCAAGAAATCTTCTAAGTTCAAAACACCATACTCTTCCTCATAGTTTTTAGTTATTGACTTAAATTCTTCTAAGTTTTCTAATCTTATTTCACCATCTAAAGTTTTATCTCCAAACTCTTCTTTCATACCACTTTTATCAAGAACCATATCTACTATTTGTGTAAGTGTTAAATTTTGAGCCAATTCTTGCATCTCTAATATCAAATTCTTAAACTTTAATTCCTTCCCTTCACTTATAGCGTCAAATAAACTAATATTTTCATTATTAGCCTTCTCACTTAAAGCATCAATAGTCTTATCACCAATTCCTCTTTTTGGAGTATTTATTACTCTCAATAAACTAACATCATCTAAAGGATTATTAATAAGTCTAAGATAACATAACAAATCTTTAATTTCTTTTCTATTATAAAAGTAAAAACTACCAACAATTCTATAAGGTATACCATTTTTTAACATTTCTTCCTCAAGAATTCTTGATTGAGCATTAGTTCTATATAATATAGCTATATCTTCATACCTAACACCACTATTATGTAATTCATTTATCTTACTAGATACATAACTACATTCATCTTTATCAGTTTCTACTTTAACATATTTTACCTTTTCACCAATACCATTATTACTCTTTAAATTCTTATCTTTCCTATCTTTATTATGCTTAATAACACTATTAGCAGCATCCAATATATTCTTAGTAGACCTATAATTCTCTTCCAATAATATAACTTCACAATTCTTATAATCTTTTTCAAAATTTAAAATATTTTTATAATTAGCCCCCCTAAAAGCATAAATAGACTGATCATTATCACCAACCACAAAGATATTTTTATGTTTTTGACATAACAACTTACTAAGCATATACTGAGCTTCATTCGTATCTTGATACTCATCTATTAATACATATTTATATTTATCTTGATAATATTCTAAAATATCTTTATGTTCCCTAAACAATTTAATAGGTAACACCAATAAATCATCAAAATCAACCGAATTATTTACCTTTAATTTATTTAAATATTTCTTATATATTAAAAGAATATTATTATCATATTCCATCTTAGAAAAACTATCTATATCTATCAATTCATTCTTAGCACTACTAATTTTACTCTTTATTTCTCTAGCATTATAAAACTTAGGATTTAAATTTAACTCCTTAATTATTTTCTTTATTACAGTCAAAGAATCATCTGAATCTAATATATTAAAATTTTTACTATAACCAAGTACACCATAATTCTCCTTAAGTAGTTTTAATCCAAAAGAATGAAATGTTGATATCTGTATATCATAAGCCAATTTACCTAATATCTTAACTTCTCTCTCTCTCATTTCCTTAGAAGCCTTATTTGTAAAAGTTATTGCCAATATATTATCTTCACTAACACCATTTTCTATTAAATAAGCAATCCTATTTGTTAAAACTTTAGTCTTACCAGAACCAGCCCCTGCTAAAACTAACATAGGACCATTAATATGTGTTACTGCTCTATATTGTTCTTTATTTAAATTACTCAAGTCTATCATTCATACATCACCCATTATCAAATATAACACAGAATAAAATTATCCACAACCAGATTTAATTACCAATTAACAAAAATATCTATATATAACATCCAAAATATTGTAAATAAATATCCTTTTTGATATAATTAGTCCACATGAAATTATTATAAAAAAAATTATATTATCAATAATAGCCATAATAAAAAAAGAAAGAAGTGATTATATGTTTAACCTAGTATCAAAATATAAACCAACAGGAGATCAACCAGAAGCTATAAAAGAATTAGTAGACGGTATTAATAAAGGACAAAAAAGTCAAGTATTAATGGGTGTTACCGGATCTGGAAAAACATTTACAATGGCTAATGTTATTGCTAGCGTTAACAAACCAACCCTAGTACTAGCTCACAATAAAACATTAGCAGGACAACTATATGGCGAATTTAAAGAATTTTTTCCTAATAATGCTGTTGAATATTTTGTTAGTTATTATGATTATTATCAACCAGAAGCATACGTACCACAAACAGATTCATATATTGAAAAAGATGCCAAAATAAATGACGAAATAGATGAACTAAGACATAAAGCAACTGCATCACTATTATCAAGAAAAGATGTAATAGTAATAGCATCTGTTTCATGTATATATGGTATTGGAGAAGTAGAAGATTATAAAAATAAAATGTTAACATTAACAAAAGGACAAACTATAGAAAGAGATGATGTTTTAAAAAAACTAGTAGAAATGTTATACGAAAGAAGTATGTATGACTTATCGAGAGGAACATTCAGAGTAAAAGGAGATATTATAGAAATAATCCCTGCTAATGAACATACTCATGGCATTTTAATAGAGTTTTTTGGAGACGTCATTGAAAGAATATGTACCATAGATACCGTAACTGGAGCTATAATAAACGAAAAACAAAGTATATCTATTTTTCCAGCATCACACTTTGTAACAAATGATGATAAATTAAAAATATCAATCGAAAGAATTCTAAAAGAATTAGATGAAAGATGCTTATACTTCAAAGAACACAATAAACTTATTGAAAAACAAAGAATTAGAGAAAGAACAAAATATGACATGGAAATGCTATCAGAAACTGGATTTTGTCGTGGTATAGAAAACTATTCAAGACACATATCATTAAGAGAAGAAGGAGAAACACCAACAACATTAATCGATTTCTTTCCAAAAGACTTTCTCCTTATCGTAGATGAATCTCACGTTACCATTCCACAAGTAAGAGGAATGTATAATGGAGATAGAGCAAGAAAACAAAATCTTGTGGATTATGGATTTAGACTGCCAAGTGCCCTAGATAATAGACCATTAAAATTTGAAGAATTTGAAAAAAAATTAAATCAAACAATTTACGTATCAGCAACTCCAGGCGACTATGAACTTAATCTAGTTAACAATCAAACTGTAAATCAAATAATAAGACCAACAGGTTTATTAGACCCTATCGTTGAAGTAAGACCTACCAAAAATCAAATTGATAACTTACTAGATGAAATTCACAACAGAATAGACAAAAATGAAAGAGTATTAATTACCACCCTAACTATTAAAATGGCTGAAGAATTAACTAATTATCTTAAAAATATTGATATCAAAGTAGCTTACTTACATAACGAAATAAAAACATTAGAAAGAATGAGAATAATACGTGATTTAAGACTTGGTACTTATGATGTTGTCGTTGGTATAAACTTATTAAGAGAAGGTATGGATATACCAGAAGTAAGTCTTATAGCTATTATGGATGCAGACAAACAAGGATTCCTAAGAAGTACTAGATCCCTTATACAAACAATAGGTAGATGTGCTAGAAACAGTAGTGGTAAAGTAATAATGTACGCTGATACCATAAGTGACAGTATGCAAGAAGCAATTACAGAAACAAAAAGAAGAAGAGAAATTCAGGAAAAATATAATAAAGAACATAATATTATTCCAAAAACTATTATAAAAGAAATAAGAGAACTAATATCAAACAAAATAGAAACAAAAGATACCAAAAAGAATAAGCTATCAAAGAAAGAAAAAGAAGATATGATAGATAGACTAAAAAAAGAAATGAATGATGCAGCAAAGAAATTAGACTTTGAAAGAGCAACTGAATTAAGAGATATTATATTTGAAATGGAAAGTGAATAATTATTTAGTACTATATTAATATGGTACTTTTTTCTTATATATTTCATAAAATAAACTGAGGAGTGATATAATGTCTATGAAAGAAATAGTTACAAAAGCAATAATAGGAAAAAGTAAAAAAGATTATAAAAATACATACACCGTAGAGGTAGAAAAAGACCCTTCAACAGTATTAGGTTGTTGGATTATTAATCACAAGTTTCAAGCTAAAGAAGAAGGAAATAAAGTTAGAATAGATGGAAACTTTGATGTAAATATCTGGTACTCTTATGATAACGACTCAAAAACAATTGTAAATAGCAAAACTATTAATTACACAGAATTAGAAGAAGTAAAACTAACAACCGCATCAGATAATACTAACAAAGATATAATTATTCGTGTACTAAAACAACCAACTTGTATAAGTGCTAAAGAAGAAGGAAAAACAATTAACCTTGAAGTAGAAAAAACATTAGGAATAGAAATAATCGGAGACGCAAAAGTAAGAATCGCCGAAGTAGAAGGCGAAGAAGAATGGGATAACGTTGAAGAGGAAGAAGAAATAAAAGTTGATCCAAATTACATAAATACAAACGTTATAAAATAATACTTATCATAATGTAGTAATTATTAAATTATTACATTTTTTTCTCATAACTAATATAATAAAACGATAGATAATTCTAACTTTTAAAATAACAATAGCAAAATTTTTAATACAAAGTTGATTTAAAACAAATAATATTCTATAATTAACTAAAGACATGGAGGTTATATGAAAAATATTATTACATTAACAGGCAATTTGGCTAGCGGTAAAGGTACTATATCAAAATTACTACAAGAACGCCTTGGCTATGAAATATACAGAAATGGTGATTATTTTAGAAGCCTTGGAAAACAAATGGGAATGGATGTAACAACATTCAATAAATATGTAGAAGAACATCCTGAAGAACATATTGATGAAAAAATAGAATTTAGCGCCAAAGAATATGCTAAAACACATGATAATTTAATTATTGATGCCAGACTTGGATATTATGTTGTACCAGAATCTTTTAAAGTTTTTGTTAAAGTCGATATAGAAGAAGCTGCAAGAAGGGCTTTTAATGATCAAAATAGAAAAGATACAGAAAATTTTAATACATTAGAAGAACAAAAAAAAGACTTAATAACAAGAAGAAACGTTGAAAGAGAAAGATATTTAAAAACATATAATATTGATATTGATGATTTAAGTCAATTTGATCTAATCGTCGATACCACAAACATAAGTGCTGAAGAAGCCACAAACATCATAATTGAAGAATACCAAAAAAGAAGCTAACACTTCTTTTAAAATAACTTAATAATATCATTAAATGTTATAAATATAAGTAAACCTATTAATAATAAAAATCCAACAGAATGTATTATATTTTCAACATTTTTAGGTATCTCTTTACCAATAATTTTTTCTATTATCAAGAAAAATATTCTACCACCATCAAATGCTGGTAATGGTAATAAATTTATAAAACCAACATTTACACTCAAATAAGCCGCTAAATATAATATTGCTTCAAATCCCTGTTTAGCTTGAACACCAACCAAATTGTATATTCCAACTGGACCAGAAAAATCATCTACTCCAACTTTTCCAGTAAATAAACATTTTATTGTTTCCCACATAGTTTGAAACAAAGTACCAGTCTTTTTATACGCATAAACAATAGCATTGCCAAATCCCTTCTCTATTTTATAAGATGCACTAATACCAAATTTATACGCTTCATTACCATCTTCATCCTCTATTTTTACAGGAGTTATATCAAAAGTTAATTTTTCCTCACCTCTTAATACATCAAATTTTAATGTATCACCATAACTAGTTTGCATCTTTAACATTGCAATATCCCAACTATTAACTTTATCACCATTTATCCTAGTGATTAAGTCTCCTTCTCTAAGGCCTGCCTCATACGCCGGATATCCTTCTAAAACATTTCCTACATAAGGAGTTTGGGATATACTACCATATATTAATCCACTAATAAATAATAGTACAAAAGCAAGTAAAAAATTAAAACCTGCACCTGCAACTAAAATTAAAAATTTTTGAATAAAACTTTTATTACACATTTGCCTATCAGCGGGAATAGAATCATCACTTACAACATCTTCCCCAGCAATTTGAACAAATCCTCCTAATGGAACCAATCTCACACAAAACTCTGTTTCTCCACCTTTTCTTTTATGTCCAAACAGTTTTTTACCCATACCAATTGAAAATTCATAAACGTAAGTATTTGATAATTTTGCAAATATAAAATGTCCAAATTCATGTATACCTACAATTAAACTTAATATTAATATAAACCAAACTAAAGTCATTTCATCCTCCTAAAATAAACTAGTAATTAAAGCCATACAAAGTGATACATATATAACACTATCAAATCTATCAAGTATTCCACCATGTCCTGGAATCAAATTTGAAAAGTCCTTCACTCCATAATATCTTTTAATACTACTAAATAATAAATCACCTATTTCACTAATTATAGCAAGTGAAAAAGATAATAAAATTGCATACATTACTGATTCATTTCCAATAACATTGTGACAGTAAACACTACCAATTACTACTCCCATCAACATTCCAATTAAAGAACCCTCAATTGTTTTCTTAGGAGATATAGGAGTAAAAGTATATTTACCTACCAATGATCCACCAATATAAGCATATGTATCCGTAACAAAAGATATTATAAATATATATATACAACTTGCTAAACTAACTTCCCTCAAATAAGCAATATATCCAAAAGCAAATCCTATCAAATAAACTCCACCAAGTAAATATAAACTATCTAAAATATTATATTTTTTACTATCATCATAAAATATTATAGGTATAGTCAAAAGTAACAAAGGAAATAGTATTAACACACATAAATCAACTTTATATAATACATTATTTAACACAAGTAATAATACACTTATAATACCAAATATTTTCATAATAATTAACGATTTATCATCACCTTTTATATTAAAAAATTCATTAAATCCAATAACAGCACATATTGCCATAGCAAATGCAAAAACCTTACTACTCACAATAAGACTAGATATAAGTATAACAAGCAATACTAATGCACTAATAGTTCTCTTTTTCATATCCACCATTCTTTCTTAAACAATTATACTAAAAATATTAAAAATAATAAAGTATTATATACAAATTAAATCAAAAATAATTACTATTCATAGTTAGTAAAGTGAAAAGTTAAATTTCACTTCCCCTATATTCGACTAAAATTTAGTCTTACAGTAAATTCAACCGAAATATTGCAATACTAAATTCCTTTTTATATAATAGCTATCCAAGGGTGTTTCTTAATAAAAGGATGATTAAAATGAATAAGAAACAAACTTGTGATAACAAACACTTATCACTTAATGAAAAAAATAATTCAAACAGAAATAGAAAACAGATATAATAAAGTAGATCTTGCTAGAAATTTAGGAAAAGAATGTGGAAGTTGTTTTAAAAAACGTGAAATATATGAAGAGAAAACTTGTAAATTAAAAGATAGTTCTCCCAGTGCGTGTAATAAGTGTCCTAAAATAACTAATTGTCATTTAGATAAATATTTTTATTATGCTACTAAAGCTAATCAAGAATACCTAAATGAATTTGTCAACTCTAGAACAGGTAGCAATATTACTCCAGCCAAGAAAAACAAGTTGGTGAAATTATGGTACCTCTTCTTAAACAAAGACAATCAGTTTATCAAATATTATCCTCATGTAGTGAAATACAACAACGTGAGAAAACAATTTATAATCATGTTAACAAGGGAGAGTCTTTAAAGAAGAAGGTATTGATGTATTTTCACTTAAAGAACAAGTATCTAGAAAACAATTTAAAATAAATAAGTACAAGAAAAGAAAGAACATTGCTAATTATGATGGATGAAAATATAGCAATGATATAAATTGGTGGGTATTTACAAAAAGATATAAGAATGGTCATATG
>FR902116.1 GCA_000437895.1 Clostridium sp. CAG:914 | reverse complement strand
TTAATGACAAATAAATTGCTTGAAAGATATTATATCATGTTATAAATCTTAGTGCACAACAATTGTGCACTTCTTTTTTTAAAATACACTTTTTTATTTTTTGTGTAATTAATATGTAAAATGCTTGATTTTATTGTATATTTGTGTTAATTTATATTCATAAGCATAGTATGTGCTTAGTAAAGGATGGAGGTATAAATATAATGACAAAAGCAAGTTTAGTAGATTATATTGCTGAAAAAGCAGATTTAACAAAAGCAGATGCAGCTAGAGCTCTTGATGCTATGTTAGAAGGAGTAGAAAAAGGATTAAAAGAAGAAGGAAAAGTAACATTAGTTGGATTTGGTACTTTTTCTGCTAAGAAAAGAGAAGCTCGTACTGGACGTAATCCTCAAACTGGTGAAGAAGTTAAAATTGCAGCTAGAGTTGTTCCTAACTTTAAAGCTGGAACTAAACTAAAAGATGCTTTAAATTAGTTTTAAAAATGGTTATAAAACCATTTTTTCTTTTATATATGTTATAATTTGGCATATAATTTATTATGAAAAAGTATGGATTAATAATGATTATGTGTTTTTTTGTTTTTGTTTCTTTTTTATCTAAAGTTAATGCTTTGATAAATGGATATGAATTGTTAGGTAAAATTATATTTTTAGATGCTGGTCATGGTGGCGTTGATGCAGGTTCTTCATATAATGACATTTTAGAAAAGGATATAAATTTACAGTTAGTTAGAAAACTTGAAAAGGAATTAATTTCTAGAGGGGCAATAGTTTATTTAACAAGGGATAGTGATAAGGATTTATCTGTTACTAAGGTAGGTAGAAAGAAAAATGATTTAACAAATAGGGCTATTTTGATTAATAAGTCTAAAGCTGATATATATCTTTCTATACATCAGAATTTTATTATTGGTGATAAATGGAGGGGAATACAGATTTTTTACAATGATAGAGTAAAGGAAAATGAGGTTATTGCTAAGACTTTAACTAATGCTTTAAAAGAGCATTCTAAGTTGGTTCGTGATGAAAAGAAAAATAATGAATATTATATGTATAAGCAAATTAATGTTCCTGGTGTGTTGATTGAAACAGGTTTTTTATCTAATCCAGATGATAGATATTTGCTTCAAAGTGAAGAATATCAAGAAAAATTGGTTAAATATATTGCAAATGGTATAGTGTGTTATTTTTCATGATTTTATTAATTATTAAAAAGTGATTGGTGTCAATAATTTTTGAAAATGTCCCAAAAT
>FR902115.1 GCA_000437895.1 Clostridium sp. CAG:914 | reverse complement strand
ATTTTATCATAAACTAACAAAAATTTCTTTCATTAATTTACATCTTAAAGTATACATGATATAATTATAAATGGGTAGATTCTGGGGTGAATTATGGGAAAATTACATTTAACATGTGGTGATTATATTTCAAATTCTTTAGATATGAATGCAATAGTAAATGCTCAAAATAAATATATGCAAAATGGTAGTGGAATTTGTGGAGCAGTGTATAGAGCATCTGGAGTTGAGTTGATGGAGTATTGTCAAAATAAATATAAAGAAAATATGATCAATGGGGAAGTTAGAATCACACCTGGATTTAATTTACCATCGGATATAATACATGTTTTGGCACCAAAATATTATGAAGAATCCGATCCTATTAATTCACTTATGGATTGTTATGATAATTTACTTTTAAGTATAAAAGAAAAAAAATATAAAAAAGTATTAATTCCTAGTCTTGGTACTGGTGTTCATGGCTACAAACATGAGGATGTTGTAAAGCCTTTAATGAATCTTTTAATGGGCTTTTGCAAAATGAATGATGTAGATATATATTTGAATAATAAGTTACCAATACAAAAAGATATTTATTTAAAATATTATTTGCAAATTAAAAATTTGGATTTAAAAAATGACTTAAAAGAAAAAAGTATTAGTGAAATAAAAAAATATTTAGAAGAAAATGAATTATTGGAAAATAATATTATTTCAAAATATAATGATTTTGTTAAAGGAATAGATTTACCAGATTTATGCTTATCTCAAAAATTATTATGTTTACAATATATAATATATAATTTTAATTTAGATAGAAAACAACTTGATGTTTTAATTGATAATATGTAAGAAGAGGTGAAATATAAATGAATGACTTATTATCGTTGACAGATTTATTTAATAGAGCAATATTTAGAATTCCAGATTATCAAAGAGGATATTCATGGGAAAAATTGCAATTAGAAGAATTTTGGAGTGATATTTTAAATCTTTTGCCAAATAGAGAACACTATACAGGTATGATTTCTTTGAAAAAACTAGATAGAGAATATACTAGTGATGAAAAGTGGAACGATGAGAGATGGCTTTTAGATAATTGGAATTACAATGCTTATCATGTTGTAGATGGACAACAAAGATTAACTACATTTGTTATCCTAATAAATGAAATTGTTTCATTCTATAAAAGAATTAATCCTAATAAAGAAATGAATCAGATATTTATTAATAGCATTCCACTTAATAAAATAGAAGAAGATTTCTTAGTTATAACTAAGCCTGATTCTGCAGATATAATAAAGACATTTAAGTTTGGTTATGAAGCAGATAATCCAAGTTATGAATTTTTCAAACATAAAATATTAGGTGAACCAAACTCTGGGCTTTTAAGTGAAACTTTTTATACATTGAATCTAGAAAATGCTAAAAGTTTCTTTGCTACAAAACTTCAAGAAGAATATGAAACAAATGGTATTCAGTCAATTGAAGATATATTTAAGAAAATTACTCAAAAATTAAAATTTAATATGTATTATATAGATAATGACTTTAATGTTTTTGTAGCCTTTGAAACAATGAATAATAGAGGCAAAAGACTGTCTAACTTGGAACTTTTAAAAAATAGGTTAATATATCTTTCAACAGTATTTGATGAAAGCGATGATGTTAAAAATAGAATAAGAAAAGATATTAATAATACTTGGAAAGATGTTTATGGTTATTTAGGTAGAAATAAATTAAAACCATTAAGTGATGAAGATTTCTTACAAGATCACTGGATTATATATTTTGGCTATACGAGATCAAATAAAGTTACTTATTCATCATTCTTATTAAATGATTATTTTAATCAAAATAATATTTCTGATAAGTATATTGCCAAGTTAAAAGAAGAGAATAGTGAAGAATATAATATTGATGATATGGATGTTTCTGAAATGGAAACAAGCGATGAAGATTACAATATAGATAATAAAAAAGAAAAACTAACTTTAGGTAGTATAAGTAAATATATTAATAGTATAAAGTCATTAATTCCATATTGGTATATTGTACAAAATCCTGATGAATATGAAACAAGTAGCGAAGTTAAAGCAATGTTACAAAAACTAAATAGATTACAATTTGTTTATTTTAAACCTTTAATAACGGTTTTATTATCAAAAAAAGATATTACCGAATCTGAAAAAGTAGAATGCTTAAAGAGAATAGAAAGGTTTATATTCTTACATTTTAGATTAGTAAATTATCAATCAACATATAAAAATAGCTTCTTTTGGAATCTAGCTCATAAGTATTATATAAATGAAGTAACATTATCACAGATAAATGATGAACTTAATGTAATTGACTATTTGAGTGATAATAAAGTTGCTAATATGAATGGTATTTTAAATAATATTAATAGATTCTTTAAAAATTATAAAGGATATTATTCTTGGCCTGCTAAAACATATTTTCTATATGAATATGAATTATATTTAATGAATAATCAGGCTAATCAAAAAATATATCCAGAAAACTTGTTTAAAAAAGATGAAAAAGACAAAGTTTCTATTGAACACATTTACCCTCAAACAGATACTAATGAATACTGGGTATCAAGATTTGGCAATTATACTGAAAATGAAAGAAAATATTTAAATGGTTCACTTGGTAATTTGTTGCCACTATCATTAAGCATTAATGTTAAATTACAAAATTATTCTTTTGATGATAAGAAATTAGGATTAGATAGAACAAGAGGATATATTAATGGTTCACATTCGGAGATGGAAGTCGCTAAGAGTTTAGAATGGACTCCAGATGAAATATTAAATCGTGGACTAAAAATGATTTCTTTTATGGAAAAACAATATGATTTTATTATTCCTAATAAAGCTGAAAGAATCAAAATGCTAGGCTTAGATTTTATGATTAAAGAAAATGATGAAGAAACTGATGTTACAGATCCTATAAATAAAGTTGTTGAAAATAATTCGTTAAGAGAAGTAATTTATGATGAAAATCAATTTAAGAAAATTTCCAAAAATTCTAGTGCAGAATTAATGAACATTTATAATGAACTAGATAATTATATAATGTCATTAAACTCTGATATAAAGAAAAATACTACATCAGTGTATTTATCATATTATTATGGTAAAAATTTTATTGAATTATGGTTTCAAAAAAATAGTTTAAAATATGTTCTTATGACTGGTGATTATGATGATCCACAAGAAATGGTAGGAGAGCTTGCAGAAAGTTATCAATGGACTCATGATAGGTTTATTATTGTTAATCAGGATTCAGATATTGAATATGTAAAAAATATATTAAAACAAAGTTATGAAAAAAATTTAAAATAAATTATGAAGGAATAAATAAATTAGTATGGAATTAGTTAAGATAAATAAAATAAGTATAAATAAAAATGACTATTTTGAAATTGATGGTATTTTGGATTTAGAAAATTTGTCATTCCAATTTAATTTATCTCTGGGAGATTATTTTACTATTTTTAAAAGTTCTTTTCTTCAACAATTACCTATGATGAATATATTCCTTATTGATGAAAATTGCATAAATTATTCTTGCATAGGTTGTTTAATAGGATATAAAGCAAATTCATCAGTAACTTTAAAAACTGTTAGTATTAATTATATTTTTAAAAATTACATTGGAGAAGAAGAGAATGTTTTAACTAGCAAAATAGTATTTGAAACTTCATATCCTAAAAATTATTCTTATAATTGTTATATAAAAAATTTTAAAGTAAAATA
>FR902114.1 GCA_000437895.1 Clostridium sp. CAG:914 | reverse complement strand
TCAGTCGTGGATAAAGCCATAATTTTAAGTTAATTTATAACTTTTTAAAGAAATTTACAAAAAACACTTGTAAAAACTTAGAAAGTCATAAAACTATTAATATTTTTAATATTTAATATTTATCTAAATATTAATTGCAGATTTTCTGCCTTCTTCATTTCTTAATTCAACATCGAAATAACTAAATCTGTTACGCAATTCATTAATTATTATTTCTATTTTCTCATCATAATTGTTATACATTGATTTCGACGTTTCATACACTTTCAACATTTCTTTAAATCTATCAGTAATTATATCAATGATGCTACCAAAAGCATCTTGTACGTTTAAAAGATTTAACCTTTCTATAACATCATAGTATTTAATAATTCTATTTACTTTTTTTCTAATAACATTTCTTTTTTCACTTTCCTTTGAATTTGTATAATCAAAAATGCCTTGTAAGGATATTAAATCTGATGTTATTAAATCTAAAACTATTAATCCACAATTATTATTAATTAAATTTATATCTTTATTAAATAAGAAATTAAAAAACTCATGATATATTATTTGCTTCTCTTCAGTTGATTTATGATGCCTTTCTAGTTGATTGTATTGAGATACTAACAAATTCAAATTTTTTAAGGATCCTTTTTCATTTCCATCATTAACAAAAAACTCTTTTAATATTGGATAATTTTCAATTAAATATGGACTTTCTTTACATTTCCAAATCAAACATAAAACATTATAATATTCAATCAAATCGGTTTTTTCTGCTTTTTGATGTGATAACTCTTGCCTTGCAGTTGATTGAAAAAAAGGAATAATATCAGTATTTCCTTTATAATGATGTTTTGCTAAAAATACACCTGTATCATGCCAACCATGGATATTTGCATGATTTTCAATTTGCTTATAAGAATAATTAACTGAATATTCAGTTGGATTATTCATCTTAGATATTTTATATATTGTCCAATAATATGTTCTTAAATTAAATTGATTATTTACAAAATCATAATGTTGAAAATAATGTTCACATTCATGTAATGAGGCAAAAATCATTCTTTCAAGTTCATTACTAAATTCAGAATAAAATGGATAACCTAGGTCTTCTCTAAAAAAATTTTTTAATGTGTTGTGAGTAATAATTATTGTTTCTTTTTTTGGATCATACCATCCACCAGTTCCTTTTTTATCTTCAGGAACATTTTTCTCATCTAAAAATTCAACATTTATAATTGGATAGCCATAATATTGGCATTTTTCTCTTATTGCATATTTAATTAATAATTTTTTTTCTAATTCATCTAATTCTACTTGTTTATTAATTAACTGATCTATAATACTAGACAAATAAATATTTTCTTCATCTGTAAGTTTATCAAAATTATCAAATAAGTATTTCAAACATTCAATCATACTATCACATCCTATATAAATTATAACACAAAAAGATTAAAAACAAAAAGAAATCAAAACAAATGATTTCTTTTTTATTATATAACTAGTTTTTTATTTTTGTGTCCAAAATGGGGTTCACTTCATATTCTAGTCTTTTATTAGGTTACTTTGACCCCTTACTTTTAATTGCAGCTTGTGAACCAAAAAACTAAGGATAACTCAACGGAATATATCTACACTCCATTTAGACTAAAATGACTTATTTTTACAACTATATCTCTTTTTTTGTTATTTCATCTTTGATGCATAATTCATCATTAATTTTTATAATTATAAGCACAAATAATTTT